>JAZUKJ010000125.1:0-146396 GCA_045643225.1 Treponema sp. | reverse complement strand
GGAGGTTCAATATGGATGAACAAAGTTTAGCTCATACTAAATGGAATTGCAAATATCATATAGTGTTTGCACCGAAGTATAGGCGGCAAATAATTTACGGAAAGATAAAAAGAGAGGTTGGGAAAATACTGCGAGAGTTATGTGAACGGAAAGGCGTGGAAATAATTGAAGCAGAGTGTTGTCCCGATCACATACATATGCTTGTGAGCGTGCCGCCGAAATATAGCGTATCAAGCATAATGGGATATCTGAAAGGAAAAAGCAGCCTGATGATATTCGACAGGTTCGCCCATATGAAATACAAATATGGAAACCGACAATTCTGGTGCCGCGGATATTTCGTGGATACGGTGGGAAGAAATAAAACTGCGATAGAGAAGTATATCAGAAATCAGTTGATGGAAGACAAGGCGTCTGAACAACTGGAAATGAAGGAGCTGTTTGACCCGTTTACGGGTGAGCCGACAAAAGGTGGCAGGTAACAAACAGTGAGGCAAAAAGCTTGTTCGAAAAACAAGCCGCTTTAGCGGCGGCCAGTGAAAGTGGTGCGCATGGCAGTCGATTCAGTGCGCTATAGCGCTGGCCGGTAACGAAGGGTTACACCCGCTGAGCAAACCACCGGCTGAGCCGGTGGTATTGATTTTTGATAATTGTTTTGATAGCCGTTCCTAGCCACGAGGATTGCAGCAGATTGACGAATTTGTGTCGAAATGGGCTTCATATCCATTTTGCTTATTGGATGCATGGAGGGGTGTTTTTTTTGCTTTCAGAGGACATTGTAAGGGTGGAAAAAAAGAGGCCGGCTGAAGATTCAACCGGCCATGCCTTGTTGTAAGGCAACCGGGTGCAGTTGGGTGGGAGGGGATATGTTTTGCACCCGGTATTTATAATATCGTCACAATTGCTCATTTCTTGAATGAAAACAGTAACTTAGTAAAAAGTTTTTTGTTTTGACCTGGCCATCACAAAGCTGGCCATAGGACTAAAGGCGGATTAGAAATCGTTTTCCGTTATGGTGGCCTCGAAGCTTACTGACACCGTGTAGTTACGTCCATTGACGACAGTAATATTTTTCACCAACTCGTAGTTGCCAAATATGAAACGGATGTCGTGGTCCCCAGGCTTCACATCCTGCTGGGCGTTCATGTTCGGGAAAAGGAAACCGTCCAGATAGACCTTTGTGCCTTCGGGAGCGACTATACGCAAGGTTGGAACTATGCTACGGAAATTTATTTTGAGGGTTTGGGTTTTCGCCTGCTCAATGGATATGGTCCTTTGCTCGTTCCTGAAATAGTCGCTCATAAAGCTGATTGTGTGGATTCCAGGTGAAAGCATTATACCGGTGTACACGTATTTTGTGATGTTTCCATCCACCAGAAGCGTGTAGGGGTATTCCTCTTCGTCTGGGTATGATGGAGAGATTACAAGCTTGCCCTTGGAAAGGAATATCGGTTTTCCCGTGACCTTTATTTGGCTTGAGCTGAACATGTCCTCGGCGTTCTTGAATCCTAGCTGAAGTCTCAGGAAAATCTTTCCATCGACAATCTCAGGTATTGGCTGGACCAGACATGAAAAGGAGTCCTTTTTTATGTTCGCACTGGATTTCAAAGGTATCTTCATTGTAAGGCTGTATGTGTTGCCGATGGCCCCTGAAGCTTTTTTTACTCCTGAATATTCAATACTGTTTATGCTTGGGGATGGAAAAAGACCTTCGTAAAAGGACCACAGTATGGAATTTTTTATTTGGGCTATCTCTGAAGGCAACTTGAAAGTCAGTTCTATTCCGTCAATAAAAGACATATCCGCCGGCAGCTCAATCAGGAGGCTTTCGTTGACCCCGAAGGAGATTGTGTTTTGTGTTCCGGTGGATGATATTGGCAGCTTTACGACTTTATTTGTTTTAAAATTTTCTGCCCAAAGCGTAGAACTTGCACACAAGAAAAATCCCGCCAACAGCAAATTCCGCGAAAACAGAAACACTGTCCGTTTACATTTGTGCAAACCGGAAGAGATGCGTTCCAGATGGTCAAAAAAACAAAAAAATCTTTTATCTACTCTCATACTAGGATATTATCATAAGTAAAGGTTGTTTTTCCAGTGCGGAACGTTACTTTACCTGAATATATTTCTGCGGATCCTGAAGTTCTCCGTTGAGCTTTATTTCGAAATGAAGGTGAGGCCCTGTTGACATTCCTGTCGAACCCACCAGTCCGATGGTTTCTCCTGCCGATACCCTGTCGCCCTTGCTGACAAGCATCTTGCTCATATGTCCGTACAGGCTTGTCATTCCCTTTCCGTGGTCAATTATTACGTAGTTTCCGTAAACCCTGTCCATTTCGGTGGCCACTATGACGGTTCCTGCCTTGCATGCGTGGATCGGGGTTCCCTTTGGTGCGGCCATGTCTATACCCTTGTGCATCAGCCATTTTCCGCTGATTGGACTTATCCTCATGCCGTACGGGGAGGTCAGGACACTTTTTTCAAGGGGAAGGGTCAGGCCTGGGTCATAAAAGAAAGCCCTGTCCGAGGAGGAAAATTTTCCATCGACAATGAAATAGAAATCCTTTCCAGCGATTGTATAGATAGGGTAGAGTTCCTCTCCATCTTCATCCTTGAGGGGATATTCCTTTGCCAGAAGATAGTCCACCGAGGTCACAGGATTCAGTGGAATGAAAAGACCGTTTATGGTCGGTAGATAGATTGTCTTTCCTGAAATATTCTCCTCTGCAGAATCGATTCCGTTTATGGTTACAACGGTGTCAATCCGGAGTGAGGTTCTGGATGCAAGCGAGAGGACGTCAAATTTCTCTGTCACGGTGTATTGGTAGATGTTCATATTGTACGGACGGCGGCTGCTGAGGGCCATGTTGTTTTTCTGAAATTCCGATTGGTGCTGCTTGAATTCAGGATTCCGTGATTCCAGTTTGGATATTACCGTGTATCCCTGTGAAAAAGCCGAAAAAGCGCAAAGCGACAATACCGCGGTTAATAAAATTTGTTTAACTCTTTTCATGAAAAATCTCCACCCAATATCCATAGATTACAGTTTCTTTGTTTTAAGATGTCCCTCTATCGCCGATTTTATGGAAACCAGCACACAGAAAAGAACCACCGTTACAGCCAAAACAATCAAGGCCAATATACGGTTACTGTTTAGTACAAAATAAACGGCCATGGCAAGTCCTCCAACAATCAGCAGAACCTTCAGCAGACCAAATACCGTAGCCAGAGGACCTTTTTTCTTGAATGCGCAAACGATGGCGAAGATGATGCCAACACAAATCAAGCCGAGCACAAACCATGTGTAGGTGGCCGGCGAGCTGGAAGCCCATTTCCATAGCGGAAGGACAATCCCTATACCAAGCAGGAAACATGTGGCGGCGAGCAGAACGATTCTGCCGACGGCCGAGAAAAATTTTCTTGATCCTGTAGCAAGTTTCTTTAGCATCTCATGTCTCCATGTGGCATATTTTTGTGTTGATTTCCATATCAGTGGTTCCGGTACGGATATTACTATCCCCCTGTACCTAACATGATACTATGTTATCAGATTAAATGCCATCTTTTTTTTTAATTTGATTCGTGCCGATGGGGTTAATTCATTCGGCCTGGTGGAATCATAACCATGTCTGAACAGGGGAATCTATTCTGATTTTTCGGTATCGTCATTACCCGGGGATTCTTCCGTCTCTTTTTCTTCAGTATGGCCGCCGTCGTCCACTGATGGGTTGACTTTGTCTGAATCCTCCGCAGAATTTTCGTCACCGCTGTCTTCTGGTACCTCTTTGGCAACCTGGACCGGAACTTCCTTTATAACCTCGACGGGAACTTCCTTTATGACTTCCACCGGCACTTCCTTTATGACCTCAATAATTTTTTCAACAGGAACTTCCTTGATTACTTCAACAGGAACCTCCTTTATGACTTCCACGATCTTGTCTACCGGAACTTCCTTTATGACTTCCACCTGGACTTCCCTAATCACTTCGATGGTTTTCTCCACCGGAACTTCTTTTATGACTTCTATGATGGTTTCAACAGGAACTTCCTTGATTACTTCAACGGGAACCTCCCTTATGACTTCCACGGTCTTTTCGACGGGAACTTCCTTTATGACCTCAATTCTTTTTTCCACCGGAACTTCTTTTATTGTTTCCCTTATTATGATCGTGTTTGTGTTCGGCTGTGACTGAGGAATGGTTTCATCGTTAAATTTTTCCATGTCCGGAACGTTTGCGCACCAAGAACCTTTGATGCCCAGTCTTTTTGTTTTGGAATCTGCTTCCAGTTCAATCTGTTTGGCATTGGCCTGTGACCAGCTTTCATAGGTCTGGTCATAGAAGACCCTGTAATAGGTTTCAGTTTCCGATTTCTTGAATTCGCTGATGAACGTTTTTATGTCGCAGGATGCCAATGCATTTACCCTTTGTTTTGCGTTATCCAATCCCTTGAATGATCCAAGGCAAATATACCATGTCTCTGCAAAAATGCTTGACGTGAAAAATGATATTGCTGTGAGTAATAATAAAACGGTCTTTTTTCTGTTCATTTTTAGTCCTTCCTAATCTTTATGGCGTACAAAAGTTATTTCGCTGTTTCCACGGAGTTGATGATTTCTTTAACTGCGTCATCCGAATCTACCGTACGGATTCTGGATCTTATGTAATCGCGGCCTGACAATTCACTTCTCATGTATTCCGGCATTATTATGATGCAGTCAAGGGAGATGTCTTTTTCTTTTGCCATCCTTGTTACAAGCTCCTCCGTAATCTGTATGGAGCCTCTTGGACTTGGGTGCGGTTCGGCATCTCCAATCAGGATGATTTTCTTTTTGGACCCGTCTGACCAATCGAAGTAGTTGATTCCGGCATATAAGGCTTCATATACAGCTTCCGGATCGTCATTGCCACCACCTACGTATGCACTTTTTATCCAGTCGGTAAGCGTGTTTACTGATGATGTGAATCCAAAGTTTTTTACCGGCAAAGAGTTGTAATCGTACTCGTCACCGTAGTCCTTGTAAAGCAGCAACCCAAGCCTGATGCTGTTGAAAGTCTTTATCTGCTGTTCGAGTTTCGGTAGCCAGTTCGTGTATAGTTCAACAAAATCGTCATCCATACTTCCTGTTGTGTCAAGGACAAAAACGATTTCGACATTCGGGTATGATTTTATGTCATTTATGGCATAGAAAAGTGCATTGGAAAGGTCCTCAGTGCCAAAGGTGTAGGATATGGTTCCGCCGCCTTTCTGCGCAATGGAATTAAACGAAGCTTCCGCGGTGGTTTTGTATTCCACAGCTTTTCCTGCTTCATAATCCGCGTATGTCTTTTGGATGATTTTGCTTATCCAGATATCGCTTTCCGGAATGTCCAGGTCCTTTATGGAAAGTATCAAACGCTTGTGCGATTCCGCGTCCTTTTGGTCATCCATTTTTTCATCAAAAAACACTCTGTAGAATTTTGTTCCGTCAACTGTGACAAACTCTGAAAGGTTGGCCTGGATGCCGTGTTTTTCCAGATTCTCAATACGCTTTTCCGCTTCCTGCTTCGAATTGAACGATCCCAGGCAAAGAAGCCAGGAATCCGCAAATGACAATACGGATATCGTTAATAGAATTGTAATGAATATGATTTTCTTTTTCATGCCGTGCAGTCCTTCAGATTGTGTTTAGAGCTCGTTCGATACGGTGTCATAAATGACCAGCTGATTTTTGTTCACGACATCAAAAACATGCCACCACAAGCCCGTCTGGTTTGGCTTTATCTTGAAGGTACCTTTGTATTCGTTGTCAAATATGACCGTGATCTGGGCGCCGGAATTGGAAAGCCTGTCGCTGGACGGGTTGCTTCCGTCGCTGTAGTTGAAAATATAGTATTTGTATGTGTCCGATGAATTTGGGTCATGAATCGTGATAGTTTCCGGGCCGTAGCTGTCTGTGTCATCCCTGTCCAGGTTCAGGTTGCCTTCATTTTTGTTTGAGTAATAGACATGGTAACTGTTGCTGAAGATGTGGGAATCCAGGTCAAGTGGAGTCTCTCCCCAGTCAAGAACAATTTTGATTCTGCTGTAGTCGACGGTCTTTGGAATTGAAATCTGTGGGGCCGACGATATCTCACCGTTGGTAACATAGAATGTGCTCGTGGTTGGAACATATTCATTTCCCTTTGTCACGTAGATGGAATGTTCTCCATCGGTTATTTCATTTGGAAGTTCAGCTTTTCCCTCTCTGTTCGTTGTGACATCCCATTTGTTGTCAATTTTTACGTTTGCATCAGAAATTGGGGAACCTGAGTCGCTGTCCTTTATGATAAGGATTCTTTTGGAGGGGTCGACTTTGCTGGCAACGTATGATGTCTGTGAAATGCCGGTCACCCAGATGTTGTTGTCTATTATATCCTTTGTTTCCGGCGATGAGCTGAGCACTTTTTTTATGAATTCAGCCATCGGTTGGTCTTTTTGCCTTTCGGTAAAAAAAACTCTGTAAAATTTTGAGCCGTCCAGTTTTACGAATTCTGTCATTGTTGATGGAATGTTGTTGTCGTTAAGCGTCTTTGTTCTTGCTTCCGCATCGGTTTTGCTGTCGTAGGAACCAAAGCAGATATACCAGTCATCCGCGAATAGGGCAGCGCTGGATAAAATCAGTACGGAAATCAGTAAAAGATTTTTAATAAACTTTCTCATTGTGGTCTCCAATAAAATGAGGATGTGCAGTTGATAAAAAAGTTGGCAACGCAAACTTCAAGTAGATAAAATCTACAATTATCCAGCAGTTTTTATCTTGCAGTCCCATAAAAGTTACACTTCCTAAGATTTCTTAAAATAGTGGGACCTCTAGAAATTGCAATTTTTAGGGGTAACTTTGAAAACGCTATGTTTTAATCCTTGTAATTTCAGTGAATAAAACTCGCAGGCATATCCTGAAAAGTATTTTTTAGGATACGCCCTAGTGCAAAGTTATGGAGATATTATAGCAAATTCAGGAAGTGGTCTACTAGAAAAAAAAACAGACCCCCGATATGTACGGGAATCTGTTTTCGCATTCACAGAACCGTGAAATTACTCCTCAGCGATAGCTCCAACTGGGCAAACTGAAGCACAAGAACCACAGCTTACGCATGATTCTTCGTTGATAACTCTCTTGTCACCAGCTTCTGTAATTGCCTCTGATGGACATTCACCAGCACATGCACCGCAGTTGATACATGCATCAGCAGAAATTTTGTATGCCATTTTGCACCCCTCAAGGAAATTTATAACTTGAATATAGCATTGGAACAAAAAGCTGACAAGTAAATTTTTGAAATGTTGCCAATAATTAGCGTAGTCTAACTTTCTTTTTCGTCAAGCTCGATGCAAACCGGACAGTGGTCGCTTCCCATGACGTCTTTTAGGATTGAACTTGATTTTACGGAGGACCTCAGATGCTCGTTGACGCATATGTAGTCTATGCGCCATCCAATATTTTTTTCCCTGGCCTGCATCCTGTAGCTCCACCAGCTGTATTGTTTTGGTTCGTCACAGAACATCCTGAATGTATCGACATACCCGTTGGAGGTGAAAAAATCCATCCATTCGCGCTCCTCCGGCAGATATCCGGCGTTTTTTTCGTTTGCCTTTGGGTTTGCCAGGTCAATCGGTTTATGGGCTATGTTATAGTCCCCGCACAGGACAATGTCTTTTCCCTGTTCGACAAGGGCGTTGCATTTATCAAAAATGGCCCTGCAGAAATCCAGCTTGTAGGGGAGTCTGGCTCCTTCCCCCTGGCTGTTCGGAAAATAAGCCGAAATGACTGCCAGTTTTCCGTAGTGGGCTATGGTAACTCTGCCTTCGTCATCGAATCTGTCGTCCCCAAGTTTTTCCACAAGGTCCGGTTTCCTTTTTGAATAGATGGCTGTGCCGGAATATCCTGCCTTGATGGCGGAAGAAAAATAGGATAAATATGAAGCCGATCCCGTATCCATGCTGAACAGGGGTGCGTCGTCATCCTCTGAGCCCGGTTCCAGCAGGTCCTGGCTAAGCTGATTTTGGTTGGCCTTTGTTTCTTGTATGCACACGACATCTGCATCTGAATTTAGGAGCCATGCTATGAAACCTTTTTTTTGTACTGCGCGTATACCGTTTACGTTCCAGGAAATTATTTTCATGGTTTAACGATACTTTAACCTTCCGGGATTTTCAATAGCATTGGATTGCACCTTTGTAAATAAAAATATTGACAAAAGATAGTTTTTATGGGTTAATGGGTGTAAGGTTTATTTTGAAACATAAATAATTTATTTGACCTGCGTTTTTCATTTATGGATGCCCAAATTTTCTGGGTGTTTAGATTATATTCCCAAGTATATACAGAATATTTTAAGTTAAAATAGAGTTTTTTCGTGGACAAGTCTTTTGCAGGCTAAGTCGTGGGATTTGTTTTTGAAACTTTGAAAATCATTGCAAGCCCTGTTTTTAATTTTTCAGGAGTGATTTTTCTAAATATAAATAACCTAGCGTAGAAATGGAGAATTCAAATGGCATTTACTAAACGCCGCAGCTCAGGAACGGAAGGTGAAAATCCTGACCAAAACGTACAGATGGATGAACAGCAGACTGAAAAGACAGAGCCTGTTTCCGTGGAACCGTCGGTTTCTGCTGATGAAAAGACAGCTGAAGCGCCTGTCAAGACAAGACGGAAAAGGGTTGTAAAAAAGGTGGCGCCAGTTCAGAACGAGGAATCAAAGGAAAGTTCCGAAGTGACGGAAAAGGAAGCTCCTGCACAAGACAGCGGGACTACTCAGGTTCCTGCACAGGAATCCGCAGCGGTGGAACAACAGGACTCCGGTTCCGATGATTCTTCCCCGGAACAGAAGGGGAAGTACTCGTCTGAGCGTTCCGAACGTCCTCAGGGATCCTACGATAACAATGGCGGCCATTATCAGCAGCGCAGATACAATAATGGTAGATACAATAACCGCCGGTACAATAATTACCGGAACGGAAACTACGAACGGAATGTCCAGGATAGGATGGAGGCTGTGGAGGCTGCCCAGCGTATTGAAAATCCTGAGGAATATGAAGCAAAGCCACGTCTAGAGATAAATAATCTTACGAAAATGGGAATGCCGGAACTCCGTGAACTTGCCATCCAGTACGGAATCAGTGCGGATGATTTGGCCCCAATGAAAAAGCAGGACCTTATTTTTGCAATCCTGAAGGCCCATACCGAGCGTGGTGGAATTATCTTTGCAAGCGGAGCCCTTGAGATTCTTCCTGACGGTTACGGTTTTTTACGTAGCCCTCAGAATTCCTATTTGCCAGGCCCTGATGATATCTATATTTCTCCAAGCCAGATCAGGCTTTTCAATCTTAAGACTGGTGATACGATTTATGGTCAGACAAGAAGTCCAAAGGAAGGCGAAAGATTTTTTGCTCTCCTCCGTATTGAGACGGTGAACTATGATCCGCCGCATGTGGCTCAGACTAGAATTCCATTTGAAAATCTTACCCCGCTGTATCCAAACGAAAAACTTCGTCTTGAGACTGTCAGCACAGAGCTTAGCACCCGAATTGTGGATCTGTTTGCGCCAATCGGAAAGGGGCAGCGACTTTTGATTGTGGCTCCTCCTAAGGCTGGAAAAACTATTCTGATGCAGAAGATTGCGAATGCCATAACCACAAACAATCCAGAGGTGTGTCTTATTGTTTTGCTTATCGATGAGCGTCCTGAAGAGGTTACCGAAATGGTAAGAAACATCAAGGCTGAAGTCATTTCGTCTACCTTTGACGAGCAGGCCACACGCCATGTTCAGGTCGCGGAAATGGTTCTGGAGAAGGCCAAACGCCTTGTCGAGCATAAAAGGGATGTAGTTATTTTCCTTGACTCCATTACCCGTCTTGCCCGTGCGTACAACCAGACCGTACCGACATCAGGAAAAGTTCTTAGTGGTGGTGTAGATTCGAACGCGCTCCACAAGCCAAAGAGATTCTTTGGAGCAGCAAGAAATGTTGAGGAGGGTGGTTCCCTTACTATCATTTCAACCTCCCTTATTGAAACCGGTAGCCGCATGGATGAGGTAATCTTTGAAGAATTCAAGGGCACTGGAAACAGTGAGATTGATTTGGACAGAAAGCTTGCCGAAAGACGAATTTTCCCTGCAATTAACATAAAGAAATCCGGAACAAGAAAGGAAGAGCTCCTGCTTACTGAGAATGAACTCCAAAAAATTTGGATACTCAGGAAAGTTTTGAATCCAATGGAGGATACTGACATAATGGATCTAATCATGGATAAGATGAAGAAGACAAAGAATAATGAAGCCTTCCTGTCGTCCATGAACACTGGTTCCGCGGCTATGGATTAAGGTCAGGTTTCAATAAATCTTTTAATGTTGCTTGACCATAAAAATTGAATTCAATATAATTGTTGAATATATTTCCGTTGTGTACGGAAAAAATCAATTATCTGAACATCTTGTGGTGTTGATTTGATTGTTAACGGTAAGGAAATGATACATTCCTCGAGTTATCTCTAGGTGGGAGCGCTTAAGATTGTAGAGCTGACCGGGCTTTCTTCAATATCGGGCAAGAGACAGGAGTAATTATGAAAAAGGGAATCCACCCTGATTACAAAATGACAAAGATCACATGTGTATGTGGCAATGTCATCGAAACTCGTTCAACAGTGGAAAATATCCACGTTGAAATTTGTTCAGCCTGCCATCCTTTCTTCACTGGAAAGCAGAAGCTTGTTGATACTGCAGGACGTATCGATCGCTTTAATAAGCGCTATGGTATGACAGCAGACAAGAAAGCTGAAGAAAAATAAGGTCTGAACCTTAAGTAAGCCCTACCGCGGCAAGTATAGGCAAATTTAAGCTAAGATTTTTAGGAGAAAAAAAATGGCAACTAGAAGAACACCACGTTTCAAGGAATGTAGAAGATTGGGTGTAAACGTATGTGGACATCCAAAGGCAATGAATAGAGCAAACGACCCAGCTTTCAAGAAGACAAAGAAGACTTCAGAATATGGTCTCCAGTTGATTGAAAAGCAGAAGGTAAAGGCTTACTATGGTATTTTGGAGCGCCAGTTGGTTCGTTACTTCGAGCTCGCTTCAAAGGCTGAAGGAAAGACAGGTGCAGCTTTGATTTCTATTCTTGAATGCCGTCTTGACAACTTGGTTTACCGCCTTGGATTCGCTTCATCTATCCGTATGGCTCGCCAGATGGTAACTCACAGACATTTCTTGGTAGATGGAAAGAGAGTTAACATCCCTTCTTACAATGTAAAGGTTGGATCAACAATCACATTGGTTGAAAAGTCTCGCAAGAACGAACAGTTCAAGAAGGCTTTCTTCGATCACAATGCAGCTCCTCTTGATTATCTTGAGCGCGATGTTGACAACTTCTCTGGTAAGTTGGTTAGCTATCCACAGCGTGAAAGAATTCCAGTAGAAATCAACGAGCAGATGGTCGTTGAATACTACTCAAAGTAATCTAGTTTTACTTAAAAAAAGCTCCCTTTTGGTTGTCTTTATAATCAAAGGGAGTTTTTTTTTTGCATTCCGCTGTATATTGCGGATACCAGCCTCAAGGGGTGCGGATTGATTTTGTTGTAAAAAAAAGCCAGCCCATATGGTCGTGAGCTGGCGAAATTTTATTCGTGCCGAGGGATTTGATGCCCCGGCCATTTTTATGCATCCTACTCGATTTCATTTTTGAGGCCATGCTTGAAAAGCTGCAGATCTCTAATTCTGTAGGTGGATGTGGAATCCAGTTTGTGAGGGTCCTCTATCTTGCTGGTCAGGCTCATGGAGAATGTGTAGCAGGTCGGGTCATATCCTTCGCATTCAATTTCCACCGTAAAATCGAAGGTCTTTTCGATATTATTTTTCAGGCTGGCTTCTGGGGCTACCCAAAATGAGTAGCGTCCGTTCGTGTTCCTGAAAGTGGTGCATGGGTTTGCCCAGCTTGCGTCCATCATTGTTGCGCAGGTTCCGTCCGATGTCTTCAAAGTGACCTTTGCATTAATCAGCGGTTCAAATGTGGAGCCATCAAAGACGCAGCCTATAAACGTAGGGAAGGTGAAGGTTGGTATCATTGTTTCCCAGTCACCGCTTGCATTAAGTTTTGCGGTGGCATGATAAGGTCTCTTTGCGGAATTTACCATGCGGATAGCTTCCACGCTCAGGCGGTCAAGGTCTGCCATTAACTGTGTATCCGACAATATTTCCGTGGCGTTGTATGTTATGCCGCGTCCGCTTACCACATACCTTGGCTGAATCTTGTTCAGGACATAGGAGTATGCATCCAGCCTGCAGTTTTCACAGTCGCATTCAAGCCATCGGTTTTCCTGGTCCATCAGTTTTTCGTAAAGTTCGTTTACACGGGTAATTACCTGTTCTTCCATTATATTGTGAATGTTAACCATAATTGTCTCCAGTCTTAAGAATTTATAACTGCCCACGTGGCACTAAAACCTTGTTCGGGTTTAACTTCGCAAAGAAAACGGCAATTATACACCTAGTATAAACCACCGGGAACGAATTTGCAAATTATTTTGCATAGTTTATATAAAAAAAGCCAGAAACTCCGCATTTTGGATGCAGTGTCTCTGGCTTTGGGGATGTTCAGTAGGTATTACTGTCCACCATTCTTTGTGTATGTAGCGAGTCCACCATCAAGGAGGATTTTTCTGCTACGTTCTGCCATATCATTGACGCCTTCGATAGCGAAGTCACCGTCTTTGCCATGGACTGTAATCTTAAAGTTCGTGGCGTTTTTAAGGCTGTCAAAAATGCCGTTGATTTCCAGGGTATCTCCATCAGAGATTCTGTCATAGTCAGCAGGATCCTTGAAAGTGATAGGGATGATTCCGTAGTTTATGAGGTTTGCCTTGTGGATTCTGGCGAAACTCTTTGTGATTACGGCCCTTACACCAAGGTACATTGGTCCAAGTGCTGCATGTTCGCGGCTTGAACCCTGTCCAAAGTTTTCTCCACCGACTACAAAGCATCCGCTAAAGCTAGTTTTTTCCGCCTTTTTATAGAAATCAGGGTCAATGCGTTCGTATGTGAATTTGCTGATTTCCGGAATGTTGCTTCTGAACGGAAGAACTTTTGTTCCGGCTGGCATTATGTCATCAGTTGATACATTGTTCTGTGCCTTCAAAAGGACAGGGAGCTTCAGGTTGTCTTCACATGGCTTGCATGGTGGACATGGCTTGATGTTTGGTCCACGAAGGATTTCAACTTTTGAAGCCGCCTCTTCATCCAGAGGTGGAATCAGCATGCCGGTATCCTGGGCATCCGCCATGATTTCCTCGATAGGGAGGTTTTCATATTTTCCTTCAAGAAGGGAAACTCTTCCGTTTGGTGTATAGGAGACATCTGTGTATTCCATGGTTGTTGCGTCGGTGATATATCCTGTTATTGCTGATGCCGCTGCGGTTTCCGGGCTGACCAGATATATGCTTGCATCCGCTGTTCCGGAACGTCCCTTGAAGTTTCTGTTGAATGTTCTAAGGGATACGCCTTCTGAATTTGGTGCGAATCCCATACCGATACATGGTCCGCAGGCGCTTTCAAGGATTCTGAATCCTGCACGGATCAAATCACCAAGAATACCGGCCTTGTCTGCCATAAGGAGGGTTGTTCGGCTTCCTGGTGCAATACCTGCCTCGACTCCTGGTGCTATGTGCTTTCCGCGTACAATATTTGCAACGGCGGCAAGGTCGTCAAGTGAAGAGTTTGTACAGCTACCGATGGCAACCTGTGTGACTTTTGTGGCGCTGAGCTCCTTGACCTCTTTTACGGCATCCGGTGAGTGAGGACATGCGGCCAAAGGACCGAGCTTTGAAAGGTCAATTTCGATTACCTTGTCATATACGGCACCTTCATCAGCCTTCTGTTCGGTCCAATCTGATGGACGGCCCATGCTCTTGAGGAAGTTCTGTGTTGTTGCGTCCGATGGGAAAATTGAACATGTTGCTCCAAGTTCCGCTCCCATGTTTGTGACTGTCGCTCTCTGAGGAACTGTAAGGCTTTCTACACCTTCACCGAAATATTCGTAGATTGCTCCGACGCCACCCTTTACGCTTTCACGTCTCAGGACCTCGAGGATGATATCCTTTGCACCGACTCCCTTGCGAAGTGTACCGGTGAGTTTTACTCCGAAGATTTTTGGCATTGCAAGATGGAACGCTCCACCTCCCATTGCCACTGCGACATCAATTCCGCCTGCTCCGATGGAGATCATTCCAATACCGCCTCCTGTTGGAGTATGGCTGTCTGAACCGAGCAAAGTCTTTCCAGGTTTTCCAAAGTGTTCAATATGAACCTGGTGGCAGACTCCGTTTCCAGGGCGTGAAAAATAAAGACCATATTTGGCGGCGATGGACTGAAGATAACGGTGGTCATCGTGATTTTTGAAGTCTGTCTGCAATGTGTTGTGGTCAATGTATGAAACGCTTACCTCTGTTTTTACGCGTGGTACCCCGATTGTTTCGAACTGAAGGTAGGCCATTGTTCCAGTTGCATCCTGTGTAAGGGTCTGGTCAATCTTGATTGCAATGTCTGTTCCACGTTCAATAGGAGTACCTGGAGTAAAATCCAGAGAACCAGGAACGATGTGTTTCTGAATGATTTTTTCAGCTAAGGTTAATGCCATGGTTGTCATCCTCTTTGAATTTTTTTGTTTAACGTTGGCAGGCTTAAAAACCGCACCATTTCATTTTACTTTGTTGAATAATTTTGTACAAGATATTAGAAATGCAAATTTATGCAAATTTTATGCAAAAAGATACTTTTTTTTGACGGAAGGTTCCATGTTTTGTCCAGGTATTCACATGGCAAAGGTTTTTGCCATATACTGGGAACATGGATAAGAAAGAATTAGCTGGAATGATTGATCAAACGTTGCTTTCTCCTTTGGCAACTGGAGTTCAGGTTGAAAAGTTTTGTATGGAAGCGAAGGGCTATGGATTTGCGTCTGTCTGCATCAATCCTGTCCACATCGGACTGGCCTCAAAGATTTTGGACGGAAGCGGAGTAAAAGTTTGTACCGTAATTGATTTCCCTTTGGGGGCCGGTGGGAGTGATTCAAAAATACTTCAGGCCCGGGATGCCTTGTCCAAGGGTGCAAGGGAATTGGACTTTGTTGTGGATCTGTCTCTTGTTAAAGCACATGAATGGGGAAGGCTTTCAGCTCAGTTGGCGAAAATCAGTTCATCGGTTAAGGCGGAAGACTCTTTTGCTGTGACCAAATTGATTCTGGAGACCTGTGTGCTTGATGACGAGGAAATAGTGGAGTCATGCAAATGTGCCGCGGATTCAGGATTTGATTTTGTAAAAACTTCCACCGGATTTTATGTTGCAAAGGATTCCGATGGAAAGCTTCTTCCGAACGGTGCCACGGTACATGCTGTTGAGCTTATGAGGAAAACGGTCGGCGATGGGATGGGGGTAAAGGCCAGTGGTGGAATCCATTCTACCGCTTATGCCCTTGATTTGATTCGCGCCGGGGCCAATAGGATTGGAGCATCCGCCGGTGTAAAGATTGTAGATGGATTCGGGGAATCCTAAAAAAATCATCCAAAAAAAAGCCGTCCAGTTTTGTAAACCGGGCGGCCTTTACTTTTTACGGCTTAGATTAAATCTTTGCGGCTGTTATTGATTTGATGGTCCAGTCGTAATCAACTTCGTTGATGGTGAACTGTCTTGTTTCTCCGGCCTTTGCATCCATGAGGTTCTGTCCACGAGGAGAGAGGTATGAAAGAATACCATTCTCAATGTCAGATTCCCATGGTCCAAGGATTGTGTATGTAAAGTCCTCGTTTGATTTGTTGTCGTGAATTTCGACTGTGGTACCGAAGGAAACGAATGATGTTGTGATTGTCGTTGGATCGAATACAACCGCCTCTGAAATTTCCTTTCGCAAATCCTGGAGGTTCTTGTTTTCGCGGGAAGATCTTTCCTTTGCGGCCTGATATTCTGCGTTTTCGCGAAGGTCTCCCTTTTCCTTTGCTTCCGCGATTTCTTTTTGAATCTGAGGAAGAATTACGCGCTCCAGTTCGTCTGCGGCGGCCTTCTTTTCTTCCAGTTTCTTTGCTGTAACAAGACGTCCCTTCTGGGTTTCCTGCTTGATTTCCGCCTCAGGGAATTTGAAGTCTGGATATTTTCCGACGATTCCGTTTCTCAACTGAGTCTTGATCTGTGGATCCAAGTCCCTAACATCGTTGATAAGGGTGTAAAGTCTGTTTATGACGTTTGTCTCGTTTTCGAGCATGTAGTCAAGCACATTGTTCTTTTTGTCGGTGCCACATTTCTCTTCAAAGAGAAGGGATGTTGCTGTCTTGATTATCTTCTTGTTTTCTGTTGTCTTGACGTGGTTGTCAACTTCCAGATAACAAAGGGAAACAATGTTTACAAGGGTTACAAGCTGTTTTTCATAGGAAATGTTTGCGTCCTTGTACCATTGCTCGTTGCGGAATTCCTTGAAGAAATATACAACCGCTTCTCTGTTGTTTCTGAAATCCTCGAAACAGTCGGCCACAAGTTTCTTTATTGAATCTTCCTTTCCTTTTGCTATCAACGTGGTAAGCATCTTTGCTTCCAGGACAGATGGGAACAGCTTGATGTACTGTGTATCCCAGTCCGGAAGATTTGTAATCGCGTTGAGGAAGTCTTCCTTTATTGTCGCGTTCTTCAAGAGCTGGTAGATTTCCTTTGGATTGCCTATTTCTTCGTACAGTTCCCCGAATGTGAATTTTGCAGGCATCTGGTAGTTGCTGAACTTTCCCATGTCTGTAATATGCTTGAGGACAAGGTATGAACCGACTGTACATTCATCCACCTTGTTGATTGATTTCATGTAGCTTGAGAAATAGTTGAACATTTCTGAGAATGTTTCGTCGGAACTGTCCACTTCATCGTCCATGACGTAGCGCAAGATGATTTCGACCCTTGGGAAGAACTGTTTCTCTGCCTTGAATTCGTTTCCGAGTCTTTCGGACTGTGACAGCTCTCTTTCGCGTACCATGTACTTGTCAATGTTGTTCGGGTCAACGACGAATATCTTGTTTGTCTTCAATTCCTTCTGTGCATTCTGGTGCCAGCTTGTCCATTCGCCTGGAGTAAGTACAACGTTAATCAATTCGCTCTTGATATGCTTTTCGTCACAGGAATTGTTGTAGCTCTTGATGATGGATTTGAGAGTTCCGCAGACATTTTCCTTTACTTCCTTTGCAAGCACTTCCTTCTTGGTTGTTGCTTTCTTTACCCAGAAGTGGTTCTTTGGAAGCGGCTGCAATGCCTCGACAGCCATCTTAAGGGTGATATTGTCCTTCACGCCAATCTTCTTACCGAAATTGATCTTAAGTTTGTCGTCAGCGACATTGATAATTTTTCCGACACCCCAGCTTCTGTGATAGACGAAACTGCCTTTGTCGAAGGCGATATGCTTTTCGAAATCGTTTATCGCTTCAAAAACATTTCTAAATGAAGATTCCAGGTCGGAATCACGGATGTATGCGTCCAGGTTTGATTTTTCTGAGTACTTGTTCCTGTAACATTCAACCAGGTCACGGCGGGCGGTTGCATCTTTGTTGTCCAGCTCAAGGATTGATTTAAGCATTGTGATTGCGGTGTCCCAGTCGCCCAGGTTGTTGAAATGCAGATACAGGTCCTCAAGGAGTGTGATGCCTCTGTCTGGTCCAATATTCTTTGCGACCTTTTTTTCTGCCATGAGGAGGAAATCCATCTCCTTTCCAAGGTCTGCGCTGTTAAGGTAGATTACCTTGTTCCACATTTCCTTTGCGCCTGTGAAGTTCTTGGCGTTTATGTAGCGGAGAAGGGCCTTTTTGTAGAATGAGATAGCGGCTTCAAGGTTCTGCTGCTTTTCGTAACGGTCAGCAAGAATTTTTGCAATGTCCGCCTCTTCGAAGTCAATCTGGACAATCTTTTCATAAAGGTTCCAGATTCTGTCATCGTTGTTTGTCTTGTAATAGTCTGCCAGCTTCCTTAATGCGAACTTGTTGGAAGCATCGGAAACGAGGATGGAATTGCAAATCTGTTCGACGACTGTGCTCTTATGGTTCTTCTCAAGAATGTCAATGAGTATTTCAAGGTTGCTGTTGTCCAGGGAGCCATCGCGCAGTCCAATCATGCCAGAAAGGTAAAGGGCAACGATGCTGTCCTTCGAATGTGTCAACTGTTCGTCTGTGATTTCCTTGATACGCTTCTCGCAGTTTTCTTTCTTTGCACTTTCAAGGATTTCTTCCAATTCAGATAAATTGAATCCACTGATTCCGGCTCTGGTCCATTTCTCTTCTTTTAGCATTTCGCTAACAGAATTCTCAAGTTCTACAGACATACAAACTCCTAATTTTCTAAAACTAGCTCATCCTTTAGCAGAGCCATGTGTAATATAAAACTATAAAACTAAAACAGCCCGAGTCTTGTGACTTCAGGTGTCCGTCATAGATTTTCAATCCAAACGAATTCTTCCTGGCCGGCTTTAATGGTCACTTGAAGAATTCTTCGTACATCTCCGAATCGAGGAGCTTTATCTTTAGAAGCAGCTCGTTCAGTTTGAACGACCCCTCCTTTGACAAAAGGTAGTGGTCCATCAACCAGAGGTACATGTTCATCAGCCTAGGAACTATATATTCCTTGCTGTCGGCGGCCTTCAGTTCATTTTCCTTTGCGTAAATGTTCTGTTTTAGGCGTCCAACCTCCTGTGACTTAAGGGGACGCTTTACGTTGAAGGCTCCAAGCAGGATTCCGTAAACCGGAAGCCATTCCAGCAGCAACCTTCCGGAATATTCCCTGGATTCCTTGATGCGGGAAATAAGTTCCTGTATCAAAGGCGAGTCCAGGTTCTCAAGGCTGACTTTTTCCGGGTTAACAAAAAAGGCTTCCCTGTACAAAATCTTTGCCAGTTTGCTTTCGCCGCAAAGTTCATAGCAGTCGGCCATTTCCGAAATTATTTCCGGCTGTCCAGGATTAAGGCTGTTGGCCTCTTTCAGCAATTCCAATGCGGTGTCATAGTTCCCAAGACGCTTGTTGCATAAGCCTTTCTTTCTAAGAAAATCGGACTGGAGCTTTGGGTCGTCATCTACGGAAACTTCCATGTATTCCTTCAAAGCTTTCGTATAGATGCATGACTTGAACGAAAACATAGTGTCTTCGTATAGCTCCTCCGTTTCAAAGTCCGGCGAAAACTGCCTTGTCCAAGGTTCAAAACTGTTCCACCTTTGCAAAAGGTAGTCCCCCCTTGAAAAGCGGGACACGGAATCGACCTGTCCGAAGGCTCCAATCCAGTATGCGCAAAAGGAAATGCATATGCGTAGATTTTTGCTTTCCAGGTCGCTCAGAAACGCGTTTTCCAGTTCTTTTTTTGAGGTCCACACATCGCCGTCTTTTATAAGCGAAAGAGCTCTTAGGATTGCGGTTTCTGATTGCTTTACCATGCTTTGGATTATATAAAAGTGAGAAAAAATAGTCAATTAGTGAATTATAGATAAACAAAAATGTTAGTTTATAATTATTTTTTTAACGTTTGTCAATATGTTTTTCGAAAAAAAATTTAAAAATATTTCGTGTTCCAATGCCGGCTAGATTGTTTACAGACTTGTGCAAATTGTCTATTATGGCCTCATGAAAAAAGCGTTACTTTCTCCTTCAATCCTTTCCGCCGATTTTGCAAAGCTGGGGGAGGATATTGGGTATGTTGAAAAAAATGGTGGGGACATGGTCCATATCGACGTAATGGATGGACATTTTGTTCCCCAGGTTACTTATGGCCAGCCGGTCATTTCTTCTGTCCGCAAATGCACAAAGCTGCCTTTCGATGTTCACCTTATGGTTGAGAAACCGGAAAATTCCATAATGTCCTACATAGACTCCGGTGCCGATTGGGTGACTTTCCATATTGAGGCTACCGCCCATGCCGATTTTTGTGTGCAGATGATACATGGTGCTGGCAAGAAGGCCGGGATAGCCGTTTGTCCGGCCACACCATTGTCTGCCATTGAGTATTTGCTCCCAATGGTTGACCTGGTTTTGATCATGACAGTGAACCCTGGCTGGGGCGGGCAGAAATTGATTCCCTACACAGTGGAAAAAGTCCGCGCTCTTGCCGATATAAAGAAGACTGGAAACTACAATTTTCTTATATCGGTCGACGGCGGGGTCAATGCAGAGACTTTGTCTTCCGTGATTGATGCAGGAACCGACGTTGTTGTTTCCGGATCATCATTTTTCCGGGGGACATTGGGATGGCAGTCCTGAAACGATTACTCATTAAACAAACAGTTATTTCCTGCTTATTTGTTCTTTTTTTCTGCTCCACGGTGGCTTTTGCGCAGAGTGCGTCAACTGCCGGCGAGTACGGAAAGGTTGATGATTCGCTTGTGAAAGGCCTTGAGGCATACAGGGGTCAGGATTGGACTACAGCTTCCCTGATGCTTCGCGACGCCATAGAATCTGGTTCCGGCGACAACGATACGGTCTGGTACATGATGATCATGAGCCAGATCTATGCTGGATATTATGAATCGGCTTTAAACAATTGTTCACACTTCGAAAGGATTTTCGCTGACAGTCCGATGAAGCAGGGGTTGCTCTATCACAAAGGCAGGGTCCTTCATCTGTTGGGCAGGAACCAGGAGGCCTCGACCGTCCTGGCCGATTTCTGTATCGGAAATGCCGACAGTCCTATGTATGTTTCCGCCCTGTTCTGGCTGGCGGAATGTTTTTATGATGAATGCGACTTTGTTTCGGCCGAGTCGATTTATTCGATGATAGTTTCCGAGCATTCCAGCGATGCGAAGGCGGTGGATGCAGGTGAGCGCCTTGAAGAGATTGGCAGAAGCGAAAGGGAAAGAAAACTTCTTTATCTTCTGAAATTGACTGGCGAGGAATACCTTAGCCTCCATGAAGATTACGATCGGCTCCTTCAAAAGAGCGAAGCGAAACTTGATGATCAGGATATCGAGTTGATAAAAGAGGCTCTGTCTTTTGCAAAGGAAAAAGGTTTGGGTATTGACGAAGCAAAAGTAAATCGTTTAAATAAAAAATTAAATCAATTTCAAAAATGAGGCCATTGGAATGTTTCTGCGGCCTCCTATAAAAAAAAGGTGGGCGGAACAGACTGATGAGACGGACCGTACTAGAGCAGGCTCGTAATTTAATGAAAAGGCGTAGGTTCGGGATGGCCGCAAGGTTGCTTGAATCATACGCAGCGAATTACAGGGGTAGTTTTGAGTATTATTTGGCGCTTGGAACTTCGTTCCTATATCTGGATGACGAAGGTAATGCCGCCAGGTATTATCAGGCTGCCCGGGACATTCATGTCAACAGTTCTGAACTTCTACTTGGCCAGGCGGCATTGTTTCTTCGTCATGGCAACAACGCTAAAGCCATTCACTATTATCTTGATGTCCTGGAAATGGACCCAAACAACCGTGTTGCTAAGGATGCCATGGAATTTATCAGGACGAAAGGCAAGGACTACATGGTTGTCCAGCGCCTTAAATCCAATGGAAAAATCCGCAAGTTCTATCCACAGGTAGGTACCAATCCTGATTTTATCAGGAACTGCGTTCTTGGTGGCATTGTGTTTGTATTGGCGGTCGTTTTCACTATCGTTGTCTGGCCAAAGGAAACCGTCAAATGGAACGGAAAGAGGATGGACCTTTCCAGTATCGCCCTCACGGAAAGCGATAAACGTCATTCGACTTCAGATAGCGTTTCCCAGAAAGCCGTCCATTACCTTCTCGACAAGGATACAGTTGTAAAGTGCTATGAGAATGCTGTAATGTATTTTCAGGATGAAAGGGACAATCCTGCCAGGGTGGAAATCAACCGCATTTTAAATAGCAACGCCTCCTCGGAAGTCAAGACCAAGGCTTCTCTTCTTCTGGAAAACCTGAAGGAAATAACCTTTGATAAATTGCCTGACGGCGACAACTATCCATACGCAAAGATTGAAGAGGATCATATTCTCTATAACGGCTGCTACGTCGCGTGGAAGGGGACCATTGCTAATGCAAAGGAAAATGATAACGGTGACTGGCAATGTCAGCTGCTTGTCGGATACGAGGACGGCAAGCACGTGGATGGAAACGTGGATGTTGTTTTCCATGCAGAAAACCGTGTCCCGATTAATCCGGAGCGGCCAATAATGATTCTTGGCGTGGTTACTGAAAGGGCCGGAAAACTGTTGCTTGATGGCCGTGCGGTTCATCAGCCTGTCAACGGAAAGTTCAACTAGGGAATGAAGATTGGGAACCGGGAAATATTTTTTCTGGTTTTTGTAAATAAAATTTGTGAATTTATGTGCAAAACTGATTTTCACGGAATAATATATATGTAAGAGAATGTGGCTTGTAAGATTTTGTGAATATGTCGGCGCATATAATTGACTGGACATAAACTTTACATCCCGCAAATATTTTTGGAGGAATACTATATGGCAAAGGTTGCAGAAGAAACAGCTCCGTCAAATCTGTCGGAAAAAAATAAGGCACTGGAAACGGTTCGTCTTCAGATAGAGAAACAGTTCGGAAGTGGCTCCCTGATGAAGCTTGGGACAAAGACAGACGCCACTTCGGTTGATGTAATTCCTTCCGGCTCCATTCTTCTGGATGAGGCCCTCGGTGTAGGTGGATATCCACGTGGAAGAATTATTGAAATGTATGGACCTGAAAGCTCTGGAAAGACAACCCTTGCCTTGCATGCCGTAGCCGAGGCCCAGAAATTGGGTGGAATTGCGGCTTTCATTGACGCGGAGCATGCCCTTGATCCTGTTTACGCAAAGAATCTTGGGGTAAATATTGATGAGCTCTGGGTCTCCCAGCCGGATACCGGGGAACAGGCCCTTGAGATTTGTGAAAATCTTGTCCGCTCTGGTGCCGTCGACATTATTGTAATCGACTCGGTTGCGGCTCTTGTTCCTCAAAAGGAAATCGATGGCGAAATGGGCGACTCTGTCATGGGTGTCCAGGCCAGACTTATGAGCCAGGCCCTCCGTAAATTGACTGCCATTGTTGGAAAAAGCCGTTGTACGATTGTCTTTATCAACCAGATCCGTATGAAGATTGGTGTGATGTTCGGAAACCCTGAGACAACGACCGGTGGAAATGCCTTGAAATTCTATTCCTCGATCCGTCTTGAGATAAGAAGAATCGAGACTATCGACGGAAAGGGTGACGAGGAGGCGCTTGGAAACAGGGTACGCGTGAAGGTTGTCAAAAACAAGGTCGCCCCTCCGTTCCGCAAGGTGGAACTTGATATCTACTTTGGCAAGGGGGTTTCTGCCTCCGCTTCTATTTTGGATTCCGCAGTAAAGCACGGACTTATCGACAAAAAGGGTGCCTGGTATACGCGTGGTGATGAAAAGGTTGGTCAGGGTAAGGAGAACGCTGTCAACTTCATTGAAGGAAATCCTGATTACAGAATCGAACTTGAGCATTTGATTCGCGAAAAGATTTTCCCGGGACAGGTGCTTAGGACCAAGGAAGGCGAAATCGTTACAGACGACCAGATTCGTGAATATGAAAAACTGATGCGTTCAAAGGGTGTCGGGACAGGATCTCTGCCAAGCGAGGACGGGGAAACTGCTGTAGAACAACCAAAGCAGAGCGAGGTACCAACCGTAGTGGCGGAACCAAAAAAGACAGCGAAGTCTTCTTCCAAGGCTGCGTCATTGGCTAAGGATGCTGCTTCTGATAAGCCTGTTCCGGAAGAGCTCTTCTAATTTCTGACATGGATTAGTCTTTCGTTATGGAGAAAATACTTTTGGGTTTGGGATCCAACAAATCTTTCATGGGTCTCAAACCTTGTGAAATTTTAAGGCGGGCCTGCATAGAACTTGATGGTGTCCTGAAGGACATGAGTGTGTCCTCCGTGTACCGTACGGCCGCGATGTATGTCACTGACCAGGAAGATTTCTATAACATGGTTGTGGAGGGCGGATATGAAGGGGCGCCAGCCGGGCTTCTTGAAAATATTCATGCAATCGAAAATCTGTACGGCAGGGACCGTTCAAAAGAAATTCGCTTTGGTCCCAGGCCCTTGGACGTGGATATAGAATTGTTTGGGGATTACCGGGTTTGTGAATCTGATTTGATAATCCCTCACGAACGTATGAAGGACAGGGCCTTTGTGCTGGTTCCATATCTTGAAATTCTTCGTAGAAATGCCGATGCTAATAGGGATCGCATAGAGTTTTATGAAGACTGCCTGTCAGTTTTGATGGACCAGCGGATAGATAAATGCATCGACTGGACGGATTTTTTATCCGAAAGACGATGAGGCTGATTTTGCAGTATCGGGATTGTGGGAAGTCCTTGATAAAAAAATGTTTTATGGTGGGGGACATTTTATGAATGAAACAGTTTTGGCCGAAGAAACGGAAGTCGTGGAGTCAAAGAGAAGTTTCTCTGTTGGACAGTTCGAAGGACCTCTTGATTTGCTGTGGAGCTTGATTAGGGAAAATAAAATCAATATCTATGATATCCCTATCGCCCAAATAACGGACCAGTTTCTTGATTATCTTGATTATGCAGTTGAACTCAATCTTCAGGATTTGAGCGACTTCTATATTTGGGCGGCCAAGCTTGCCCATATAAAAAGCAGAATGCTTTTGCCTGTTGAGGTTTCTTATGACGACGACGAGGGGATGGAAGATCCTCGTGATGAACTTGTGGAACAGTTGATTGAGTATCAGCGTTTTAAGAAACTTTCTCTTCTCATGGAGGAACAGGAAGAGCAGAGCGAATGGAGCTTTGAACGAAAGAAAATTGAACGTTTCCTTCCGTTCACGGATGACGAAAACCAGTGGGAGAAAATGGATGCCTGGGCTTTGCTTCAGGACATGCAGAAGACTTTCCGGAACCTTACGAATGTAAATCCGGATGAAAGAATTCTGAACATGAATGAAGAGATAACCACCAGCGAGAAGATTGCGCTGATGAATGAACTGCTTGACAGGGACGGCGAATGCATGTTTACGGATCTGATTACGAGACATGGAAATGAACTTGACGTGGTCTGCGCATTCATGGCTTTGCTGGAGGCGGTGAAAAATCATTTGGCTGAAATATATCAAAATAGAATGTTTGGAGACATAAAAATATGCAGGAAGAAGCAGGCGGCGTAGAAAACGTTGCTGTTGAAAATGATTCCGCCGTAGCAGAGAATCAGGTTGAAACTAATGAACAAAAAAATGGTCCCGACACAGCGGAAACTGTTGATGAGTCCGCAGGTCGTAAAGCCAAAAAAAAGTCTGGATCAAAAAAGGCTGCAAAGATTCCTACCGTAGAGGATATCGTTCTTTCGGAAGGCGCGGAGGATTATTCCGAGCCAGCTTCCGGACCGGAGCAAACCGAAGGACTGTCTGACCAGGTTCAGGAGCTGGGTGAGAAATCCGTCGCTGATTCGCAAGTGGAATTGGATTCCGACGAAAGTTTTGAGGAAGCTGAAAAGGACAGGCTTGAGCAGAAAAGGTCTGAGCTGAATCTTGACAGCGAGACGGCGTTGCTGGAGACTGTGCTGTTTTTGGAAAGTGAGCCGCAACCTCCTGAGACATTGGCGAAGATTACTCAGCTTGAAGTTGATACGGTGAATCAGTGTATCGAGCGCCTAAAGGAAAAGTATTCCAATTCTGATTCTGGAATTGAGCTTTCGATGATTATTGGCGGCTGGATTTTGACACCAAAAAAGGAATCCTTTGATCTGGTTAAGGAAAGGTACGGCAAAAAAAATGAGGGCCGGCTGAGTAAGGCTGCCATAGAGACCCTTTCAATAATTGCCTACAGTCAGCCTATAACACGTGCTGAAATCGAAAGCATAAGGCATGTCAGTGCGGACAATATGATGAAGATTCTTTTGGATAGAAAATTCATAAAGGAAGTTGGAAAAAAGGATATCCCGGGAAAACCTGTTATGTACGGAACTACAAAAGAATTCCTGGAATTCTTCCATCTGCAGAGCATAGCTGATTTGCCTCAGCTGGATGAAAAAGAAAGTGAGAGGTTCGAACTTGCCCGTTAATCAGAATGTGAACATAAAAGACAGCTGGAGACTTCAGCATTATATGGCCCTTTGCGGTGTAGCTAGCAGAAGGGCTTCCGAGGCTATTATCCAGGAAGGCCGGGTAACCGTTAATGGTGTTGCCGTTACTGAATTGGGGACTAAGGTCTCTTTGTCCGATGAAGTTTGCGTTGATGGCAAACAGATTTCCATGGAAGAGGTTAAGCGGTATGTCCTGCTGAATAAACCTGCCGGCTATGTCTGTTCCCTGTCCGATGAAAAGGGTCGGCCGGTTGCCGCAGATCTGCTGAAGGATACCTATTCCGAAAGACTTTACAATGTTGGCCGGCTGGACATGTTTTCAAGTGGCCTGATTTTGTTTACAAATGATGGAGACTTTGCAAAGATTCTTTCGCATCCGTCCGCCGAATTGGAAAAAGAATATATTGTCGATACAAGCGTCCCTTTGCCAAGAAATCTTGCGCAGGAATTTATGGACGGTGTACGTATTGACGGTGTCTTTTACCGGTGCAAGGATGCAGTCGAACTTAATTCCCACCGCATGAGGATAGTCCTTGTGGAAGGCAAGAACAGAGAAATACGTAGGGTTTTTGAAAGCCATGAGATTGGTATAAAAAGACTGATGCGCGTCCGCATTGGCAACGTAGGGGTCTCCGGATTACAGTTTGGACAGTTCCGGGATCTTACGGGAGATGAGGTACGTTCGCTGCTTCGCCTTTGCAAAAAAAATGAGATTGAATATTAGCTGGTCATTTGGCTCCTGATATTTCATGATATTTGTATTTCTGTCGTATGTTACGTGGCCCTCAGACGATATTTGAGGTGAATAAAAAATCGGCATGAATTTTTTTTGCCGTTTTGTGGAGATAATATGGTTGTTGCAATCGATGGACCTGCTGGAACTGGAAAGAGCACTGTTGCACATAAGGTTTCAGAGGATTTGGGATTGGTTTTTCTCAATAGCGGTAGTTTCTATAGGGCTCATACGCTGGCTCTTCTGGAAGCCGGAGTCAATTTGGATGACGGGAAGGCTGTTGTCGATTTTGCCGGCAAGCAGCATCTTGACTATATTGGAAGCAGGCTTTTTTTGAATGGCAAGGACGTGGATGATTTGCTGCATCAGGATAAGGTTGACGAAAAAGTGTCGAAAGTGTCTTCCATTGTTGAACTTCGTCATCTGGTCAACGACAGGATGAGGGAGATCGTCAAGTCCATGAGCATTATCTGTGAAGGCCGCGACATGACTACGGTTGTTTTTCCTGATGCGGAGCATAAATTTTATCTTGATGCCAGCATCGATGTCCAGGCACAAAGACGTTTTGACCAGGGGGTAAGCAATCTTTCTCTTGAAGAAATAAAGGAAGCAATCAGGAAAAGGGACGAGATGGACCGAAATAAGGCGGAGGGGGCTTTAAAAAAAGCGCCGGATGCTGTATATATTGATACCTCAGACTTGACGATTAATCAGGTTTGTGACATAATTGAACAAAATATTAATGCTAAAGGGTTATAGCTATGGAACAGAAGGAAGTGGAACTGAATGAGGCACAGGACTCCGGCAACATTCATGCACAATTGGCAGCATCACTTGATAAAATGGGGTCAGTTGAAGCTGGTGGAAATGTAACCGGTACTATTGCAGCCGTAACAGGTGATACTGTTTATGTAAGTATTGAAGGGCTGGGAAGAGATGGAGAACTCCGTCTTTCAGAGTTCGGACATGATACACCAAAAGTTGGCGACAAGATTACTGTTTATTTGAAGAATGAAGCAGGTCGCAACGGTTTGCCAGAGATTTCAAAGATGATCGCTGATGAAAAGCGTCTTTGGGATGAATTTAATGTAGCATATAAAGATAAGACTCCTGTTGAAGGCGTTATTGAAGCTATCCAGAAGGGTGGATATAGAGTCGACCTCGGTGGTGGAATATCTGCATTCTTGCCAATCAGCCAGGCTGATAGCCAGAAGGTTGAGAAGGAAGAGAAGCTTATTGGTGTAAAGAGCAAGTTCTATATCGAACGCCTCATGGCCAACAAGAAGAAGAATGTTGTTGTAAACCGTCGCAAGTATCTTGAAGAGCAGATTGATGTGAACCGCAACAAGTTCTTTGAGACTGTAAAGATTGGCGACAGTGTAAAGGGTGCCGTAAAATCATTCACAAGCTTCGGTGCATTCATCGACTTGGGTGGATTTGATGGTCTTCTTCACATCAACGACATGAGCTGGGGACATGTAACTCGTCCAAAGGACTTCGTAAAGAAGGGACAGGAAATCGAGTTGAAGGTTATCCGCCTTGATCCAGAGGGAAAGAGAATCAATCTTTCTTTGAAGCATTTTGCAGAAGATCCATGGGTACATTTCGAAGAAAAGTATCATGTAAATGATGTAGTAAAGGGCAAGGTTACAAAGCTCTGCGACTTTGGTGCATTCATTGAACTTGAAGAAGGAATCGAAGGTCTTGCTCATATTTCTGAGTTCAGCTGGACAAAGAAAATCAACAAGCCATCTGATATGGTAAAAGAAGGCGACGAGCTTGAATGTATGATCCTCGGATACGATATCCAGGCCGGTAGAGTTTCTTTGGGACTTAAGCAGGTTACTGACAATCCTTGGGATACAATCACAGAGAAGTATCCTCTTGGAACAAAGGTAAACGGAAAGGTCGTAAAGATTACAAATAGCGGTGCTTTCGTTCAGCTTGAAGAGGGAATCGATGCATTCCTTTCTGGCGAAGATCTTTCTTGGACAAAGAAGGTTAAGCATCCTGGCAGCGAAATCAAGGTTGATCAGGAACTTGAGGTTATCGTTATCGATTGCGACGTTGAAAACCACAGAATCCGTGTTGGTGTAAAGCAGTTGACAGACAATCCTTGGAAGGCATTTGCAGCTGAATACAAGGCTGGAAGCACTCTCGAAGGTGAAGTTTCAAGTATCCAGGACTTTGGTATCTTCGTAAAGGCTCCTAATGGAATTGAAGGTCTTGTAAACAAGGCTAACTTGAGCGAAGACCGCGATACTCCATTCGAGGAAGCTGTAAAGAAGTACAATGTCGGTGACAAGGTAAATGTTTATGTTGTCTCTATCGATGTTGAAAGAGAAAAGGTTGCTTTCTCTGTAAAGGAATACAAGAAGGCACAGGCAAGAGCCGAAATCTCTCAGTATATGGCCAACAGCAACGATGATGATGGTGCATATACAATTGGAGATAGTCTCAAGAACTTGAACAAATAAATTATACGTGCAATGGGTGATCAAATGTCGATTTCTTCGGATAATCTAAAATCACTCATTGCCTATAATTGTGAGATTAACCAACATATTGATGATTTAAATGCCATTCTTGTTTCTATGTTGAAGCAAGCGATGGCTTTTTTTGTTTGTGATTCATCATCGGTTCTCTTTTATCAGACTCAAACGAGCAGTCTGCTTGTTTCGCTTAATAGGTCCGGCATTTCCCAGGAAAAGCATATTCCGGTTGACGGTAGCAGTGTCGCCAGCTGGGTCATGAGGCATCAGCAGACCGTTAGGATAAGTGACTGTCAGTCCGATACCCGTTTTTCCCAAAAAAATATCGATGCCCGGTTGAAAAATCTGGTGGCTGTTCCCGTTATGTTCGGGGATGTCTGCTTTGGTGTCATAGAGATGTTCAACAGGACCGATGGCCAGGAATTTTCCGGCGCGGATATGGAAATCCTGAAACTTCTTGGTCAGCAGGCTGGAATTTATTTGAGGAACTACGTCAGGGCTTCAAAGGAGGACAGGATAGGCAGTCTTGTCAGGGACATTCCAGCCGACAGTAACGGAAAACTTGACTTGTTTGTTGGGGAAAGTCCTATCATTTTGGAAATCGAAAGGACGGTCGGGGATATTGCTAAAACGAATACCACAGTCCTGATTACAGGCGAAAAAGGGTCTGGACGTAAATATTTTGCAAAAAAACTGCACAAAATGAGTGACAGAAAGGATCTGCCATTTGTGTATGTAAAATCCGGAAATAAATCCCAGGAGCAGCTTCTGCATGAGATATTTGGATACCTTGACGGTGATGCCATTTGTGAAGGGGCTGTTTCAACGGCGCAAGGTGGATTCCTGGTTTTTGATGAAATCGCGGATTTTTCATTGGAGCTTCAGGATAAAATCCTTGGGATGATTAAAGAAAAAAAATATTCGGTAATTGGTGGAAATAGCGCGAGGCATTGCGATGTTCGTGTGGTGGCAATAACATGCAGAAATTTGGACTCCCTGGTTAAGAAAGGTTTGTTCCTTGAGGAGCTTTATTATCTCTTGAATATTTTACCCTTGAACATTCCTCCCTTGCGAAAGCACATGGACGATGTCCAGCCTTTGGCGGAACTGTTTCTGGAAATCTGCTGTCGTGAACTGAATAAAAATATTGAAGGGTTTACGGCGGATGCATTGGAATCATTGAAAAGATATTCCTGGCCTGGCAACATCGCTGAGCTCAGGAATGTTGTTGAACGTTCGTGCATAGTTTGTGATTCGTCGTTCATAAAACGTAACCATGTCGGTGTGTTTACGGATGGTTCTAATGAAAACGGTACGAATTTCAGTACCGAGGTGGCGGAAGAAATCTCATCCGGAAGCGACAAGTCCTTGAAGAATGCTTTGAACAGTTTCAAACGTCAGTACATAAAAAATATTCTTGTCCAGGAAAAATGGAATCAGACGTCTGCCGCCAGGGTTCTGGATGTTCAGAGGACCTATGTTTCCAAGCTGATAGCGGAACTGGGCATAGAACGAAATAACTAGAAGCCGTGGGACATTGATTTTTGGGTGACGCAATTTGTCAGTAGGTTTTGACAAAACAATTAATTTTATATATAATTTCTGAACTAATCAAATAATGCATTTTGTGTTTTTGTGGAGAAAAAAATGGCTAATGTTTTAACAATGGATAAAGAAAAAGATAGTATCAGCACAGAAAAAAAACTTGAAAGTTTCATGACCCGCTACAGAAAACCAATCCTGATTTCTGCTTTGGTTATTGTCGTAGCTGCAATCGCTGTTTGTGTGTACGTTGGTATAATGGATTCAAATAAAAAGGCAGGGTTGGCTGCTGTTGATTCCATCGAGTTTACATATACAAAGGACTTTGACTCTCTCAAAGAGGAAGAAATCGTTGCAAGACAGGGTCATGCATTGGATGAACTCAAGGCCTATATGGATAAGAAGGGTGTCGTTGGTGTAAGGGCAAACATGCTGGCAGCAGAAATCGCTTTTGCAAAGAAGGATTTTGTAAACGGTAAGGACTATTGGATTGCGGCTGCCGAAGCTGACAAGAAGTCCTACACATCACCATTCTGTTATTACAATGCCGGTGTTTGCTATGAAGAGACCGGAGATACCAAGACCGCTGCTGAATATTACCAGATGGCCATTGACAATCCTGCGTTCCTTTTGGTTTCAAGAGCCCTTTTCGGATTGGGACGTGTAAGAGAGGCTGAAGGTAATTATTCTGGAGCCGCTGAGGCTTATCAGAAAATGGTTGATGAATATGGTTCAGACAGCTGGACAAATTTGGCCCAGACTCGTCTTCTTCAGTTGAAGCTTGATGGAAAAATCAATTAATTGTTGATTTTTGAAGCATTTGAAAAGCCATGGAGATATAAATAGATGAACCGAAAGTACTCTTTTATATCATGCATGGCTTTTTTTATTTTGATTTTCTTTTCCGGATGTGGGCTGGACAACTATTATTATCTGGATATGCCGTACAACGATGGACACATGGCGTATTACAGTTCCTCCGATGAAATCAATAATTATTTTTCATGCATCACAAATGAGCAGAGCGGAACCGGAGTGAATTATGAATATTTCTCCAGTTCTTCCGATTTTTCGTTCCTGGGAACCGAAATTTATTATAAAATTTACAACAACTATGAGGCTATGCAGAATGTCGAGGGGACCGTTTCCTCAATGATATCAAACACCTCAACATATACATCGGCGACTGAATATCTGATTTCAACAGGCGGATACAAGACATTGAGGCTGAATTACGGGAGCATATCTCCTTTGATAAAACGGGGCGCTGCTCCACAGAATCGATATGTCTATATACGTTTGAACAGCTATCAAAACAATCCTGAATACCAGAGTGGTATTTGCGTTGGATCTTCCGCAATGAACGTCTGGTCAGATGCCGCTTCATTGAAATACAATGGTCAAAATGTTTTTCCAAGGCGCAGCAATTCTTCATATGGCTTTAATTTTTCAAGATCGGACAAGGCGAATCCAATTCCAAAAAGCGATGACGACGATGTGACTTATTCCGCTACTTCCACGGAGGAAAATGTTTGGTATGTGGATATGTATGCCGTTTCCGTTGGCAGGGATTCAACTTATACGGAATCCTATAGTCAGCCTTATTTTATGGGGTCCATAACCATATCCGTGCGGGATTAATTTTTTTAAATTTTGATGAATTGTACTTGAATAAAAAAAATAGTTGTGATACTATATTTCACATGGCGCTTTAGCTCAGCTGGATTAGAGCATCTGCCTTCTAAGCAGAGGGTCGCCCGTTCGAGTCGGGCACGCGTCACTTAAAGCAGGACTTCGGTTCTGCTTTTTTGTTTTAAAGCCGGGACTTGATCCGCTTTCAGCGTATGGAATTCTTAGTTATCAAGAAGGCGGGCTTTTTTTATTTTTATATCCGGGTTTTTCTGTTCCATCGCGTATATGGCTTCCTCGACCAGTGCTTTTTTCTTGTTCCCAAAATCGAAAAGGTCCTGCTGGTAGGGCTTGGATTTGTCCTCAAGATTGCAGCATGCAACCCCAAGCAACCTTATGCCTCTTCCTGTTTCGTATTTTTTTTGGAGGAGATTTTTACATCTTGCGAACATGTCCTCCGCATTCATTATAGGTCTATCGATTGTCTCCTGTACGCTGACGGTGGAAAAATCTTCGTACCGTATTTTCAGCATAACCGTTTTCGATCGCATATTCTCCACATGCATCCGGTAAAGGACATCGGTAGCAAGATTCATTATCTCTGTTTCGATTACATACAAATCCGTGATGTCGAATTCAAAGGTGGTCTCCGAACTTATGGATCTGCTTTTTGACTCCGCCCCGAATTCCAGGTCGCTGTTTCCCCTGACCGCGTTGTACAGAAATCTGCCTGTGCTGTTTCCAAATATCGATGTAAGCAGATTGATGGATTTATCGTAGATGTCTTTTGTTGTTCTGAAGCCAGCGGATTTTAGATGTTCAAGCGTCTTTGTACCAACTCCCCATACTTTGTTCAAAGGCAGTTCCATCATGAACTTTTCTTCCATGCCCCTTGGAACCACTGTCAGTCCATCCGGCTTGTTCATTCCGGACGCTATTTTTGCGAGATACATGGTCGTGGCTAGTCCAATGCTGACCGTCAGCCCGGTTTTCTCTTTGACTTCCTTTTTTATTTTCCGTGCAACACTGACAGGATCGCCAAGGAGCCTCTGGGTTCCTGTAAGGTCTATAAAAGCTTCGTCAACGGAAATCTGGATAACGGTTGGAGAGTAGTTATAGAAAATGCTCATGACCTGGTGGGACTTTTCTTCATACCGCTTATGGTTTCCCCTGAGGTATATTGCATTTGGGCACAGCTTTACGGCCGTCACCAGCGGCATGGCGGAATGCACTCCATATTTTCTGGCCTCGTAGGATGCTGTGGAAACAACGGCTCTTCTGTCTCCTGGAAGTCCACCTACAATGACCGGTCTGCCTCTATACTCCGGATGGTCCAGCTGTTCGACGGATGCAAAGAAGGCGTCCAGGTCAACATGAATGAAAACCTTATTCATACAGGGCTGTTCCTTGTCCTGGTTGCAGGGACTTCGTATCTACAGTAACTGTTTCCTTGTAAATATTGCCCCAATCGCCAGGAACAATAATGTATGCCTGGACCGTCACTTTGCTTTTTTGGGTCGCATCTGCGGAATATACTATTTCCAGTGCATCGGAAGGGAAATCCGGAATCACGAAGCTGATTTTGTTGTTGGCTTCAAGGATATAATTGTAATTGGATTCAAAAATCGGGACTCCGTTTTCTGTCTCTATGGAAATTTCGTACCGCATTACATTCTCAGGGGACTTTACCGTAAGGGTCCGCATTGAAAGTTCCATGAATTCCTGTTCAGAAATTGTTGCCGACAGACTAGGGAAGTCTTTGTCCTTTATCTGAATGTTTATTGGGGTTATTCTGGAATTCGTGGAGCTCTTTATGAGCATTGATGTTTGGCCGTACAGTACCCAAAGAACAAGTGACAGGGCTGCCTCGGCGCAGATGGATGTTATGATGTAGTTTTTTATTTTTAGCTTTTTGTTTGGCGAAAGAAGGTCCGTGGATATAAAGATTCTTTCCAGCTGAATCAGCACTGGGAAAAGCATCATGGCAAAAAACATGTCCTGGGTCCATGAGAAGTTTACGAATCCTGCAACCTTGTAGCTCATGGTATTCTTGGTCAAGGCCCATAGCAGCTGAAGAAAAGGGGTCAATATTAAAATAAGTGTCACTATTAGAGATGGTGTGCTCTTTACTTTTTCAGCGACAAGCATCAAAAGGAATTCCGCCACGAAGAAATACATCAGGAGCAGGTTGCTTCCAGTGAATACAAAGATGTTAAGTATTGAGGAGGCGACCATCAAAAAACCGTAGGCGCGGATGGATATAAAAATATTGAGGCTCGTCTGTACAATGAAGAGCGGGAAAATGATTATGAACGAAACAAAAATCTTTAGGCCTATAAGCATAAGCGGATTTGTGTTTGCGTAGAATGAAAAGATGCTCTGTGCTGCATGGAGCAGCAATGTTGTCAACGCAACAACTATTGGATATATAAACCAGGACCGCCTTATGTCATTCAGCAGGGCCTTGCTTTTGTATGAAGGAAATATGCCTGTGAAGCAGACTACGAACAGGACGGTCAATATAACAAGGACTGAAATTGCAATCGTCGCGGCTTCTGGAATCCAGAAATGTTTTCCGCCTAAGGTGAAGAAAAGGTAGTTGCGGTCCCAGTTTTCTTTGTGAAGGGATGACAGCTCCGTGGCTATGGAAAATAGAGTCTCATAATCGTCCTCCTCTGTGGCCATCCTTATTCCTGCGGCAGGTATCCCCATGTCCATGAAGGAATCTACCCTTGGTATGCTTTGGGACAGGTTCAAGGAATAGAGAAGGGAAAAGAATGGTGGCAGGGAAGGCTGGTTGGTTTTTGACTCCGCCATCTTTTCGTATATGGTTCGAACAAGCCAAAGAGGTGCGATATTTTTATTTGATCCAGGAATCAGGGATGGTATGCTGTTCCATTTTCGTGAGATGATGATGGCGGCGCATTTGTCATCATATCCAAGTTCCGTTGTATATATTTTTGTTCCGTTTGGGTGTAGGTTACTGTCGTCACGCATTCCAGGTAGGGCCGGTATATTGTCATTGGCCGACAGAAGAAATACGGAACTGTAGGTCAAATTGGCCTCGTCCATTTTTTTGATGAAGTTTGAAAGATTTTCAAGATTGTCGTAGGCGAATTCCTGTGGTATATCAAAAATGATGGTCTCAACCGAGGAGTCGTTCCAAATTTTATTTGAGTTTAGCGAATCTTTTGCCGATAAAGTAATGATTAAGTTTTGAGGAAAACTTGTTGAGGCTGAAGGAAGTAGGTCTTGCTGTTCGACTGAGAACCCTTTTTCTGTAAAATAAGAATAGATTTCTTTGCTTAGCTCGATTCCCTGTACGCTTCTTTGGACTACAGAATTTGGTTGGGCATAAGAGAACAAACTCAGAGATACAATAAGAATGGCAAGAATAATACTTTTCAACTGAGCAGTTTTCATGTATAATATTCTAGAGTTTTGAAGGAGTCATTGCAAGAGCTTTTGCAGTGTTCAGCATTCAAGGAGATGATTTAAGCATGTCTGCGGCAGGAAAAAAATTTTATCTTGATCTTCCGTTAAAAGTGGTTCTCACGGAGGATGGAGCTTCTCATCTTATAAGTCATAAAAAAAAGTTGCTGCGTTTCCGTCTTGCAGATAATCAGGAAGAATACGGAATCAGCATGGACCATTTTTCACCAATGTCTCTGCAGAACATGATTCTTGTGGATTATGTATCCAAGCTTGAAATTTCTATGTCCGAATTTGTTTCCCATCGTCAGGAAATCATGGATTTGTCAAAGGTCATTGTCTATTCCATCCTGTATAAGCAGTTTGACCGTGAAATTTTTTCATCATTGATTCAGTGCGACTGCGTAAGGCATCATAACAGAACCAATCCGGGACAGCTGATTGACGAAAAGACTAAGATACCGGACAAGCAGCTCAGAAGCACCCTTGCCTTGAAGGATAACATAATCCAGTCCAGCAGACAGACAATTTTGGATCCTGTATGGAAATCCATTATGTCCAACAAGGAATATACTCCTGAAGAAAAGAATATTTATCTCCTCATGACCGAGAAATTCCTGAACCGTCTTAGCCTGATGAATTGGTATATCATTACAAAATTCTATAAGACCGATGGTTTTACTCAGCTTTTGAGCGTAATAAGGCGTTCCCTTTCCAGCTACATGGATAAATCCAAGGTTGCTGAATATATTTCGGTAATGCTTATGGAACTTGCCCTCAATAGCGAAAATACCAACATGAGGAAGGAAGCCCGTTCCCTTTATCAGGGAATCGACAATTCCGATTCGTTGATTTATGACCCTGAAATAAGGCAGAAGATTATCAAGGAACTGGTCCGTAAGCACGAGGTTGTATTCATATCCTGGAAAATTGGTGGCGGTTCCACGGCTATCGGAAAGCAGGGAAGCCTGAATATTACCCTTTACAATAAGGATGACGAGTTCCAGGAAGTCAAGGAAAATATTGAAAGCAAGATGTCCGCTGACTTGAACAAGAAATCTCTTATCGATTTCTATCGCCAGATGCCTGAAGGCCAGGAAGGAACAGATTTGGGACTTTACTATCTTTCATACCTGGACGATGCCTGCAAAAAAGTCAATGTCAAATTCGAGTCACTGGTCAACCAGTTTACCTCAAGTGACTTGACGGTTATTACTTTGAAATTTAACTTCTAATAAAGCATGGACAGATTTTTTAGACCGCAATTGAATTTTGGGAAAAAGATATTCAAAAGACTTTTCGCAAATTGTTTTTTTGCGGCGGTGGGAATCTGTCTTTTTATTTTTCCATCCTGTTCCAACATAAACATAGACATAGTTGGGATTCAGGAAACCGTTGTATTTGAATATACCGATGCCTCCTCCTTGCCCAGCATGAGACTTTCCGCATTTGCGGAGACAGCAGGAGATGAACGCCGGGTTGAAAAGATACGGATAGTCCATGAGTCCTCCGGAATGGAATGGGTTTGCGAAACTCCAAGAAAAATATCAGGGAGCGGTTCTTCCGTTTGGGCCGGGTATACAAATTTCGTTCCCGCCACTGGAGATGTGATTCCAAGAGGAAAATATACTTTTCACTATATTGACATGACCGGGGAGGAATCCGAGATGGCGTTCACATTGAACTATCCGGAGTCCCTGGTCAGCACGCCTGCAAATATGCTGAAGACTTCCTTTCCTGGAATTGAGGAAGCGGTGGCCCTGTATGACAGGGACGGAAGCCTGATATATTTTGGTGCCCGTCAGGAAAACTGGTACGGAAATCAGGACATTAAGCAGGAATATGGACTTGCAGAAAAGATTCGTATATGTTATAGATTGAACGGCGGCTCCATAGTTTGTATGCTGCCGGAACAAGATTTTTAGGGATATCCGTTTAAAAAATATCCAAGGGGAAAAGATTGAGCGACATTGCGCAGGTTTCGGAAAAAAATTTGGATAGGGATTCATCAGAAAACCAGCCATCGCAGGAAGGTTCGAATAGCTTTCACCGTCCGGTAAAGACGTTCGTAATAAGGGCTGGACGTATGACGGATAGCGAGAAAAAAAGTTATGCGGAATTTAGCCCTGTATGGTGTTTGCCTTTTGAGAGAAAGACCCTTAACTATACGGAAATATTCAACAACAATAATCCGGTTACAATTGAAATAGGTTTCGGAATGGGACAGGCCACTGCCCAGATTGCCAATGACCATCCGGAGGTCAACTATCTGGGGTTGGAGGTCCATAAACCTGGTGTAGGTCGCCTGCTTGGGGAAATTAGCCGCAGGAACCTGTCCAATTTATACATAATCGAGCACGATGCTCTTGAAGTGCTTGAGACGATGGTTCCTGATAATTCCGCGGAGGGTTTCCATATTTTCTTCCCGGATCCCTGGCCAAAAAAGAAACATCACAAGAGGCGCATGATTCAGCGTCCAAGGACCAATCTCCTGGCTCAGAAATTGACTCCTGGCGGATATCTTTATTTTGCCACCGACATCGAGGACTATGCCTATCAGGCACTGGAGGAACTTTCCTGTACCGAGGGACTTAAAAACCGTTACGAAGGTTTTGCTCCTCATCAGGAATGGCGTCCAAGGACAAAATTTGAGCAGAAAGGCATAGACGCTGGACGCCAGATTTTTGAGATTGTTTTTGAAAAAAAGGACTGATTGCCTTTAATGAAGGGCATCCCCAAGAAATACTTTTTAGAGATGCCCGGGATATTTTATATTTCCACCGAGCTTAAAGCCTTGAAGTTGTATGATCGTCGGTCATAAATGACCTATAGTCATAAATGACCTATGGTCATAAATAACCTGTGGGCTACTTTGGCTTTATATGTCGCATTCTCAAAGTTTTCTCAAAAATTGTAATTTTTGGAAGCTCCATAAAATTTTTTTTGTTGCCCCGTTTTTTTTAGGAACGGGGTTTTTTTGTTCCATTTTTGGTGTATAATATAGGGTGTATTACCCATCCTTATTTTTCATCAGGTCATAAGGATGGCAGATTCTTTATTGTACAGGCATCTGTAGAATTTGAAGAGGGGATTTTGATTGTATGGATCTTTTTGACATAGACGAAGCGAAAAAAACGAGCGACTTGAAGGTACGGATATCCGAGCTGGAGTCCCTCATAACAAGATATCAAAGCTCTTATTACAATGGCGAAGCGGAAATTGAGGATGCTGAATTTGATAAACTGTGGGATGAACTGAAGAAAATCGATCCTGGCAACAGGATTCTGCATAGAATTGGTGCTGACTCAGGAAATTTTGCCAAGGTGAGCCATGTCATGCCAATGGGAAGCCAGGAGAAAGCTGCAGATCCTGAACAGTTTTTGTCATGGGCAAGCACCCATGTTTATTCGGAATATCTTGTGGAATATAAATTGGATGGCGCAAGCCTTGAGCTGCAGTACGAGGACGGAAAGCTTGTTCATGCAGTCACAAGGGGGGACGGTTCTGTGGGGGATGATATAACCGCGAATGCCGTTAAAATGAATGGCGTCATTGGGGCTGTGGATCCCGGTTTCACTGGAGGAGTCCGTGGTGAAGTTATTATGACGCACAAGGTCCATGAGGAACTTTTTTCCGACAAAGCCAACTGCCGCAATGCCGCAAACGGTTTAATGAAAAGAAAGGACGGAAGCGGTTCAGAGTATCTAACCTTGATCGCCTACGATGTTTGGTCTGTAAGCGGGGTCCAGCCTTATGTCGATGAAGAGGATAAGCTTTGCTGGCTACGGAAAAATGGATTCAACACTGTCGAACTGTATATAGCAGGCTCGCCGGAGGATGTAATAGACTACCGCTCAAGGGTCATGGATATAAGAAAGAATCTTGATTACGATATCGATGGACTTGTAATAAAGGAACGGACCGTGAACCATGAGGACGCCAGCCGGGATAGACCGGACAGGCAGATTGCGTTCAAGTTCAGCCTTGAGGAAGCCATATCCGTGGTTCGCTCTGTGGAATGGAATGAGTCTGGCGCGACATATACGCCAGTGGCCATATTCGATCCTGTCGATTTGAATGGGACGACTGTTCAAAGGGCCAGCCTTGCAAATCCAAATCAGATTGAATCCCTGGGGCTCAAAATTGGAAGCCATGTAGTGGTTGTTAAGCGCGGCGAAATAATCCCAAAAATCGAAAGCGCTTTTATTCCTGATGAAAATAAGGAAACTCTGTCTGATATCGCTATTCCAAAAAAATGTTCCGGCTGTGGAGCGGAGCTGGTCAACGAAGGGACAAGACTGTATTGTCCAGGAAAGGACTGTCCAAAGAAGGTCCTGCATAGACTTTTGAAATGGGTTGACGTTGTGGATATCCGGGACTTGGGAGAAACCCTCGTTACATCCCTTTTTAAAACCGGAACGGTAAAGTCCATTTCCGATTTGTACAGGCTGACCGTACCGGTGCTTGTTCCTTTTTTTCTTAATGATGAAAGCATCCAGAAGGAAAAAACTTCCCTTGGGGCCGAAAAAGTTTATGCATCCATACAGAGCCACAGGGTTATTTCGCTTTCAAAATATGTCGCCGGGTTTGATATCGAAGGAATAGGTGAAACTGTTGTCGATAAAATAATTCAAGCGGGATATGGTACATTGGAGAAACTTTTCGGCGCGACAAGGGAGCAGGTTGCCGCTGTGTATGGTTTTGCGGAAATAATGGCTGACAACTTTGTCAAGGGATTGGCCGAGTGCAGAGTCGAAATGGAATCCATGGTAAAGGATGGTCTTGTTGAAATAAAACAGACTTCCGGTGGATCCCTTGAAGGCAAGTCCTTTTGTTTTACGGGGGAACTTGCTACAATGAAGCGGGCTGACGCACAGAATCTTGTAAAGGAACTGGGTGGGGCTGTAAAATCTTCTGTGGTGAAGGGACTTTCCTATCTTGTGACGAATGACACTTCCTCAGGTTCTTCTAAAAATGTAAAGGCGGCTCAGCTGGGGATTCCGGTCATAAATGAAAAGGAATTCCTGGAGATTGTTGGTGCGTCCAAATAATCGCAAAAAAATAAAAAAAATCTGCTGATTTTGATTTTTAGGACATATTATATATATGGGAATCTCTAAAAATTACGTTTTTAGAGGTAACTTTAAGGACGTGATGTTTCAATCCTTGCTATTGCGGGGGTGGAACTCGTTGGAAAACGTAGGACTGCGACTTTAGTTGCGGATGTGCATAGTAAGGTCAATTCCTGAAATTTATATTTTTATGGGAGGATGAATATGAGAGCTGTAGACATTATCGTAAAGAAACGTGGTACCGGTAAGGTTGCCGGCCAGGAACTTTCTAAAGAGGAAATCGAATTTTTTGTGAAAGGTTATACCGATGGTACTGTTACTGACTATCAGATGGCATCCTTTTTGATGGCTGTCTATTTTAATGGGATGACCTTTGAGGAGACCGGTTATCTGACCGACGTTATGCTCCATTCCGGCGATGTAATTGATTTGCGCAAAATGAATATGGAAGGACTTGCGGGTCCCTTTGTTGACAAACATTCAACTGGCGGTGTAGGAGACAAGATAAGCCTGCCATTGGCTCCGATTGTAGCAGCGGCCGGTGTGCAGATACCGATGATGAGTGGCAGAGGATTGGGACATACAGGTGGTACGCTGGATAAGCTGGAATCTATACAGGGATACAACGTGAAGCTGACTGCCGAAAAATTTGCTTCCCTGATAGCTTCCAATGGATATGCAATGATGGGGCAGACAGAAAAGATTGCCCCTGCGGACCGCAAGATGTATGCATTGAGGGATGTAACTGGAACGGTTGAAAGTATTCCGCTCATAACGGCTTCCATTCTTTCAAAAAAAGTTGCTGAAGGTTCCGACGCCCTTGTTTTTGATGTAAAGTATGGTCTTGGAGCTTTTATGAAGGATTCGGAATCCGCCGAACAGCTGGCGACTTTCCTTGTGAAAACTTCCCAGGCCATGGGAAAAAAGGCTGTAGCCTTGCTTACGTCAATGGACAGTCCGCTTGGCTTTAAGACCGGCAACTATCTTGAGGTAGAGGAGACTCTGGAATGTTTGCAGGGGAAAGGTCCTGCCGATATTATGGAACTTACCTATGCGCTTGGCAGTCATATGGTTGTGCTTGGCGGTAAGGCAAAGACCGTTGAGGAAGGCGAGAAAATTTGTCGCGCCATGGTGGAGTCCGGTAAAGCCCTGAAGGTGTTCCTGCAGAACGTAAAGGACCAGGGCGGGGATCCTGAAAAGTTGCTTGCCGAGCAGGGAAAACGGAGATCTAAATTCCACATGGAACTTAAGGCCACGCAGGATGGCTACCTAATGGTGGATGCCTACAAGACAGGAGTTGCCTGTATAAATCTGGGGGTCGGACGCAACAAGGTTACCGACATTGTTGACGCTGATTCCGGTATCATTTTTGCTAAGCGCCAGGGGGATTTCGTGAAGGCCGGAGAAAAAATCATGGATGTCTATGCCAGGGATGCCGCTTCATTGATGACCGGTTCTTCAGCTTTACAGAAGGCCGTTTCGTATTCCACCGAAAAAATTGAAAACAAGAAATTAATATTGAAGGAAATAAAATAGTGGCTAATTGGAATAAAAAGCAGATTCCAAAGGAATCTGTTACAGAATTGGTGTCTAAATATAAAATGGAGCCGCTGGTTGCAAGTATTTTTGCTAGACGTGGCATAAATGAAGGAAAAGAGATTCTTTATTTCATGGAAAGCGACCTTCGTTTTCAGCATAGCCCCTTTTCTTTTAACGCCATGGAGGATGCGGTCGATCGAATACTTCAGGCTCAGGATGAAAAGGAAAAGGTACTTATTTTTGGTGACAGGGATGTTGATGGCGTTACGGCGACCACGATTCTCTATGACTGTTTGAGTTCCCTGGGGATTGATGTCTCCTACAGGCTTCCGATTGGTGATGATGCGTATGGCCTTTCCATGGCTGCCGTCGATGATTTTGCAAAGGAATATGGCTCTCTGATAATAACCGTTGACTGCGGAATTTCCAATAATGCGGAAATTGCCCACGCCGCGGAACTGGGAATTGATGTCATAGTTCTGGACCACCATAACAGTCCATCGGAATTGCCGGAGCATGCAATCATACTTGATCCGAAGGTTCCTGATTCAGGATACCCATTCCAGGACATATCCGGTGCGGCCGTTGTATACAAGACTGTTTCTGCCGTAAGGTTCAGCTCAAGTCCATGGTACAAGCAGGAAGTATGTCTCATGAATGCCCGTGAGACTGAGGGCGGGACCGTTGTTGAATGTCTGAAACTTAGAAACCTTGTCCCGGTGGACAGGAAGATGGAGACCCTGGTTCCTGGGGAAAGGGGGATTATGGATACATGGATTCCTTCTTATCTTCAGGGACAGCAGATTCTTGTCTGGGATGCCGACAGTGTTCAGCAGATACTCCTTAATACCTTCGGACCCGGTGTCGAATTCAATTGCCTTGACATTCGACCTGAGGTGGCAAAAATAATTCCACGGATGGCAAACCTTCCCTTGAGCAGGGTCAAGGAGCTGTCCAAGATTGCAAAATATGGAAACCACGAGCCGACTGAAATAGGTGGTTTCTACAACATATATGTCTCTTATGTTACCCAGTGCAACAAACTGCAGTTCCCTGCACATGTCAAGCAGGAGGAAATGGACCTTGAACTGGTGGCACTGGCTGCGCTGGCGGACATTATGCCAATGAAGGATGAGAACAGGATATTCGTTAACCGGGCGCTGGGTTCCATAAATTCTGGAAGGATAAGGAAAGGATTACTGGAACTTATGTCAAAGGTCAACCTTCTGGGCAAACGGATAACATCCACGGACCTTAGCTGGATAATAGTGTCCAACCTGAATGCCGCGGGCCGTCTGGGGCATCCCGATTTGGCGGCGGAGCTCTTTATTTCAAACGACCCTGCGCACCGTGATGATGTCGCGCGTCAGATACAGGAACTGAATGTTCAGAGGAAACAGTTTTGCGCCGACGCTATGTCCTATGGCGCCATCCAGGCAAAGAACTCTATCCCAGTGCACAATGGAAACCTGTGCGTCGTCATGGATGAACGTATCAACCGTGGGGTCTGTGGTATTCTTGCAGGACGCCTTGTTGCTGTGTATGATATCCCAACGCTGGTGGTCACTGTGGTTGGAGAAAATGCCATAGGTTCCATGAGAAGCTGCCGTGGTATAAAAGCAACGGAATTCCTTGAACGGATGAAAGACATTTTCATAAGCTATGGTGGGCACAATGCCGCCGCCGGATTCAGCATGAAAAAGGAGATGCTTGAGGAATTCAAGAAAAGACTGGTGGATATGTCCGCGCAGCTGAATCTGGAGGATTCTTCGCTTGGAGAACATATCGTCGACGCGGAAATACCGGCGGAGTATTTGACGCCACATCTTCTTGAAATCGAGGACATGTTTGAGCCTTTCGGGGAACTGAATCCTCAGTTGACTTTCATGGCAAAAAATGTTCCGGTCGTTGATGCGATGGTACTGGGCAAGGGAGAGAAGACTCACCTGAAGGTTATCATCAATCCTGGAAAATACAAATGGCCATGCATGTTTTGGAACGAAGGCGAGCGTCTTAGACGGGATTTCGAAGTCGGGGACGATGTTGATATTCTTTTCCACGTCGAGAGAAATGTTTTCAACGGTATGGAAACTCCGCAGATTGTGCTAAAGGATATAAAAAGAAGCGCCACTTGAAAACTGTCCCGGCTGGAAATGAAAAACCTAACCTTTGGATTTTTTTTATTTCAATGCCACTCGGTTACAGAATTCCGTGTCCGCTCTGTATTGACAGCAGAGGGGAATCGACCGCCGACTCAATAAGATGATAGGTGAGCCGTTTCAGGTCATCCAGGGATTCTGCTTGCAGCGTCATTCTTCGGACCTGTCCCGGAGTAAGACAGTTTATTGCGTCCAGATATTTCATGGCTTCCGGTGTCATTGAATAAAACAATCCCCCGGTTGATTTGGAATGTACGTATGCCTCCTTGCAGTCGTTGCAAACGAAACCGTTGAGGGCCTGTATAAAAAAAGCCCCGGAACCGGATTTCATGTCCAGGAAATTTCTGGCGCATCCAATGCATTCGGTGACATCGGGCTGGATTCCAAGCAACGAAAGGTAACGCCACAGGAATCGGATGGTCCCAATCCTGGCACCGTTTTCATCCTCCGCGTCTATTCCATCAATGAAGGCGCTCAGAAGGATAAACGCCGACTGGTCGTCTCCGGCGCATTTGGTTTTCAGCATGATTTCGCAGGCTAGATTGGCGGCCCATGTCTTGAAAAGATTTTCCTTTAGGGACGTATGAAAATTTTTGACATCAAAATCCGAAATCTTTCTTGTGTGACGGTTTTCGTCATCGTAAATGAATAGGGTTCCTGAATTGAATGGCTGGACCAGTGACTTTAGCTTGCTTTTGGGACCTCCATATAGGGTCGCGTATATTATTCCATAATCACGGGAAAGTGCGCAGACTGTTCTGTTGTTTTCTCCTTGCTCCCTGACTGTGAGGATTATTGCCTGTGTAAATTTGTTCCTTTCGCCCATACGGATATTTTAGCCGCGGAAATCTGTTTGTCAATAATGCATAACGCCATGCTCAAGTGTTGATTGTGCATTGGAAATGGTTTGGCAAAAATATTGTCATCGCCAATCAAAATAGATAGAATACATGGATATGGATATTCACAAAAGATTTACACAGTCAATAATAACGGCCATGAAGAGGGACATCTCGGATGCAGACGGGAATGAAGTTTTTTGGATTGGCTCAATCAATGCGGATGGCCGGGTTGTAAGCGTCAAGACGGGTTCCAGGGGAAATTCCGGAAAGGTCCTTGTGAATTCTTCATTGGCCCAGCGGGAGTTGGATGAAGATCAGAGCGGTGCCGGACATGTGGTTATCCATAATCATCCATCAGGGGTGCTGCAGCCCAGCGAGGCGGATATAAATGTGGCCAGCCAGTACATGGAAAAAGGTGTCGGCTCCTATATAGTGAACAATTCCCTGACCGATGTGTACGTGATTGTTGAGCCCGTCAAGCCGAAAATTCTTGCCCCGATTGCCGAGGACAAGGCTGCCTTTTATCTTTCCTCTGACGGTCCCCTTGCGCAAAAGAATCCCCTTTACGAGGAACGTCCTTCCCAGATGGAGCTTTTGAAAAATATTGCCGGTGCGCTGAACGGTGGAAAGATTGGAGTGTTTGAGGCCGGCACAGGAGTTGGGAAGAGCTACGCATATTTGATTCCATCCATGCTTTGGGCAATCCAGAATCGTGAGCGTGTCGTAATTTCCACTGGAACCATAAATCTTCAGCAGCAGCTTATTGAAAAAGACATTCCGGCCGCGGTAAAGATAATCGGTAAAAAGGTTAAGGCTGTATTGATAAAGGGCCGCCAGAATTATGTTTGCCTTAGAAGGCTTGACGATGCTGTTTCCGAAGTCGATGGGGAGATGTTCGTGTCGGATAAGGAAATGATTGAAAGCATAGGTTCCTGGGCAGAGACCTCCCAGACAGGAAGCCGCTCGGATTTGTCATTCATGCCTTCCGAGTCAGTCTGGTCACGAATCAATTCGGAAAGCGATGGCTGTATGGGCGCCCGCTGCCCGTTTAGGGATAAATGTTTTGTCATGAAGGTCAGGAAGGATGCGTCCGATGCTAACGTTATTGTCGTCAATCACCACCTTCTTTTTGCGGATATAGAGAGCCGGATGAATGGTGTCGGATATGACGATACGGCCGTTCTTCCTCCCTACAGGAGAATCGTTTTTGATGAGGCCCACGGAATTGAGGATAGCGCCACCAGTTTTTTTAGCGAGACAATAAACCGCTTTAAGGTCATGAAGCAGCTCAACCTGTTGTACAGGTCGTACCGGGGATCCGTCGCAGGATTTCTCGTCCAGGTGTCTGCCGTATCCACCGCGGAGGATGTGATAGAGAATGCCATGTCCGGTGTAAATTCAGTAAGGGACTCCCTGTTTGCCCTGGACAAGCTGGCCCAGGATTCTATGGAGGGGGAAAGCGCATCGAGGCTTTATTCTTCGACTCTTCCAAAATATAGGACCGTGCTGAAGGCTATGGATGGGCTTAGACTTTCCCTTGGATCTTTTTCATCCACCGTCCATGCCATCCTTGATGGGGTTGATGATGATGACAGGGATATCCCGGCTTACTTCGAGTGCCGGACAATCTTGAAACGCATTGACGATTTGGTGCTCCTCTGCAAGAATTTCACTGAATGGGATCTTCATGATGATACGGTGTTCTGGATGCAGAAAGTACGTATCCCGCCAAAAAAAAACGGCGACGAGGCTACCGTTTATGTCCAGTTCACGCAGACACCATTGGATATAGCTCCATTGATGAACATGGGTGTGTTCGAACCCATGAGTTCCGTAGTCTGCACAAGCGCCACCCTTCGTACCGGGGAGTCCTTCTCCTATTGGATGCGAAGGACAGGGGTGCTGTTTGCTGAGGAGGACAGGGTTGTTAGTAAGGTCTTTGATTCTCCTTTCCCATACAAGACCAATGCCGTTTTTGCAGTGCCAAGCGATGCGCCTTTCCCTGACAGTCCGGTCTATCAGGATTATGTCGAGGAGAAGATTCCTGAACTGGTCCTGGCTTCCGGTGGACGTACGCTTGTTCTTTTTACATCCTACGATTCGCTGCGGCATGCATATAATTCTGTGTACCAAAAGCTGCTCCAGGAGGGGATCGAGGTCTACAAGCAGGGCGACGATGACCGGTTCCGTTTGCTTGAACGTTTCAGGGAGAACAGGGAGAGCGTTCTTTTTGCGACAGACAGTTTCTGGGAAGGGGTGGATGTCCCCGGGGACAGCCTGAGCCAGGTAATAATCGTTAAGCTGCCGTTCTCAGTTCCAAACGACCCGGTGTTTGCCGCCAGGTCGGAGGCTGTCGAAAAAAGGGGAGGCTCCCCTTTCATGGAACTAAGTGTCCCCCAGGCGGTCATAAAATTCAGGCAGGGCTTTGGACGGTTGATAAGAAGGTCGGACGATAAGGGAGTCATAATCGTGCTGGACCGCCGCATCGTTGAAAAAAAATACGGAAAAATATTTACCAGTTCGGTCCCTATGACAAGGCGCATGTATAACCCTATGGGTGACATAATTAGGACCGTGGAAAGGTTTATAGGAAAAACTGATAAGTAAAAAAATCCCCGGACCTGCGTGGTCCAGGGATAATAAATCATCTTAAGCCTTTTGACTAAATCTTGACATGCGCAGAGAAGAAACCGCTCCAGATTATGTCGCTGTAGTTTACCTTATCAAAGAAACTTCTCATGTCTGCGCAGGCGCCGAATGTGAGTCCAAGTTTCCAAAGGTTCAGGCTTGCACCGGCATACACCTGTGGCTGGATTTTAGTCATATCCCAGATTCCGTCCTTGTAGCTGTCAGAGGCATTCTCAGCAGTCCAGGTTCCGTTGGCACTGTCCGATTCTGTCGCTTGAGCGGCTATCTCAGAATTGTCGTTGGTGGTCTTGTAGTTCCAGGCCCATGTTGTTGTCGTGTTGGAGAGTACGCCTCTTCCACCCAGGAACAGGGTTGCGATTTTAAATTCCTTGGAAATCTGGAGCTGGGCATAAATCACTTGTGTCTGGAATCCGATTCCCATATCCACGTCGGTCTTCTGTGTACCGGTCTTGCCGGAGATGTCCACTTTCTCGCTTACGGAGCTTCCGATCTTGAAATTCCCCTTCGTGAAATAGTATCCGCCTCCAAGGGATATCACAGGAATGAATGTGCTTCCCTCGAAGAACCGGTAGCGGAGGTCGGCTCCGATGGTCAGGTAGTCTATGAAGCCATCGAATCCGGCCAGATTCTTGAAATTAAGTGCCTGGCTCATGTTGGATATGGAGCTCGGGTCGTTGAAATTGACATCAAAGAGCGATGGGTTTGTCATCATGGCGCATATTCCTATGTCGAATGGAAGGAACAGGCCTCCAAGCCTTACGTCGACTGTGGCTGTCGGGAGGACGAATTTGTCAGGCATCTGCCCGATTTTAAGTTTGTCGGCAATTTCCGCAATCTTTGGGTTGGTGGTTCCCAGAACTCCTTTGAGCAAATTCTGCTCACCTGTCAAAGCCTCTACGGCCGATTTGAGTCCTGTCGTATCGATATATGTTCCACCGATTGATGCCCCTACGCCGAAGTGAGGGAAAATGCTTGGATATAGATTGCCGATGTAGGCATCTGCCCATACGTTCTGCTGTGTAGCCGCCTCCGGGACAGCAAATAGAAGCACGTTGGCAAAGTCCTTGAGCCCATTTGATACAGTATCCTTTGTGGCCGCGGGAATACCCTGTGCCACTGCCGTGGATGCTAAAATCAGTGAGGCTGCGATAGATGATAAAATTAGCTTGCCTGTTTTCATAAAATTCTCCCATAAATAAAGCCTGTCCAAAAATCTGGATTCCCGGAATTGGCTTTTACGCACATCCGCAATGGATTGAGGACGTACAGTTGATATTGAAGTTCGCGACGCAAACTTGAAGCAGACGGAAACCGCACTGTCCGAGAGGTTCCCATACTGGCACTTTCTTGTAAAAATCCGTCTGGATGTCAAAAAAAATCCTCAACGTCCAGATTAATAATAATTTCTTTTCATAAAAAAGACAACTCAAAATGGATAGGGCGGACCTAAAAATGGCGGTTTCAAGGGGTTTCTAAGAATTTTCTTATTTTCAAAGTTGCGTCTGAAAATTAAAATTCACGGCGGCTCCATGAAAAAAAATCAATTTTGATGCGGTTTTTGATTTTCATGGAATATTATATTAGTGATGGTTGGAAAAGAAATCATGTTCCGCTCTGGACGTAAGGCAGCCGGGACCATAAGAAATTTGATGTCCATTTCCTTTGCAAGGGAGCCATGCCTGTGCTGCGGCAGGACCACTTTTGGTGTGCCGGTTTGCAGAAGCTGCATTGATGGCTGGTTGATGAATTTTTGTACAGATTTTCAGAAGCGATGTTCCGTCTGCGGTAAGGAACTGTTAAGCGAGAGGGGAATCTGCACCAAATGTCGTGAAGAAAATTTGTTTACCCATCTGGACCAGGTGTTCCCTTTGTTTTCCTACAGGCTATGGATAAAGAAACTCATATTCGAATGGAAAATCGGGAACAGGCGTTCAATTTCCACAGTTTTTGCTGACCTCTACAGGAAGGCCCTGGATTGTATTGGACTTTGCCCCGGAAATTGCATACTTGTTCCGGTTCCTCCCAGGCCAGGCAAGATAAGGACTAAGGGATGGGACCAGATGGCGGATGTTTGCGGTATCCTGAAAAATGACCACGGCTTTCGGGTGGAGAAACTGCTGAGACGTTTATCGATTGAGCAGCAGAAAAAGAAGGACCGGAACCAGCGTATCTGCATGAAAGGGAGGTCCTATGGCGAAGCCAGGGGATGGGAGAAAAGGATTGCTATCCTTAGGAATGCGGGGATGATGGATGCTACCTTTGTGGTTGTGGATGATGTCATAACGACCGGCGTAACGGTGGATTCCTGCGGGGAAGTGCTCAGACGTATGGGGGCGAAGGTCGTGAAGGCTGTTTCGCTTGTGATCGTTGATTAAAATTTGCGGATAAAACATGGGCCCTTAGTTGTTGCCTAGAATTAATACATGGTGTAATATATACATGGTGCGTTCTTTTTTTTGATTGCATCAATTCTGTTCTAGGAGTCGGATATGGCCGAAGAAAACAGTCAGTACCAGTTGGTAACTTTTCAGCTTGGAGATGAGCTTTACGGCGTAGACATTATGGATGTCAAGGAAATCGTTAAGGTCCAGGCAGTTAGACCTATTCCAAATGCCCCTTACTATGTCGAGGGAATCATAAATCTTCGTGGAGAGATTATTCCAATCATAAATTTGCACAAGAGGTTCCATATACAGAAGAGAACATCCAGCGGTGTCCTTGATGATGATGAAGAGGACGAGGGCGGATTTATCATATTGGACATTGAGGGCAACAAGATAGGTATCATCATCGATAGAATCAACCGCGTCGTCCAGGTCGAGAAAGGTGACATCAAGCCTCCGCCTCAGATGCTTAGCGGAATTGGTACGGAGTACATCGAGGGTGTCGTAAGGCAGGAAACTGCTTACCTGATTATCCTTGACACCAGAAAGATGTTCAATGCGAATGAACTCCAGAAGATTTTGGAGCCGGGTGCATAGTTATAGCGGGCGGACTGATTCTTGCCGCGGCAAGGCCTGCGTGGGGTATACGGTCCGCGCTTCTTTGATTACAGTAACTCAACGGCGTCTCTGTTCAGGCCTCTAAATCTTTAGGGGCTTTTTTAACGGGGACGTTATCGTTTTATTAAAAAGGTTTTTTACAATGATACAGACATATAGTTCCACAATCCGTCGCAAGGAAATGGAAGCGGTTCTCACTTGCATGGTTGACGAAAAGATAGGGCCTGGTGAGATGAGTTCCAGGCTAGTGCAGCTTGTCAAGGAAAAGACAAGATGCGATGGTGCCGTTGCCCTTCGCAGTCCTGCAGTGGCCCTTGAATATGCGTTGAAGGCGCTGGAGCTTCCTGCAGGATCCATGGTCATGTTGAGCGCTTTGGCACCTTCCTGGCAGATTGTCACGGTGGAAAGGCTTGGATACCAGGGCATGGTTCTGGATGTTGAGGAAAGTACAGGGCTTGTTCCTCTGAAAAATGTTGAGGAGGCGGTCGCTGCTGGTGGAAAGGTCCTTGTGCTTGCTGAAACCATGGGTATCCTTCCGGACATTAGGCCATATCTGTATTTGGGGATACCGATTATTGAGGATGTCTCCCAGTCCGCCATGTCCCACTATCCTGAGGAAGAAACTGAAAATCCTGGGGGAGCCGAAACGAAGCCTTCTGCCGAGGATGAATCCAATCCGGAGAAGGCCGAACCTAAGGGCAAGGTTGCTGGAATGTATGGCTGCTATGCCATAATGGGAATGGAGGACAGGGACATAATTACTGGTGGCGGTGGTGCTGTTCTGTTTGCCCCGACCAGAAAGGATTGGTCCATGCTCAAGAGATATACGGACGTTGCTCCCACCACGGACCTCATGCCAGATATGAATGCGGCCCTTGCGATGGTCGAGCTGAAGGAATTCCACCGGAACGAGGAATCCCGTCAGGCGCTTTATGCTTTGTTCTCGCGGGCCATAATGTCCGGCCGACACAAGACCTTTACAAGGGCGGGGGATTTTGGTTCCACCGTATATTCATTCCCCCTTGTGCTTAATTCCGGGTTCAAGGACGTAAAGGCCTATGCCCAGAAAAAAGGTATAGAAATCTGCCAGGCGTTTGAGAATTCCATAATCGCCTACAGAAATGAAGAGCTATCCCCGAAGTGCGTCTGCGCTAATTCTCTTTTCATGAGGTGCGCACTTTTCCCATTGTATCCACGTCTTGGACAGAAGGATGCGGAACGGATAGTCAAAGTGCTTTCATCATTGCCGTAACGGATTTTCAAAAGGAACGAAAGATTGAGTAAGTGTCTTCTTGTAGTCAATTCATTCAAGCGGGAGTCCGCAAGAATATCAGACCTCATAAAGGATTACCTGTCCGAAAAGGGATGGGAAGTGGGGGTGTTTTCCTATGACGGGCAGGAGGCTTTGGAAAACGGAGTCGATACGGCCTTCGAGGGAGTCGACCTTGTGGTGACCTTGGGAGGGGACGGCACAGTCCTGTTTGCCTCCAGGGGATGTGCGCCAGCTGGAATACCTGTCTTTGCGGTAAACCTTGGCGAATTCGGTTTCCTTGCCAGCATCCAGAAGGACGACTGGAGAGGCCCGCTTGAGGACTATCTGTCGGGCAATATCTCATGCGTCTCACGATACATGGTCTACTGCAGCGTGTTCAGGAACGGTAGGGAAGTTTTTAGTTCCAACGGACTGAACGATGTGACCGTATCAAGCGAGGCGGCCTCCCGTCTTATCAATTTGGATGTTTCGTATAGCGGTGCAAATTTGGGACCTTTCAAGGCCAACGGAATAATCGTTGCCACGGCGACAGGTTCCACAGCTTATTCAGCCGCGGCGGGAGGACCCATCATATCTCCGGGATTGAAGGCCCTTGTCTTGACTCCTATAAGCTCGTTCAGCCTTTCAGCGAGGCCGCTCGTTTTTTCGGCCGACGGTAAGCTTTCCGTAAAGGTCCTTCCCTCAAGGGCAAGGATGGGGCTGATGGTTGATGGGCAGATTAATTTTTCGTTGGAGGAAGGTGACGAGGTCGTTCTTGGCATCCCGGACTACAAGGTTAAGCTTGTGGGCGGTTCCCTTGAAAAATTTTATTCGGCGCTGCAAAGTAAATTGAACTGGTCAGGAGGTCCCCGTGCTTGAGGAATTGGATATAAAAAATTTTGCGCTGATTGATAGTGCCCATGTGGAATTCGGAAAAGGTTTTACCGTTTTGAGCGGCGAAACTGGTGCCGGAAAATCGATCCTCATTGGAAGCCTTGCTTTTTTGCTAGGTGGAAAGGCTGCCGTGGACCAGATTCGTGCCGGAACCTCCGAGGCTCAGGTATGCGGTTCATTTTTTATTGAACACAAGGATGCTTTCTCCTGGCTTGATGAACATGGAATAGAGCATGAGGACGGACGCGTGCTGGTCCGCAGGATGATAAAGGACTCAGGCAAATCCTCCGCGTGGATAGGAGGAATCCCGGTTACAAAATCGGATCTGCTTGATTTTGCCTCATATCTTGTTGATATCCATGGACAGCATGAACAGCAGTCCCTTATGAAGATTGGCGAGCACCGAAGGTACCTGGATATATACGCTGACATTGTGGACGAGGTCCGCCAGTTCACTGAACTTTATGCCGGCCTTGTGGAAAAGCGGAAGCTTTTGGATAGCCTTAACACAAACGAAACGGAAAGACGAAACCGCATAGACATGCTCTCCTTTGCTGTGGAGGAAATCGAGAACGCCCAGCTGAAGCCTGGTGAGGATGATGAACTTGAGGCGGAGGAGAACCGGCTTTCCTCCTATGAAAAACTTTTCGGTGACATAGAGGAAATATGTAGCGCCTTCGACGGTTCCCAGTCCGGTGACGGGATAGGGTTCCTTTCGATGCTGCACCGCATTGGAAATACTGCCTCCCATGCCGCCGGGATGGACAAATCGCTGGAAAGCCTTGAAAATAGGCTGCAGTCGGCCTTTTACGAGCTTGATGATATAGGTGAGGAATTTAAGCATTACCGTCAGACCCTTGTTTTTGATCCGGAACATCTTGCACAGGTTCAGGACAGGCTTGAACTTATCGGGAAGTTGAAGAAGAAATATGCGTCGTCCGTGAAGGCCCCCCTGGCGGAGGTCCTTGAATATCAGCGCAAGGCCCAGGAAGAGTTGGACACCCTCACCGAATTTGTTCAGGACAGGGAAGGACTGGAACGTACCATCGCCGAAAGCGAAAAAAATGTTTACATAGCCGCGAAAAGGATAAGCGAAAAAAGAAAGGCCGCTTCCGAACGGATGTCCACCGAGATAGAGGGAATCCTCCGCAAGCTTGGCATGAAGGAGACCAGATTCAGGGTAAGCCTTGATGAAAAGGAAGGCAGCCAGGTGACTCAGAAATGTGGACCATACGGAATGGATGATATAGAGTTCCTGATAAGCGCCAACCCTGGGACACCATTGCAGAGCCTTGCCAAAATTGCGTCCGGAGGAGAACTGAGCCGTGTCATGCTGGCGATGAAGACCGTGCTTTCCGGGGCAGACGTGGTGGGTACACTGGTTTTCGATGAAATTGATACAGGAATTGGTGGTGAAGTAGCCGTGGCGGTCGGTGACCATATGAAAAAACTTGCCGCAAATAAACAGATTTTGTGTATAACACACTTGGCAAGTATAGCTGTTTATGCCGATAATCAATTGAAAATACAGAAAGGTGTGGAAGGAAGTTCTACTTCAACAAGGGTATTTCCTATTGCCGGTGAAGAGAGGGTAAAGGAGATTGCCAGAATGCTTTCGGGTGATTCGACATCCCCGGCGTCCCTTGAACATGCTTCCGCCATGCTTGAAAAATTTGGAGGAATCTGATGGCTGGAGCGCAGACGGAACGTAAGGCTGAGTTTATGGAGCTTTCAAAACCGGTTCGTGATTTGATCGACAAGAGCATGAAAAAAGAAAAGGATGTCCTTGCCGAAATCAGGAAGAATCCGGAAGGGGTGGAATATAAAAAGATGGAACTGGCGGAGGAGATGCTTTACGTCACGACCTTGTATCTTTCAATAAATTCCTTGTCATTGAAAGTCCTTGACCTAAAGAATAATGATGCCCTGAATGATGCCAGAAAGATTATCTACAAGGCCATAATCTACATGGAAGAGGTGGTCACGAATATTGTTGATTGTCCTTTCAATGAGCTTTCGCCTAAGCTGGAAAAGATTTCCGACATAAAGATTGACAAAAGGTTCTACATGATAAGAAAAACGGGACTTGTAATCCAGATGCTCTCTGATGCGCTTGGCGAAAATTCAAAGTGGAAATGGTCCTTTGTTGAGCTTAGGGCCCGCTTTGCTGCTGTTACCAAAAATCTTCTTGACTGGAAGGCCGCCGGACGGGATTTTTATGAGCCAAGTTCTCCGGATTATGATAACACTGTATTCTATGTCCGTCTTGTAAAGCAGTTGCTGGAAAAGAGCGCTGCGGACTACCGTGAAAAATATGAGCTTGTTGGTAATAGTGAAGCCGACATGCAGACAGCTATAAACTTTTTGATTACCCTTAGGCGTATCGCTATGGTCCTTGGCAACAATGACGAGTCTGAGGAAATACGCAAAAAGGCGTTGGTATGGAAAACAAAGATGGAGACTGACCAGAAGCAGTCCAAAAGAGGGTAACACCGGGCAATGAAAAAAGAGTTTGCGCTAAAGATTTTTGAAGGTTTTTCAATTGATAGATGGAACGACCTTGTCAGACCGTTTGACCTGGTTGAAATGGACAAGGAAGCGGAAAAAATGGTCCTTGCCTATATCATTGGAAAATACGAAGAGCACAAGGGAGTCGCTGTTGACTGGGAGTGGATGATTTATGCTTCCCTGTTCGATTTGCTAAAGAAAATAGCCCTCTGTGACATAAAAAGTCCTGTGCAGCGTCTTATACATACCCAGTATCCTGAGGAATATAAAAAACTTAATAAATGGGTCGTCGATCAATACCGGGGGCTCATAACTTCCGACGAAATTTTTGACCGCTTTTCAAAATATGTTGACCGGACGCCGGGATGCGTAAATGACGAGACATCAAGAATTTTCAGGGCGGCCCACAAATATTCAACCCTGCGTGAACTTGAGATGATATCCATGGTCAACGAACCTGAGCGGCTTGATAAGATTCGCAAGGAAGTGAACGGGGACCTGAATTCCTTCCTCGATTTGCGCGGGCTTCAGCTTTTGGTCACCAAACAAAAACCGTTTGATCTTTTGATGCGTATTGAGCAGCTCCGTTTTCAGACAAGATGGAACCAGACGCCTAGAATCCCTAAGACTTCAGTCCTTGGACACTGTTTTTTTGTTGCCGTCCTGACGTTGCTTTTCATACAGGACACTGGTGTGGATATGTGTCCGAAGCGCATCTACAATAATTTTTTCTCGGCCCTGTTCCATGATCTGCCTGAAGCGGTCACCAGGGACATTATATCACCTGTAAAGCAGGCCACGCATGGCCTTCCTTCGATCGTAAAGAACATCGAGGACGAGATTGTCAACAATGAGCTTGTTCCTTACATGGAGGAGTTCTACAGGGACGAAATCCTTTATTTTACCAACGATGAATTTAGCAATAGGATTCTCCAGTACGGAAGGGTTGTCCAGGTGGATTTTGAGGAACTCAATTCGGAATACAACAGCGATGAATTCAATCCTGTTGATGGCCGGCTGGTGCGGTTGGCCGATCACTATTCTGCGCTGCTTGAGGCTGATGTTTCCATCCGTTATGGGGTAACGAGTCCTCATCTTGTGGACGGAAAGTCGAATTTGATCAGGTCATATCCTGGCGGTACCACCGTAAATGGGATAGATGCCTATGGACTTTTCTCTGCCTTCTAGCATATTTACAGTTTTTTTGAAAAAATAAAAAAATTTAATAAAACTACTAAAGATTTTCCCCCTTGCTGAATGTTTAGCTTTTTCTTATAATATAGTTGGCTAAATCAGCCGTCTTTTTTGGAGGAATTATGAAAATTTCAGAAATGCTAGGGCAAAGCGGTCTTTTAACTTTGCTTGGAATGGCAGTTGTTTTTTCTTTTCTAATTATCATGATTTTGTCCATGTACTTGCTGCATGCTTTTGTACGTGCGACCCATCTTGATAAGGATAAGAAAGCGGAATCAGGTCAGGTATCCGCACCTGTAGAGGCCCCTGCGGTTGATAATGGAGCTGTTGTGGCCGCGATTGCTGCAGCTGTCAAAGAAAGGCAATCCGTATAATTTTCTTGTCTAAATATAGTTACTAATAATAAGAGGTTTTTCTATGTCTAAAGTTGGTATTTCAGAACTTGTAATCCGTGATGCACACCAGAGTCTTCACGCAACTCGTATGACTACAGCAGATATGCTTCCTGCTTGTAGTATGCTTGATAAGGTTGGATACAAATATATCGAAGGATGGGGAGGAGCAACATATGACTCCTGTATCCGTTTTTTGAATGAAGATCCATGGGAACGCTTGCGCAAGCTTCATGCTGCACTCCCGAACAACAAAATAATGATGCTGCTCCGTGCACAGAACCTTCTTGGTTACAAGCATTACGCAGATGATGTTGTAGAAAAATTTGTAGAGACCGCAGCAAAGAATGGTATCGGATGTTTCCGTATCTTTGATGCATGTAACGACCCTCGCAACATGGAATGCGCTACAAAGGCTGCAAAGAAATCTGGTGTAGATGTTCAGATGGCAATTTCCTATGCCGTTACACCATTCCACACGAACGAGAAATATGCGGAATTGGCAAAGACTTATGCTGACTTTGGTGCAGACTCTATCTGTATCAAGGATATGTCAGGTCTCTTGAAGCCATACGAGGCATATGATTTGGTCAAGGCAATCAAGGCCAAGGTCGACCTCCCTGTAGAAATCCACTCACACGCAACAACAGGTCTTTCTGTTGCATCCCTCCTCAAGGGAATCGAAGCTGGAGCTGACATCGTAGACACAGCGATTTCTTCTATGTCTATGGGTACATCACACTCACCAACAGAATCAATCGTAGAAATGCTCAAGGGAACAGAATATGATACAAACCTTGACACAAAGCTTCTTCTTGAAATCGCCGCCTATTTCCGCGATGTCCGCAAGCACTATTCTAGCCTCGAATCAGCATTCCTTGGTGCAGATACCCGTATCCTTCTTTCTCAGGTTCCTGGTGGAATGCTTTCTAACCTTGAATCACAGCTCAAGCAGATGGGCGCTGGTGACAAGATGGATGCTGTTCTTGAGGAACTTCCAAAAGTACACAAGGATGCAGGTTATGTTCCACTTGTAACTCCAACATCACAGATTGTTGGTACACAGGCTGTATTCAACGTAATCCAGGGCCGCTACAAGATGATGACAGCTGACTTCGCTAACCTTGTTACCGGTAAGTTTGGAGCTCTTCCAACAGCCGCAAATCCTGATGTAGTTGCACAGGGATTGGCACAGAACAAGATGACAGAGGTTATGACATGCCGCCCAGCAGACAAGATTGAACCTGAATGGGACAAGATGGTTGAAGAAGCAAAGAAAGCCGGTGGTAACGGAAGTGATGAGGATGTTCTCACATACGCTATGTTCCCACAGGTTGCAACAAAGTTCTTCTCAACAAGAGCAAACGGTCCTGTTGATGCTGCCTCTACATTCGCAAAGAAGGAAGCTCCTGCTGCCGCTCCTGCAAAAGAAAACAAGGGAGGTTCCTATACAATCAATGTAAACGGAACTTCTTACAATGTTACAACCGGTCCTGCCGGTGATAATATGAGCGTTAATGTTAACGGTGTTGCTTACAACGTAGCATTCGGTGCCGCAGGTGCAGCACCTGCCGTCGCTCCAGCTGGCGCACCTGCTGTTTCTGGTGGAGTTGATATCAAGGCTCCTGTTGCAGGTACATTGTTCAAGCAGTGTTTCTCAAACGGAACGAAAGTTGAAAAGGGTCAGACTGTAATTATCATTGAATCCATGAAGATGGAGCTTGAGGTTAAAGCACCTGAAGCTGGTACAATTACATACACAGTTCCAACAGGAACTCAGATTGCTAATGCCCAGGTAATCGCAAAGATTGGAGGCGTCGCAGCCGCTCCAGCACCAGCTCCTGCTGCTGCTCCGGCACCTGCAGCCGCTCCGGCACCAGCTCCTGCTGCTGCACCAAGTGGTTCAGGAAAACCTGTCAAGGCTCCTGTCGCCGGTGTATTCCTGAGAACTGCAGTCGCTGAGGGTGCTACCGTTGGTGCTAATGACACAATCATTATCATTGAGTCAATGAAGATGGAATTGGAAATCAAGGCCGGTGCAGCTGGAAAGGTTCATTTCCTGGTTTCCACTGGTTCTCAGATTGCTAGCGGACAGTCTGTTGCTGAAATCAGCTAAAAGCGAGGAAAAAGATGCCTGTCTCAAAGATTGAAAACAATAAAAAAATAGCCCTGGTGATGATTGCTATTCTTGCAATCGCCGGTGTGCTTTCTCTTTCAACAAAGGTTTTTGCTCAGGATAAAAACAACGCTGCCGAAAAAAGCGGTCTTGAGCATGTGATTAAGGGAACCGAAAACTGGAATGGCTCAAAAAACATTTCCGTTTCTGATTTCTTCAAGAATATTGGTAGATCGACTGGAATCTATAAAATGATTCACCAGGAAACTGCCGAAGAAAAACTTGCTGCCAAAGCTGAAAAAGCAGCGGAGGAAGCCGCTATTGCCCATAGCGATGATGCTTTTGGAACCGAAAAGGCTCCTGGTTGGCAGTACTTTATTATGATCGTCATTGGATTTGTAATCATCTTCCTTGGCGCCGGTTGTGGATTTGAACCATTGCTTTTGATTCCAATTGGATTCGGTACAGTTCTTGTAAATATCCTTGGAGCAGGAATGGGCGATGGACCGGATGGTATGCTTCATATCATCTATAAGGCCGGTGTTGGAAACGAATTCTTCCCGATGTTGATTTTCATGGGTATTGGAGCAATGACAGACTTCGGTCCTCTTATTGCAAATCCAAAGATGGCTCTCCTTGGTGGAGCTGCTCAGTTTGGTGTATTCTTTACCCTGTTCGGTGTTGCTTTGATGAATCTCATACCAGGCTTGAACACTGACTACAATATCCTTCAGGCTTGTGCTATCGCTATCATCGGTGGTGCTGATGGTCCTACATCAATTTACGTATCAGCAAAGCTTGCTCCTGAGTTGATGGCTGTTATTGCAGTTGCCGCATATTCATATATGGCTCTGGTTCCAATGATTCAGCCACCTATCATGAAGGCACTTACAACCAAGAAGGAAAGGGAAATCCGCATGGAGCAGCTCCGTCCTGTCAGCAAGGCAGAAAGGGTTCTTTTCCCAATGGTTCTCCTTGTGTTGACAATCCTTCTTCTTCCTCCGGCAGCTCCTCTTATTGGTATGCTGGCTTTTGGTAACTTTGTAAAACAGGTAGGCTGTGTTGACCGCCTCTCCAAGACAATGGAAAATGAATTGATGAATATCGTTTCAATCCTCCTTTCTCTTGGTGTTGGTAGCCAGATGGCTCCTGAAAAGATTATCAATGGAAAGTCTCTTGGTATTATCGTGCTTGGTCTGGTTGCCTTCTGTGTCGCTACATCTACAGGTATCCTTATGGCAAAACTTATGAATCTATTTTTGCCAGCCAACAAGAAAATCAATCCTCTCATTGGTTCGGCAGGTGTTTCTGCAGTTCCAATGGCGGCCCGTGTATCAAACAAGGTTGGTCAGGAAGCTGATCCTTCCAACTTCTTGTTGATGAACGCCATGGGACCTAATGTTTCTGGAGTTATCGGTACAGCAATCGCCGCAGGTGTATTTATTGCAACCTATGGATTCTAATCAGTTGTAGAATGATTAGGGGGTTCCCTCAAATCGTTTTTCCTGAATAGCTTTTTACCCCGTTACTGGATAAAATCTGGTAACGGTTTTTTTTATGCCCAAAAAAATGCTGGCCAGGTCGCTTTTTTTGTGTGCAGCAAAGCTTAACCGATTTTGTTGTCTGAAACTTTTTTGCAAAATCGGATGCCCCAGTGGTTTTGTGGTTTTGAGGAGATTGCTGTTTTGATTGTTGGAAATCCTAAAAAGATGGATGCAACTATCCTGGGCTTTCTTTTTTAAGCGCAATGCTTTTAAGAAAGTTTGCGGAAATCGTTGCCCTGTCTGAATAAAATTTCAATTCATTTATGATTCTTGTTTTCGGTTCTTTTCAGAAATCGTTTCGGGAAGAAAATTCTTGGTTTTGTTTTTTGACATAAATCAAGGAACGGCCTGACTGTAGGGGCTGGTTTGTTGTTTTTAAGTTTTACGTTTTTCATGTTTTTCTCACTTTTTGATATTAATCTTTTTATCGGCATAAGTATGGTTGAAATAGACTTAACGGTATTGTTTTTTTTATTTTTTATATTTGCAATGGCTTAAAATACTTCTTGCTAAACTGTTGCAGATAAAATAAAATAGGTCTATGAATTTAAATGATTACAGATTGAATGCGTATAAAAAAGTTAAAGATAGTATTCCAAACGAAGAAGAAAAAAAAGTCGAATCAAATACAGTTGAAAGTTTTTCCAAGCAAATAAGACATAACTCAAAACCTGGCACGGAGCCTCTTGTTCGTAGTGCGGTTTTTGAAAAAATAAATAGAAAATTGGATGGGCAGTCCGGTCAAAAGTCCGCACAGGAAATTCAGCAGGAATTCAGGAAAACCCTTGATAGGGCAGTCTCCGCTCAGAAGGGGTTCGGCAAAGTCGCAGAAACTAATCCAGCTAACCAAAGGGACAGCCTTCCTTCTAGAAAAAATGAAGACGACTCTATCCAGGAAGCCGCCAGACTTGCAGCAAGAAATGGTACCTGGTTTGCGAAAAAGAATACCACGGAAGAAGAAGTAAAAGAGGCAGCCTCAAAGTTGACATCCGGTGGTCTCATAATGGTTCCGGAAAAAGACAAAAAGGATGGCGAGAAGGAGAGCATATATCGGCGCGTCGCAAAATTTTTGGTTGTCATCGGCATTGATGAGGCCGCAAAAATTTTGCCTCACCTGACTGAGGAGCAGACCGAAAAAATAATTCCTGAAATCGCGGCCGTTCGATATGTCAGTCCGGAAGACGCGAAGGCCGTTATTGAAGAATTCCAGTCCCTTTTGACGAGGGCAAGGGAAGCTGGCGGCGTTGATACCGCGCGAACAATCTTGACGAAGGTATACGGAAGTCAGAAAGCGAATGAGGTTCTTGCAAAGGTTGTCCGGCATCCGGAAGGAAAACCTTTTGACTATCTTTCTGATGCCAATGCGGAACGTATCGGGATTCTGCTGGATGGGGAAAGTCCTTCCATACAGGCTCTTGTCCTGTCTCAAATTGAGCCGCAGAAGGCCGCGAAGGTCATAAATAGAATGGAGCCTGCCATAAAGACAGATGTAATAATGCGCCTGGCAAAAATGAAGCCGGTTTCTCCTGGCACGATTGAACAGTTAAACAAAAGTCTTCACGAAAAAATGATGACCCAGAATACAGAGAATTCTCAGAACCTGGATGGACGTTCAGCCCTGGCCCAGATTTTGAAGAGAATGGATCCTGCTGCCGAGTATTCGATTATTGCGACATTGAGCTCAGAGAATCCTGAACTTGGAGCGGATCTCCGTAGACGTCTCTTTACGGAAGAGGATGTAATCAACTGTGACGACCGTTATATGCAGGAAAAACTTCATGACATGACTGATGCCGATTTGGTGATACTTCTTCGTGGTAAGAGCGATGCGTTCAGAAACAAAATATTGCAGAATGTATCCAAGAACAGGGCGCAGATTATTTGTGATGAGGAGATATTGAAGGAACACATCTTGCGGTCTGATAGCGAAAGACTCACTTCACAGTTTTATGCTGATTTGCGAAGGGCCTGGGAAGTAGGTGAACTGATTGTAAAGGGCCGTGATGACGAGGAATATGTATGATGAAAAAAGGTGATCTGTATAAAGGTTTCAGGGTTATCGAGACCGTTGACAATGTAAAGGACTGCGATGCTCCTGGAATCTGGTTGAGACATGAAAAAACTGGCATGGAGGTTTTTCATGTCCTGAAGGACGACGAGGAAAATCTGTTCGCGTTGTCATTTCGTACGCCGACCAAAGATAGTACCGGTGTTGCACACATTATGGAACACTCCGTTCTGTGCGGGTCGGAGAGATATCCATTGAAGGATCCCTTCATACGGCTTTCGAATCAAAGTGTCGCTACCTATTTGAATGCTTTTACGACTGCAGATTATACATCATTTCCATCAAGCTCAATCGTTAAGGCGGACTATTTTAATATTTTTTCTGTTTATGCTGATGCAGTATTTTTTCCTCTGCTAAGGGAGGAGGTCTTTCTTCAGGAAGGCCACCGATATGAATTTGACGAGAAAGGGAATCCTCAGATTCAAGGTGTCGTCTACAATGAGATGAAAGGTAAATATTCGTCCTACGAATCCGTTGTCTCAGGCGAAATTGATAACGTCACTTTTGCAGGAACCAGATATACAAATGACGCTGGTGGAGATCCAATGGAGATTCCGAATTTGACTTACAAGGAATTCAAGGCTTTCCATAAGAAGTATTATACACCTGCAAACTGCCTTGTTTTTTTATATGGAAACATACCTACGGAAGAGCAGCTGGATTTTTTGGACAGCAATGTTCTGTCAAAAATCAAGGTAAACGGCCGCAAAGTAAAATATTCTTCATGCACAACCGACTCAAGAATAGCCCGGAAGGTGCATGTCTATGGTCCTGCAAACGAAAATGAAGTAAAGGATAGTGTGGTTTGCGCATGGAAATTGGATTTTCCGGAATTGCCAAGAAATGAAGTCCGTATTGAACTTACATTCCTGAATAATCTGCTTTGGAGTTCAGACTCGGCGCCGGTCGCAAAAGATTTGATGGATAGCGGACTTGGTGAGGATATGGCTCCTCAAACAGGAATGACCATAAGCCTGCAGTGTCAGAATGCGGTTTGCGGATTGAGGGGAGTTGACGCAAAAAATGCAGACAAAGTGAAGCAGGTAATCTTTGGTTCCCTAGACCGGATATGCCGTGAAGGTTTGAGCAGCAAGCTCATGGATAGAATCTGCATGACGTTTGATTTTTATAACAGGGAGATAAGCCGTTCCGGAGGTCCCCAGGGGTTTGTGATGATGCGCCGGTGCATGAGGGGATGGGTCTATGGTGAAAACCCAGGTTCTTCTCTTGAGCTGTTCAACGATTTCTCAAAGCTAAAGAGCAAGCTTCTAAAAAATCCTGAATACCTTTCGGAAATGATTCATAGGTATTTCCTTGATAACGACAATTATTCTGTAATCACAGCAAGCCCGTCAATCCAGTGGATAAAAAAACGCGCCAGGCAGGAAAAGGAAAACATCAGGGCAGGGCTCGCTGCTTTGACAAAAGAAAAGGCTGTATCCAAATACAAAAAAATGATTGCCTTTCAGGAAAAAAAGGAAGGCGAAGAGGAAGATAAACTTATTCCCCGGTTGACGATTGACCAGCTGGATACAAAGGTTTCAATCCCAAGAACGGTTGAGTCGGATATAAACGGCGTACAGTTTTTTACAAACACTGAACCAACAAATGGGATTGTATATTTTGATTTGTGCTTTACGATGGACAATTTGAGCGCGGAGGAATATAAATACGCCTCGATTGTTGCCGGAACCTGCACTGATGTCGGCTGGGGAAAAATATCCTGGAGCGAAGGGCTGGACATGCAGCAATGTCTGACAGGGACCCTGGGAGTCCACACTGAATGCATGGTTTTTCCTGGAATCAAAAAGGATAAGCCTCTGGCGAATCACGTAGGACGGGACTGGTTTATGGCAAGTTTTTCTGTCCTTGAGGACAAGTTCAAGGAATCGCTTGATCTGTTGTCAGACATACTTTTAAATGCGGATTACTCGGATACTCATAGGCTTATGGATTTAATAAATTCGTCGGTCAATTCTGATAAATCCAGTTTCGCCGCCTATGCGAGTCAATATGCCTTCAGCCGTTCAAAACGCGATTCAAGTAGGAATGCGCTCCTGAAGGAGATTTGGTCTGGGCTTACATCTGTATATACCGTCAACGAATTATCAAAAAAGGATCCGGCCTTGGTTGGAAAGAAGTTGAATAGGATCCTAAAGAAGATTTTGCGCAACGGCTCCGTTCTGCATGTAATCTCCACAAGGAACGGCATAAAGCTGGCAAAAAAATATTTGCCGGATTTTGTTTCAAAGATGAACCTTCATCGCGTTGAGGAACGTCCTGAAATATCTGATTCCGCGCTTTCAAAAATAACTGAGCTTCCTTGCGAGATAGTGAATAAACGTTCCACCGGTACGGACTTTGTCGATGAAGTCGTTCTGATTAACGGAACCGTAGGCACTGTTTACAAGGCGATGCCATCAATTGAATATGGAGATCCTCTTTGCGTTTCCGAATCGGTTTTTTGTCATAGCATGGCCAATAATGAATTGTGGGATGAAGTACGAATGAAGGGCGGTGCGTATGGTGTCAGTTTTTCTGTGTCGGCCGTTTCCGGTTTCTCGTTCTATGGAACATACCGGGATCCAAAACCCTTCGAGTCGGCGAGAAATATCAAGGAGACACTGCGCAGGGCCAAGGAGCATGTGTATACAAAGGACGAGGTAGAAAAAGCAATCATTGGGCGGTATTCATCCATAATGGAACCGACTGTTCCTTTCGAAAGGGGCGCCATGTCCTTCATTTCCATGCTGCAGGGACGAGATTTGGATGAGTTGCGTAAATCAATAAAAAGATTGTTTGCACTAAAGCCAAAGGATATTCAGAAGGTTGCCAGGATTTATGGCGAAAAGATAGACCTGGAGGACAAAAGGTTTTTGACCGTTATTTTCTGTCCAAAGGAATTGTTTTTACCGAAAAATAGAGAAAATACTGGAAAAATAATTGCATTGCCGTTATAATGTAACTGGATGGCTTTAAGGATTTTAAGTTTTTGAAGTTAATCTGAAAATGAAGTGTTTTTGTTGTTGTATTTCAATGACATAGAACTCACGGGCTGTTCAAAAGGCTTTTTTGATTGACCCAACTATATTTTTCTGTTATTTTGATGCAAAAATCGACAGGATGATGCGAAACTTATAGGCCTACATATATGGGGGAATTTTATGGTGAACGACAGTAATACTGAAAAACTATTGACTATGATCAGACAGCTTGTATCAGATGTTCAGGGAGCACCTTTCCCTGGCAGGGATTTTGAGCCTGAACTTTACTCCATTTGGTATGAGCATGTACAAAGGAATGCCCAGGAATGTTTTGAATTTCTGGATGAAAAATTTCCAGCCGATAAGGATGGTGTAACTAAAACTATTCAGAAAATGTTTAAATAGGCCGTTGTTTTTTGCCGAAAATACAATTGGGAAAGGAATATTTCTTTTTTTATTTGTATTTTTGGTGGAAACATATGGCAAGTCAAAAGATTAATAAAAATGAACGATACATGCTCAAGGGACGCTTAAGGAAAGAGGGGTTTGATTTATGGCGTCTTGTCACATCTGGTAAAAGTGTTTCTACCGGTGAGGAGCGTGTTTTTTTTATTGAATTCTATATTTTAAACCCATCTATTTCACCAGATGAACCTGTTCTTGGTTTCAAGAGCCGCAGTAATGTTTCCGAAGAGGACCTGCATTCTGCCTTGGCCGGCACTGTGGCTGCCTCCCAAATTGAGGCGGAGAAATATATTGTCCCAAGTTTTGTTATGGTCAAGGCTGGAATTTTCCGTGAAAACGGTAAACAGATTAATAATTATTTTCCATCCAGCAACATTCAGTTCAGCAATAACGAACTTATCCTTAAGGTTGGCACCGATGAAAGCAATTTTTGTTCCCTGACTACAAGCTCTACATATGGAAAAGTTTCTGTCACAAAAGAAAATCTGGATGAATATCCGGAACTCCTTTGCCATGACGGAACAATGTCCTGGAATCTTCGTTACAACACTGAGATTGATTTCAAGGGATTCAAATCTAAAGAACAATGCTGGTCTGTGCCAGGTGGAAAAACAACGTTCGAAGGTAAAATAAATTTGGACGGCGAGGACTATGAGATTTTGCCGGAAACTTCCAATGGCTATTTTGAGACCTGCTGGGGCAAGAATCATTTCCAGCAGTACTATCATCTTAGTTCATCCAAATTGTCAAGCCTGAACACGGGTAAAGCTTTGAACAATTCCTGTTTCGTTGTTCACGGGATATGCGATGATGTTATTTCCGTCTACCTGTCAATCGAGGGGCGAAAATATACTTTCGCTTTAGGCAAAGCAAAAAAATCTGACCTGACTTTTGAATTCTCTGAGATGCCGGAAAAGGAAGAAGGAAACGTTAGATTTCATTGGACCGTTAGCATAAGCGATTCCCGTTATGTGATTGATATAGACGGTTATTGCAATGACAAGTCCATGTTCCTTAGGGATTATGAGTGCCCGGAAGGAGCCCGGAAAGTACTTAGAATCGCCGGCTCCGGAAATGGAACCGGCGAGTTGAAGGTGTTTAGAAAAATTAAAAAAACTTTGGAGCAGATTGAATATATCGGTCTGGAAAATATGTTATGCGAATATGGCGGTATCGAATCCCCTGAGGTTTAGTTTTTACCGTGCGATATATCCCAGGCTTTTTAAGTCTGGGTTTTTTTATGCCAATTTTTTGCAGGTCCATGAGTAGGTAGTCTGGCCGGCTTTTCTGATAAATAAAAATTTGATTATCGATTTGAATTTCATTATCTTATACACCAGAAGGAATAAAATTTTATGGGGGCATGATTTATGAAATTTGAACAGATGACATTAAAAATGCAAGCCGCTATTCAGGACGCGGATTCCCTGGCAAAACAGAGAGATAATAGTGAACTTGGATGTGAACATCTTTTATATGCATTACTAAAACAGGAAGACGGGATTATTTCTCCGCTGGTCGAGCACATGGGTGTTCAACCGAGTAAACTTGTTTCGGAAATAGAATCGATTTTAAATTCTCTTCCTTCCGTCACCGGGTCGGGAGCGCAAACCTCATTCTCACCGGAAGCCCAGAAGGTTATTGCAAAAGCGGAAAAAGAGATGGCCGACCTGAAGGATTCTTATCTTTCAACGGAACATGTTTTTCTTGCAATGACTGAGACAGATTGCAAAGTCCGCGAGCTTCTAAAAAAATATGGCATTACAAAAAAATCTACATTGGAAGCTCTTCAGGCTGTGCGTGGAAATCACAGGGTCGATTCCAACGATCCGGAAGGAAAATTAAGGTCTCTTGAAAAATATTGTATTGACCTAACGGCAAGGGCCAGGCAGGATAAGATAGATCCTGTCATTGGCCGTGACGAAGAGATACGGCGGGTCATGCAGGTCATAAGCCGCCGGACAAAAAACAATCCTGTCTTGATTGGCGAACCTGGAGTCGGAAAGACTGCCATCGTTGAAGGATTGGCCAGAAGAATTGCATCTCAGGATGTTCCTGATAGTCTAAAAAACAAGAGGCTCCTGTCTCTTGATCTGGGGCAGCTGGTTGCTGGAGCAAAGTTTAGGGGGGAATTTGAGGAACGCCTGAAAGCCGTCATAACGGAAGTCTCAAAATCTGATGGCAGGATCATACTTTTTATTGATGAATTGCATACAATTGTTGGTGCAGGAGCCTCGGAAGGTGGAATGGATGCATCCAATTTGCTGAAACCTGCATTGGCAAGAGGCGATCTTCATGTGATTGGCGCAACGACATTAAATGAATACCGCAAATATATTGAAAAGGACGCAGCCCTGGAGCGTAGGTTCCAGCAGGTCTATTGTGCCGAACCAACAATTGAGGATACGGTTGCGATTCTCCGTGGATTACGGGAAAAATATGAGATACATCATGGTGTAAAGATTAATGATGAAGCTTTGGTGGCGGCCGTAACACTCAGCAACCGCTATATAACCAATCGCTTTCTACCGGACAAGGCAATAGATTTGGTTGATGAATCCGCTAGCCGAATAAAAATGGAAATTGAATCTCAGCCTGAAGAACTCGACAAACTTGAGCGTAAGCTTCTTCAACTTGCAATAGAGCGTCAGTCATTAGCCAAAGAGGATGACCAGGCCAGTCTGGAAAGACTTGCAAAGCTTGAGAAAGAGCTGACGGAAGTGACAGCTCAGCGCGATGTGATGAAACTGCAATGGGAAAATGAAAAATCATTGATCGAAGGTGACCGGAAGATAAAGGAGAATCTGGAGAAGGCAAAGTTTGAGCAAGAAAGATTCACCAGGGAAGGAAACCTGGAAAAGGCTGCTGAATACAAATATTCCGTGATACCGGAACTTGAAAAGAAACTTGCTGAGGCCCGTAAATCTGTTGACAGTGATAATAAGACCGAGTCACTTCTGCGTCAGGAAGTAACGGAGGAGGACATTGCGAATGTTGTCAGCACCTGGACCGGTATTCCGGTTTCAAAGATGATGGCTAGTGAAAAACAGAAATATCTGCAGCTCGAGGAAGTGCTTCACAAGAGCGTGGTTGGTCAGGACGAGGCCGTAAGTGTTGTTTCGGATGCCATCAGAAGAAACAGGGCAGGATTGAATGATCCAAACAGGCCCCTTGGATCGTTTATGTTTATAGGTCCGACTGGTGTTGGTAAAACCGAACTTGCAAAAACTCTTGCGGATTTCTTGTTCAATGATAGAAACGCCCTTACCAGAATTGATATGAGTGAATACATGGAGAAGTTTTCTGTCACAAGGCTCATCGGGGCGCCTCCAGGATACGTTGGCTATGATGAAGGTGGACAATTGACGGAGGCCGTAAGAAGAAGACCATATTCCGTTGTCCTTTTTGACGAAATCGAAAAAGCCCACACGGATGTCTTTAATATTCTGCTTCAGGTGCTGGATGATGGTCGGTTGACGGATGGTCAGGGCCGGGTTGTTGATTTCAAGAACACAATAATAATCATGACCAGCAATCTTGGTTCCGATTTGATTCTTGAGGAAGAGGATATTGGTTCCGCAGGATTGAAGCAGAAGCTGGATAATTTACTGAAAAATACTTTCCGGCCTGAATTCCTTAACAGGATTGATGAGATTGTTCCTTTCAACAGGCTTGGAAAAGACAATATAAAGTCCATCGTAAAAATACATCTGGCATCTGTTGCGAAACGTTTGGAGGATAGGAGAGTAAAACTTGATTTCGATGATTCTGCCCTGGATTTCATAGCAGATGTCGGTTATGAACCTGCATTCGGGGCAAGGCCTGTAAAACGTGCAATCCAGACCTATGTAGAGAATCCTTTGTCAAGATTGTTGCTTTCCGGTGCGGTACTTGAAAACTCGACTGTGAACGTGAAAATGGGCGACGGGGAATTGAGTTTTGTTTGTGCAGAAGGATTCAATGCCATGACCTAAGTATGGAAGCGAATCCTGGGGGTGATAACCTGAACGCTTTGTGCGGAGGTTCGACATAATGCCAAGGGGCTGCAGTCAATTTGATGCGGCCCCCTTTTTATTAGCTGACTGTGAGAGAAGCCTTGAGGAATTTCAATGCCTCTTCCATTTTTTCTTGCAATAGCCAGGGCGGATTTATGATAAACATTCCGCTGCCAAGCATATGTGAACCATCCTCCTTTCTCATCTCCGAAGGAATGTTGTTCAAATCGAAGACCGGTAGTTCAAATTTGGCCGTCCCGCATGGATTCAATCCTAGTTTTACAAAATCTTCAAGTTCGCATAACATTTGAGAGGTTTCATTCTTTTTGCGTTCCAGAATGGGATACCATAATGCAATTATGGCCGTATTCCATTTTTTGTGGACCGTTTTTAGGGTATCGGTTACTTGCCTGTAATCCGACCGGTCTTCATAACTTGGGTCGCATATGACAAGGCCACGTTTGATTAATGGTGGAACCAATCCTGTGACAGTTTTGTAGCTGTCTCCGCAATGGACAATGCATTTTCCGTTGCACCTTTTTTCGCCTGAATCTGCCACCAAGGGGAGCCTTGTATTTTTTTCGAGGGAGTCCAAAGCGTTCGGATGCTTTTCTATGAGATGGCAGATATCTCCTTTGCGAAGGAAATGTCTTTCCAATTCCGGACTTCCCGCGTACATGTCTTTGTCCAGGTAGGGACGCTCCAGATCAAGATATTGTCTTACAATTTCCGGTATGGCCTTATTTTCTGGAACGCTTTCTACAAGCTTTGCTATACCTGATTTTGCCTCACCGGTTTTGACTAGCCTTTCATCTGTCAATGAAAATCTTCCGGCCCCTGAATGAGTGTCAATCAGGGTGTAAGGTTTTTCTTTTTTCGCTAACGAATCAAGGATGGCCACAAGACATATGTGCTTCAATACATCCCCATGATTTCCTGCATGATATTCGTGTTGATAGGACAGCATATATATTTTCCTTAAATTTGTTCAAGTTCGTTCATCCACATTGCAGAGGAAGCATCGCTTGGCATTCTCCAGTCGCCCCTAGGCGAAAGGCTGACTGTTCCAACTTTTGCACCGTCCGGCATGCAGCTTCTTTTGAATTGCTGAGAAAAAAATCTTCGATAGAAAGATTTCATCCATTTCAATATTTCCTCGCCCGTATAATTGCGTTCCAATGTGTTGTCTTTTGCATTGACAAACGCCTGTTCCGCGAGGAAATATATTTTTTTAGGGGAGTATCCCCAACGTAGGACGTAGTACAAGAAAAAATCATGAAGCTCATAAGGTCCAACCAGGTCCTCCGTTTTTTGGCTGATGTCTTTTCCGTCAGGGGGAATAAGTTCAGGACTTACAGGAGTGTCAAGGATATCGGTCAGCACATCGCTTAGCTCATTCCTTCCATTTGATTTCGATTCATCAGCGAACCATTGCACAAGATAGCGGACAAGGGTCTTTGGAATTGAGCTGTTGACTCCATACATGCTCATCTGGTCGCCGTTGTATGTACACCAACCGAGGGCCAGCTCACTTAAGTCTCCTGTGCCGATGACGATTCCGTTCACCTTGTTTGCATAATCCATAAGAATCTGCGTCCGTTCACGGGCCTGGGAGTTTTCATAGGTGATGTCATGCTTGTCCGCGTCCTGGCCAATGTCAAGGAAGTGTTGCGTAACAGATTTCTTTATGTCAATTTCCTTCAGTGTTGTTCCAATTTTTTCAGCGAGCGTGCAGGCATTTGTGTAGGTCCTGTTTGTGGTTCCAAAGCAGGGCATTGTTATTGCCGTTATATTCTTTTTATCGATTCCACATTTCTCAAAAGCAAGCGCCGTTACAAGTAGGGCAAGCGTCGAGTCCAGTCCTCCACTTAAGCCAATAACCGCGCTTGTGGAATTTATATGGCGCAATCTCTTGGCCAGTCCTTCCGCCTGCATTTCCACCACGGCATGGCAACGTTCTCTTCTTTCTTTTTGTCCTGACGGTACGAATGGGTGAGGGTCAATAAAATCAAAAAGGACTTTTTCTGATTTATCCGCGGTTTCTTTATCATCAGTACTGAAACCGATTGACGGGGTCCTTGTGGTTGAAGAGAAAGAATTGTCCATCAGTTTTATGGAAACGATATGATATGAGTCGTACAGGTCGGATATGTTTTTTTCCGCGCACTGCTTGAATGTTCCTGTCCTTGCCCTGTCCTGGCTTATGCGTTCCATATCCAGGTCGCAGAAAAGAATTTTTCCGCAATCGCAAAAGAGTTTTGATTCCGCCTTGATTGTTCCGTTCAGGGAAATAATGTTGTGTCCTGAAAACACCATGTCCGTTGTGCTTTCCTCATGTCCTGCGTCGGCGTAGATATATGCGGTGACCGTTTTTGCTGAGTGCGCTCCAATCAGCATCCGCCTGTAGTCCGCTTTTCCAACGGTTTCGTTACTTGCGCTCAGATTGGCAATTATGGTTGCTCCGGAAAGTGCGCCTCTGACTGATGGGGATAATGGAACCCATACATCTTCACATATTTCTGCGCATATCGTTATAAGGGAATTTGATTCATCTTGTACCAGTATGTCCGTTCCGAATGGAACCTCCGGAAATTTTTCGGAAAAGTATATCATCTGTTGAAGCTTTGGTGATGAGGGAGAAAACCATCTTGCTTCATAGAATTCTGAATAGTTGGGCAAATATGTTTTTGGGCAGATTGCAATTATTTCACCCTTGAATACAAATGCCGCGCAGTTATAAAGCGTACCGAAGACTTCCAGCGGTATTCCGAATATGGAAAGGACTTCCGTATTCTTTGTTTCCTCAGCTATTTTCTCGGCATATTTTTTTGCCGACTGTTTCAATACCTGCTGGCTAAAAAGATCTCCACATGTATATCCCGTAACGGAGAGCTCCGGGAAAACCAAAACCCTAATATTTTTTTTGTCCGCTTCCTGTACCAGTCTTATGATCTGCTCCGCATTGAACTGGCAGTCGGCAACTTTTATGTCAGGAGAAACGCATCCGACGCGAAGAAAATTGTATGTCATAGAGTGGATTATATAACAAAAAGTCCTCCATGTAAAATAATGGAGGACCGGTATTTCCGTTTATGTTTTCCTGGAACTAGAAATGGATATGGTCATCGTGGGCGACGGATGTGAAAATAATCCAGTCGCCATAATTTTCCAGGTCCTGCTTAGCCCAAACTATTGAACAGATTTCCGCGTTCTCCCAAACGACCGTCCTGACCTTTACGCCATCCTTTAGCTCGCTGCTTTGAAAATACATGCTGTATTCAGGCTCAAGCACTGATTCATTTTTGTAATCGGCATATATGGTATCCACATCATCTTCCGATGGCGAACCCAGAAAAGATTCCACTGTTTCCACCGGCTGTCCAAGGTATTCGTCTATCTCAAGATAGTAGTTTGTTTTTTCCTTTGCGAATCCGGAAAATCCTAGCATTGCAAAGAATGCCGCTGACGCAATGTATTTTATACTCTTTTTTAGATTTTTCATTTCCCATACCCTTCTATCGTTTCGTTATAATATTATCGGTTCCGTTCAGGCAAAACTGAATTGGGAAAAAGGTCTATCTTGACACAACATAATTAGCATGATAAATTTTTTTCTTGTTTGGAGGTTTTTTCTGATGAATAAGGCGATAGAGACTCTGCAGCAGAGAGGTTTTTTTAATCAATGCACTAACCTGGAAGCTCTTTCCGAGCGTATGGACAATGGACCTATTACATTCTATGTTGGATGTGACCCAACTGGTCCAAGCCTTCATATTGGACACATGGTTCCTTTTTTTGCTTTCCGCCATCTTACGAAATATGGACATAAGGGTGTCGCCTTGATTGGCGGTGGCACCGGTAGGATTGGTGATCCAAGTGGAAAAACCGAAATGCGCAAGCTGCTGGATTATAGCCAGATTGATGCAAACGTTGAGAGCATAAAGAGTCAGCTGGACAAGTTCCTTGGTTTCGATGGTCAGCATGCGTTGGCCGCCAACAACAAAGACTGGCTGGAGAATTTGAACTACATCGACTTCCTTAGGGACATCGGTTCCTGTTTCAGTGTAAACAAGATGCTCACTTATGAGGAATACCGTATCCGCCTTGAAAAGGGATTGTCCTTCATTGAATTCAATTATCAGCTTTTGCAGGCATATGACTTTTATATGCTCCATCAGAAATACAATATGGACCTCCAGATTGGTGGAGCTGATCAGTGGGGAAACATTACCGCCGGTGTTGATTTGATACGCAGGAAGATGGGTGGAACGACAGAGCTTAACAAGGAGCATGAGGTTTTCGGACTCACGTTCCCTTTGATTATGCGTGCCGACGGAAAAAAGATGGGCAAATCTGAAAAGGGTGCCATTTTCCTTGATCCGAACCTTACAAGCGTTTTTGATTTCTTCCAGTACTGGAGAAATGTTCCTGATGCGGACGTCAGAAAATTCTTCCTCCTTTTCACGTTCCTGGAGATTCCTGAAATCGATGAAATCTGTGCCGGAGATATCAATGCTGCTAAGGAAAGACTTGCTTATGAAGTCACGGCCGTTATTCATGGAAAGGAGGAGGCTGACAAGGCTCTTGCTGGGGCCAAGGCGGCTTTCAGTGGTGAGGGAAGCAAGGAATCCATGCCAACCGTGGAGCTTCCTCGTTCCGATTTTGAGAATGGAGTCAATGTTTGTGACCTTTATTTCAATACAAAGCTTTGCGCCACGAAATCTGATGCCCGTCGATTGATTACTCAGGGTGGGGCAAGCATTAATGGTGCTGCCGTTTCCGATGTAAAGATGGTCGTTTCGCTTGCCAACCTGGACTCTGATGGTGAGCTTGTCGTTAAGGCTGGAAAAAAGAAGTTTGCCAGGGTAATCTTAAAATAGAATCCGACATCCGGGGACACTGTGTCGAGGTGATTGTAGCCTGAAAGTCATCTACGGCACGGTTCCTTCTTGATAAAAAAACGTCACCCACATCGGATGACGTTTTTTTTATGGAATATCCGTTCAATTAGCCCTTCTTAAAAAGGTTCCTGAAAAACAGACCAATTTTTTCAAAAATTCTTACAAGAAAATGAAGGAAGCGCATAAAGATTGAGGGATTCTTAAGGCGGTTAAGCCTTTTGTATCCTTCCATGAGTTCCTCATCCGAAAATTCTTTTCTCTGATTGTTCTCTTCGATTTCCATCTCAAGCTTTGTGACGGCGCTTATTTCCTGAGGTATCATGATTGCGTCAATCATCGGCCAACCCAAAGCCTTTGCGGCTTCCAGCCTACGTTCCCCTGCAATCAACTCGTACTTGGAATTGATTGTTATGGGATTCATCAGACCGTATGCCCGGAGGCTGTCCTTCAAGGGCTTCAGGTCTCCAAGGTCTTTGCGGACTCTTTTCTTTACTTTAATCTTGTTGATATCAATATGCATAACATTCATCAAATGCTCTCCCTGGTCTAGAGGATAGTGTAATCCTGGCTGCAAAACAGAAATCTGCAGGCAAGCATCAGTTTCTTGATTTCAGAAGAGCAATGATTCTTCTGTTATTCAAAGAAAGATGATGTGTCGTCTTCTTTTGCTGCGGCACTTTGATTATCGGTTCCATTTACCTCTTCTTTTTCCTTTTTCTCGGAACCAGAAGTTTCTTCTTTCTTTGGTGGAGTGGCCTCTTCTTTTGGAGGGGTCTGCTCCGTCTGGGCATCATCATCGCCGCTGGTGTATGAACTGAAGAAGTCTAGCCAGCTGTTTTCGTTTGATGTATAGCCTTCATTGTTGCCTGAATCGCCTCCACTGAAGAAATCATCCATCAGATTCTCGGTGTCGAGTCCATCGTAAAGGAAGTCAAGATCCAGTGTGAGACCTTCAACTTTTGCAAGCTTGTCGTATCTCAATCCCGCGATCAACCTTTCCCTTTCAAGGCGGCTTATGGCCGTCTTTTCTGCTGTTCCGTAAAGATGTTTTTCACACGTATCCGTTGGTTCTGTTCCAGCAAGATAGTAGCCTTCAACGCTCTTTGGACAGGTCTTAGTAAGCAAAAGTCCAGTTTCGGCACATACCGTTGCCTTGACAACACCGCTTGGCATCTTTGCCGTGAAAGGCTTGTATGGAAGGCCCACATGGATGTCATGCATGAAGTCTCCCCATGCAGGACCCGCAAGTCCGGCACCCGTCATTTCAAGACCCAGTGATTCGCCTGGCTTATCAAATCCGAACCAGAATACTGAAGTGTAGTACGGTGTGAAACCTACTGCCCATGCGTCAGCCCAGTTCTGTGTAGTACCGGTCTTTCCTGCCACAGGCATTGTATAGGATTTTCCATTTTCATCGGTGAACTGGAACTTGTATCCCTTGCCTTTGTTTTTGCCGGTCATCTTGAGTGTGGAATCGAAGCGCGCACCACTAAAGAGTGTACCTGCGGAAACAGTCTTCTTCAGAAGCTCCTGCATGATGAAGGCGTTCTGCTTTGAAATAATCTGGACGTCATCGCCCTTGGCACGTTTCGTATTTATGGCATCCTGCTCGATATCAAGGACGATGTTTCCATTCTTGTCCTCGACATTCCTGATACAGATTGGGATGACCTCTTCACCGTTGTTGGCAAATATAGCGAAGGCGCGGGCCAATTCGATTGGGCGTACGGAACATACACCAAGTCCGATAGGGTAGACAGGAAGGATTCCTCGTTTTTCCCACTGGTCGTAAGGTATACCGAGCAGGTCAGCTGCTCTGTTAAGGGCGGCGTCAAAGCCGACCATGTCAAGAATCTTGAGGGCAGGAATATTCAGAGACGACGCCAACGCGTACCAGACCTCGACTTCTCCCTTGAAGCTACCTACGTAGTTCTGAGGCAGATACGGGGAGCCGTCGTCCTTGAAGAACACCGCCGGAGTGTCGCTGATTGGGGAGGTCATTGTTACGACCTGTGCATCGATTGCGGCAGAGTAGTACAGAGGCTTGAATGAAGAGCCCGGCTGCAGCTGGGACTGGACTGCACGGATGAACTGGTTGGAGTAGTCGAACTTTGAACCTCCGACCATTGCGTCCACGTATCCTGTCCTGTTTTCCACGGCAATCATGGTGCCTTCGACGGTACTGCTTTCTCTGTTCTTGTTGCTGATGGCATGTCCCTCAGCGACGATATCAGATTTCAGCTTGTCCATACCCATCATCATGGACAATATGTCCAGCATAGGGTTTATGTCGTCGGAGAATTCCTTCGTGGAAAGTGTCTTCGCTCGTTTGTCGCTTATCTTCATCGCAGGCATGTTGAATACGAGGGACATGAGCTCGGCAAACGGAATGTAGCTGCTGAATGTGCTTCTTCGTGTGTCGGACAGGGTGCGTCCGTGCAGGTCGTTTGCGTACTTGATGTAGTCCGTCATGACCTCTTCTGCGATTTTCTGATGGGCAAGGTTGAGGGTGGTGTTTACCGTAAAGCCACCGGTATGAATGTCATCCGTTCCGTACAGCTTTCCGCTAAGCTCGCGGCGAACGTATTCGCTGAACCAAGGTGCATTGTCAATGCTCATGGAATGAACTGAAACGTTTGTCCTGAGGTAGTCGAAGTTTGCCCAATATTCATCGAAACTCTTGTCCGCCTCTTCCTCGGTGACGTATCCTTCTGCGACCATGGAGTCCAATACGTACTGCTGCCTTGCCATTGCGCGGTTAGGGTAATCGAACGGATTGTAATAGGCCGGGTTGGAGAGCTGGATGACAAGGATCGCCGATTCCGCCGGACTGATTTCAGTTGCGTCGTGTCCGAAATAGTATTTACAGGCGGCGTTTACACCATACGTACCGCCACCGAAGAATATCTTGTTCAGGTAAAGCTCAAGGATTTCATCCTTCGAGTAGCGGCGCTCCATCTGGATTGCCCACCAAAGTTCCTTGACCTTTCTCATTACCGACATGTCGCGGCGGTCACAGTAAAGGGTTCCGGCGATCTGCTGAGTCAGGGTGGAACCTCCACCAAGCCCGTTGTGCGTTACGACACCAAGGACCGCACGGAAAAGCGCCTTGAGGCTGAATCCAGGGTGGTCATAGAAAATCTTGTCCTCACGGGTAAGGAGAGCGTCTATAATCTGCTGAGGAAGCTTCTTGAATGATATGACTTCACGTTTCTGGTCGCTGGTGAACTCTGTGATGATTTCTCCATTGACATCCAAAATCCTTGTTGGTGTATCGTCTTCAAACTCCGTAAAGTTTTCAGTTTCAATCGTATTTTTTGTTACAGCGAGACCTTTTCCCAATGCCGCTCCCAGCGATGCTGCGAATATAAGCAACAATGGTAAAAAAATAAAAGGCCAAATTTTCATTCTTTTCATAGCATTTTAAATCTAGAAAAAAATGTTGTCTTTGTCAATGTGTTACGGAATTTTCTTGTAATTTGTGAGCATTATTTATCGGATATTTTTTGCTTTCCGTTAAACGAAAAAGCCCCACCAGGACGGTGGGGCCTAGGATATCAGAGGGAAGGGTTATCTTGAGATAGAAGAAAGGTCCTTGTTGTTCAACAGGATTACCTTGTCGGAGGCTGATGTAACAACGATTCCCTTTGGTGTTACTGTAATTGGTGTGTCAGGACGGACCTGGACAGGGCTTTTCAGCAGCAGCTTGAGCGATGAATCGTATTTTGCCACAGCCCATCCTGAGCCGCTCTGGATTACGCAATAGAAGTCCTCTCCATCCTTGATGAGAACGGAATTCTCTGCAACGATTTCGGAACTCTCGGCCTTGATTTCAAGTGTCTGTGCGTCCAGGAGGCAAAGCTTTACAGCCCTGTTGCTTCCATTGTTGTTGTCCCCGCATATCGCTACATAGGAAACGGTCGCTTCTGCGTTTTCGCTATCTGAATCGCTTGTTTCCACAGGGATGATTGTGCGTCCGCGTATCACTGTCACAGGGGATTCGTCGATTATGTCTCCCGTGATTGAGTCAATCTTTACAAGGCCCGTCAGGAGCTTCTCGGTGTCAATCAGCTTTAGACCGACAACCGCATTTCTGTTGCTGTCATCGACGAGGGCCTGGGAAAGAAGCTTCTGCTGGTCCTTTGCGATTTCGGTGCGTTCCTTCTTTGCCTCTGAAAGCTTCCTGTCTGAAGCGCTCTGGGCTTCGGATGCCTTCTGTTCTGCTTCCTTGGCGGCCAGCTTCTGGTCGTCGGTCTTCTTTTTCTCGTCATCCGCTGTCTTCTGTGCCTGGTCCGCAGCTGCCTTTGTTACTTCGGCGCGCTGCTGGAGCTCCTTGTTGTCCGGATCTGCAGCAGCCGCTGCCTGGGCCTGCTGGGCTGTCTGCTGAGCTTTCTTTGCGTCGGAGGTTGCCTTGTCGGAAATTGCCTTCTGCTGTTCAAGCTGCCTGTTCTTTTCTGCAGCATCTTCCGCTGCCGCCTGTGCCTTGTCCGCAAAGTTTGAGGCTTCCCGTTCCTTTATACCGACCATGTTTTTGCGTTCGTCGACTCCGCGGTCATCGTCTTCCTTCATGGAGTTGATGACGTTGCTGTCGCTGATAACGGATGTGTCGATTGTTGACAGCCCGCCGTTGACATCGAAGAGAGGAATCACAATCTCCGTGCTTCCTGGCCAGTCGCTCCATTTTGTGCTGAGACCACATTTGTCAGCGGAAAGGTTGCTTATTACAGCGTCCTTGTATTTTGCCTTGAAAACGTCCAGGTTCTGGCGGTATACAGCGTTGTAGACTGTAATGAATGTCGCTATTGTCGAGGCGTCTTCCTTGTTATAGTTGTAAGCCGTCGTAAGGTATCCGATCAAAATCCTGCGAAGGTTCTTGATGTGGTCAACAGAGGATGTACTGTTGAGGATGAAGATATCCGCGTCAAGCTTCTTGGTGCTTGAAGGGTCGACCACATGGATGACCGAGTACTTTGCCCCTCTTCCATATGTAGCTGACTTCTCAACGTTCCTGGCCACCTGTCTACCAAGGTTGCGTCCTATCTCTGTGATGGCATCCGCCGATTCGATGAGGGCGTGGGGGCCTGCATAATTGTCAAAAGAAATGACCTCGCCGCTTGTGCTGCGAATTTCATCAATATTTACGCCAAGGGCTGTAGCTGCCGCGATGACAGCTATTGAAAGAATCCCGGTAACCACCCATTTACTACGTTTCATAAATCCTCCAAAAATTCCGAGTTGTATAAGATTATACAATGTTTTCAAATAAAAAAGAAGTGGTGAATACATATTTTGCCGGTTTCTATAAAAATTTGTTCCTGGGGCCGCTTTTTCTGCTGGGGACGTTTTCCTAAAGCTGTGCCCTCAGCCGTTCAAGGGATGCCCGTGCGGTGTCCCTTGTCTGGATGGAGTATTTGCTTCCCATCATCATGGAAAGGATGTTCCTTCCTTTCTCCCTGAAGGCATCCCTGCCCATGAAGCTGCATATCTGGACGGTCGCGTCGCAGATAAGGGCCAGGATTGTGTCCGCCTTGTTGTATTTCTGGGCGACCCTCTCCATTTCGTTCAGCATCAGGTATCCAGGGTCAAACGCCATCTGGCCGGCGGTCTGTATAAGCTTGGTCATCCGGCGGACGTCCGTGGTTCCATGTATCAGGGCGGCGATGTTTCTCTGGTATTGGATTGTTTCAAAGCTGGATACCATGTCCAGGAGCTTGAAGGCGTAGTCAAGGTTCTCTGCCAGGTAAGCTTTTTGTGTCTGCGTTTGGGATATGCTCTGGGACCAGTCCGACTCAAGGGATACCAGCTCGCTGGTCAGCAGGGAAATCCATTCCTTTTCTTCCGCACCAAAATTCCCTTGCCGCAGTTTTTTTTCAATGGAGGAGGCCTGGACGTTAGTGAACAGTCCGCCGTATCTGCCGTCCTGGATTTTCCTGTCCCTTTCGTATAGCTTTTCATAGCTGCCCGCCTGTGGCGGAACGAAGGAATCCGAGACCTTCGCCGTCGGAAGCTGCCTTGCCCTGTAGGACTCTATCACCCATGAGGCCGTGCAGATCATGAGGTGCCCGTCGTCCGAGGCCAGGATGTACCGGTTTTTCTTTCTTTCGTCAAGCTTTGCTATCCATTCGGTTTTCCCTGTTTCCGAGTAGCACGCGACGGTTGCCGAATCCGACATGACGAGTCCCTGGAGGTTGATGTCAAGGTACGTAAGGCCGCCCGATTGGAATGGGACCTGGAATTCTGCCAGCGTTTCGCCTGTCCTTGTGGCCACACGACGGACCGTCTCCCCGGACACGATGTAGGCCTCGTTGGAAAGCCTGTCCGCCAGCAACCGTATATCGCCGGCCCGTTCTGTGTCGATTCTCCAGTCGAAATATATGTTTCCGTCCTCCTCCGACACCAAAATTACGGATCCGTCTGAAAAACCCACGAGGCCTCCGTTTGATGTCGGCACCGAGGAGCTTGCATTTCCCGGCAGCTCATAGATCCCAAGGAATTCCCCGAACGGTGATATCTTTGCGGCCACAGTGTTTCCTGATGGGGAGGGGGTTTCCATGAACGACAGCAGGCTTCCGTCGTTAAGTTCAAGGGGAGGGAGTTTTTCGTTCTGTCCGGGAAGCTCCGCCGACCACCGTACCGTTCCCTTTGTCCCGATGGAGGCCGCCCGGTCTTTGCCGAAGACGAATATCCGCCCGTCACGTCCGGCGACAGGAGGCTTGGTTATGGTGAAGTCAACGGTGGACTGCCAGATGGTGGACCCGTCTGACCGGAGCATGGAAATTTTGTTCCCTTCCGATGCGAGCAGCAATGTTCCGGCGTGCCCGTTTGAAATCAGCGGGATAGCCGTGCCGCCAGTCTGTTTTTCCCATAGCTTCCTGCCTTTCTGCGTGAAGGAGGTCAGCATGTTTCCTTCCGTCACCGCAATGAAGCCATCCCCTGTGCGTACCGGCTGGGCCAATACGTTTCCTGTCAAGGCTATCCCCCAGCTCAGCCTGGTGGACGCAATGTCTATGGTCTTCAGTTTTGAGTCCGCCCCGCGGTGCGCGGAAAGGTTTGCAGGGGTAAGGCCCAGGAGAATGGGAAGGATGAGTAAATTTTGAAATAAAATTTTTTTTCTTCTTGGATTCATTTACCTTTTCTCCCGGGTTCCGATGCGGAGGAACAGCCAGTGTCCTATTTCTCGAGCACAGCCAGGCTTTCTATGTGGCAGGTCTGTGGATAGAAATCCAGGAGGTACAGCTCCTTCAGCTTGTATCCGCCCCGGACCAAAAACTTGATGTCCCTTGCATGGGTCGCTATATCGCAAGACATGCTTCTCACCTGGGGGATGCTGGACCTGGATATCCACTGGCACACGCTTTTTTCCATCCCGCTCCGGGGTGGGTCTATGACGACTGCATCAAAGGGGCCGCTATGTTCCTCGCATCCCTGCGCATGGTATTTTATCCATGTGTCACCGCTGAGGCCAAAGCTTTCATGTTTCTTTCCATTGAGGTTCTGTTCCGCGTAGACAAGGGCGTCCCTGTTGTGCTCAACGAGCGTAACTTTTTCAAACAGGTCCGCAAGGAAAACTGAGAAGGTTCCGCATCCCGCGTACATGTCCAGCACGTTTTTTCCCTGCAGGCCTTCCGTGATTTTGGGGATGGTCCTTTCCAGCACATCAAGGTTGGACTGGAAAAATCCCTGGACGTCGAATGATACATTTTTTCCGGCCACGGATACGGAGCACAGGTTGTTCTGGACGGATACGGTCCCCTCGAACCTTGGCCTGATTTTTTTCATTTTCTTGCCGTTTGACTTCCTGTTCCTTTTGCCGTAGTCCTCCTTTTCTTTTGACCTTCGTTCGGAAAGCGTCTCGTCGGCTATAATTATTTTGTCGTATCCTGGCGGTATGGACGTTATCTTGTCCGAACCGAATACATGGATCCTTCCTGCCTGTCTTTCATGGAAGGGAACTTCCGTCAGGTACCGGTTGATTTCTGCCGTTGCGCATGGGCAGCTTTCGATTGGGACGACCGTGTTTGAAAATTTCTGCATCATCCCGCCGTCGTGGAACTGGAACCGTGACCTGTAATTCACGGGCTCTCCGGAGATTATCTTGATCTCGGGGACCTGGACCCCCTCGCGGATGAATGCGTCCTCCAGAATCTGGGACCTTAGTTTTTGCTGATGTTCGGCGGATATGTGCTGCATGTTGCAGCCTCCGCATTTTCCGTAGTACTGGCAGAAAGGCTCGACCCTGTGCGGCGATGGTTCCAGTATCTTTACAATCCTTGCGACCGAATAGTCCCTGTTTTCCTTGATTATCTCTACTTCGAGTTTTTCACCGGGGATGGCGTAGGGAACAAAAACCGTTTTTCCATCGATTTTTGATATGCAGTCTCCCCCGAATACCATTTTTTCTGTTATAATAGTTTCGATAGACATTGTTTAAATATAGCAGAAAGGTTCGTGTTTATCAAATCCAAATATGGCAAAGAGGGAATATGGTTTACGAAAAAACGACAATAAAGATGAGCGACGGGAATGGAAATGTGTTTCATCAATGGACCCCCGATTCTTCCGGTGACGTCAGGGCCGTTGTCCTGGTGAGCCACGGAATGGCGGAATATGCAGGGAGATATGAAAATTTTGCTTCCGTCCTTTGCTCCCAGGGAATAGCCCTTTTTGCGGAGGACCACAGGGGGCATGGGGAGACGGCCGAGCTGGCGGAAAAAAATGGAAGCGGAGCCTTTGGGTATCTTGCTGACAGGCAAGGGTTCCTGAGGGTCGTGGAAGATATTCATGAGGAGATACTTCTCATGAGGGAAAGGTTCCCCGGCAAGAAGGTTGTTCTTTTTGGACACAGCTTCGGTTCGTTCGTTTCACAGTGCGTCATTGAAAAGTACGGAGGACTTCTTGACGGGTGCATCCTATGCGGAACCGCTGGTCCAAGGCCGTTGACCATAGGTTTTGGCAAGCTTTTTTCCAGCCTTTTGTGTGCCCTTGGATTCAGTCGCAGGAAGGCGGGGCTTTTGGACAAACTGTCTTTCGGTTCCTACAATGCAAAAATAAAAAATCCCCGTACCGGGTTTGACTGGCTTTCGAGGGACGGGGAGCAGGTTGACCTTTATATTAAGCATCCATGGTGCGGATTCGTCTGCACAGGAGAATTCTACAGGGAGCTCACTTCGGGGCTTTCCCTTATCCACAGGAGGAGCATGATAAGGAATGTCCCTCAGAATCTTCCCGTGCTTTTCATCGCCGGGACCGCTGACCCTGTTGGTAGTTACTGCAAGACGATAAGGAACTTGATTTCCTCCTACAAAAAAAATGGCGTTAAGGATTTGGAGAGCATATTCTACGAGGGGGCCCGCCATGAGCTTTTGAATGAAACCAACCGCAATGAAGTCCATCGGGACGTCCTGAACTGGATAGGCGGTCGTTTTTTTGCATAGTCTTGACGAGTCGGGCCATGAACATTAAAATGACTCCACTGTGCTTATACGTTATTCTACAGACAGTAAGGGGAAACCCGTTCAGAAGGCTGTCATTTATACAAAGGACGAACATAAAATATCTCTCGACAAAATAGATAGCGACGCCATCTATGTTATCCATCGCCTCAGGGAGACCGGGTTTGATGCATATCTGGTTGGCGGTGCCGTACGTGATTTGATTGTGGGAAGGACCCCAAAGGATTTTGATATCGTCACTGACGCTACGCCAAGCCGCGTGAAGAGGATTTTTCACAATTCAAGGATCATTGGCAGACGCTTTAGGCTGGTGCACGTGATCTTTGGACAAAAGATTTTTGAGGTCAGCACTTTCCGTTCCATTTCGGAGGGCTCCGTCGGTAATGTCTTCGGTACAATGGACGAGGATGTTCAGAGGAGGGACTTTTCCCTGAACGCGCTTTACTATGACCCCGTCAAGGAACAGGTAATCGATTACGTGGGCGGCGTGAATGACATAAAGAAAGGGGTCGTGCGTCCTGTCATTTCAATGGACCGCATATTCATTGAGGACCCGGTCAGAATGATCCGTGCCGTGAAATATAGTTCTACCACGGGCTGTGTTCTTCCGTGGAAACTGAAAAGGAAGATAACGAAATCCGCGAACCTCCTGTCCCCGGTTTCTCCATCCCGCTTGACGGAGGAGACCCTCAAGGTAATAAACAGTGGCCATTCCTTTGAGATTGTTTCAGGACTTATGGCAAACAGTCTGTATGTCTACCTTCAGCCGGCGGCCACTAACATAATGCTTGAGGACAAAAGTTTTTACAGGTCCTACATGGAAAACCTTAAAAGGCTGGACACTTTTGTTGTCGCCCATCCGGAATCCCGGCTTGGTGAAAGGCTCTACTTTATCTTAAGGGATTTCGTCGCAAGCCTGACTGATTGGGCTGCGGAAGTAAAAAGCGGTTCCTCCAGTGTGGATCTGTATAAAATGACATGGGCCAGGTGCAGGAATTTCATTCTTCCGATGAACCCGCAGCGTACGGAGCTTGATTTTGCAATCAAGAAGATTCTGGACGAATACGGCATCCACATAAAGCAGTCAAAGAGAAGGACAAGGATGGTCTTGCCTCCTGAGGAAAACTAAAAAAAAATCCCTGTGCAGGGCGGCAATCGTTGACCGTCGGCCCTGACCAGGGATTTCCCGTCTATGGTGCTCCGTGCTATTTCTTTGATTTCTTCTTTGAATCAAAGCCCGTTATCTTGTCTATTATTATGTTGACGTCCTCTATCAGTATTCCGGAATTCCTTTCAAGGTTGTCGGTGACCCTTTGCTGTATATCCCTTATGAGTCCCGTAAGCTGACGGTCAAAAGGAACGTCCACGGTGACAATCAGTCTGTATCCGCTTGTGCTGGTCTTTATCGTGAGCTTCTTGATGTTTATGTTCTCGTTCAGTTCCTTTATGGATTTCACCACCATCTGTGTCACGGCGGCCTCGGAAAGCTCAACCCTGTCCTTTTTGCTGAATTCCGGCGCGACAATGGATTTTTCCCAGATTTTTGAATCGATTCCCGCCGATTTCTTAAGTTTTCCGTTCCTTGTGAAGAAATCCTGCAAAGACTTTACGAATATCTGCGGGTAGCTTCTCTTTATCTGCACTGCGGCTACAGGTATGACATGCCGGCCTTCCACGTTTCTGCTGTGTATGGCGGCCTGTATTTCCTCGTCGCTGGCTATGCTGTGGATGTCTATTATCTTTTCGGGCTGAGGAATCTGAAGACGTTCGGCAATTTTTTTTGCCATCTTTTCGCTTGTACCGATTATCAGAATCTTTTTGATTTTGTTGACCCTTATGGCCTTGGCGACTTCGTCCCGGTATTCCTTGTCATCGAAAAGGGCAATCCTGACTGCTCCCATATAGGTTTTTTCATGTTTGGCAGTATGTCCGGCTATTATTTTATCGTCCTGGATCAACAGGCCGTCATCAATAAGGGCAGTTAGTCCGTATTTTTGGGCGACAAGCTTTGCGTGGTAACTTTTTCCTGTTCCGCTTTCCCCAACGAGTGCGTAGACTGTAAATTTTTTCTTAAAAAATATTTTTAATGGATTCATCTTCTGTTCTCAAATTATAAGTTCTCCATTCCAATTTATCAAGTTAAAATCAAGATTTTTTTTAAACTCTTCTGGAATGTCGCAGGCCAGTTGGTGCGGGAGACCAACGGGATTGTCCACTGGAAAGAAAATTTTTGCGGCATGGAGGAAAAAACTTTTTCCGGTTCCCCCATAGGCGTTGTCGCCGAGCAGCGGAAAACCGTGGTACGAACTTTGGCAACGTATCTGATGTTTTCGGCCTGTCTCTATCGTGTACTGAACCAGCGTGACGGCTTTTCCATGATTTTCCCCGTATGAAAGCGGGGTTGCATGGGTGATGGCGGTTTTTGTGGAGGAAGTTTCGGTATCATTTATTTTCATCGTGTGGAATCCACCCGTTTTCTCGTCTGATTCCTCCATGCAGTCTGTCCATGTGTGCGGGGCCGCTAGAGAACCCTCCGCTATGCCGACATAGATTTTGTGAACCAGATGTTTCTGCATTGATTCGGAAAACCATTTGGCGCCGATGGAGCTTTGAGAGAAAACAAGGAGCCCGGAGGTGTTTCTGTCAAGCCTGTGCAGAGGTCCGACCTTGAATGAAAGGGAATCGTTTTCACTGGGGAACATTCTGGGGATTATCTCCGAAAGCGACTGCTTTTGATTTTCTGATGGCTGTACGCATGCTCCCTTGGGTTTGTTTATGACCAGCAGATGCTCGTTCCTGAAGATCACGTCAATATTCTGATCTGGACAGGCGTTTCCGTTGCCGGAGGATGTTTTTTGATTTTTTTTGTTGTCCAAAAGGAAGGATGCAATCGATATCAGGTCCCCTTGTTTTACCTTGCTTTCACTTTTGGCTTTTTCCCGGTTTAGCCGGACAAGTCTTTTTCTTATAATCTCATGGCAGTTTATTTCTGGATTGTCCTTGAAAATCCGTTTTACGATTCTGTCAAGCCTTTTCGAATCATCGTCTCTGCCTGCTGTAAAATCCTTGAAATCCATCAAATATATTTATATAATAATATAAATATTGTAGTCTAGCGTAGTTGCGTGTCTAGACAAATTTTTTTTATAGGATAGAATATAGCCATGGCCGATGTAAAGGAACAGATAATATCTTTTGTTAAAAATCCAGTGCTGTTGTCATGTATTTTTAGTTGGTTATCTGCCCAGTTTATCAAGACTCTTATAAATCTGTTTTCAGGTAAAATACACAGCATCCAGGAGCTGTTTGAGCTGTTGATCTGGAGAACGGGAGGGATGCCTTCAAGTCATTCCGCTCTGGTAGCTACTCTTTGTACAACCATAGCTTTCCGTTCCGGAATAAATAGCGATGTCTTTTTGCTATCCCTGGGCTTTTTTATGGTCACAATACGTGACGCGGTTGGGGTAAGAAGGGCAAACGGACTCCAGGCGAAGGTTATCAACAAGATTGGCAGGGCGCTCTCTGAAAAAAAATTGATAGAAGATTTTAAACCCTTGAAAGAGGTGAATGGCCATACTCCTGCTGAGGTTGCTATTGGCTGTCTGCTTGGTGTGTTCATAGGATTGGCATTTTCTGTTCTAAAATAAGGGACATCTCTAAAAATTGCATGTTTTAGTGGTTCCCTAAAAGAATTATTATCAGTGGTGGGATAATGAAATTTAAATTTAGTTTGCTTTTGTCAGTAATAGTTTTCCTCTTCTTTTCGATCTGCTGTTACGCATTCCGTAGCATGCCGGTTGCGAAAATCTGGAACAATTATAGCGTTCTTTATGCTGAAAATACGGTTCCCGAAACCACTGTCCTTTCATATCTAAGGGAAGCTGGCTGTAAAAATGTCATATCCCTGTCAGCCCAGCAGACACCTCCATTGTCACAATATGCCATGGAGGAATCGATTGACACTACCTATCTGACCGAACGGCTGGGGTATTTCCGTGATGAGTCATCAAGGTACCAGCTTTTTTATGTTCCCGAGCAATATCAGGACGAAGCAAAAAAGGCAGCCCTGGCCCTTATAAAGGGAACAGGCGTCGAAGCTGGACTTGATGGACACGAACAGTATCCATGGCTGGTTCCTTTGACATGTCTGGTGACATATCTCCTGCTTCTGCTTGCGTCAAAGAAAAAGGGTGTTTACTTGGTGTCAGGCTTTTTTCCTTTGCTCATATCGTTTTCGCAGCCGTTCTATGTGGTCGCCGCGTCGGTATGTCTGTTGCTCATTGCCATTTACCTGGTGAACGGTCTTTGGTTTAGGCGTAAATTCTTTACAGCAATCTTCAGGAGCCTTTATATTGATGTCCTGATTGTGGCCGCGTTGATAATTCCATTCGCCTTGTCGTTCACTGCAGGTCTCCTGATGCTTGGGGCCTTTGTTACAGTAATCCTTGCCTTTGTATTCCTTAAGGCCATACATGATTATAGAGAATATAGAAGCTCTTTTTCATTTGTCCCGATTTTTTCTGCATGGCAGATACCTGTCATGTATAAAAAGACCGCAGGATATGTTCTTGGCTCTATTGTACCGATTGCAGCTCTTTTGGCACTTTTCATGATATCATCCCTGGTGACTACAACTTCATCAATTGAGGGACTGTCCATACCATCTCCTGTCCTGGCCGGGCAGACGTCCAATGGAAAAAAGCTTCCTGATGAAAATTCCTATTTCGCATGGGTATGGAAAACAAGGGCATTTTCCCATAAATCGTTGAACGATAAAAACGACCTGAGCGTGCCGGTGGACGGTGACAGGATAACCGTAAGCCATTTTACCCAAACCGAAAAGGGAATTGTTAAATCAGAAAAAACATTGTATACATATAACTCTAAATTCAGGGACAAACTGAAGAACGAAATCAAAAATTTTGATTATAATGCAATTGAAAAACTGATGATTTCTCAAGAAGAAAGTACATCCGTTGCATATAATACGGGAATAGAAAGCAAATCTGATTCGCAGCACAATGCGGTTAACATGTTTTTGCTTTTCTTGTCAATAGCGATTCCGATTGTGCTATATGGAATTTATTTAGGTTTTGGTAGAAAGAAAAATGAAAACAGTAAGTAATATAACACGCGACAAAAAATATTATTTTAAGAACTCTGTGCGCTCGTTTTTGCCTCAGCATGCACTGGTTCCTCTGAAAAAGGACAGCGAGGAGAATTTCACTTGCATTGTTAATGTAAATGATGTGGTCACAGAGGGGCAGATAATCGGATTCTTCATGAATGAGGGTGGAACTGAAAAGCGGTATGTTCATGCCTCCATTCCGGGTAGAATCGAGTCTGTTGAGTCCTGCAATTTTCCTGATGGTTCAAGGGGAACTGCGCTCAAGATTAACATCGGCGGGTCTTTTTCTTTCCTTGGAAAAAATATTAAGCCAAATGAATGGCAGTGGTATTCCCCGGAGCAGATTCTGACTATCCTTTCGGAAAGCGGTGTCTCAAATACTTTTGGCAGGGGAGAAGATTTTGCGTCCCAAATAGTAAACTGCAAGATTTCGAAAGGCCGTTTTCTTGTGGTGAGAATGTTTGACGATGACCCGAGTTATGAAACAGATTCGTTCGTCGCCGGCTCATATATAAAGGAAGTTTTGGAAGGGGCGCATATTGTTGCCCATACCATGAAGGCACAGGGAATTGTATTTGTGCTTCCAAAGAAAAGTGAAATCGATATATCCGATGATGAATTTGGCACCCTTCCAGTTTTTAAGACCTATGTGGATGTTACGAAATATCCGTCAGGGTTTGTCCAGAATCTTGTTCACATAGTTCGGAAGACCCCAAAAAAGACTGATGCAGATAAAATTTTTGATTCAATAAATCAGTTCGGAATATTCGTTGATCCTGAAACTTTGTATTCCGTATACGAGGCTGTCGTATTGGGTAAACCTGTTGTAGAAACTTTTGTTCATGTTACGGGAAATAGTTTAAGGGCTTCTGCCTTGTTTAAGGTCCGGATTGGTACCACGGTTGGAAATTTGATGAACCAGTGCGGAGGCTGCGATAAGAAACCTGGCAAGATTATTATGAATGGCATTGTTTCCGGGGATTCCGTTGCATCTCTGGATACCATAATCACCAAGAATGTGAAGGCCGTTTCATTTGTTCCGTCCCGTGAGTTGAATGACGAAAACAGGAATCCTTGCATAAGATGTGGAAAATGTAGAACAATCTGTCCGGAAGATATTTTCCCTGATTTGATTTATCGTCACTGCAATGGTGGAAAAAAGATAGGTAAGGATATGCTTGCTACAGCCGGTCTCTGTTCTGGGTGCTGTCTTTGTAATTCGGTATGTCCTTCACGTCTACCGCTTTGTCAGACAATAGAAAATATAAGGAATATTTAAATGAAATTTTTTGATGTGTTTAAGCGCCCTCCAAGGGTTGAATCGTTACGACCTTTTACATATGTGACCCCATCCGTTGGGACCGTGCGGAAATTTGTTTTCGCGATGATGCTTCCCCAGTTGATCATGCTGGTGATTACAAAATCCTATATGTCCTTGCTGATTGTTTTGGCTACGACTTTAGGTTCGATGATATCCGAAATTGTTTTCTGTCTCATATCGAAGTCAAAAAAGGTTGAATATCTTTCTCCAGTTATCAATGGAATATTGATTGGCCTTCTTGTTCCGTCCAGTTATTCCTTTGTTTCAATATTTTTTATAACGGTTGTCGCTTTGCTGGTCGGAAAATATGCGTTTGGCGGATTTGCCCAGTCTTGGATAAACTCGGTTGCTCTGGTTGTCGTTGTCGCATATATCATCAACATACCGGCGTTTTCCACCGTTTCCATGGGCACTGAAATGTATTCGACCCGCAATGTGGCGTTGACATATATTCAGAATCCGGAATTCAATATTGTCCGTGCCGATTCGGCTGTCACATCCTTTTTCAATAGGACGGTGTTCAGAATCTTCGGTATCGTTATTCCTGATGGATATGTCTCTCTGCTGTGGGATAACGGATCCATTATCCCTGCTTTCCGTTTTAACTTAATAACAATGATTTCATCAATTATCTTGATGGCGCTGGATTTGATTGATGTTATCATTCCATTTATTTTCATTGCGCTGTATTCTTTGCTGGTTCGAATTATTGGACCTGTTTTTTCTGGCGCACCTATGATGCAGGGGGACATAATCTTCGCTTTGCTTACAAGTGGTACCTTGTTTTGCACTCTATATCTCCTGCAGTGGTATGGAACTGTTCCAATCACAAATCTAGGCAAAGTTATATATGCCGTAATAGCCTGTATTGTTGCATTCCTTGTAATCGGTTATGGAAATTCTTCCGTAGGCTACGTGTTTACGATTTTAATAATGAACTTAATTTCTCCGGTGATTCAGTTGTTTGAAAGCCGTATGGCACGCAACAAGTTGCAGACTGTTCTGAATCCACGGATAAAGGCCATAAAGGAGGCAAAGAATGTCTGATCAGCTTCAGGGCGAAGAAAATGCAGCTCAGGAAATAGATATAAACAAAACTCGCCTTATAAAATCGAGTATTTTGAGTGGAATAATAATTGTACTTTTTGGATTGCTTTTCCTGTTTATCTTTTTGAGCCGTTCCTCTTGGAACAACGGGTTGAAGGATAAAATTCAAAAGGTTTTATCAGAAAAATCTGACAACGGTGTTGAACTTTTCGTTGATGAAATGGATGAAATAAACAGTGGCGCAAGTTCCATTGTTGTTTCATATAGCCTTGTAGGAAGTAACAATAAGGCTTCCCAGTTTCATGCAATTTTGGTTCGCATGAATACATTGTATGGTCCTATGGCTTCCATTTTCCTCTATGATGCTGTCACGGAGGAAACAAGGTTCTTTGATTTCGCTGATTTTGATAGTATCGCGAGGGACTCTATAATTCCTGCTCTGCAGTGTTCTCAGATACCGTACTGGGAAAACAGGATTCCAAAAATAATGAAAGCCTCAAGGTCAGTGTCTGCAGATTTTAAAGGTGGTCTGTGATGAATAAAAATATTTTTATGTTTCTATCTGTAGCCCTAGTTCTCTTGATTCCAGTTCCAGGACGGTTTGCATATGGCCTGGTTATGCTTCTGGAATTTGTTTTGCTTATGGTGACAGGAATCCTGTTCAGGTATGTTATTCTCAAAATAAAGATGGATGAATATCATTCCTTTTTGATACCTATTGGAATGGTTGCCGTAGCAATTATCTACAAGCAGATATGGACAATGATTAGTCCTGTAATGGCGTTCACAATCGGATATGTTTTTTATATGCCTGCCGTTTCCGCTTTCCTTTTGGAGCACCTTGTGGAAGACGCCAGCGATTCGCTGGTTGCTGATATAAAGAAAAAACTGTTGGTCACTTTGTCAGTTTCATTGCCGGTTGTCATCGTTTTTGTTTTGCGTGATTTGATTGGTTTCGGCACATTTACTTTGCCGGCCGCTGATGGACTATTTACTTTACATGTCATCCCTAGGATTGGCGAGGGGCCAAAATATTTCCCGACAGTATTTTTGGCTTCCATCCCTGGTGCGTTGCTGTCACTTGCCGTATGTATAATCTATGTGAACAAATTTGGCTTGAAGTGGATCAAAAAGAATTCCGGAGTCGAAAGTGCAGCTCCTGCGGAATCAGCAAAAGTGATTGGTGCTTCCTCCGAAACTTCAACGGTGACTGCTTCTGAGGATGGATCGCAGGGGGCTTTTGCTAGTCAGATTTCACAGACTCCAGCATTTGATGAATTGAAGCTTTCAGACGGTATTTCAAATGTCGAAGGAAATATTGGTTTCCCGGAAACACCTAGTTTATTAAACCTGCAGGATTTATTGGGGGACACAAATGTTGATTAATTTTGTTTATTATGTATTTTTCAGTTCCGCAGTCATGGTTTATGGCCTAGGCATGCAAAAAGCTATCATGAAAAGCCGTAAACCAAAGAACCTTTTGATGGAATTCTGCAAATTTGCAATTACCATATCATTCTCATCCCTGCTGGTCTATTTGGTTACTGTCCAGCTAATCAAAATAAATTTTGGCGAAATTGGACCGTTCCTGGCTGTGCTGGTTGTATCCGTGATAAATATATTCATAGCGATGGTTTCAAAAGTTTCTTCCAGAACATTTATCATTGATTCGGCCGTTGAATTGTTGTGCGTAATTATCGGTCTAACGGAATCCGCCTCCATTTGGGAATGTTTATTCAATTCCTTGTTCTGCATGATTTCATATTTCATTTGCATTCCGTTCTTCTATGGATTGAGAAAAAGGATCGAGATGAATGCGCCTACAAAAAATGTAAAAAATCTTGCGCTGCTTTTTGTTAGTATCGCAATTTTTGTAATGATTTTGATGGCATGGAATGTTTCATGGCTTAACAAGGGAAAAATTTTGGTTCCTTCATTTAATTAGAAATGAATAAAACGATTTGCTTACATTTGGATTTGAATTATTTAGACTCCTCGGATACGGCTGAACTGGACCGTCAATATCAGAACGGTCTTAAGAAGGTTTTGAAGGGGCTTTATGCGAATCCAAATTTTCAATTGGCAATATCGATTCCCGGAGTCGTTTTGGAGTATTATTCCGAAAAATTTCCGGAAGCTATAACTCTCTTGAATGAACTGGTTGGGCGTTCCCAAATTGAAATGTTGGGTGGCGGATACTATGCACCGGCATTACCTCTTTTATATCCATCCGACCGTAGTGGACAGATTGAGAAAATGACGTCCGTTCTTAGGGGATTAATTGGAAAGCGGCCACGGGGTCTTTCCCTTTACGGAAGCATTTGGGACATATCTCTTATACAGCCATTGAAGTCCTGTGGATTTGAGTATATTTTTTTGGATGATTCGCTTTCTTCAGGTCAAAATGCTTTTTATCCGGTTGTTGTTTCAGAATATGGAAAAAGTATAAAGGTTTTGTTTTCAAAAAGCTATCTGGCACCTGTTGAAGGTGAAACTTTTCTGGATTGGAATGCGAGACTTTCTGCGCATGCCGGCAAGGACCTTGATGAAAAAAACAATATATTGTCTATCGAACTAAACCTGGATAATATTCTTTTTATTGTTGAAAAGAAATTTTTGGCGGCCTTGTTGTCAAACGATTCAGGGGTAAAGCTGGAAACTCCTCAGCAGTGGCTAAAAAGTTGTTCCTCATATTCAAGATGCCATATCCCTGGCGGAATGAAAAAAATTGAAGCAAACAAGAAAAGCTATGATTCAATCTACAGCTATCTTTATGATAATCCGGGGGCAATGCATCTTTACGAGCGAATGATATATCTCAACATGCTTATCTCCCAGTCGCAAGGAAAGGATAAGATGCGCAAAAAGGCTGCCAAAGAAAAGCTGTGGGAAGCACAATGCGGTATCTATTTTCTATCAGTCAACTCGGCTATGCGTTCTGCAACACAAAAAAGGCAGACGGCTTACAGGAATCTGAACGAGGCGGAACGTATATTGCGTGAACACGGACAATTTGTTGAAGCACTTACCACGTATGACTATAACAATGACGGCTTCAATGAATATGTATATCAGGCGGAAAATTTTAATGCAGTGATTTCACCAAAGGGTGGCCGCATATGTGATTTGAATATGCTTTCCAATGGATTTAATTATACTGACCATTATTTTTTTGAAGGCGAAACAAAGGAGAATAAATTTTTTATAGAGTCCCTTTCGGAAAAGGAACCGGACAGAACCAGTTCGGGTGATAATGAACTGAATTTCGGAAATGTCTTGTTCAGCGAAAAGAAATTTGATGGAAAGAGAAAGGAGATTGTGCTTGAGTCGGAAAGCATTTTCTCTCAATTAAAAATGCCGGTCTCCCTTCAAAAAAAGATTATAGCTTCTTCAACGGGATTCATGATTCAGTATATCCTGAAGAATATTAGTCCCTTCCATTTGAAAGCTTTTTTTGCAGTGACATTGAATTTAGTTCAGACAGATTTTTCGAATAAACAGGGCAATCAGTATCAGCTGGAACTTATACAGGACGGTAACCGCATAAAAGTTTCAAATGATAAATGCAATCTGAAAAAAGGTGTATCCATGTTGCAGATTCTTGATACGACTGGAAAGATAGCGCTGCTGCTGGAACCAAACGAAGAGGCCGGTTTTATTTACGAACATGAGTCGCCAAAAACTCAATCCGAGGATGCCTGCAACGATAGGATTAGATTTTATTGGAATGTAGATTTGGCTTCCGGAAGGGCAATGGAAAAGACTGTCAATTTTATGCTTATTCCGTCGCGGAAAAACAAAAGTCAAAAATAGATAAAATTTTGGGTCGGGTTGAATACCCCGACCTTTAGATGCTTGCATCGGGATTCGTTCATTCCGTGCAATAAAAATCCCTCTGTTATCAGCCAGAGGGATTTGTTGTTTATTGTTATCTATTGTGAACTTTTTTCATGGCCACCTTGAACCACCAGGCCCTAAGCTTTTCGACCATTTCATAGACGTAATACATTGCCGATAAAGGAAAGTCATAACTTCCGGGCCTGTGAATCAGGTCACCGCCAAATCCTGTCTTGAAAAGATACAGTCCATGCATAGGATGATTTTCATCGTCTGTTGGAGGGCAGCCGTAGAAATCATAAACCGGGCAGCCGTAATTTTTTGCATCCTGTATTGCGGTCCATTGCAACAAGTAAGCTGGCATTAGATTTCGCTTTATATTGCCGCTTGCTCCGTACAGGTATACAGCCTCGCGTGGACAGAAAAGTGTAATTATTCCAGCCAAAAAATCGTTTTCGTGCTTTGCAAGATACAAAGTAATTAAAGGGTTCTGCTTGTCCTCTGTCTTTGTTCCTCTTGAAAGCAGGTCCTTGTAATAGGATTTTGCGTGGAAACTTACGCTGTCACGTTTGCTGGTCTGCTCAAAAAGTTTGTAGAACTCATCGAAGGCGGTATCAAAATTTTCATCGCTGGAATAGAATCTTGTGACTTCGACACCTTTTTTTGCTGCCAAGCGGATGTTGTATCTCCATTTATTTTTCATGCCACCAAGGATTTCTTCTTCCGTTTTTTCCAGCGAAAGAAGGACCGTGTCTGGAGGCTGGATATCAACTCTACTTTTTTTGAATTTATTGCCTTTGCGTGTGGATGACACAAACCTGTTTTTTTCATCGATATCTGTGAAATCAACTGGAATATCGTACCGGACAAAAATAGTATTGGATGGAAGATATTTTTTTAGGCTTGCCGTCAAGGATTTCATTGTAGAAAAATATCTTTCCCTATCCGAGTCTTCTATCTTACTTTCCGGGGTCCTGTCAAAATATTCCGGTGCCATTGGAATGTAGGCGATATAGAATATCTTGATCTTTCTGAGCAATACCGTAAGCCTTGATTCATTGGGAACGGTATCGTCATACGAGGTCAATTTTTCTAGAGTTTCATCGTCATTTCTTTTAAAGTAAAGCCTGGTCCACCCATGGTTGGATTTGAAATCCGCCCAAAAAGGTGTCTGTAAAAAACGCTGGGTTTTCAATTAATGGACCTCTCCGTTTTCTGTGAATTGAGTTGTCAATGGTTTTCCATCAACCATGAGCTTTGTTCCATTGATTTCAGCGCATTTATTTACAATGTTGACCGCAACCTTAAAGAACTCATCTGCCGTGATTTCCGCAGGTTTTGTTGCAGCTGGATTTGCGCCTTCAAGGATAACCTGAGTACCAGGTTTAGCCCAAGGAGCCTGGAGTGGTTCTACACAGTCCTTTCCATCAGCGTCTTTGTAATCTGCAGCCAAAAGCATTCCATGACTTTCGATGCCTCTCATTTTTCGTGGTGCCAGGTTGGATGCAAGGATTATATTCTTTCCTAACAGCTCCTCAGGTTTCAGATAGTCCCGTAGTCCGCTCTGAATAATCCTTTCCGTTCCGCTACCATCGTCAAGGGTTTCTATGTAAAGTTTTTCGCCTTCTGGATTGTTTTCGACTTTAACAATCTTTGCAACCTTCAGTTCAATTTTTTCGTTAAAGAATGCTACCTGGTCTGCGGCCAACTCTATCTTCTGAGGCTGTTTCTTTTCTTTCTTTGGCTTAGCTTTTCCGGCTTCAGCATTTTTTCTGTCTTTCTGGCTTCCAGCAAACTTTTCCTTGAATGCATCCGCGGTTTTTTGATCCAAAGGTGTAAAATAAATTTCAGGTGTGGAAACTGTAGAAAGGCCTTCTGTTTTTCCGATGTCGGACCAGTTTAATCCACCTTCGATTGGAGATTCCCCAAGCTTTGGCTCCGAGATGGTTTTACCGAAGTATGACATGATGGTTTCTGTATACTGAGGCAAATATGGATGTGCCAAAATCATAAGGTCTTTAATTACGTAGCAGAGGTTGTGAATAAGTTTGGCCGCTTTTTCTGGATCTGTTGTACGGGTCTTCCATGGTTCGCCATCCTGGAATGCCTTGTTTCCGATATCGGAAATCGCAAACACCTGATGGAAGGCGTCCTTGAGGTTTGCCCATTCAAGGTTTTCCGTTAGCCTGCTTTCAACTTCCCGTACTTTTGCCCACATTTCTTCATCTACTGGAGCCTCTGGGATTTTTCCGTCGTAGTATTTTGTAACAAAGAGAAGGGTCCTGTTGACCAGGTTTCCCAGGTTTCCAATCAATTCTCCGTTATACTTTTCACGGAATTCCTTCCATGTAAACTGATAGTCCTGCTTTTCAGGGCGGTTGTAGAATATAAAGAATCTCCATGCATCTGCTTTGATTCCGCTTTCCTTTGCATCGGAACCAAATACACCGATTCCCTTGCTTTTAGAAAATTTACCGTCCTCGTAGTTCAGATATTCAGTGGAGGACATATGATAGAGCTTTGTCCAGTTGTGTCCGGAACCAAGTAAACTGCAAGGGAAAACAACCGTATGGAACGGGATATTGTCTTTTCCGATGAACTGGAACAAATCGACGGGCGCTTTTCCTTTTGCCTCTTCGCTTTCTTCCGGGAGCCACCAGCTTTTATAGTCAAAAGACTTTTTACCCTGGGCGGTCAGTTCATCCTGAAGCTGCTTGGTGATTGAGATATAGCCGATAGGGGCGTTGAACCAGACATAGAACACTTTGTCTTCGTATCCAGCCTTTGGAACCGGGATACCCCATTTGAGGTCTCTGGTGATGGCCCTCTCGTTCAGACCATCCCTGATCCAGGCCTTCGTAATGTTTATGGCATTTTCGGACCACTGTCCGTCTTTGCTGGCTTTGCTCATCCAGCTGTCAAGCTGGGCGCTGATTTTTGGAAGGTCTATGTAAAGATGCTTCGTATCCCTGATTTCAGGTGTGGAGCCACAGGTCGAGCAGCGGGGAGCCTTTAGTTCCGAAGGATCCAAAAGTGTTCCACATTTTTCGCATTGATCTCCACGTGCGTCATCGTATCCACATTTTGGACAAATCCCGCGTACGAACCTGTCCGCAAGATATCTTTGGCAATGTGGACAGAAAGGCTGCTGGTTGATGTGTTCCGTTATGAAGCCATTCTTGTCAAGGTCCTGGAAAATCTTTTGGGTAATCTCGGTACACTCTTCGTTTGAAGTGCGTCCAAACTTGTCAAAGGCAATGTCAAACCATTTATAGATTTCTTCATGCTGATTATAAAAATAGTCACACAGTTCGCGAGGTGTTTTGTTATCTTCAAGGGCCCTTGTCTCTGTTGCTGTACCGTATTCATCGGTTCCGCACACATAAAGAGTTTCGTAGCCTCTGCTTCTACAGAATCTGGCAAAAACGTCTGCACTAAGCATTTGGATAAGATTTCCCAAATGAGGAATATTGTTAACATAAGGCAATGCTGAGGTAATTAATCTTCTATTCATAATTCTATAATTATAAAGTTTAAGCGCTTTAACGTCAATCTCATGGGGATGTGGCACATCGCTGCCGCTCGAAATAAAAAACGGGAACCTCTAAAGATTGCAGTTTTTAGAGGTAACTCTGAAGACGCGATGTCTTAAAGCTTGCAATTTCAAGGATTAAAAATCTGTAGGAATATAAAATATTTCGTATAAGTATTTTTTAGAGATGCCCAAATCAATTGTCGACAATGTGCTATGGGTATGGTATTATTCTTTTATGCTAGCATCAATCAAATTGCCTTTATTTTTTTCTGGACGCTTTACTAGAATCCTTGCATTTGGCTTGACCATGATTTTTCTTGGTCTTGCGGCATTTCCTGAGGACACAAAAAATTCTAAGACACTGCAGCGGAATAGTTTTCTTGGTGAGTATGTAGGCAGCATCTGGACAGCTTCAGATGGTTTGCCCGGAAACACCGTTACTGACTTAATGCAGAGCAGGGCCGGATATCTCTACATAGGCACCTATGAAGGTCTGGTCCGTTTTGACGGAATAGAGTTCAAGGTTATAAATCATGTCCTGGACAGTAAATATGCATTTACATCCGCACGTTCGGTTTTTGAGGACAGCAAAAATAATATATGGGTCGGGGCAAATGATGAAGGTGCAGTATGCATAAGTCCGGACGGAAATGTTAAGGCTTATACCGTTGAAAGCGGACTTCCGAATAATTCTGTAAGGTCCATAATTGAGGACAAGGATGGCAATATCTGGATTGGCACTGCCAACGGTATTGTCTATATCACTCCGGAGGGCTTCATAAAACGTCCTGCTGGTCTTGATCAATATGGGGCACAAAATATTTTAACAATAAAGCTGTACTGCGATACGGCAGGAAGGGTATGGGCAACCAGTTCCGGTCCTGGTGAAATTTATTGCTACAGCAACGGTTCTTTCAAAAAGTTCGCTGGATTCGAGAGCATGGATAACGCGGTTGTCTATTGCGTTATGCAGGATAAAAGTGGAGGCCTGTGGTTTGGAGTTGGCCCGCACTACGCCGTTTATGTGCAGGGGACGGACGAAAAGGTCTATGACATTGGATACGGAAATCAGCCTGGGACAGTGGTGAATGATATTTTCATTGACAGTTCAAGTTCCGTCTGGTTTGCGCGGGACACGGGTGTAACGATTTTACGTAATGGTCAGATGTTTTACTATGACCATAATACAGGGCTTTCTGACAACAATGTCAATACACTGCTGGAGGATGCCGAGGGAAACATGTGGTTCGGTACGGACAGGGGTGGACTGGAAAAGCTGTCGTTGGGTAAATTCAATACAGTCTCCATGTCCTCTTCTGTTAACGCAATTTGTGACGATCCTGGCCGCAAGGTTGTATGGATTGGAGCCGATGACGGTCTTTATTGCTATGATTCAGTCGAGGGAGTTTTTCTGGAGAACAGCTTTACCAGGTACTGCAACAATATCAGGATAAGGCATGTCGATATAACCAGCGATGGAGCTCTTTTGGTCAGCACCTATGAAAAGCTTGGACAGCTGCTTATGACGGACGAGGGAATAAAATCCTGGACGGAACGGGACGGTCTTTCCGGAAACAGGACCCGTGTTTCTTTGCTTGGCTCTGATGGAAATCTTTATGTAGGAACAACCAACGGTCTTAATATAATCAACCTGAAGGACAATACAATTTCAATAATCAACAAGGCTTCGGGCCTGGAAAATGACTACATAATGTGCATATATGAGGACCGGGACCATACGGTTTGGTGCGGAACAGACGGTGGCGGTATTTTCTCTGTAAAAAAAGGAAACATTGTAAAGTGTCTCAATAAATTCAATGGCCTTGCCGGGGATGTTGTTTTCAAAATTCAGCAGATAAATGAAAATGATGAACTGTGGATATCAACTGGAACTGGAATCAGCAGACTAAAGGATGGAGAATTTTTTACGATAGGAACAAAATGTGGACTGGTTAGCGACAGTATTTTCCAGATGATTTGCGACTATACCGGAACCATATGGCTGACCAGCAACAGGGGGATAAACTCAATAAAGGGCGCGGAACTTGAAGATTATGTGAACGGAAGGTGCGATTATATAAACACAAAATATTTTGGTCGCTCGGATGGGCTTCTGTCGAATGGCGTAACATCAACGTCGCTTTCAATGAAAGACCACATCGGTAGGATATGGTTCACATTGACGGATGGTTTTGCCATCTACAATCCATTGAAGGTAACAAAGAAGGCTGTTCCGCCTGTTCAGCTTGAAAGGTATGCCTTGGATACTGAGACCTATGATTACAGGGGACAAACTGTAGTGGTGGCTCCTGGAACAAAACGTCTTAGCATCAAATTCACAGGCCTAAGTTTTATATCTCCGGAGCAAATACTGTTCAGATATTGCCTTAAGGGGTTTGAAGCCGATTATTCCGCCTGGTCTACTTTGAGGGAGGTTTCCTATACAAACTTAAAGCCGGGGACCTATTATTTTTATGTGCAGGCACAGAATTCTGATGAAAACATTGGAGAAAATCCAGAGCCTTTGGTGATTATAAAGAAACCTTATTTTTGGCAGCTCTGGTGGTTCTGGGTGACCATAGTTTTTGTGGTCGTCGGATTTGCGGTCCTTATAAATTTTTCCCATTACAGACGTATGCACCGTTATCAGCGTAAACTGGAATCGGAGGTCGAGGCGCAGACAAAGGAGTTGCATCAGCAGACGGTTGAACTTCAGAAACAGGCGGAAAAACTGGAAATCGCGAATCATGATTTGGAAAAGGCGAACCTGCAGTCAGAAAAACTTCTGCGCAATATCCTTCCTGACCATATAGCCACGGAACTGGAAGAAAACCCTGGAGAGATTATTGCTAAAAAATATTCCAACGTTGCGGTCCTTTTCGCTGATCTTGTTGATTTTACAAAGATTTCCGATGGACTTTCCGCGGAAGAAATTGTCAGTATGCTCAATACGGTTTTTTCTAAGTTCGATATCCAGGCCAGCGCTTCGGGGGTTGAAAAAATAAAAACCATTGGCGACTCGTATATGGCGGCCGTTGGTATAGACGGAGAAAACTTGGAAGAAAATTCCCGGAAGATGATAAACCTTGCGCTAAAATTTTTCGGAGAGCTGGAGAATTTTAATTCGTCTAGTCCAATAAAATTAAAGATGCGCATCGGAATAAATACAGGAAACCTTGTGGCCGGGGTTATAGGAAAAACCAAGTTCATTTATGATATATGGGGGGATACCGTAAACGTGGCCAGCCGCATGGAATCAACGGGCCAGCCTGGAAAAATTCATGTTACTGAAGCTGTCTACAGCGAAACAAAGGATCTGTTCAAGTATGGCGAACCTGAAATCTTGAAAATAAAGGGGAAAGGCGACATGAAGACCTATTTCATTGATGTGGTTTCAGAAAATATGTGCTGAAATCAGTCCATGAGTGGTTATGTTTTTTGCAGTTCTTCCATAATATTTAAATATATGTTACTTTATAGTGACCATTAATGTAAAAACACGCCTATTAAATGAATAGGTAAAAAATATGTTGAACAATTGCTGTTATCGTGCATCGTGAAATGAGAATTGCAGCTGTTCCGGGAGTGTAAGTATGGCAGAAAATCTGCTTGAGATTCAGAATATTAGTGCTGGCGTGGAAGGTAAAACACTTCTTCACAATCTTTCGCTTGTCATCAATCCAGGTGAAACCCACGTGCTTATGGGACCAAACGGTGCCGGAAAGTCTACCCTCGGCAATGTGCTGATGGGGAATCCTGAATATACTATCACGGACGGAAAAATAATATTTGAAGGAAACGATATTACATCTGCCGATACCGATAAGCGTGCAAAGGCCGGTATGTTCCTTTCGTTCCAGGACCCTCTTGAGGTGCCGGGAATCTCTTTGGAATCTTTTATACGTACAAGCATGCAGCAGGTGACAGGTCAGAGGGTCAAGCTTATGGCATTCCAGAAAGAGCTGGAGGCTGCCATGGATATTTTGAACATGAATCACAACTATGCTGAACGGGATTTGAACGTTGGGTTTTCTGGTGGTGAAAAAAAGAAATCTGAGATTCTTCAGCTGCTGATGCTAAAACCAAAGTTTGCAATTCTGGATGAAACCGACTCTGGACTGGATGTTGATGCCGTAAGGACTGTCAGCAAAGGAATTGAGGAATTTCAAAAAAAGAATAACGGTGCCCTCCTGATTATTACTCATTCCACAAGAATCCTTGAGAGCCTGCATGTGGATAAAACCCATATCATCGTGAAGGGAAAAATTGTTAAGGAAGGCGACGGCACTTTGGTTGATGAAATCAATGAAAAGGGATTTGATCCATTCATTCCTGATGAAATAAAAGAAGCTGAACGCAAGGCAAATTTGCTGGCCGCTGCCAAGGCTGCTATGGAAGCTGTCAAGACTGCTGAAATAGATGGAGTCCGCTAATGTCAGACGAAAAAAAACAGATTGCCGATGTTGATACCTCCTTCTACGATTTTCGCTATGAAGAAAATGATGCGGATTATTATAAAGTCAGAAAAGGGCTGGACGAATCCGTTGTTAGGCGCATAAGTGAAGAAAAAAATGATCCTGAATGGGTAAGGGAACTTCGCCTTAAGTCCCTTGAAATTTTTAATAAGATGAAGGAACCTGACTGGGGACCTGACATAAGGGATCTGGATGTTCAAAAAATTGTTCACTACGTAAAACCAAAAACCGAGATGGCCGCAAAGTGGGAGGATGTTCCCCAGGACATCAAGGATACGTTTGAAAAACTTGGAATACCGGAAGCAGAAAGAAAGAGCCTGGCCGGTGTTGGTGCCCAGTTTGACAGTGAGGTTGTTTATCATAATGTCAAGGATGAAGTGGCGAAGCAGGGGGTAATTTATACCGACATGGAGACCGCCCTTCATGGTGAATACGCTGATATGGTCAGGGATAATTTTATGACGGTGATTCCTCCGACGGACCATAAATTTGCGGCACTTCATGGCGCTGTATGGAGCGGCGGAAGCTTTGTGTATGTCCCGAAAGGGGTAAAGGTTTCTGTCCCGTTGCAGTCATATTTTAGATTGAATGCTGCCGGTGCAGGACAGTTCGAGCATACTTTGATTATTGTTGACGAAGGCGCTGATGTTCATTTTATTGAAGGATGTTCCGCACCAAAATACAACGTGGCCAATCTTCATGCCGGTTGCGTTGAGCTTATTGTAAAAAAGAATGCGCACCTCAGGTACAGCACAATTGAAAACTGGTCAAAGAATATGTACAACCTTAATTCTAAACGTGCTGTGGTTGAAGAGAATGGTAAGATGGAATGGGTAAGCGGTTCCTTTGGAAGCCATATTTCGTATCTTTACCCTACAACAATATTGAAGGGTGACCATTCTTTATGTGAATTTACTGGAATTACTTTTAGTGGAAAAGGACAGGATTTGGATACAGGTGCGAAGGTTGTTCATATAGGAAAATACACATCAAGTATCATCAGCTCAAAGTCAATCTCCAAGTCCGGTGGACGAAACACCTACAGAAGTTCCGTTGTCGTTAATAAAAATGCAAAGCATTCAAAAGTTTCCGTCAACTGTGATTCCTTGATGCTGGACTCTGAAAGCCGGTCCGATACGATTCCTGCTATGAACATAATGACGGATGACTGTGACGTTGGACACGAAGCAAAGATTGGACGCATTTCAAATAAGGCCATTTTTTATCTTATGAACCGTGGCATCCCGGAAGACGAGGCCCGTGCGCTTATCGTTTCCGGTTTCGCGAATCCTGTAAGAAAGGAATTGCCTCTTGAATATGCTGTTGAAATGAACAATCTTATCAAACTTGAAATGAAGGGATCGATGTGATGGATAAAATGACAACAATTAATAATAAAATTTCTGCTGATGTCAATCATTTTCCTTCAATCACATGGCATCATCTGCATATAAACCATGGACACTTTGAATGCGAACTTGATTCAGTTATCGATTTTGATGTCAGTACTGGTTCCAAATTTATTGAGGTCAGCAAGGTACCTATTGATAAGTGTCCTGTTCCGGTTGAAATAAAAACTCAGATTGGAGAGGATTTTGAAAGCGCTCTGGATGAGTTTGAAAGGTATGCAAAGAATGATATCAATTTCATCCATATAAAAGCTGGAAACGGTGACAGTAGTTTTGCAAAAATAGTCTATTCTCCTGATTCACAAAAGAATCAATACAGCGAGACTGTCGTTTATGCGGAAGAGAACTCGAAAGCCTCTCTAGTTTTTGAATACTCAAGCTCCGGTGAAGGCGAAGGTTTGTTTGGGCACAGAATAAAAATCTACTGCGCCCCTTATGCTGAACTTGATGTGACGACAGTCAATCTTCTTTCAAAAAATATTCAACATTATAATGGAATCGGTGTGCTGCAGGAGGAAAACTCTTTGTTCAGCTTGAATCAAATAGATTTGGGTGCCCGTGATATTGTAAACGGCAGTTCCATTACTTTACAGGGAACAAAAGCGAAATCTACTGTGCGGTGCGGATATCTTGTTGGCGGTGCTCAGAATATTGATATGAACTATGTGGTTCGGCATCAGGCAAAAGATACTGCCAGTTCCTGTTTTTATAACGGTGTTGTTGATGGAAATGCAAAGAAAGCATGGCGCGGAACAATAGACTTCAAGGAAGGATGCAAGGAATCTGTTGGGGATGAACAGGAAAACGTTCTGCTTTTGAGTCCAGATGTCGTTAACAAGTCAATGCCCGTGATCCTCTGTGGCGAGGAAGATGTTGATGGACGTCATGGTTCAAGTATCGGAAAAATAAATGAGGATGAGCTTTTGTATCTGGAAACCAGAGGAATTGACAAGGCGGAGGCAAGGGCTTTGATGATTCGGAGCAAGGTAAATGCCATCGCTCGGTTTATTCCTGATGAACAATTGAAAGATAAAATCTCTGTTTTCTTGGAGGATAATCTATGATTGACGTTGAAAAAATAAAAAAAGATTTTCCACTTTTTTCCTTGGAAGAAAATAAAGATTTGATATATTTTGACAACGCTGCCACCACCCAGAGACCTTCCTGCGTGATAGAGGCCATAGATAATTTTTATCGTAGCGCCAATGCAAATCCGCTGAGAGGACTTTACAGGTTGTCCATGAAGGCGACCGATATGTACGAAGAATCAAGGCACACTGTCGCTCAGTTTCTTAATGTTTCGGATAATGAAATAATATTCACCCGCAATGCTTCAGAAAGTCTGAATCTTGTCGCCTATACGTATGGACTTGCCAACATCAATGAAGGTGATGAAATTGTTGTGACCTGCATGGAACATCACTCCAATTTATTGCCCTGGCAGATGCTGACAAAATCACGGGGAGCAAAGTTAGTCTTTTTGGAATCCGGTGATGATGGAATCATTCCTGAGGAGGAGTGGAAATCTAAAATCAATTCCAAGACAAAAATAGTTTCCATAACCCATGTAAGCAATGTTCTAGGAATAACCAATCCTGTCAAAGCCATATCAGCTTATGCCCATGCTGTTGGAAATAATGGAAAAGGTGCCGCTGTCGTTGTTGATGGTGCCCAAAGTACACCACATATAAAATTTGACCTTAAGGATTTGGATGCGGATTTTTTCGCTTTCAGTGGTCATAAATTGTGTGGTCCAATGGGAATCGGTGTGCTTTATGGAAAACATGAACTGCTGGAAAATATGCCACCATTTTTGCGTGGTGGAGAAATGATAGAGTATGTCACAAGGGATGATGCAACCTATGCGGAAGTTCCTCATAAATTTGAAGCCGGCACTGTGAATGCTTCTGGTGCGGTGGGACTTGCGGCTGCCATAAGGTATATCCAGTCAATTGGGCTTGAGAATATCGAAGAGAATGACAATCGTCTTGCGAAATATCTGATGGAACAGATGAAAAGGATTCCCCACATCAACATTATTGGAAATGAAAATCCTTTTAAGCACTGCGGTATTGTTACGTTTACCATTGACGATGTTCATCCGCATGATATTGCATCTATGCTGGATACAGAAAATATTGCCGTTAGGGCCGGACATCATTGTGCGCAACCACTTATGCAAAAACTTGGTGTTGGAAGTACAGCCAGAGCCAGTCTGTATTTTTATAATACGGAACAAGAAATTGATGTTTTTGTCCAGAAACTTTCTAAGGTTCGCAACTGGATGGGACTCAAGGACTAAAGTTTTTCAAAAAAAGAAGCGTTTCTATTGAACCAAAAGAATCCATGATAATTGGGGGATTCTTTTTTCTTTAATTTTGAGTTGCAAGACTTTTTATCTTTATTATGGGGGAAGAAAATGGATGTAAAATCATTGTATGCGGAAATACTTAACGAACATAATTTAAATCCTGAGCATAAAGGGGTTATGGAGGATCCTACATTTACTTTGCAGGGAGTAAATCCTAGTTGCGGTGATAATATATATCTTCAACTGAAATTGGATGAGAACGGTTTGATAAAAGAGGGGTCCTTTAATGGCTCTGGATGCGCCATCAGTCAAGCTTCCGTCGATATGATGCTGGATGACATAATCGGAAAAACGAAAGAGGAGGCCCTCCGTCTTGCAGAGCTTTTCATGGGAATGATAAAAGGTGAGGTGACAGATGATTCGTTGCTAGAGGAGCTGGACGAAGCTGCTTCTCTTAAGAATATCAGCTTTATGCCTGCAAGAGTAAAATGTGCAGTCCTTGGATGGCACACTATGGAAGAGATGTTAAAAAATGGAAAAACCTCTGGCTCTGGAACGGAATCCCATTGCTAAAGAACCACTCAGATTAGAATATTCGATACTTTAACTGCAATTTAAAAAATCCAAAGAAATACATAAAAAAAACCGTCCCACATGGGACGGCTATTTTAGGGAAGCAATGTATCAAATTACTTCTTGTTTACTGCATCCTTCAATGCTTTTCCGGCGCTGAATTTTGGAGCTTTTGATGCTGGGATAACAATTTCTTCTCTTGTCTTTGGGTTCAAACCCTTGCGCTCTTTGCGTTCACCTACAGAAAAAGTTCCAAATCCAACCAGCTGGACTTTATCACCTTTTACCAATGCGGAAGTTACAGCTTCAACAAAAGCCTTTACAGCAGCATCGCTGTCTTTCTTTGTAAGTCCAGTTGATTCAGCGATAGCATCTACTAATTCTACTCTAGTCATTACAGATTCTCCATACATTTTTTTTGTGCCAAAGAAATATCAAGGCACAACTGGTTAATTATAGCCTATATTAAAAAAAAACTCTAGTACTTATGCCTATTTTGGTCATATTTAAAATTTAAACTCACAACAGGATGGCGAGTCTATGAGGAATATACCCGGTGCTCACGACTGTGGTCATTCATGGATATTGAGACAGATTTGGAAAATAGTATTAATTTGCGAAAAAAATAAAAAAAACTAACAAAAATTTGATTTGCTATTGACCAAAATATTAAAATCATATATTATAAAGACACTTCGGACGCGGAATTAGCTCAGTTGGTTAGAGCACCAGCATGACACGCTGGGGGTCACTAGTTCGACTCTAGTATTCCGCATATCATAATGGAGAATTAGCTCAGCTGGGAGAGCACCTGGTTTACACCCAGGTTGTCGGCGGTTCGATCCCGTCATTCTCCACTTTTAATTCGGGACGTAGCGCAGCTGGTAGCGCATCTGGTTTGGGACCAGAGGGTCGCTGGTTCGAATCCAGTCATCCCGACGATGCAGGAATCTTTTGATTCCTGTTTTTTTTTGTCCAAAAAAAGTTGCATAACCGGTTGCTCTTTAAGGCCGAATGTTTTAGGTGTATGATAGGAGATGAAAAAAGGTTGCTTGATTTTGTGCGCAATATCAAACAACCTTTTTTTTTATCTCTTGGATATCATCCAGGCTCTGTGTATTTTGTTGTTCCTGTAATCCTCTGGAATCGTCTTTTCCGTTATATCTTTTGCGCTATAGATTGGAGTGCCATCGCTGTTGTGGGGCAGAAGATTTTCGTCAAACGATAATCTTCTGCTGTTGGTGCTAAAATATAGTACACCCTTTGGGGTCAAGATATTCAGACATTTGGTTACAAGGTCGCTCCAGTCCCTGTTGATATCCAAGGAGGTGTCGGTTCTTTTTGAGTTACTGAATGTCGGGGGGTCCAGAACAATTATATCAAAACGGTTTGTTCCTTCCGCGTTTGCTACTTCAGCATTTTTTTGATTTAGGAAACCGACAGCATCCTGTCTGGTGTATATGTATTTCACGTCGCTGGCAAAATCGTTCAGGCACATGTTGCTTTGACACCATTCCAGATAGGTTTTGCTCATGTCCACACTTTCTATGCGTTTTGCCCGGCCTTCTGCGGCATATACAGAAAAGCTTCCCGTATAGCAGAACAAATTTAGAACCGATTTGCCTGCGCAGGATGCTCGGACCATGGCCCTTAAAGGTCTGTGGTCAAAGAAAAGGCCGGTGTCTATGTAGTCTGAAAGGTTGACCTGAAAAATTTGTCCCTGTTCAAAAACGGTGCCAGTTATTTTTCTTTGGGACTCAATCTTTTCATATTGTCCATTTCTACCTTCTTCTGTGCCAGTCTGCCGTTTTCTTGTTTTTATGATCACATGGTCCTTAGCAATGTTCAGGACATTGGAAACAACATTGGCCATTGAATCAAGCCATACATTTTCTTCTTTTTCAGGCTTTTCATATGGCCGCTCATACAGGTACAGATGGACATAAGTCCGTGATAGTTCATCCGAAAGAACATTCACTGCCGAGGCATCGTTTTTGCTTATAGCTGCATTCTGTTCATTGAAGTACAAAATTGCCGAAAGCTTGTCTGTTACATCCGGCGGTAGAAAAGTGTAAATGTCGCATGCCAATGGAATCTCAGGTATATCCCTGTCATATAGCCTGTAGCTGGAAATGCGATTCTTCCTGGCCCATTTTCTAAGGACTTTGTACTGTTTTGAAAGTCTATTAGAAAAAAGCTCCGCCTGGTGCGCAACTTTTTCAGGTGTGTCTGGTGTATATTCTTTGCTATTGTTTTTCATACTGCCTACAAGGATGCCTGCTGTATTCCTGCTTTTATGAATTTCTCCAGGCTGCTGTCCCATGTTGGAACCTTAAATTTCATGCCTGAATAAATCCTGCTGCAGTCAAGGACCGTATAATCCGGCAGATGTCTTTCTGAAAGCAGTTCATCCGAGGTACAAACTTCAAAAGCGCAGTTTGTATTCAGTCTCCTGTATTTTTTTGCAAGATCATAAATTTTTTTAGCAAAATCAAGTCTTGTAACGGCCCCCTGATCGGTATAGTGATAAATTCCATAAGGGAGGGCTGAATTCTTTCCAAAAAGGCTGGTGGCGTTTTCGGAGGTTTCAATAATCTTAAGGATTATCTGCGCCAGGTTTTCGGCGCTTGTAGGGGAACCAGCCATATCATTTGAAATTTTAAGAATTTCTTTTGTGCTTGCATCCTGGATAACAGATCTGACAAAGTTTGTTCCGTTTGTTCCATAAAGCCAGGAAGTTCTTAGGATGTAATACTGTGTCATTTCCTTTTGGATGGCGTTTTCCCCGTCCAGTTTAGTCTTTCCGTAAACACTGATAGGTGACTTAGGACTGTTTTCCGTATAAGGCTGACGCATTTTACCATCAAAGACGCAGCTAGTTGACAGATGAATCAGTTTAGCACCAATTTTTCTTGTAGTCCTTGCAACATTCAGGGCACCATCCGTGTTAACCTGGGCCGCAAGTTCCGGATTGTCCTCCGCTGCATTCACATCCGTAAAGGCTGCGCAGTTTATTACCCATGTAATTTTGCCTGGCACAATTTTTTTTGATGTAGTATAGCCCGTTCTATTTGCAGACTGGTCGTGAGACTGAGCAAACGATTCCAGAGCGTCAGGATTGGTTACATCGACCTCTTTGTCGCTTCCAACCCAGGGAATTTTTTTCTGTGTAAGGAGCTTTCCAATTTCTGAACCAAGCATCCCGTTGCAACCTGTTACCCAAATCATAAAATACCTCAATAAAAAAAAAACTCTATAGGGAACCTCTAAAAATTGCAATCTTTAGAGGAAACTTTGAAAATACGATGCTTAAATCCTTGCAGTTTCAAAAACTTAAGACCGTCAGGCATCTCGAAAAAGTAAATTTTAAAGATACCACATATTATAAAAACCTTGGTCCTGTTAATCAAGTGAATTAACCTTTTTATATGGGAAACAGAAAATAGACGGATGACTTATTCAATATAATCTGATATACTGGCCCAATCATGTTAGCAGTTTTCCCAGGATCCTTTGATCCACCAACATTTGGACATTTGAATATCATAGATAGATGCAGCCGCCTCTTTGACAATATCGATGTGGTGATTTCGGTGAATCCAGACAAAAAATATCTGTTTTCGGATGAAGAAAGGTTTAATATGCTCACCGAGATAACTTCGGCCTATAAAAATGTTTCCGTTCACATTTGCAATACTCTTATCAGCGACTATTGCAGAAAGGTTGGAGCCAGAGTTCTTTTAAGGGGAATAAGAAATACAAACGATTTTTCATACGAATTTGATCTTTCCCTTATAAACCGGTCCCTTAATCAAAATGTGGAAACATTGTTCGTGCCGACGGAACAGAGGTACTTTTTGATCCGTTCCAGCAGTATAAAGGAACTTGCAAGGTATGGCGGGGATATAAGTGCAATGGTCCCGCCGATTGTGGACAAGGCTCTAAAAGAAAAATTCAAGAGCTAGAGTTTCTGTCGGGTCATGGCCTGTTTTAGATTTCCATATCCGTTTGCTCATTTTTTTTGATGGCCATTTCCTGCTTTGCGGTTTCCTCGGCAATAAAATTCCTGTATTTCTCTGGATTTATTTTAAAAGCAACTATAGGAGATTCCTTGTCCTCCAGTGCATGGAACAGAGCCTGCTCAGATTCGTTGGCAAGTCTTGAGCCTGAAATCAGACGCAATGAACGGTTCGCAATACCGATGGAAACAATATGATATTCACATCTTTTGGCAAGTTCCGCAATGATATCTGTATGCAGATTTTCAGCTTTCTCAAGCGCCTGCCTGCTGTCTATTCCCAAAGAAATGACTGTACATCCGGAATCTTTGTATTCGAATATCATGTCGCGGAATTTAAATGTGGACTGAATTATGCTGCATATTGCTTTTCCTGAATCAGATTCCCAATCAAATTTAGGAATGGACAGAGTAAACAGGGCAAGGTCCTGGTCCGATGAAGCGGCCCTCATAAGTTCCGAATCAAGCCGTGGCATCATATACTCTTCCCAGCAGAATCCTGTGGCTGGCGAAAACAATCCTTCCGGAGTTCCCCGTTTTCTTGCAGGTTTTTCTTCCTTTTTTGCCTCAAACACTGGAATAGGTTTCAGGACATATTCATCTGGGGAAAGTTCTTTCTTTTCCATGACGGCAGGAAGTGAAATTTCATTTTCCTCTGGAATCAAATCCTTTGTAAGGGCCTGATATTCTTCCTGAGTTATATTACTTCCGATTGGGAGGATTGAAGAATCCATGTCAAAAGAATCTTCCATGTCACTGTCATCAGGATTGTCATACGGAAAATCATTTTGCGTGTCATCCTCGTCAAAACCTATGTCATAGTTTTCGCTGTCTGATGGCTGTTCTGCAACCGCATCTTCAACTGGAGACTGGTTTTCGTTGTCAGTGGATGAATCTATATTGGCATCATCCTCAATAATTTCCGGAGCTTCAAATGTTGTGTCAGATGATTCGTCGCCGGAATAATCATCATCGACCTCGCCGGTTCCAGTTGAGTTTTCTTCAACCGCAGGAGGTTCTTCTTCTGGTAAATCGTTTTCATCTTTCAAATCGTTTTCAATTCTCAATGAGTCCTCAATGAAAAGTTCATCGTCCTCGAAGAAGCTGCTGGAATCGTCGTCTTCTGGTTCGTTTTTGATTTCTGGTTTTTTGTTTGCGGAACCGGAAACCATAAGGTTTATAATGAGATAGGCAATGCAGCACAGGGTAGAAACCAGTAGCACCAGAAATGCTACCAATCCTTTTTGATGGAGGGAATCCGGCTTAAGTGTGTAAAATGCAGCCGTAAGTGTAAGCTTTTTGCCTTCCTGTGAGTACATTGTCTCGCTTAATGTCTTAACGAATTTACTGTCAACCTTGCTTTCCTGTAAATTGCTTGGATACGCGATGAGCAGGTCATTTTCTTCTACAAGCTGAATGCCTGCAATGTCTGATACTTCACCGATTGAACGCAGAAATGTATTCGTAAAGGATTCTGTCCTTGGATTGTTGACCAGAATGTTTTGATTTGTCTCACGCACAAGTTCCCTGAACCTATCTTCAGCTCTATAGGGACCGTCCTTGTATTCTCTGTAAAGTGAAACGGAATATGCTAAAATTGTAACGATATATATGGTCAGGATGGTCAAGCCAAACAACAAATTCTTTTTATTTTTCATAAAGTTTAGTATACCTACTTAATTGATAGTATGCAAGTTTCAGCAAGTCAAAAAACGAATGTTTATTGTTGCCGTCCTTTTTTCTAAGCCAGGCAACGTATGGTATCAATGCGTAGATGTCCATATTTTTTAATAAGGCGGAAGTGTCCATCCCGTTTGCATTGTCCAGGAATATGAAATCCAGTTCCTTCATCAACTGATGGAACCTTATATTCGTTTCGTTTGGAGCCGAAATTGTTCCAATATTTTTTGGATTCACCAATAGATTATCGGCAACTACATAACAATATTTTCGTGTCCAAGCAATTAAAGTTTCTTTGTAGCCATCAAGGATTTCGCTTGACCTGGGATTTTTCAGGTGGTCCCCCATGAAATTTCGGTTTGGGGCATCATAGAGTTCTGTCCTGTACATCAGATTTGTGTATCTAGTTTCCAGGTTTTCCAGTTTCGTGCACTCACTCGAGAAATTGGTTTCAAGGTATGTGCCTTTGCAATAGGGCTTGCCATTGTTGTATGAAAAATCAGCTCCAAAAACCCTTATTTTTTTTGCACCCAGTTGTCTTGCCAGGTCACATGCGGCGATGGTTACTGTTCCGGATCCGTTTTCCAGGGTTGGCAGGGTGTCAAAATCCAGCAGCCTGGAGCACAATGGGTGAAGACTTTTTGTAAAGAATGTTCCAAATCCCCGGTCCCTGACAGCTTTGACAGCCGAAGGATTGGCGCATAGGTCAAACACAAAACATGTTTCTTTGGAACCGTTTCCGTTGCAGCAAAAAAAATGGCTCGAGGAAATGAACTGGCCATCGATTGAAACGACATATTCCGGTATGATTCCATTTTTGATTAGGGAGCCATAGGCCGTGTCAGTGGAAAATACACAATATGAGTCCCTTGATTTTTTTATTTCCAGAACCGATTCATCAAGACTTGGACCTGCCGCTATAATGGCCGCGATTTTCTGTGAAAAATCAAAGGAGGGGATGTTTTTTTTATTTATCCTTGGAATATTTAGCAATATATTTCTTTGCCATATTTTTCCAAAGTGGGATTGAACCGAAAAATCTGCTGATATTTCCTTTAGTTTCTTTTCAATCATCCTTTTTATTTCAAGACATTGAACCTCATTATGGATTTCCCATGCTCTCTGGGGGACAAATGAAAATCCCGGATATGCAGCCGGAAAATAATGTTCCATGAGAGATTTTTCAAAACTTTCAACTGTGCAGGCCTCTATTTTGCTGGAAGCAAATATTTCCTTGTTTTTTTCCAGCCCCAGACAGAAATCCAGTGAATCCTTGTCGCTTTCCACGGCAAGGACAAAGAAGTCCCCCTTAAGTCTTTCAAGCAATGAGGCCAGATGAAAGCCTCCTCCTATTCCTGCCACAACAATAAACCCCGTTTCAATGTCCTGCGCAAAGGATGCGGCTTCTCCCGCTGGGTTATATTTTGAATGCATCGGCTTTCCGTCATTGAACAGAGGAACCATGTCGTTAGTTTTTGATTGAATTGTTCCTGAATATATCATTTTTTATCCATAATTGTTATTTGTTCAGAAATTTAATTAATTCTTGGTAGAATTCCAAAGTCTTTTCTGTTAGCTTCGTTTTTGCTTCCCGCTCATTTTCGGTACCTTTGCTTCTTTCCAAGACTATATATTCCGATGGGAAAATATTTTTGAGCCATTCTGGGTTTTCCATATATTTTTCTATGATTCTTTGCAAAAAGATTTTTCTTTCCGGAAGATTGATTTTGTGCTCCTTGAATACAAGATTCGGTTTAGGCTTTTTTTCTGTGCAACTATTTTTTATGAAGTCCCAATTTACATCGGCAGTCGTCCCCAATTTATTTGAGTAGGCAAAATTGTCGCTTAATCTATACAACCTTCCGTTGAAATCGGTGTTCTTGAACCAATCGCAGTAGGTATCTAGTGTTGGAGAATAAAAACTTCCCGGTGTTATTCTGGTTTCCTGGGTACCTAGACGGTTATCATGAATTGAATTTGTGCATTCCAGTTCGTTTGGCTGGGTATGGCAGAATCCTTTTGCTGATGCCAAATCAAGTCCACAGAAAAAAACATTTCCACTGGTTATGTCGAGCGCCAGTTTTGCAGCCGTTCCACTGACGGTCCCATTTCTCATTGCATTTATTTTTGTGTAGCCGCATTCATTTAGAAGGGCCTCTCCGCATCCATCTCCGTAGGCCAAAGGTATAACCGTTTGATTGAAAAGTTCTCCATAACAGGCAGCCTCCAGTGGCAGCGCAACTGGAATATCGTAGTCATTTTTCATGGCGAATGATAAATGCTGTTTAGCCCAGTAACCACCGTCGGTGGATATAATCAAGTCAGGTATAATTTCATTTGCCAAAAGCGGTTTGACGGCCGATGACACTGCAATCAAAAAAAACATGAAACGGTATTCTTTTATTTTTGGAATAGATGTCTCCAGGCTCGGACCACTTGCGCAAATCAACACCGGTGATTGTCCTTTTTGGATGTACGCATTCTTTGATGAAAACAGACAAAATCTGATTGCGTTTTTTGTCCACCGCTTTGCAAAATAGGTCATGGTAGCCAGGATGGTTCTGCTTTTCAAGACCGCGGCCTTTATTTCCTTCCAGGCCTGGTCGGTTTCTTGAGGGAAAACTTTTTCGGAAGGTTTCCAGGAAGTAAAAAGGCAGCAACTTATGCCTTCCTCTCCCATGTAATTGAAAATGTCCTGGGACAGGGATTTTTGATTGTCTGTGCTGCAATAAAACGTTTTGTCCCAAAAATTGTTGAAGTCATTGAAATACGGGTCATAACGTATGCAACAAAGCTTTGCCCGTGGAAAACGTTCCCTTAGATATTCTGCGCAATATGAGAGGGCCGGTTCCGTAACAAGAACAAAAAAAGGGTCAAACGGACATTCCAATGACTGCACCCACCGTTGAGCCTCTTTTTCGGGGGAATATGCTGAATGGAGCTTGATTCCGTTCACAGCGACAGTATCCTTTGAACCTTCTTTTTTAATCAATTCAATCTTCATATATTTTAAATCGGCAAAAAAAAGCCGTATCCTTCTACAAGATTTCATTCTTGAAAAGGATACGGCCAAAATTATTCGATTTTAATTAAATCATGACAGGCCAAGCTCTGTGAAAAGTTTTTTGTAGGTGCTGAACTGTTCTGACTGTGCAAATTCTGCAATCTTGTCCTCTGGCAGACTTTCAAGCAACTGGTCCATGTAGGCAAGTACTGATTTAATTTCCTGCTTCATGTCCTCTGGAATGGAACCTACGTTGCCCGCCACTGGTTCAACAGATTTTTCTACGATGCTGTCAGAATCATCTGACGTTTCAACCTCTGGAGTCTCTGCAACATCTTCTTCAGAAGAGTCTTCCTCAACAGATGCCTCAACTGGTTCCTGGAAATCTTCCTCTACAGGTGGCTCGATTTCTGCATCCTCAGGAGCTGCTTCTTCTTCAGGAGAGGCAGCGTCCCAGCTATTGAATACGGAGTTGACTGGGTCTTCTGAAATTCCTGTCTCCAGCTTTTCGTCTTCGTCTTTATTTTCATCTTCCGAAAGATAATCGTAATCATCCTGGGAGATGCTGTTGTCAACCTGATCATCCAGTGAATCGGAAATGGATGGCTCTTCAAAGTTGTCTGTCTCTTCCGGAATGTCCAGAGAAGGGGCTTCATCAATTTCCTCAGAAACTTCTGATTCTTCCTGTTCTGGAATCTCCTCATCGCTGTCCAATGATGGCTCACTGACGTCTTCCTCAACAGTTCTTTCCATTTCAGACTGGACCGGTTCAATTACAAATTCATCAGATGCATTTTCTGTAGACATGTACTCGGACTCGACCAAGACATCATCAACCTTTGGTACTTCGATTTCGCCTGGAAGGTCATCTTCTTCAACTTCGCTTATAGAGTTTTCCACCAGCTGAACGGAATCAAGATTTGGTTCTTCAAGATTTTCATCGTCAAAGTCAACCTTGAGATTGTTCTCGTATTCCTGTTCTGGAACAGCGGCGGTTCCTTCAACAGAACCAAAAAGATTTTCCTCTGTATGGTTTTCTTCGGCGGGAGTGAATTCCGCTGTGCTTAAGATATTTGACAACTCATCACCGCTCAAAGCGATTGTGTCATCGTCATCCATGTCACTGAAAAAGCCTGATTCTTTTTCGGTGTCATCAGATTTTGTTTCCTCGGAAGGAACTTTTCCGTTTCTGATCTCTGCAAATTCACTCTTGAGTGCATTGATTTCCTGTCTAAGGGATGAAAGTTCCTGAGCAATCTGGCTAATCATGCTCTTTGTCTCAGAAAAATCATCGTTTGTGTAGGCGCTTTCCATTTGTTCTTCTCCAGCATCTGGAATGTTATCATTGTTTTCGGCAACTGTTTCCATTGCGGTTTCGACGGCTGTATCCTCATCTGAAACTGCAGTTTCTACAGGGGCAGTATTTTCGGATAGTTCATCATCAATACTACTAACATTATCACCCTTATTTTCGTTTTCTGCAACTGTTTCATTGGAATTTTCTGCAGGTCCGATACCCGTATTCTCATCATAGGAAAGGCCGCTCATATCTGCTGGCACAATGGAATCTGCGACAATGTCAAATGCACCTGATTCAGGTTCATCGGAATCCAGAACTCCAGATTCGCTGTCCGTGAAATTGAAGGAAGCTTCACCTTCGTTTTCGACCAGAGGAGAATAGAAAGGAGAAGGAATAACGTCCTCATCATCAATGACGCCATTTGAATTTTCTCCTTCGCTGGCATCGACCAGGTAGGATTCATCGATTTTCATGTCAGATTTTTCAACCGTTTCTGTCTCTTCCTGATTTTCGGCTTGGAATTCTTCATCCGCGGAATATTCTTCGGTAGCGTCTGAATCATTTTCAGTGGAACCGCTGGAATTTTCTTCCATCATGCGGGATTTTTCCTGTTCCTCAAGTTCTTCCTGAGAATAGGAGCGGTTTCCCTCGCAGATTGATGGGTCAGAAAAACCTTCGTCGCCCATGAAATCATCCAAATCAATGGAATTTTCATTTTCACTTGAATCTGATTCGGAGGATTCAACAGAATTTTCCGCCAGAACCTCCTCATCGAGATTGGTAAAGACAGGTTTGTTAAATTCATTTTCTTCTGATACTGTTTCTGAATCAGTCATGGAATCCTCCGTTGTTTCAGCTTCAATCTCGGGTTCCTGCATTTCCTGTTCAGGATTCTCCTCGATTGGTTCACTGTTTTCGTTTGATATATTTAAGTCTGGGCTGGTGTCGTCCAATCCAGAAATATTTAATGAGTCAAAATCTTCTTCCGTTTCGGTCTCATCCACCGACGGAACCGGCATGTCTACATCTTCCGAAGCATCCTCAATCCCGGAATCGTTCTGGGATACCTCAATTTCATCGAGACTATCTTCGTCAGTCACAGCCGGTTCGTCCATGAAGGCTTCCTCTGCATTGACAGTGGAGGAAAGGTCTCCGGAGTCCTCAATTGATTCCTGCTCGGAAGTTTCGGTGCTGATTTCGTTTTCAGAGTCTAAAAAATCCTGTTCGCTTTCATCGGAGGGAATTTCATCACCTGCATCGGCCAGTTCGTTTGAAAAAGACTCATTTTCAATATCAGCCGACGCTGTCGCCTCTAGATCAGCTTCAGTTTTGTCGTCACCGGCAACGTCTTCAACCGGAAGGTCGATTGATTTTTCCTGTGCCTGAATTGAATCCGCTGTATCTATTGCCCCTTCGCTGACTGTGCTGGTGGATACGGCAGGACTCGATCCGGTCTCATCGACAATGGAGTCGAGCAGGGAGTCCACATCAAAATCGCTGTCCGGAGCAGAGAATGGATTTTCATCATCCTGCTTGAGTGATTCCGTATTGACTGAAGACGTGTCCATATCAAGGGTCACATTGTCCTCTGTCGCTTCGCTTCCAATATCGTTTGAGTCTATCGAGTCTTCCTCAATGTTGAGCTCAAAATTCTGCACGACAGGTTCCTTTGATTTTGTGTCATCGGTATCTATGTTTATTGAGCCGGAATCTTCATCTCCAAGCCCAAATTCTGATAGGTCTATGCTTTCTGATTCACCAAAAGATGCCCCGTCCAGGTTGACAGTGCTTGACTCTTTTTGAGGGGCGGAATCTTCTATGCTGTCAAACATTGCGTCAAAATCATCGGCAACGCTTTCGCCTGAATCCGATGTGAATGCGGAAAGGTCGATGCTCTCTGAACCGGAGCTGCCGGAATCCGAAAAGAATTCATCAAGATTGTCAAAATCTATATCATCGTCCGCTTCTTCTTCAACAACCGTATCCTCGAAAGTCAAGTCTATATCAAGCGGTTCCTCAAAAGCCTCTGCATCTTTTTCCTGTTTTTCCGGGCCAATGCCAAAATCGGATGAATCCAGGAATTCGTCAAGCGAAATGTCTCCATCTGGCATCAAATTTGAATCACTGGATGATGAAAAGGATTCTCCATCGCCAAAGAAATCGTCAACAGATATCTCCCCATCCTGGGCGTCCGAAAGGAATGCGTCGAGCGAAATATCACCGTCCGCCAAATCCGATATAGGAGCCTCCATGATCTGAGGAATTTCCTGGGTCTCTACAGATGGAATACCGCTGTCGTCTGAATCTGTCTGGTCCAGGAAGTTGTCTATATTTAATTCTTCGCTATCCTCTTCGGAAACGTCCTTGGTGATTGTATCCAACTGTGTTTCAGGTCCGCCAGATGGTTCCCCATCAGTTGTCTGTGTATCATCGGCCGGCTGGGCTTCTATATCAGCCAAAGCGTTTTCATCTTCTTCCGGGATTGGTGGTAGCTTAATGTCATCAGAAAAAAGGTCATCAGGGGACGCTTTTCCCTGTGCCGCAGCAGGGGATTCTTCCTGTGCATTGTGTGGAGGAGTTTTGACCCAAACACCATACTGGTCAAGCTCGTTGTTAATATTTGAAGTACTGTCCATAGGTTAGCCTCTTATGACGTTTTCAAGTGAAATCCGTAAACGCTAAATCCCCACACCCATTTTAGCAACCGGTCCACACCTTTATCGATTCTTATATCGGCAAAAAGAGTAAAATTCTTGAGCGTTATAAACTTTCAAAATCGTAACCCTGCAGCCCTCATTGAACTTATATTTATTTCCTATATTGCCGAAAAATATAGCATAATGATTAGATGTAGATTTTTAATTGCGGCCTGTATTGGAACCTTTTTTTATGTCGTGCTCTCGTTTGTGGGGGGTAGAGACGGATTGTGGGCTACAAAGCAGATGACTGAACAGAAAATTCTTCTTAGCGCCAACGCCTCCGATATTCAGCGTACAAACGAAAAACTGACCATGGAAAAGAAGGCCCTGGAAAAGGACCTGGAAGTTGTCGGGGCCTACGCAAAGGGGCTTGGATACATATATGAAGGTGAAAAGCTGATGAAAATCAGTGGGCTAAAACCTCATGAGAACCAGATTTACGATGCCGGTACGGTTTTAAAACATGTGGAGGCTGAGTATATCCCGGAGGGAACCTGCAAGGGAGTGGGGCTTGTGATTTTTATTTTTTCATATTTTGTCCTTCTGCTTATTGATTTCAGTCGTGGAAAAATTAGTTTTGGCGTAAAAAACAAAACAGATATGTCTCCTGCTTATGATTTGTAACAAAATGGATTCAAAATCCACTGACGACCTTGTTTCTTGTCTCAAAAATGGTGGAGTGGCGATACTTCCGACAGACACGGTATATGGTTTTAGCGGAATTGTTGATTTGAAAGGCAAAAAAGCATTCAAGACTGATGACCGGATTAGAAACATAAAAGGCCGTTCCGAATCGAAACCTTTGATTCAACTCATATCATCGCCTCTGGATGCCTCAAAATTTACGGATGCCGTTATCCCTGGATACATTTTGGATAAATGGCCCGGACCATTGACGGTCATAGTCCCTGTAAAAAATGATTCTCCCTATGCTGACAGTATTCCTACGGTCGCCCTAAGATGCCCTGGGGATTCATGGCTCCGGTCGGTAATAAAAGACTGCGGTGCACCCATATACAGTACCAGCGTCAATCGTAGCGGAGAGCCTGTCATTGATGAGATTGATGGAATTATAAAAGAGTTTTCATCGGAAGTTGATTTCATTGTTTCGGATGGCGACAAAAAAAATGCCCTGCCTTCCACGTTGGTCTCCATAACAGATGGAAACGTCAAAGTCCTCAGGCAGGGAAGCATAGTTCTCTAGAACCGAATCAAACGGTAAAACTCCGGAAGTCCTACTGGACAACCTTTTCCCATTCAACTTCAATTTCCTTTGGTGATGCTCCTGTTGAGCTTTTCTTGTCCTCAACAAGGGTTGTCTTTATGCCTTTCAGGGTCTGTGAATCGGTTATATTAAATTCCCATTTAATTGGGGAGGCGGTTGCTACATTTTTCAAAGCCACCTCACGGTTCAGCTCAGGGAAGAATGATGCATTAGACCTTCCTTTCTGGGTTATCACAACAGAAGTTCCCCGTATGGCAACGGTTATGTTCATGCTTGCACCGTTCTTGAAAATGACAAATCCCTTTCCTCCACGCAATATAACAATCTTGTCAATCAGGGTGTCTCCAGTCCATGTACCAGCCAATGTGTCAAGATTGATGTCCTGGCTGGAATCTCCGTCGGAATCTTTTTTCTGGTCAGATACCTGCCTGTCCATATTTTCAAGAACATTTTCAAGTGAAGACTTTGCGTCAAGAAGAATTTTGTAGTACGAGGCGTAGGATTTGGTCTCCGTAACGACCCTCTTGGTTTTCCTGTCAATTACGTTCAGCGTACAGATCCATCCGTCGGAATCTTCCTGAATTTCAGCAAAAAAAGCCAGGTCTGAAATAAAATCGCCGGCCCCTGAAAATTCTTTATCCCGCCTGTCGGAAACGGAATAACCGTCAAGCCCTTGCAGCTGCGTGAAAAACAGGTTGGTGGTCATAGAAATCATATCCGTATCTTCTGAAGAGGAAACTGTGGAGTAAAATTCAACTGTAGTTTGTGCAGATGCGATAGATGCCGCCAAAAGTGCAATTAAAATCTGTATTCTAAATTTCTTTTTCAGTACCATATGATTCTCCATAGTAAAGCTTACCGCTGAATCCTTACTGCATATCCTTTCGGAATTCCCGAGCGATATCTCTATTAACGTCTCTCTCTTTTATGGATGCCCGTTTGTCATACAATTTTTTACCCTTGCAGACTCCCAAGGTCAATTTGACCCTGCCATTCTTCAGGTAAAAATCCAATGGAACCAGCGTAAATCCTTTTTCCTCGACCTTTCTCTGCAATCTTTTTATCTGGTCCCTGTGGAGCAGAAGCTTTTTCTTTCTGGACGGACTATGATTGAATATCGAGGAGTACGAGTATTCAGCAATCAAAAAATTCTGAACCCAGACTTCACCATTTTCAATCAACGCAAAGCTGTCCGCAAAAGAAACGTTTCCAGCTTTTATGGATTTTACTTCAGTTCCAATTAAAACAACTCCACATTCAATTTTGTCTTCCACAGAATAATTGAAGTAAGCCTTTTTATTCTGCGCAATAATCTTACGTCCATCTTCCATACATTAATAATAAACCTTCCACCGTCAAAAGTCCATAGTTAATATCGGTCTATGCTTAACGTCGGCAAACGGAATCCAATGTTTATTCCCCATGCGCTTTACTCATTATGCAGTGCACCGGGAAGCAGACCTCAAAAGCAAAGGATTTTCATCCTTTCTTTTTTGTATTGCAACCATTTAACCTATTTGCTATTATAAAAGTTACAATGAAAACGAAACAGAGCGTATACGATTATTCTTTTGAGATGAAGATGGCCCGCAACCGTCATCTTTCGATAACTTTCGGACTTATAATTTCGATTGTTTTCTTTATTACAATTTTTGTTAACATGATTTTGTTTCCTGTTTTTGTCCGCTCGGACACTATGGGCGATGATATTCCCAAAAACAGCGCCGTATTTGTGACCCCTCTGGTTAGAACCCCCGGAAGAGGTGACGTCGTATTTATATCAAGACAGGATGACGAAAAAATAGGCTTCGGAAAGCTTGTAATAAACAAGATATGCGAATTCTTTACATTCCAGCAGTACTGTCCGTTCGGTCATACATCGCGTATGTCCGGCAAACCGACGCTTCGAAGGGTCATAGGGCTTCCGGGGGATACTATATACCTGAAAGATTACATCGCCTATGTAAAACCTTCTGACAGCGACCTTTTTCTGACAGAATTCGAACTTTCAAAGGATGACTACAATGCTCACATCTATTCTGTCCCTGTGGAATGGGATGAGATTGGTTCAATTGGATCTTGCAAGCAGTTTACGTTGAAAGATGGGGAATACTTTGTCCTGGCAGACAACAGGATAGAGAGTTCCGATTCAAGGGTTTGGGGACCGGTCCAGTCTTCCAGGATAAAGGGAAAGGTCGTCCTTGAATATTTTCCGTTTCAAAAATTTCGTTTTTTCTAAAGACCGTTTGTTGAGATGAAAGAAAATCACAAAAAATTCGGCCTGTATATACATATACCGTTTTGCAAAACAAAATGCGATTATTGTGATTTTTTCTCCATTCCCAACGGAGGTGCTGTAAGTGATGACTATTTGCAGGCACTGCTAAACGAAAGTATTCACTATTCTAAAAAATTAGACATACAAATGTGGGGTACCATCTATATTGGAGGTGGTACTCCAAGTCTTTTATCTCCAAGACAGATAGAATTTCTCTTAAAAGGACTAAAATCAGCTTTCGACACATGGATTGATCCGGCGGAAATTACAATGGAAATGAATCCGCAGTCCCTTACGCTGGAAAAACTGGATGCGGCTTACAGCGGCGGAGTGAACAGGCTTTCCCTTGGAGTGCAATCGCTGGTGGACAAGTCCCTGGAATCTGTGCATAGGATGTGCACGAAGGATATTGCGGAAAAACAGTTGGAGCTGGTCAAAAAACATTGGTCAGGCCGTTTGAATCTTGACTGCATTGCCGGACTTCCAGGGCAGTCCGAAAAAGAATTCTGTGAATCCCTAAAGAAGATAGTATCATACGGGCCTGACCATATATCTCTATACACGTTGACAATAGAAGACGGAACCCCCCTGGAGAAAAAAATAAGCAAGGGAATGGCGTACGATTATGATGAGGCCGACAGCCAGTGGCTTATTGGCAGGGATATACTGGAAAGCTGCGGGTTCCATCAGTACGAAGTTTCAAATTTCTCTCGACCGGGATGCAGAAGTCTTCATAACATGGCGTACTGGAATCAGGATTGCTACGTTGGAATTGGTTCTGGAGCCACAAGTTCTGTCTATCGGTATGGGGCCGGTCAAAATGGAATCCGATGGACCAACACAAGGGATATAAAACATTACATTGATTACTGGCTGGGAAATGCAAGTGAGGAATCTGTTCCCCGGGATGTGGAAATTCTTGACCAATCAACCCAGGAATTCGAGTTCCTGATGATGGGGCTGCGGACAATGGACGGTCTTTCCGCGGATGAATACAGAAAACGGTTCACCGATTTGGCCTGGAAAGGTAATCTTGGGGATAGGCTGGGTACGGAAAATGGCCCATGGAAAAGATTGATCGAAAAAAATATGGTCCAAATTTTTGATTCAGACAACCGTTATGCCTTGAATTCCGAAGGGATACTTTTTTTGAACCAAATTCTGGAAGAATATTTGTAGGTTTTGGGCCGTATAAAATGTAATCACTTGACACAAAAAGTAAAAATATTATAATAGAAATACTTATATTTTTAAGGAGTACTATCGTGCCTTGTGGAAAGAAAAGAAAGCGCGCAAAGATAGCGACACATAAGCGAAAGAAGAAGCTTAGACGGAATCGGCATAAGAGCAAGTAATTGCTTTAATTTATGCCAATCGAAAGACCGTGGTTGTTTTCGAACTTAACTGCGGTCTTTTTTTTTGGACTGGATTTGTATGGAACCTCTAGGGATTGAATTTTTAGAGGTGACCTTAAAAATGAGATGTTTTGAGCCCCAGTTGACTATAGGTTATACAATTTGCAGGCTCAAAGCTCGCTGGCATCTTGAAAAAGAATTTTTGGAGATGCCCATGTGTTTTAAAAGGGGATTATTGTTTTGCTGCTTCAAAAAATTCACTCTCCAGAAGATTTAAAAAAAATACCCCAAAAACAGTTGCCTATTTTGGCCAGCGAAATCAGATCTGAAATAATTGAAGTCGTAGGAAAAAATGGTGGACACTTGGCCAGCAATCTTGGTGTCGTGGAACTTTCGATTGCACTTCACAGAGTTTTTGATAGTCCATCTGATGCCATAATATGGGATGTAAGCCATCAGTCTTATCCACACAAGCTTCTTACCGGACGGTATGAAAAATTTTCAACGCTGCGCACAAAAGATGGTATATCAGGATTCACAAGAATAAGTGAAAGTCCCCATGACTATTTTGATGCCGGACACGCTTCCTCTTCAATTTCCTCGGCGCTGGGGCTTTTGACAGCATGGAATCTACAGGGACGGGATGATAAGGTTATTGCCGTCATAGGAGATGGTGCGCTTACCGGTGGAATGGCTTTTGAAGCCCTTAGCCATGCCGGAAATCTGGCTAAAAATTTAATAGTCATTGTAAATGACAACCAGATGTCCATAAGCAAAAATACGGGTTCACTTTCCAGGTATCTGTCTAAATTGACAATGTCCACAGGATATCAGAAACTCCGGTACAAAATTGACCGCGCGGTGGACAATATCCCTTATATAAATCGAAAGCTGGGCAATTTTATTTATAGATTCAAGAGAGGTCTGAAGGGGCTCCTTCTTACTAACAACCTGTTTGTTGACCTGGGGTTTGAATATGCAGGTCCACTTAATGGGCACAACATGAAGCAGCTGGAAGAAACTTTGGAACGCGTAAAAAAAATTCCGCGGCCGGTTGTTATTCATGTCGTGACAAAAAAAGGAAAAGGCTATAGCCCAGCGGAGGATGATCCATCCGCCTTTCATGGGGTCGGACCTTTCAATACAAGCGACGGGGTTGTTGAAAAATACGATACCCTGAGTTTCACGGAGGCTTTCAGCAGAAAAATGGTGCAGCTGGGGGAAAGTAACGGCAATGTGGTTGCAATAACCGCAGCCATGTCAAAAGGAACCGGGCTGGACGCATTTTCACGACACTATAAAAAAAGATTCTTTGACGTAGGAATAGCCGAAGAACATGCCGTAACCTTTGCCGGTGGATTGGCTGCCGGTGGATTGCTACCGGTTGTCGCAATCTATTCGACCTTCATACAGCGTTCCGTTGACCAGATTATTGAAGATATCGCTCTACAGAATAGACATGTAATAATTGCTTTGGACCGGGCCGGGGCGGTTCCATCGGACGGGGAAACTCATCAGGGAATCTTTGATCTGGCCTTATTCAGACCTATCCCAAACATGACAATCCTGACGGTTAGTTCCGCTGCGGACCTGGAGCTGTGCCTTGACTGGGCCATAGAAAAATGCAAGGGTCCTGTAAGCATCCGTTGGCCAAAACTGTCGTGTCCGTCCGAAATTCCTAGCTTTACGGTCCCTGTTGAAGAAGGCCGTGGGCTTTGGGTGAAATGTTCGGAATTTGCACCTGCCATGAGCATTGGGCTTGAGGAGAACCTTTTTATGGGAATCCAGGAGAGGAAAAAGGTTCTCATGGTACTGACAGGGGGCCTCTATAGTGAAGCGCTGACGGCCGCAAGAGCTTTGCTGTTGAAAGGCATACTTGTTGACATGTACATCCTCAGATTCATCAAGCCCTTTGATGAGGAATATTTTGTCTCCATCGCTAAGGAATATCACCTGGTCACTTTTTTGGAAGACGGAGTAAAAAAAGGTGGCGTCAGTGAGTATCTGGAAGCCGTTTTACAGAAAAGCAGGGACGGAAATTTTTTGAAAACTAAAATACTGGCATTTCCTGATGAATTTATAAAAAATGGTTCCCGTCCGCAGATTCTTGATGATGTAAAGCTGTCATCAGGATTTATATCGGAGCAAATACAGCAGGAACTCGGTGATTCGGGGTCAATGTCCTGATAAAAAATTGGTTTAAGGAAAAAAAATGGTTCTGGAACTTGCAAACAGAAATATTTCTACAAAGAGACCGGCATTTGTCATGGGGATACTCAATTGTACCCCCGACAGCTTCTATAAAAATAGTAGAGGCGGTTACGACCAGGCCGTCAAACTGATTCAGGAAGGCGCTGATATCCTTGACATTGGAGGAGAATCGACCAGGCCTTTCTCTGATTATGTATCAGAGAAAGAAGAGATTGAGAGGATAATTCCTGTAATCGAAAAAATCCGACAGACTTATGATATACCTATTTCGGTTGACACACGGAAATCCTCTGTAATGAAGGCCGCCATTGAAGCTGGAGCCGACATCCTGAATGACATATCCGCCATGGAGGACGATTCCAATATGGCGGGACTTGTTGCAAGTCAGAAGATTCCTGTGATTTTGATGCACAAACGTGGGAACCCAACCAACATGCAGCAAAACACCGACTACGGTAATGTTGTGGAGGAAGTAAACGCCTATCTTGAAGCCAGGGTCCAGTACGCGGTCGCTTCCGGCATATCCAAGGATAAAATCATTCTGGATCCTGGCATTGGGTTCGGAAAAGACTTGAAAGCGAACCTCGCCCTGATAGCCGGCTGCGGAAAATTGTGTAACGGAGAATATCCGGTGTTGATGGCCCTTTCAAGGAAAAAATGTATAGGTGAACTTACTGGAAGGGATACAGAGGACAGACTGTATGGGACAATTACGGCCAATTTGCTTTCTGTTATTGCAGGAGCATCCATTGTTCGTGTGCATGACGTGGGGCCTTGTATTGATTCGCTGAATGTTATGTCCGGAATACAGAATGCAGCCGATAACTAGATGTAGAGGTCTATTTTCTATAGGAGAAAGCTTAATTGAACGGAATAAGTGGTAGCCTGACTTCTGTTGGAAGTTTTTTATTAAAGGGACTTGATTTTATCCTCCTTTTTTTACTCATCTATGAAATATTTTGCCTTTTGCGGAGAACAAATTCTCTGCAGGTTTTAAAATCCGCCGTCATAATTGGAATGGCGGGACTTTTGATTTCAGGTCTCAAGCTCCCGATTTTGTCATGGCTTATCAGAAAGCTGGGACCATCAATATTTGTTGCCTTCGTAATTATATTCCAACCGGAAATCAGAAAGATAATCATGAAAATGGGAAATATAAATTTCTCGCTCGGACTCCGAAGTAAAAAAAATGCAAAGCTGATAACAGAGGGAAACATATCCAGCGTGCTTGACGCGGCGGAGGAACTTTCTGGTAATGAGATGCAGACAAAAAGCCGCGGAATGCTTGTCGTTTTTCTTAGAAGCGATCCAATGTCAAAAATAGTTGACGATGAAAACGGACTGAACGGAGAGGAACTGAATGCGGATATTTCAAAAAACCTGCTTGTCACTATCTTCAAGTATGATACTCCCTTGCATGATGGAGCCTGTATCATACAGAATGACAAAATAGTCAGGGCGGGAAGCCATCTGCCGTTAAGCAACAACTATAACATCCAAAAATCCACATACGGTACCCGGCACTGCGCCGCATTGGGTGCAAGCGAAAAAAGTGATGCGGTGGCCCTGATTGTTAGCGAGGAATCTGGACACATAAGCCTTGCTATTGATGGTCATCTGTATCCTAATTTAAAAAGAAATGAACTTGAACAAACATTGAATCAGTTGCTAGGTGGAAAGGCATTGAATTCTGTTCAGGAAGGGGATTCGAGAAATGAAACTCAGGCAGTTTCTTAATAAACTTAAAATAAGTTCGACTGAAATTCCAATCATAATAACTTGTTTTGGATTAACAATCCTTATAAGCCTCGTATACTACAACTATGGCTCCATAAAAACGACCTGCAATACGGTAGTCGAAATTAAGAACGATGGAAAAATGGTTGCAACGGAGAAAGACGGTCATCCGCTAAGGAATTTCACGGTCAAAATAACCGCAAAATCGGCAGAAAAAATTGATGAAAGCGATATTCACGCATTCGTAGATTTGCGCTCCAGGGTGGAAAATGGACAGTACATCGCTGTGACAGACGAAGGGGAATATGATTTCCCAATAATCATTGAGCTGGCATCATCAGCTTCGCTGTCAGATTTTACAAAATTTGAATATTCCCCAAAAACTGTGAAACTGAAAGTCGAAAGGAAGACAGAGGAATGGATAAAGATAGTTCCGACCTTCAGTGGATCGTTAGGGACAAAAGGATTTGAGATATCGGAAAAAGTTTTGACCCCAAACCTTATCAAAATATCCGGAGGCAGGAGCATTGTTGAAAAAGCAAAGGCCGAAGCCTTGACAACTGAGGCCATAGACGTAAGCAAAATCACCAACAAATATTCGTCCACGACATTTGAAGTCACTCCGAATATTTCAACCCTGGACAGCCGCTTGTCAGTGGATATTAAGCCTGATACAGTCTTTACGCTTGCCGTAAAGTTGGCCCCAATACAGGGACAGCAGAACTATGAAAACGTTTCCGTCGCTTTTTCTAATTTGAAGGATGGACTGCAGATTGCAAACAGCAACATTTCGGTGTCCATAAGCCTCAAGGGATCTGAACTAAATCTTGAAAAGATTAATCCGGCAACAATTTCTGTTATTGCTGACTGTGTTTCGGTAACAGGAGCCGGAGAATATGAAATTCCTATAACAGTAATTTCGCCGTCGGGAACAAGCGTCTTGGACCAACCCCAGACTGTCAAGATTTGGGTCACGGAGATTCCTGTGGAAAAGACGGAAGTGAATGTCCCAGCCGAAGAATATGAACCTGAGGTTCTAGAAAAAATTGAAACAGGACTGGAACCGGAGCTTGAAGAGGTTACCGATTTGGAGATTATGTGATATGATTTTTGGGATTGGCGTTGATATAACTAAAATTTCTAGATTTGAGAAATGGATAAAAAATCCCGATATAATAAAGAGGTTTTTCAATCAAAACGAAATACCGGAGGATGGGTGCAAAAAGGATGGCATTTTGGCCGAACATTATGCCGCAAGATTCGCCGCCAAGGAAGCTTTTTCTAAAGCCCTTGGAACAGGGGTAGTTGGTTTTGATTTGAAAGACGTTTTTATAAAAAAAAATTCCGATGGTAAACCTGAAATGCAGGTTACAGGCAGGGCATTGGAGTTGATGAACAGACTATGTGGTGAAGGCTCACAGGTTTTTGTTTCATTGAGTCATGAAAAAGAATATGCAGTGGCAAATGTTGTCATAGAGCGAGGTTAAGATATGGTTAGCAATACAACAGGCAATGAATCTGAAAAAAAACCTTCAATTTCATATTGGGCGAAAGACAAAATAACATGCCCCGTATGTAACAAGGGATTTCAGCAGGAGGTTATGCAACGTGGCGGTGGACGTATGATTGCAGGCCCCCTTACAGACGAGCTTCACCGTATTTATGAGCCATCAAAAAAATTTGGACGCGTCTTTCCTATGATTTATGAAGTTGGATGTTGCCCAAACTGCCATGCCGCTTTTTTCTGGAAGGATTTTACGGATATAAAGGACCAGGCAACTTTGGCACGCCTTTATGACGATGAAGAAAAACGCACCGCTATGGTTGAAAATTTATTTCCATACCACAATCTTCTTGACAAAAGGAATCTATACGACGGAGCTGCAATGTACTACAGCGCACTCCTGTGCTATGAAAAGGTTGATATAGGATATGCCCCGACATTTAAAAGGGCCTTGCTTACCATTCGTCTTGCCTGGATGTGCAAGGATTTGGATATGCTGTGTCCTGGACATAACTTTGGATATATCGCTGAAATCTTTTACCGTAAAGCGATGTTCTTCTATCAGCAGACACTGATTAATGAGACCGGCCGTATTGAATCCATAGAACCTATGAACAATATGTTTGGTCCGGATACCGATAAAAACTATGGTTATGACGGCGTCATATATATGCAGGGAATCCTTGAATATAAGTATGGACAAAAAAAGGACAAGGAACTTCGACTGAAAAAACTTGAGGAGTTCAAAAAATCCATAGCAAGAATCTTCGGTCTTGGAAAATCAAGCAAAGAAAAGCCTGGTCCATTGCTGGAATTGGCGAAGAATCTTTATGATAAGCTAAACAAGGAATTGTCTTCCAACAATATATTCAGTGATGACTAATGTACTTTTAACGGTTTCCTATGACGGAACAGACTTCTGCGGATGGCAACGGCAAGACAAGGCCGCCGCAGGAGAAAGTGTTCGCACTGTGCAGGGGGAACTTGAACTGGCGCTCGAAAAAATGTTTCATCAAAAGATAGCGCTGTGCGGATCCGGTAGAACCGATAGTGGCGTACATGCGGCGGGGCAGGCTGCCAATTTTTTTTCACCTGTTGATTCAATACAAGGGGAGAACTATGTGCGCGCCCTGAACGGTCTTCTTCCGCCTGATATCCGTATAATGTCTGCTCAAAAAAAGCCGGATGATTTTAGTTCTAGATTCAGTGCCACCTCCCGCACGTATAGATATTTCATGCACACCTCTTTTCCTCAGGCAAGAGATATGAGGTATGTCTGGAGACTCAAACGAAGACCTGATATCGATGTGCTGAATGAAATGTGCAAATGTCTGTCAGGCGAAATCGATTGCGCAACCTTTACAGCCGCGGGAGACCAGAGCCTTTCCACATTCCGCTATCTGGAGAAGGCCCATTTTTGGTATGAAGGTGATCTGCTTGTATTTGAGATAGAGGCAAACGCTTTTTTATGGAAAATGGTCAGGTCCATCACTGGAACTTTGATCCAGATGGAGCAAAAAGGTAAATCCGCCCTTGATTTCAAAAACGTACTTGAAAGCCGTGACAGGAAGCAGGCCGGAATAACGGCACCTCCTACAGGACTTTTTTTATGGCAAGTCAACTTCGATGGAACTCGTAGACATGTATAGCATATAAAGAATGCCCCCGACGCAAGCATCGGGGTATGCACACCCCATCGGCACGAATCAAAGTATGCTTACAGGGTCAACATCTATCTCGATGTATACATTCTTCGGATGGGTGTAGCCGTTGACCAGTTTATCCGCCATGCTCTGCAAAGAAGAGATAGATTTTCCCTTTAAAAGTATATGGTACCGCCAGTTACCTGCGACCATTTCTATTGGACATTCCGCAGGTCCCAATATCTCGACCCCTTTTTCCATGTGCATTCCAAGTATTTTGACAGCATTTTCGGCGGCAGATTCCGCTGCACCCGGCACCTGGGACCGGAACACAAGTCTGAGCAGCCGTGAAAAGGGAGGAAAGTCCAGCATTTTGCGTTGATTCATCTCGTCCGAATAAAAGGCTTCCAGATCCCCTCTGACAGAAAAACTGATTGGAGCCAAATCAGGGCAGTAGCTTTGAATTATTACCTGGCCATCCGGGAAAAAACGGCCGGCCCTTCCGGAAACTTGAGTTATCAAGGAAAAAGTTCTTTCCGCTGCACGGAAATCGGGTAGATGCAGTGCAGTATCAGCCAGCACAACCCCGACAAGCTTTAGATTTGGAAAATTGAGCCCCTTCGCGACCATCTGGGTTCCCAGCATTATTGAATATTTTCCTTCCCGGAACGCGTCAATCTTTTCCTTCAATTCTCCCTTATGCGAAACACTGTCGGTATCGACCCTCACAATCTGTTCATTAGGAAACTTGGCCCTGACCTCGGCCTCGATATATTCAGTACCAAATCCGGAGTAACCAACATCCAGAGAACTGCATTTGGGACACTTCTGGGGCGGTTGAATTGAATATCCGCAATAGTGGCACCTTAGACGGTTTTCCTTCCGGTGGTATGTCATTGAAATGGAGCAGTTTTTACATTTGAGCTCGAATCCACAGCTTTGGCACCTAAAAAAATGCGTAAATCCGCGTCTGTTCAGGAACAGAATGACCTGACGCTTTTCGTCAAGGGTCTCCTTCATTTTTTTTAGCAAAACGCTGGACAGACTGCTTTCACTGTTTCCGTTCTTGCTTAGATCAACACATTCAATTTTTGGCATCTCGCCACCGGCAAGTCTTTTTGAAAGAACATGCCTGATGATTGAGCCTTGCTCCATAGCAAGCCAGGCCTCCAGGGAAGGAGTGGCCGACCCCATGACCAGGGGAATTCCCAGCCGCTGGCATCGATGCATAGCGACCTGCCTGGCATGGTACCTTGGTGAATTTCCGGCCTTATAGGAGCCGTCGTGTTCTTCATCAATAATTATCATTCCCAGTTCCGGGATTGGAGCAAAAACGGCACTCCGGGCACCCACAACAATCCGGGCCTCGCGGTTCAAGATTCTGTTCCATTCCGCCAAACGCTGACTCGGGGTTAACCCGGAATGCAAAACAGCTGCCGTATCTCCGAACCGTTTCACCACAGCCTCAACAACCTGCGGAGTCAGACCAATCTCAGGAACCAGGTATATAACTCCCTTTCCTGCAGACAGGATTTCCTCCGCGGAAGACAAAAAGACTTCCGTTTTACCGCTTCCTGTCTTGCCATAAAGGTAATGGAACAGTTTATCCTGGGGACCAGCCGTAATTCCACGTACGGCCTCCCGCTGTTCATCGCTGAGACTTCTTTTTACGAAACTGCTTTCATCCTCGGTAAAAGAAAAACCTGATGCATCTGATTCCCTTTTTCCGGATGGCACCATGGAAAACACCGCCTCTCCAATGGAACAAAGGTAGTAGCGAGAAATCCATTGGGCGGTTTCAAAAAGCTCATGGGTAAAAATGCTTTTCTTTTCAAGATAACGGACAGCCGGACGTATTTTTTCTTCCGGAACCGCACAGTTTTTCGGAATCTGATCATTTACGGCAACGACAATGCCTATCAGCTTTCTGTTGCCAAACCTGACCTCAACTCTACGGCCAAAAACATCAGGGCTGTCTATTTCATCCGCTATTTCCGGTTCATGATATGTAAACGCCTGATTCAATGGAACGTTCAGGACTACATCGATGTATCTAGACATAAGTTTTCTCAGAAATCGGAGGATGATTCGTATTGAGGACAAATCTCAAGCAACTTTTCCCGAAACTGCTTAAGATCATTCCAGGCGGGGCGTTTTAATCCCTCATCCCTCAGAAGAGCCGAAGGATGATAGGTGGCCATAAATGGGATGCCATTAAAATCCATTATCCGTCCATGCATGGAAGTTATTCCTTCCCCGGTCTTCATAAGATTTTGAGCCGCGGTCCTGCCCATTGCAAGTATTGCCTTAGGCTTTAAAATATGTATCTGGGCTTGAAGATACCCGGAACACGCATCGGCTTCCTGAGGGAATGGGGTCCTGTTGTTAGGCGGACGGCATTTAACGATATTGGCAATATAACAGTTCCTGTCGCGGCTAAGGTTGATGGCTGCCAACATTTTATCAAGCAGCTGTCCCGCACGTCCCACGAATGGACGACCGGATTTGTCTTCATCTTCGCCAGGACCTTCGCCAATAACCATGACAAGAGGATTTTCAGCTCCTTCACCAGGAACAACATTTAGTCTGCCACCGGAAAGCTGACAGTTCCTGCATGCAGCAATTTTTTCCGCTATAGAATTCAATGTGGCTTTTCCATTTACCTTATTTTCCTGGGTAGGCGCCACCGTAGTTTTAATGATGTCGTCCTCGAAAACCAGATCGTCTAAAAATCCAGGGGCATCAAAACCAAAATAGGCGGATGCGGATTTTCGTAATAATTCATAGCAACTAGATTTTTCCTGGGATGTCATACCTAGAATATACCACAGCCTTTCATGGGTTTTCAAGAATCTTTTGGCAAAGTTTTTTATCATTAAGTAAAATAAAGAATTGACTTAGATATTTGTTTTTGATAAACTGATTGAACCCTTGGAGCTACGCATGTAGCTCCCATTATGCCCATAAGGAGATCATACAAAATGAGAAAGTATGAACTTATGACTATTTATCCTATCGAGGATGATAAGTACAAAGCCGGAATTGAGACAATCCGTGCAGATTTGGCTAAGTTTGGAGCCGAAATTGAAAAAGAGGAACCATTTGGTGACCGTGATTTGACTTACACAGTCAAAAAGCAGAACAGAGGTCGTTTTGTTTTGCTTCACATCAAGGCAAATCCTTCAAAGATTACAGAAATGGACGCACAGTTCAAGTTCAACACAAATCTTTTGAAATATCTTTTCGTTTTGAAAGAGGAAAAGAACGCTTAAGCGTTTAGTCTGCGCTTATTAAGGAGTTAAGAATGGCTGGAACAGATTTAAACAGCGTTATCCTGATTGGTAGACTCACAAGAGATGTGGAGCTGACTTATTTACAGTCAGGTTCCGCAGTTGCAAATATCTCTGTAGCGGTGAACCGAAATAGAAAGGAAGGGGAACAGTGGATTAGTGAAGTCAACTACTTTGACGTTTCTCTTTTTGGAAAACAGGCTGAAAATCTAAAGCAGTATCTCCTGAAAGGAAAGCAGATTGCCATTCAGGGAGCCCTCAAGCAGGACAGATGGGAAAAGGACGGTCAAAAATTCAGTAAGATTCGTATAATCGCGAGCAATATTGAGCTTTTGGGCGGAAGGTCTGATGGTGCGTCAGGAAATGGCGGCGGATATGGAAACGGAAATTCTTATTCTGGTTCCGGTTCATATTCTTCAAATCCATCAGGAGGATTCCAGCCAAAAAGTAATTACGGTTCTGGACCATCCTCGTTTGGAGCATCAGCTTATGACCAGGCTGATTCCGGAGAGTCCTTTGGTGGAGAGAATGCTGATTTCCCAGAGGAAATACCATTCTAATTCCAAATCAAAAATCACTAATACCTATTAGAGGAGTAAAACAATGTCTGACGAAGTAGAAGTAAAAGACGATGAAATAACAACAGAACAGTTGCAGGATCAGGGTCGTGAAGACGAAAGCCGCAACGGCCGCAACGGAAAGGGAAAGACATTCTTCAAGAAGAAGGTTTGTCGTTTCTGCGCAAACAAAGGCAAGATTGACTACAAGGATGCAGATGTCCTTCGCCGTTTCACAACAGAACGCGGTAAGATTTTGCCACGCCGTATCACAGGTACTTGTGCAAAGCACCAGAGAGAATTGACAAACGCAATCAAACGTGCACGTGCAATCTGTTTGTTGCCATTTGTTGCTGACTAATACTAGGGATTTTTCCCGAAAATATGCTGCAAGCCAACTCCTGGAATGCAGCTAAATAAAATGGTTATTAAAACCTTAGGAGCTTGAAAATGAAAGTAATTCTTAACGATGACGTTAAACATGTTGGTGAAATGGGCGATGTAAAGAACGTTGCCAATGGATATTTCCGCAATTATCTTTTCCCTCGTGGACTCGCAGTTCCTTACACAAAGGAAACTGTAGCTTACTTCGAAGGAAAGAAGGCTGAAATTGAGGCACGCAAGGAACAGAAACGCGCAGACAGCAAGAGCGTGAAAGAAAAGCTCGAGGCTTTGAGCGTTGAGTTGACAGTTCCAGCAGCTGCAAATGGAAAGCTCTTTGGTGCAGTTACAAACTTGACTTTGGCTAACTACTTTGCATCAAATGGTCAGGAAATCGAACGCAAACGCATCGAGATTCCTGGTCTTACAATCAAGACAGTTGGATCTTATACTTTCAAGGTACACCTTTACGAAGGTGCTGTTGCTGAAGTCAAATTGACTGTTAAGGGTCAGGATGACGGACAGAACAAGGAAGCAAAGAAAGAAGAGACTAAGGCTGAAGCAAAACCAGCTGAAGCTCCAAAAGCAGAGTAAGTTTAGTTTCTACTAAATATCTTTGTGTGATAAAGACCTGCAGGATAAACTGTGGGTCTTTTTTTGCAAAAAAATGGAGGACATAAAATGGAGTTAAAGGACAAAATACCGCCGCACAATATTGAAGCGGAACAGGCAACATTAGGTGCAATGCTGCTGGACTGGAATGCCGTTGATGAGGTGGTTTCATATCTTCATTCCTCTCATTTTTATGATCAGCGCAATCAAATCATATTCGATTCTCTTGTGAATCTGTCCGAGGCAAGCGTAAAAGGTGACATGCTCACCCTGATAGATGATTTGACTAAAAAAGGAAAACTTGATGCCGCAGGAGGAGTCTCCTATATTTCAGCATTAACGGATCAGGTTCCGACAAGCGCAAACATTGATTATTACGCAAAAATCGTCCTTGATCAGGCCACCCGCCGCAATCTTATAAAAATATCACAGGACATAAAAGCCTCCAGTTTTGACGAAACTCAGCCTAGCAGAAGGATATTGGAAGAGGCTGAGCAAAAGATTTTTTCTCTTACAGACGCCAATTCAAGTTCACAGATTTTTGAAATGAAGGACATAATTCCGCCTGCCATACAACTTATTGATGTCCGCTATAAAAATAAAAACTCCTATTCCGGTATACCTTCTGGTTTTACAGTCCTGGATAGCATGACAAGCGGTTTTCAGAATAGCGAAATGATTATTGTTGGAGCACGTCCTTCAATGGGAAAAACAGCGTTGGCTCTATCTATGATGCAAAACATTGCGGTCGAAAATCATATTCCTTGCGGCTTTTTCAGTTTGGAAATGTCCGCCGGTCAAATAATACAGAGACTTTTATCGCAGGTCGCCCGCATACCGAGTACAAAATTGAGGAGCGGTATGTTAAAGATTCAGGATTTTACATCACTCCAGAATGCGGCCGGTATGTGCTACGACGCACCTTTGTATATTGTTGACACCCCTAATATGAAGCTCCTGGATTTACGAACAATGGCCCGTAGAATGAAAGCGATGATGGATGTAAAAATAATTTTCATCGACTATATCGGTCTTATAACAAGCGAAAATGCTGATGCACCAATGTTTGAGCAGCAGTCCGCAATATCAAAATCGCTAAAGAGCTTGGCCCGTGAACTTGAGATTCCTATTGTCGTATTATGTCAGGTTGCCAGAACCGCTGAAGGAAATGAGCCGGGCTTGAATGAACTTCGAGGCTCTGGATCAATCGAACAGGACGCCGATATGGTCATTTTCATTCATGGAGATAGAAAACGTCAACAGCAGGAAGGCGAAGAAAACAATGGAGTTCTTGACAGAAAACTTATAGTAGCTAAACAGCGAAACGGTCCAATAGGGGAAGTCGAATTATACTTCCTTTCAAGCTACACTAAATTCGAAAACAAAAACAAATCAGAATAATGGACTTCATAAAAAAGAAAGCCCCTTTTCCCAAAACAATTGGCAAAAGGGGTGTTTTTATTTGTTTCGTAGGATTGTAAATATTCCAACCAGGGCCGCAATCAACACCAGGATGCTGACGACCAGCAACCAAACCGGTGTGTCAGTTGATACGGATTTTTTTTTGCCGTAGCCCTCAAATGCTTTATCTATTCTTTTTTTTGATTTTCTAGAAAGCTTATGCTTCAGTCCATCTGATGTTCCTGGGCCAGTTTTATTATCTTCCAGGGCAACCCCCGTATCGGAGTAATGACAAACAGGACATCCTGTTCTAAATTCACTAACCGAACCGGTATAATTGCAGTTAGGACATCTCACCGCGGAAAAGAATTTCCCACAGTGAGGACAAAATCTGGCCTTCGAAAGAACTTCGGCACCACAGTTTTCACAAAAAAATTTTGCTTTTTTGTTGTCCATGGAATTATTCTACATCATCCGTTCCAAGATTTTCTACGCTGTAATCATAAATCCACCAGATTCCATCACGCTGATGGACAGAGTAGGTATAGCGCTTTTTTTCTGTATATGTCCTATAGTTGAACCATTCAAGAACCTTTACAGTTCCTTTTGTTTCTGTATAAGTTGTTGATTCGATTTTGAATTTTCTAGGAATGGCAACAATATCATTCTCAATTCGGCTCTGCATCAGGTCTGCCTTGAATTTCTGAATCATTTCGGCTCTTTCATCCGCGCTGGAAACATTGTATCTTCTGCTGAGAGTTGAATTGTTTTTCAAAATAGACTCAACATCCATGTACAAGAAATACTGGTCCCAAGAACTCTGCTGGCGGGCAAGGATTGTCTGTTCAACAACCTTGTCCGGGCTGATTTCTTCACGCTGAAGAATTGAGGCGGTTCCGCTTTCAATAGGAACATAGGATGATGCCGCTGCTGTAGGGGAAGGACGGACCTCAAGGGTCAATCTTTTTGATGTAATGGAGTTTGTTTTATTTCTGTAAAGCTCTGGATAGAAGATTGCTGTCACATAATAGATGGATGCATCCTTAATATCCAGATAATCCTTAAGGTTTTCCACGAAGGAATATTCTTCGCCTGGTTCCAGAGCGATTTCCCTAAAATAAACAGTCTGGCTTGTTGTTCTCTTTCTCAAAAGATTGTCAGTCTGAGAAAGCTGCTTGTTTTTTACATCCACAGCCTTAAAATCGACGCTGAAAATTCTGTCGTCGGCAAGCTTAAAACGAAGTGTTTCAGTGGTTGTGTTCCTGATGGTTATGTGGACATAAATAGGGTTCGCTTCGGCATCCCCTGGGTAATATAGTGTTCTGTTATAGAACTTGAAACCTATTTCGGCTTTTGTAGCATTTGCGGAAGTGGTTGCGACGTAATTTTGCGCAGTGACACTATAGGCAAAAAGCATAAAAAAGGATAAAATTGCAAAAATCGTTCGTTTCACGACCAAACTCCCGTCTGTTTTTCAGACTTTAAAAAGTTATTTAAACCTAGTATATTATCGGATGAAAATGAAAAAATCATTATCAACAAATTCTTTAATTCCAATTATATCCTCTTGGCAAAGTTTTTCCACTGAAATTTCGAAAATTTCTTCAGCGGAAACAGCTTCTGAAATATTTCCATCATCTATACATGGGCTGAACGGATCTTTGCCAGCTTTTTTTCTTGCGGATTACTTGAAAAAACGGCACTTCAACACAATCCACCTGATGCAGTACGAACAGAAAATGGTCCAGCATCAAGAGGACTTTATACTTGTCGTTGGCACCCAAAAAGAGGCGGACGAATGTGAAACCGATTTGCTTACAGTTCTTGGGGATACGGCTGAAATACTAAAGCTGCCTTGGTGGGGTACAGTCCCGTACCGACCAACAACAAAAGGCTCAATACTTTTTGGAATGCGGGCTGGAGTTTTGTCCAAGCTGGCTATAAAAAATCCACTATCCGCTAGGCCAAGAATTTTCATAATACCTCAAAGGGCTCTTTTGAATCCTGTCCCTCCGGCTTCATACATCAGGAAACAGGCGTTCAGAATTTCTGTTCACCAGTCAATAGATCCTGAAAAAATCGCGGACCAGCTTTCGTTCATGGGATATCTCAGGGTTCCGAAAGTTGGGATGAAAGGCGAGTTTGCCGTCCGTGGTGAGGTCATCGATTTGTTCATGCCCGGAGAAAATAATCCTTACAGGATAGTCTTTGAATTTGATGAAATCGAGCATATAAAGACATTCGAGGTTGAATCCCAATCGACAAAGGAAAGTGTCGATTCAATTTTGATTTATCCCATGAAGGAAGTCTTGTGGACAGGGGCCCTTGCTCAAAAACTGGAAGAGGTCATTGATGAATCGGGGAAAGACGGTATCCTGAATGATTTTGCAAGTTTTGACAAGGCTCGCCATCAGGTTGGACCTGTTGATGAAATCAGGGAGAAGGAAGACAAATCCATTGAACAAAATTTTGATACCGATTTTGACGGTAGAATTAAAAACAGCGAATCCGTAAATCTTGCATACACCGAAAAGGCTCTTGAAGAAAAGGAGCGCATCGTTGCGGAATTGATGGTCAACAACGAGACTGAAGGCGAAGAACTTTTTTATGGTTTGCTCTGGGACCGCCTGTATTCAGTTCTTGATTACATCACAGAGGACACTACCGTTTTCTATATGGATTACGAAAGACTGGCAAATAGTCAGCAGTCATTCCAAAAGGATTTCGTTGCGGCATATAGGTTGGCCAGGCAAAATCTTCCTGTCCTGCCACCAAAATATATGCTCCTGGATTTTGACACAATAATTCAAGGTCACAGGCGTAGCGTAAAATTCTGTTCCCTAAATTCCATGGATTTGATAGAAAACGATTCGCAGGAAAATGACGGCTTGACCAAAATCAACAGTCAGCCGGCACTAAGTTTTCTGGGGAACATAAACTATTTGAAGGAAGAAATTTCCAGCAGGCAGAACGATGGCTGGTGGATTTATATTTTTGCTGACAATCCAAACCAGGCTCTCCGTATATCAGAAGTCGTAAAGGACTACACATCTGTCGATGATGAAGAGCTTCATCCTGTTCAAGTTTTGCCTTATCCATTGACGGAAGGGTTCGCCATTTCAGAAGAAAAACTTCTTGTGATTCAGGAAAACGAGATATTTGGAAGACGCAAGGCGGCCCCAAAATCAATTCGAAAAGCCAAATCGAAACCCGTCGATACGTTCATGGATTTAAATCCTGGCGACCTTGTGGTGCATATAAACTATGGAATAGGCCTTTTCAAAGGAATTGAGCGGATAAAGTCAATGGGGACCGAAAGGGACTTCATAAAACTTGAATACGCCGGACAGGAATATGTATTAATTCCAATTGAGCAGGTAAATCTTGTACAGAGATACATTGGAGGGGACAGCGAACATACCTCTCTGGACAAAATTGGTTCCAAAAGTTGGAATGCAAGAAAGGCGAAAGTTCAGCAGCAGGTTCAGGAAATTGCAGAAAAGCTTATCGATTTATACTCAAAGCGCCAGGCGTCCAGGGGATACTCTTTTCCAAAAGACACTGAATGGCAGGCAGCATTTGAAGCCGCTTTCCCTTATGAGGATACCCCTGACCAGTTTACAGCTACACAGGATATAAAGAGCGACATGGAAAGACCGGTCCCTATGGACAGGCTTGTATGCGGCGATGTAGGTTATGGTAAAACGGAGATTGCACTGAGGTCCGCATTTAAGGCCGTAATGGGTGGAAAACAGGTTGCATTCCTGGCGCCAACTACAATCCTTGCGGAGCAGCATTATGAAAATGCCTTGGAACGTTTTAAAAACTTTCCCGTGCGAATTGCCCATATGTCACGGTTTGTGGAACCCAAGGAACAGAAAAAAATCCTTCAGCTTTTGGCGGAGGGCAAAATAGATATCTTGATAGGCACCCATAGGATTCTCCAGAAGGATGTAATATACAAAGACCTGGGGCTCCTTATGATTGACGAAGAGCAGCGGTTTGGTGTAAAGGACAAAGAAAAACTTAAGGTTCTAAAAACAAATGTGGACTGCCTGACATTGAGCGCCACTCCAATACCGCGTACACTGCATATGAGTCTCCTGAAAATTCGTGACATGTCTTTGCTGACGACTCCGCCACAAAATAGACATCCAATCGAAACCATTATTGAAGAGTTTTCTGATGAAAAAATTGCTCAGGCAATCAGAAGGGAAGTAAACAGGGGTGGACAGGTATTCTTTTTGCATAACAGGGTCGAAACCCTTGAGGAAACGAGACGTAGAATTGAAAATATCGTTCCGGAGATGCTGGTTGATGTTGCCCACGGCCAAATGACAAGCGATGAACTTGATGATATATTCAGAAGATTCAAAAATGGTGGATTCCATGTCCTTGTAGCCACAACGATTATAGAAAATGGAATCGATATTCCAAATGTAAACACAATTATAATAGACCGCGCGGACATGTATGGCATAAGTCAGCTATATCAATTACGCGGTAGAGTTGGACGCAGCGATAGACAGGCCTATGCATACTTGTTCTATCCACAAAACAAATCCCTTTCCGAGTTGGCAATGAAACGCCTGCAGGTCATTTCCGACTTTACAGAACTCGGAAGTGGATTTAAAATAGCCATGAAGGATATGGAAATCCGTGGAGCCGGAAATCTTCTTGGCAGGGACCAGAGCGGTGAAGTTTGTGCAGTTGGATTTGAGATGTATTTGAGTCTCCTGAATTCTGCTATCGAACGTCTTAGTTCTTCGAATTGGCAGGCACCAAACGAAGTTCTTCTTGAGCTGGAATACTCGGGATTTATTCCGGATTCATACATCCAGGATGCCCAGACCAAAATGGAGATGTACAAGAAAATTGCAATGATCCGCACTGAAGCTGAGCTGGAAGCAAATCATGAGGAACTGTTTGACAGATTTGGCCCTGTACCGGAAGAAGTCAACAGTTTGCTTAATTTAGCGAAAATAAGAATCCTCTGTGGACGGCTTGGAATAGTCTCGCTTATTGAGCACAACCATCTTGCAACAGTTACTTTCGCTGATATTGCAAAATTGAGCATCGATAAATTGCTTGGACTTGTGAAACTTTATCCTAAATCCATAAGGCCAAATCCAACGGATCCTTCAAAACTGTTGATACAAATGGAATCCATTGACCTTAAAACGAAATGTGAATTCATTAAGGAAAAGCTGGAACGGCTTATATAAAGCAGATCATTTATGGAGGCTTGCATATGAATAATCTATCTTCAAACAAATCTGAATTGATTTCCTGGGACCCAAAATTTGCAACAGGGATTCGGTTAATTGATGACGAGCACAAAAAACTAGTGGAACTGTGCAAAAATTTATACAATGCAATCCTTCAGAACCAGTCCAACGAAAATTGGCATGAACTTATGTATGCGACACTGAAAGACTGCGTTGATTATGTAAACGTCCATTTCCGTCACGAGGAACAGCTTATGAAGGCATCCAAGTTCGATGGCTATGATGTACACAGAACGCACCACATGGAATTTGAATCAAAAATCGCGGAAACGGTTTCAAACTTCAATTCCCTGGCAATAATAGATGTCCTGAAATTTATAAAGTTCCTCTATGAATGGATTCTAAGCCACATAGCTCATGAAGATAAACTGTACATTCCAAACCTCGTGGAGTTTCTGAAGGCCAACCAGAGTATTTCTTTATGATGATTTCTCGTGGAGAAGGTAAAACCAATGGATACCAGTGGATACAGACTTTACTGACTATAATAAAGGTTCTGTCTACTTCTATATAATCCAAGTTTCATGCTGTACCTATTTCCTTGCGTTTTTTTATGAACTCTGAGTCAGAGAGATTCTGTTCTCTCAAACGATTTTCTTCATAATACATTTTCTGGATGTATTTAAGGACAATGGCTGAGTTCTTTGATTTCCGGCGTTTGTAGGCTTTTACAGACAGCTTATTTTCTTCGATTGTTTCCTGTAACTCTTCACTAGTAAGTACTTAACCTTTCTTCCAGATATTGAGTTAGAAAGTCTTGAAAATCCAGAAGCTTATCCTCTAATTTATCGCTAAAAAAATCATTCATTTATATTTTTAAAATATTGCCTTCTAATTTTTAGATAAATTAAAATCAGTATAACAATTCCTACACAGAGAGCTACTACAATAATCACGCTAATTCTAATACTGAACAGACCAATAACTGCAGCAATTAACCAACATATTCCATAAATCAGCCACATAATTCCATTTGCTCGATTATACATTTTTACATCAGTAACTTGTTTAACTGAAATTTTTTCTCCCGCCCAAAAATTAATCGGTTTCTTTGATAAAAAAGCATAAATTGAAATTGCAAGAAAAAGCAAAGCACATACTAGAATTGCTACGAAATAAATTCCTTGTTCAAGATTCATAAAAAACTCTCCTACTTTTATTTAAAACAATTCCTGTTAATCTCATTTGTAGCGTCAATTTTTTGACATCCTTTTTTTGTATAAACCTCTATCTAAATAGCCTGCAACAATTCCCAATACTACAAAAATCAGTGATTTGGAAACCAAGGCCGGTAACGGAATATCTGCGCCGGAAAGATATTGCACCGCAGATTGGGAAATCATCATAACGGCAACTACCATAATCGATTGCAGAAGAATTGCATAGATAACTGTCCCCAAAGAATCCTGTTTTTTCATAAGATAAAGTGAAATAAAACACAAAGGCGAAATTATTCCAAGATCCAGAATATAAGTGGCTTCAGTGGTGTAGTTCTCTATAAGCGATAGTGAAGTCCCCTTGATAATTGTAGGAATAATATCCGGCCACCAAGCGATGCATAGAGAAATACCAGAGAAAATGAGAAAAACTGTGTCCTTTTTTGCCGGGCCGAAACTGATTTTATATTTGATAAGCTCTCTCATTCTGGAGATAAATTTAAAAAATAC
>JAZUKJ010000124.1:0-20672 GCA_045643225.1 Treponema sp. | reverse complement strand
TGGACATCAATTTTGGTAATAGTATATCACGAATTGATGATAATTTTTTATTTTCCTTCCTATTTGAGTCAATTTTTCTTAATATTTGCTTTGATATTGAAGCAAATCGAAAAGTGTACTCATCATTTGGAATAACTATTTCATAATTCATTATCTGTTGTTTGTCTCCTCGTGGCATTTTTGTACCTTTTGAGCCTAATACCATATAATCAAAGAATTTATCTGAATAAAGAATTTGATATAAATATTCTGAATAATTTTCTGTAATTGGCTTGAAGCATAAAACATCTGTTGAGCAGCCAGCTTTTTCTTCTGTGCAGTAGTAGATTTTCTTAAAATAAGGACGAATATTTGAAATGATTGTTTCCCCTGGAAAACATCTCGCGGTCTGAATAACATTTGGAATTGTACTTGCAGCTTCTACTCCTGCTTTGTTCTGAAGCATATTTTCTGTTGAATAATAAGTATCATTATTTAGTTCTGAGATAGATATTTTATCACTTGAATAATTTGCAATCTCTGACAACTTTCCCACTTTCCACCCCTCAGGCATTTTTCCACCAAATGGTTCAAAATCTACAAACCAGCTCTTAAACAATGCCTGGGCCTGCTGTTCAAGATTGGCGTTTATTTTATTGTTCAGTTCTATTTTGTCATCCAATGATGAAAGTATCTGCGCAATTTTTTGCTGTGTGGGAAGTGTAGGAAGATTAATATTGATCCCTTCAAATGTCTCTTTTGTTATTGTATCAAATACAGAACCGTGTGTATTATGCTTTAATACCGCCACGGATTGTTTAAGCAAATAGTATAAAAATGTTGGATCAACAAATTCTTTTGCTCTCAAGCCATAACAAGATTGGTTAAATGCCATATCTGATGGAATAATAGCAAGTTCACCTACTGTTCCTCTTGCTGAAATAATAACATCACCCTTTGAGAGTATTTTTGTGGAGCTGTTATCTAATCCTGCCTGAGTGATTGTTTTTTCGGTTATTCCTACAAAACGTCTTTCGCCATTGAAATCTTTTACTGAAATCCATGGAATGTCTCCATCCCAATATTCAGGGACTGAAGTTTTGGGTGTTCCTCCTCCAATAAGATTCATAATGTCTGAAAGTTTATACTCTTTCCAATCTTCCATTACACACTCTCCGCGTCTAGTTCTTTCAATAAAAATTCTTCCAAAACCTTTGTATCAGGCAATGTCAATTTGTATGTCGAAACAAAAAGATTATTGTCCATTCCAGCCAATGCGTATTCAACCATTTTCTTGCCTTTTTTTGTGCAGAGCAGAATGCCGACTGGTGGATTGTCGCCTGCGTTCATTTCATTTTCCTTGAAATATGAAACATAAGCGTTCAACTGACCAAGATTTTCGTGTTTGAATTCATCATCCTTCAATTCGATTATCACAGAACAATGCAGAATGCGATTGTAGAAAACCAAATCGGCATAATAATATTCATCATCAATAATCATTCTTTTCTGACGGGCTTCAAGGCAAAAGCCTTTTCCAAGTTCCAGCAAGAAATCCTGAAGATGGTCGATTAATGCATTTTCAAGTTCATTTTCGTTGAAAGCCTTTGGATTCAATCCTAAAAACTCAAAAGTGAACGGCTCTTTTATTCCAAGCATCAGAGCGTTGTCTTGAACAGTTTGAGAAAGCAGTTTTTGAGGATTTTCACTTATTCCAGAGCGGAAAAACAGATTTGAGGAAATCTGACGGCGAAGTTCCTTAACACTCCAGCAGCATTTTATACATTCCGTTTCATAAAAAAATCGCTCGAATTTATCATCAATAGTGAGAATTTCACGAATATGTGAAAAAGAAAGATTTGATATTAGCTTTTCAGCAGAAGTTTCAAATTGGTGCGACGCTGTCGCACTTTTTTGCAGAAGAAAATCTTTTACTTGTGGGTAATTTAAGTAGAATTGACGGCAAATTTTAAAAAGCGTTTCATTCAATCCTTTTGTTTTTACTTTTTCTTCAAGTTTCTTCAAAAGCTTTTCGCCATAAGTCGCCCTGTCTTTCCCGTTTTGCTCATATTCAACAATATAAAATCCAATCAAAAAATTTCTGATTGTGGCAAAGCGATTTATAGCCTTGACCGCAGAAGAGTAAGCAATTGAATGTAAATTTTTTACAGAGTCAGAAAGCTCATCAAAAGAAAGAACTTCCGTCTTTTCAAGATTCTTTGAGATTTCTTGCAATTTATCTTCTTTCCAATCTTCCATAATTTTCAATTCTCCATTTTCCATTATCAATTCTCACCTGTCATTTACTCAACTTTTCAACTTCATTTTTCAGCCATTGAGTCAGTTTTTCTGGTTCTGGAAGATTCAATTTATATTTTTGTACAAAAAGATTTTCGTCAATTCCGTTGCTGGCATATTCAACAAGTTCTTTTCCAGCTTCCGTACACATTAAAATTCCCACTGGTGGATTATCATCTTTCTGCATCACATTTTTCTTGTAATACGAAAGATAAAGGTTCATCTGGGCTATGTCCTCGTACTTTATTTTTGATGCTTTCAAATCAACTAAAACATGACATTTCAATATTCTATGATAGAAAACCAAATCGCAGAAAAAATAATCATCATCAACTACAATTCGTTTTTGTCGGGCTTCAAAACAAAATCCAGTTCCAAGTTCCAGCAAAAATTCTTCAAGATGATTCATCAATGCATTTTCCAAATCAGATTCATCTACAACTTCACTGTCCTTTAAGCCCAGGAATTCATAAACATAAGGAATTTTTATAACATCCTGCAAATCCATTTTCTGTGTTTTTGACTGAACTACAAGGCTCATTTTTTCTGGATTTGTACTGATTGCAGACCTCTCAAAATAATTTGTGTCAATTTGCCGCTTCAATTCTCGGACGTTCCAAACACCTTTTATAGTTTCAAGTTCATAAAAAGTTCTTGCAATTGGATTCTCAACACCCATTATCAAAGTAAAATGAGAATAAGAAATATTTTTGAATAACAATTCGGAAGGAATAGAAATGTCTTCATTATTCTGAATTGTGCAAACACTGTTTGCACAATCTTTTGTTAATTCAGATTTTTCCTCAATGAGATTTAAGCTTGTATTCGCAATTAAAAATTCTTCAGACCTGAATTCTTCCAGAACATAATTTTTTATCGGACTTTCAAGAATCTTAAATTCCAAATAGAATTGCTTATACAGCTGCAGATTTCTATACGATAAAGATTTTTTGTTCAGCCTATCTGCCAGTTTTCTTATTACTTTTTCACCATATTCAGCTCTGTCTTTACCATTCTGTTCGTAATTTACAATATAATAACCAATGAGCCAGTTTCTTGCTGTGATATTTCGATTTATAGCTTTTGCTGTATTTTCCTCAAAAACTTTGTTGAGACTCAATAAAGTATCAGAAAGATTTTCAAAATTAAGTTCAGGCATTTTTCAACTCCCCATTATCTTTCCTTGGTGGTTTCGACTGGCTCAACCAGCGCAGAAATTATATCTTCCACCCAATTTCTTCCAGATTTTTCTTAATCTGTTCTTCAAGTTCGTGGCTTTTCGTGAACATTTCGCCGAGTTCGCTTGTTAAACGTTTCATTTTTTCGTCAAAGGGTTCGTCGTCCTCGGCTTTTTCTTCTATTCCAACATAACGACCTGGGGTAAGAATGTAGTCCTGTTTGGCGATGTCTTCGGTTTTGACTGTGGCGCAGAAGCCTTTTACATCTTCCAGAGTTCCGTTCTGGAAAGAGGTGAAGGTGCCGGCAAGGCGGTTTATGTCTTCGCCGGTAAAGTCACGATGCTTGCGGTCTACCATGTGACCCATGTTGCGGGCATCTATGAACAGTGTTTTTCCCTGCTGCTTTTTGTTACGGCTGATAAACCACAGGGTTACTGGAATTGTTACGCTGTAAAAGAGCTGGGTTGGCATGGCAACAATTCCTTCTATTAAGTCGGCTTCGATTATCTTTTTGCGGATTTCCCCTTCGCCGCTGGTCTGAGTGCTTAAGGCTCCGTTGGCAAGTACAAGGCCGATTTTTCCGTTTGGGGCTAAGTGATAGATCATGTGCTGGATCCATGCGTAGTTGGCGTTTCCGCTTGGTGGAAGTCCGTATACCCAGCGAGGATCGTTCTGTAATTTCTCCTGTCCCCAGTTACTTAGATTGAACGGAGGATTTGCCATAATGAAATCGAACTTCTGTGTGGCGTGCAAATCGTGAAAGAATGTGTCTTCCTGATGTTCACCAAAGTTTGCATCGATTCCGCGGATTGCCATGTTCATCTTTGCCATTTTCCAGGTGTCGGCATTGGCTTCCTGTCCAAAGACTGAAATGTTGTTGCGGTTTCCTGCATGTTCCTGAATAAATTTTACAGACTGTACGAACATTCCCCCCGAACCGCAGCATGGGTCATAAACTCGTTTTCCTTCTGATGGCTTTAAGATGCTTACGTTGTTTTTACTACGCTGGCTGGTGTATAGAATTCTCCGCCTTTTACTCCTTCGTAAGAGGCAAACTGTGCGATGCAGTATTCGTAGGTGCGGCCAAGAAGATCCTTGCTGGCTTCTGTGTCGCTCATGTCCATGTTGGTGAAGATGTCGATTACATTTCCAAGAACCCGTTTATCAAGATCTGGATTTGCATAATTTTTTGGGAGAACACCTTTTAAGTTTCTATTGTCCTTTTCCAGGGCTATCATTGCCTGGTCTAATATGGTTCCGATTTCTGGTGTGTGGGCGGCTGTGGCAATTTTTGACCAGCGGGAATCTTCTGGTACAAAGAAAATGTTTTCCGCCTCATATTCATCGGGGTCGTTCTCGAATCCCTCCCCTTCTTCCACAAGTTCTGTGTATTTTTTCTCGAATGCGGTTGAAATGTATTTTAAGAAGATTAATCCTGTAAAAATCTTGCGGTAATCTGCTGCGGGAATGTGTCCCCAAAGTTCGCAGGCCGCGTCCCAAATCTGATGTTCAAAGCCAAGGGTTGCTGACGAAGATTTTGTTGATTTTGATTTAGCCATGATTCAAATGTTCTCCAATTATTTTATTATACCATCTGCGACTAAAATTTCAAATAAGATTACTCCCTTCTCGCAGCCCCCCCTCCACCTCCATCGTTAATCAGATATAAATTCTTGACTTTGTTTATGACAAATTCGATAATAAAACCATAGGCCTGCATTCAATGAAAATACAATGGAAAAAGGTTGGCCGGTTAATGATATCCAGGTTCATGGAAAATATATGACAGATTTACAAAAAGAATTATTCAATCTAGAGGATAAAAAATACAAGACCTTTCAGGCGGCCCTTGTGCCAACCATAAATCCAGCCACAATTATAGGTATCCGCGTACCGGTGCTAAGGGCCTTCGCAAAATCCTATTCAAAAAAGGATGAGGCGCAGATTTTCTTAAATCAGGCACCTCATGAATATTATGAAGAAAATCTGTTGCACATGATTCTGCTGTCATTTGAAAAAGACTTTGATACCTGGCTGAACAAAACCTCAGATTTTCTTCCCTTTATAGACAACTGGGCCGTCTGCGATATGGCACCATCAAAGGTTGTAAATAAAAACCATGGTCCACTTTTGCCGCACATAAAATCCTGGATAAAATCAGACAAGCCATACATCATCCGTTACGGAATCGGTTTGCTGATGCGGGAATATCTTGATGAAGATTTTAGCGATGTTTACCTGAAGATTGTTTCCAAAGTAAAATCGGATGAGTACTATGTCAATATGATGATTGCCTGGTATTTTGCTACGGCTCTTGCAAAGCAATGGGATTCAACCATTCCATATCTTGAGGACTCACCCTTTGAAATCTGGACACATAACAAAATCATCCAGAAAGCAATCGAAAGCTACAGGATAAGTGAGGAACATAAAAATTATCTGCGCTCATTAAAACGTAAAAGCTGAATCCCCGGTACAAAAATTTAGGGCACCTCCAGAACTGCAACTCCGGAAGATGCCCTTCAATTTAGGAAACCGCTAATTTTTTGCGGCCGCTTTTTCTTTTCTGAATATTGGATGCAAAAGGAATGCAATCAAAAGTTGCGCCGTCATAACAACCCAGGTCATAGGTTCGCAGATTATGATTCCCATTGTCCCCATCTTTGGAATTATGAAAATCGTGAAAAGTATTTTTCCCAAAAATTCAATCATGCTTGAAGCCAGCGACAATATTTTGCTGTCCATCCCCTGGAAAGCGTTTCTTGTGACAAGAAGAACCCCAAGGAAAATATAGAACGGCTGAATGAAGTTCAGATACCGCGAACCGTAATTAAGCACCTCGGCATCTGTCGATCCACTGATAATCGCAATCAATGATTTGGAAACAAAAGGCACTATTATTATACAAAGGACACTCCAAACCGTTGTAATGGCATACAAAATCAGGATTCCCCTTTTGATTCTATCAATCTTTCCGGCTCCATAGTTTTGAGAAACATAGGTTGCGGTAGCCAATGACAGAGCGAACAACGGTATGGTCGTTATTGCAAAAAGTTTTCGTGCAGATACGTGACCGGCGATAATAAGAGATCCAAAACTGTTGACGGCATACTGAAGAATAAGTGTTCCCGAACTTACAAGAGAACCCATCAACGCCATAGAAATTCCCTGACCCACCAGTTCCTTGTAGGTGCGGGATCCTACGTTGAAACTCTCCTTGTTTGGTATCAGGATTTTTGTTTTCCTTAAGGTATAAATCAAACAGAGGACAACGCTTATTCCCTGGGAAACAACAGTCGCAATAGCCGTTCCCCTTATTCCCCAATGGAAAATCGATATCAACAAAATATCAAGTCCAATATTCAGGAAGGAGGAAATAATAAGAAATACCAAAGGCATAAAGGAATTGCCAATGGCCCTAAGCAGTCCGCTCAGTAGATTGTATAAAAACAAGATTCCTGCGCAGGTCACAATCACCCAGATGTAGGAATTTGCTTCGGCTCTTAATTCTTCAGGGGTTCCCAAAAGAGAAAGCAAAGGTTTTAGTCCAAACTGACCAAACACTACTATAATCAAAGTTACGCAAAGCGTTATGACAAGGGAACCGGCAACAACCTTCTTTAGTTTTTCCTTGTCCCCCGCTCCATATGCCTTTGCGGCAACAACGCCAAGACCATTTCCAAATCCATTACCAAATCCAATGAGCAGTTCGTATACCGGGATACTTGCTCCGATTGCAGCCAGGGATTCTTCACCAAGATAATGTCCAACAATGACAATATCAACCGCATTATACAACTGCTGAAACAAAATCGACAGCATCAGTGGAAGGGTAAAAATAAGAATTGACTTCAATATTTTTCCGTTCGTTAAATCTGGATAAAGCAATTTGGAAAATGCACTCATACACGGCAATTCTATCGACTTGCAAAAAAAAAGTGAAGTGGACTTAAATATTAATAACCTACATTTATAATTTTCTCCATAGTTTCGTAAATCGCAGGACTTAATTTTATCTTAATCGATTGCGCTATTCCAGAATTTCGCCTTCGACGGTAAAAAAGACTTGGACCGGAGCCTTGCCCATCGTAAACTGGAACGGAGACAGAACCGATGCATAGCTTCCGGCATTGGAAATTGTCACCACATCGCCAATATTCAAAACCGGCAGACTTACGTTTTCTGCAACAACATCTGCGGAGGTGCAAAGATTTCCCACAAGATTCACGACTTCCTCTTCGTCCGCAGGCTCCAGGGCCTCAATTTTAAAGGCATTCCGCTTAGTAAAAAACGGTTCAAAACTTTTTGGACTTTCATTCCCGGACATCTTTTCGACCATGCAGGAAATTGCCGGCCTGACAAATTCATTCATCGTGTTTTGCAGAATCACAAAGGTCTGTCCCCTTGAAACTTTTTTATCAATAACGTGAGTGACATAGGTTCCAGATTTTCCAACCACGAATCTTCCAAGTTCCATCAATATTTTTGTTTTTGGATGAGTGATTCTAAAATTTGCAATCCGCTCTTCCATTTCTTTTCCGGTCCACTCTATGTTAAAATCTTTGTCGGAATCAACATACGGTATTCCAATCCCCGACCCAACATTTATGAATTTTAATTTCCTTCCAATCTGATATTCGACCCGCTCCGCCAACTGAAAAACTTTTTTGTGAAATCTGTTCAGCTTGCTGCAATCCAGTTCCTGATTTTTTATGTGCGTATGGATTCCAATCACCTTTATGTAAAGCTCATCCAGATTTGAAATGTATTCCAGTGCAACCTTTTCATCGATTCCGAATTTAGAGACCATGCCACCTTCATTTTCAAGACCAAAGTCAGGGTTTATCCGTACACCAATTTCTATCTGCTGATTCCAAACTTTTGCCAGATATTTAAGCCTCTCGATTTCCGAAATACTGTCCGCAATTATTGTTGATTTAGAGAAGGCATCCTGCAAGTCGTTCATGGATTTACCGGGTGCGGAATAAAAAATCCTTTCGGGATAAAGCCCAAGTCCGGCAGCCTTTTCAACTTCGCCATAACTTGAAACCCCGGCACCAAATCCTTTTGAAAAAATTGATTTCAGGACATGATCATTTGCGTTACATTTCAAGGAATACAAGAAATCGACGGAAGGAAAATATTTTTTCAATAGATTTATTTGAGTAACAATAGTCTGCTCATCGTATAAATAAAAACTGTCATATTTATCTGCCAGTCTCTTAATTAAAAACCTTGTTTCCATAGCACCATTATATCATAAATATTAAACAAATGAATGAACCCCATTGGCACAAAAAAAAATCCCAGGAATGATTTTTCCCGGGACTCTTTTTGTTACAGAAAATCGTGGCAATGATTTCCATTGCGCAAATAATTACTCCATTCCTTTGTATTCGTATCCAGCATCTTTTACTGCTGAACTCAAGACATCCTCTGGAACATCCTTGCTCAATTCAACTTCCACAATTTTTTTATCGTGGTTGGCGGTTGCTGTTTCAACTCCGTCAATCTTTTCGAGGGCTTCCTTAACATGCGCCTCACAATGTGAACACATCATCCCTTCAACTTTTAAAGTCTTCTTCATTTTCATGCACTCCTTATTGTCAGATTTTATTTGAAGATTTTTATCAGCCTTTTCTCTATTATACATTTTTGCAAAATTTAATCTAAGGGCATTTGAGACAACACAAAAACTGCTCAGACTCATTGCGGCGGCACCGAACATTGGATTAAGCGACCAGCCAAACGCGCGAACAAAACATCCGGCGGCCAAAGGTATTCCAATCAAATTGTAGATGAATGCCCAAAACAGATTCTCTTTTATATTCAGCAAAGTTTTCCGTCCCAGCCTGACAGCGGCCACAGCATCCTCAAGACTTCCGCGGACCAGCACCACATCCGCCGAATCGATTGCCACATCGGTGCCGGCACCAATGGCTATTCCAACATCGGCGACAGTCAAAGCCGGTGCATCATTTGTTCCATCACCAATCATCGCTACAGTCGATTTTTTTCCCTGGAAAGATTTTACCACGTCCGATTTTTCTCCAGGCAGGACTCCGGCTATCACTTCATCTACCCCCACCTGCCTTCCAATTTCTTCGGCCGTTATTTTATTGTCCCCAGAAAGCATAACAACTTTTATTCCAAGGTTCCTGAACTCACCTATGGCCTTTTTGCTATCCTCTTTAATTGTATCCGCGACGGCAACAAGTCCCATGACTTTCCCTGATTTGGAAAAATAAATCAGACTCTTTCCCTGTGCCGCCAGTTTCTTTGCATCAGGATTTGTGTAATCCGCACCAAAAATATATTCCGCATTTCCGCATTTAATTTCAGACCCGTCATCTCTTGCAGCCAATCCACATCCGGCAACAGATTCAAATCCGGTAACCGGTTTTGCGCTATAACCTTTTTCGGTCGCCTTCTTTACAACGGCATTGGCCAACGGATGATTGCTTTTTGATTCCAAATCCACCGCGGTCTGCATCAATTCTTTTTCGGTGAATCCATCAAACACAATTATGTCCGTAACTTCCGGTTCCCCTTTTGTAATTGTACCGGTCTTATCAATGCAGACGGTTTTTATTTTACCGGAGGCTTCCAGACTTTCTGCGGTCTTATACAGGATTCCATTGGAGGCCCCTTTTCCATTGCCCACCATAATTGCAACCGGTGTCGCAAGTCCCAGCGCGCATGGACAAGAAATTACAAGAACACTAATACCGCGTGCCAAAGCATAACCAAAATCCGCGCCAGTTATTTTCCAAACAGCAAAAACCACCAGAGCAATCAGCAACACCGCAGGAACAAAGAAGCCGCTAACCGTGTCTGCAATTTTTGCGATTGGAGCTTTTGTTGCGGATGCATCGTTAACCATTTTTATAATCTGATTTATTGTTGTATCGCTTCCGACCCTTGTGGCACGACATTTTATGAAGCCGCTTTTGTTCAAGGTCCCACTGGATACACTGCTTCCGGAATTTTTTTCAACGGGCAAACTTTCACCGGTCAAAGCGGACTCATCAACGGCGGCGGAACCTTCAACAACAGTTCCATCAACGGGAACATTCTCTCCTGCCTTCACAACAAAAATGTCCCCCACCTTGACCTCTTCTATTGGCACCAGGATTTCTTTTCCGTCTTTTTCAAGGACAACCGTTTTTGGAGAAAGTTTCATCAGGCTTTTCAAGGCGTTTGTAGTTTTTCCCTTCGCCATTGATTCAAGCATTTTTCCGACGGTTATCAAAGTCAAAATCATTCCGACAGATTCGAAATAAAAATTATCCATCAGAGTCATGACTTTATCGGCGTCACCGTCCATCTGGGTTTTTGTCATCAAAAATAAAATCACAACGCTCCACACAAAGGAAACCCCGGCACCCATTGCCACAAGGGTATCCATGTTAGGCGAAAGATGGACAACAGACTTGAATCCGTTTACAAAAAATTTTTTATTTATGACCATGATGATTGCGGACAATATTAATTGAACCAATCCGATTGCAATGTGGTTATGATTAAAAAATCCGGGCAGCGGGAATCCCCACATCATGTGCCCCATTGAAAAATACATAAGCCCAATCAAAAAGAAAAGCGACAGAAACAATCGCTTCCGAAGGGCCGGGGTTTCTGTATCCTTTAAAACCTCGTCTCCATTGTCACTTTTTTTTGAATCCTTTTTTTCTGATTCCATTGATGCACCATAGCCGGCCTTCTCCACAGCCTGCACTATCTGATTACATTCCGCGGAACCTTCAACTATCATGGAATTTGTCAAAAGATTTACCGAGCAAAGTTCAACCCCATCAACTTTTGAAACAGCCTTTTCTATTCGTGCCGCACAAGCCGCGCAGCTCATTCCGGTTATATTGAATTTATTTTTCATAGAATCGCACCCGCAAAATCATTTATTTTCAATCACTTAAGTTTTTTTAAAATCCAAATCAATTCTTCCACAACTCCGGTGTCACCTTTTTTTAAATCCCTGGCGACGCATCCGTTAATGTGATTTTCAAGTATTCCAGTTGCAAAAGATTCCAATGCAGAACGGGCCGCACTTACTTGAACAAGAATGTCAGTGCAGTAAGCATCCTCGGAAACCATTTTTTCCAGTCCACGAATCTGTCCCTCAATTTTGCTTAACCGGTTGAGCATTTTCTTTTTTTCATCTTCAGAGCGGAGAGTCTTTTTTTTGCAGCAACATTTTTTTGTCGTTTCACTCATATATTAAATATACCCCCCAAGGGTATGTGAGTCAAGACAATTTTTTCCTTCAATGAATGCACCGCATCGGTACGAATCAATTTATGAAATTTATAAACGGCTTTCCAAAATTAAAACCTGTATTCCAAAAACAAAGCAGAATTAATTATCCCACGGTTGCATTCATCATATTCTCCGTCAACTCTAATTTTTTTAAGAGCATCAACCTTTATACCGCCGTAGAGATTTTTATAAATCTTATGCCTGTAGCTTGCGTCCGCCGATATTATGATAAAATTGCCTTCCAGTTTTTTTCCTTTTGGTGTATTGCCGTAGGACGCAAGAAAATCAAATCTTCCATTAACATCAAACTGCCCGACCACTGGGGAATTATATTCCAGAAACATTTTCACTTCCGGTCCAAAAGTGTAAGTAGCATTTCCTGCAGAAACAAAACCGTCAGATTTTTTATAAGAGTTTTCTGTCACACCAAAAAATACGAAAGCCGGCTGAACTCCATAAGCCAAAAAACTTTCACCAAAATTGATTTTGGATTTGAAAAAAGCCCCCACCGAATTCAAGGAAAGGAAACTGCTGTCCCAATAAAAAACGTCGTAATCAAAGCTGGCTCCAAAATTCGATTCAGTGTTCTCATCAATATTGAGGGGTACAGAATAGAACTCTCCATCAAAAAGAGCTTTCACAAAATAGGCGCCCGCAGAAATCTGTCCATCGACTTCAGCCGTAAACTGATCCATGAACTCTTTTGTCGCGTGTCCATAGGGATTGTCATAAACCACCTGGGCACTAAAATAAGCGGCCGGAACAAATCTGTTTTTCTCAAAGACTTGAGTATTTTCTACTGAAGAAATTTTCTCCCAGTCGGCGGAAAATCCCAAATCAAAATAAAGCGAATGTATGGAAGAATTTTCTGTTCCCAATTTTCTTCCCGTCAAGACCGAGTTTATTCCTCCTACAGGATTAAACAAGGCACCCAGCAATGGATGGATTCGTGCGGCCTCATTTCCCAACCGGTACAGGACTTCCCCAACGATTGCGCCAGAAAATGTTGTCGTCAAAAAATCATTCAGGGAATTGTTTCCGGCTTCTATACAGTTTTCCCATAAAAACGAACCGGCCGCGGTCATCAACAGGGACTGCAAAAAATTAAGCCCATTGCTTCTGGCGCTGGTATAATACATGTTTCCAAAATATGGATGAGCCGCCTGATTTTTTATAAATGAACTTGTATCCCAAAGCCACGGGGAAGTAAGGTTGTTCCACATTATGGAAGGATTCGGTTTTTTCCAGGATTGATCCAGAATCAGGGTGCAGAAATTATAGACCGAAAGATTCATCACAATAATTTCAGCGGAACTTGTAAAATAACTTTTCCAATCCGCATCGCTCGTAAAAAGCAGGTTCCTTGCCTCACCGTCAGAAGAAATCTTTTCCCTTGAATCCATTGAAACCCCGCCGCTGAATTCCGTTGAAGTCTCCGCGAACACATTAAAATTGCAACCTAATAAAACCGCCAGCAGAACGGTTAAAACTATCTTTCTACTCATGACAGATATGTTATCACACACATCAATAAAATTCTGTAACAAAAATGGCCGGCAAAACAAATTTACCAGCCATTTTATATCACATCTTCAAAGTTGATTTTAAAGTTTCTTAACATTCAGGGCGCGTATTGCATTCAAAACCGCAATCACCATGACCCCCACATCCGCAAAAATTGCCAGCCACATGTTCGCAATTCCAAGCGCTCCCAGGATAAGGCACGCAAACTTAACCGCCAAAGCAAACACAATGTTCTGATAGACTATACCAAGGCATTTTTTTGAAATCCTTATTCCCTTGGCGATTTTTAACGGATTGTCGTCCATCAGGACAATATCCGCGGCTTCGATTGCTGCATCGCTTCCCATTGCCCCCATCGCAATTCCAATATCAGACCTGGAAAGGACCGGTGCGTCATTTATTCCATCCCCCACAAAAGCAAGGGTGCCTTTTTTTTCTTTCAACAGTTCCTCAACCTTCGCAACTTTGTCTGCCGGCAGAAGTTCGCTATAAACAAGGTCCACCTTAAGTTCTGCGGCCACGGATTCGGCAACATTTTTTGCATCTCCCGTCAGCATAACCGTTTTTTCAACGCCCGACTTCTTTAAGGAAACAATCGCTTCCCTGGAATCCGGTTTGATGATGTCAGAAATGATTATGTGGCCCTCGTACTTTCCATCAATGGCCATGTGGATAATGGTTCCGGCGGAATGACAGTCAGGCGCATCAATTCCTAACCTGGCCATCAACTTTTTATTTCCAGCAGCAACCGGTATTCCATCAACCTTTGCAGTTACACCATTTCCAGATATCTCTTCTATTTCACTGACGCGGCTTCTATCTATCTCCTTTCCATAAGCCTTCTGCAAACTTTTGCTGATTGGATGACTTGAGGAACATTCCGCCAGAGCCGCATATTCAATCAACCTGGCGTTTTCCATTTTATTGTGATGTATTCCATCCACCTCAAAGACCCCGTGGGTTAAAGTTCCTGTCTTATCAAAAACAACTGTCTTAACTTTCGAAAGGGTTTCCAAATAGTTGGAACCTTTTATCAAAATCCCTTCGTGACTTGCTCCACCTATTCCGGCAAAAAATGAAAGCGGAATGCTGATAACCAAAGCGCAAGGACAGGAAATGACCAGGAAAGTCAAAGCCCTGTAGATCCATTCGTTCCAACCCGGAGCGGCATGCATGAAAAGGATTCTGAACAACGGAGGCAGAACAGCCAATGCCAGCGCACTGTAACAGACAACCGGAGTATAGACCCGGGCAAATTTTGATATAAAAGCCTCGGACTTTGATTTTCTGGAAGTCGAATCCTCCACCAGGGCAAGTATTTTTGATACCGTCGATTCCCCAAAGTCCTTTGTGGTCCTGATTTTTATAACCCCGGTCAGATTGATGCAGCCGCTGATTATTTCGTCCCCAGACTTGACTTCCCTAGGCAAACTTTCACCGGTCAAGGCGCTTGTATTTAATGTCGAACTTCCTTCCACAAGGATTCCATCAATAGGCACTTTCTCTCCAGGCTGAACAATAATGACGGTTCCGATTCCAACTTCCTCTGGAGAAATTTTTTCAATTTTTCCATCCTTTTCAATATTTGCATAATCAGGACGGATATCCATAAGGGCGGTAATATTTTTCCGGCTTTTGCCGACCGCAATGTTCTGGAAGAATTCACCAATCTGGTAAAACAGCATAACGGCTATGGCTTCGTTATAATCGCCGCTTTTTTCATAGATGGCCAGGGCAAAGGCTCCCAAAGTCGCAACCGCCATCAGGAAGTTTTCATCAAATATCTGCCGGTTCAGTATGCCCCTAAAGGCTTTCCTTAAAATATCCCCGCCAATTACAATGTATATGCCAATATAAAGAACCAAAGATGGAATGCCATGAAACAGTTTTCCAAAGGGGATGCCTTTTATAAATACACGGGCCGATAAAAAATAAAGAACAATCAATCCAACAGTGGCGATTATTATCCGCCTTAACATCTTTTTCTGTTTCTTCGTCATAAAATTTTCTCCTGGTATAGGGCATTTCTAAAAAATATCATTTTGATATTTTTTAGAACAATTAAACGTTTGTTTAATTGTTCTTATTATAAGGCCCACCATTTCAATTGGCAAGCAATTCGCTGATGAAATTACCGATTGGAATAAAACTATTTCCAATAAGGACAAAAGGCCCCGCCCCTGTGTTCCCGGCGAAGTGACGCAAAATAGACGCATATATATAGAAGATTATTGCAATCTTTTTGTCCGCCCCCTTAAACAGTTCCAGAATTTTCAATAATATTATCTATATGAACAACAAATTTATTCAGCAGACCCATTTTATTGGGGTGCTCCCACCGGAGGATTTGGTCCAGATCCTTGAAGAATGCAGGGGCTATATGTCCAGCAACTATGGTTGCAAAAGCGGATACGGAACCCCAATCCACATTACCTTGATTCCACCCTTCTCCTTTGAAACACCACAGGCAACCAAACTGATTGCCCGATGTGTATCCACCGCCGCGGATACATTGCTGGAAAAAAAGCAGCTCCCCTTTTCAGTCAACGTGGAAGGCTTTAACGCTTTTGGTGACAGAACCATTTTTGCAAACGTCCTGCCTTCAAAACAGTGGACAGATTTGAGGGACGAAATTTATGGAGAACTGAAACGGAATTTCCCGGAACTTGGAATAAAAAAAGACAGGCGTCCATTTCAACCACACCTGACGGTTGCCAACAGGGACATACCTCCGGAAGCATCGGTCGAGGCATTGGAATATTTTTCAACTTTTGATTTGAAAAAAATCTTCAGTCTGGACAACATCTGCATATTCACAAAATCGGACCGCCGCTGGATTTTGCAGCCGGAAAATATTATCCATCTAAGCTAGGATGGTCATTTCATATGCCCTTTTTTGTTGGATTCCGCAAAAAAAATGGACCATATCGGCACCAACGACAAAAAATGGGCATCCCCTCCAGACGCATGAGAATTGATTTTGGAGGGGGCATAGTTCCGGTCGATATAATTTTCAAATATTCAAAAAAAGCCCTTCAAATTCAAATTTCAGAGGTCTTTTTCAGTTTAATCTTTATATAACATCCATTAAACATAACATAAACAATTATTTAATAAATTAATCGTTAAACCATTTAATAATTAAACAACATTTTAACACAAATTAACTACACATTAAACGATTAAATATCTATTAAAATATTAACTTGACATTAAAGAATTAAATCTTTATTATAAGCCCACAATTCTTTGGAGGAAATATGAAATCATATGCATTCGCGCTGCAGAAAGGCGGCACAGGAAAAACCAGCATCTCTGTTTCAGTTGCAGTAGAACTGGCCAACCGCGGAAAGAAAGTTGTATATATAGACTGCGACCCCCAGGGCAACTCCAGTTCCTGGCTTCTAAATGATTTTGACCACGAACTTGCGGACATACTCTACGACAAGAGCCCGGTACTGGAATGTGTGTACCAGTCGGACCTGGAAAATCTTTTTGTAATCCCAACCTTCGGAGTAGGGGGAAATCTGAAGCAGTTCGCAAAAAACGAGCATTATCCATTCAAGTTCCAGAAACAGATTCTGCCGGAACTGGAAAAGCATTTTGACTACTGCATATTCGATACATCTCCAGCCTTTGATGAATTCGAAAAATCCATCTTCATTGGCTGCAACGAAGTCGTTCCTGTACTAAAGCTGGACGAATTTTCTAAGGACGGATGGGAAATCTTCATCAAAAACCTGGCCCCGGTGGAAGCCCAGTATGGAGTAAAGCCTGTTTTCCATAAGATTGTACTGAATCAGCAGGACAAACGCCTCAAGACCCAGAGCGCGTATCTGGAAGCCTTTAACACAATCAACGCGGACGGCAAGTTCGATTTTATCATAATCCCAACGGATCCTGCATTTTCCAAGAGCCAGAGCATCCACACCACCATATTTGACAAGATCGTTTCGGCAAAACCTGAAACAGTTGCCGCAATTTCAAGCCTAGTTGAGAGGTTAATGTAATGGCCGTACACTCAAAAAATCCATCCTTTGCGGAACTTCAAAAAAATGCAGTGGCTTCCAGCGTACAAAATACCTTCGGAAGTCTTTCCCCGGATAGCATAAAGGCCCAGCCAATGCAGGAAACTCCAGCAAAACCGGTAGAAATTCCTGTTCCTCAGCCTGTGCAGCCGGAAAAAACCAGTGTTATCAAAACTGTTACCTCGGAATCCGGCGAAAAGAAACGAAAAGACGTTCTTATCGGTATCCATGTAACGGAAGACGAAAGAAACGAACTTAGAAAAATGTTTTGCTCAAACGGATTCTCTCTGGCGACCGCTTACAGGGCTGCCATGACTTATTTGAGACAGGATATAGAATTAGGTAAAGCATACATCACCAGCAACGGCGAAATATTCCGTAAATAGGCAAGGGTAAAATGGCAGAAAACAAAGATTTGGAAGATTCTAGCGAGGTTGCCTCTACAGAGCAAATTTCTGTTCCGACGACATCAGACACGTCCTTGGATGAAATGTTCGCTATAGAGCTCTCTAGGCCGTCCTCAAAGAAGATTGGCTACATCCCTAGCTTCTTTACAACAGCCTCCCTGCCTTTCAGGAACGTCAATAAAACGGTTTTTGTCAGGAAAGGCAGCAACGGTATCATTTTGACCCTTACATCCCCTAAAAACGTCCCTTTTGGCAAATACGGAAGGCTTTTGCTGAGTCTTTTGACAACCCATGCTGTCATAGCTCCCAAAAAAAATGAGGCCGTATTCCTGGAATACGCAACCCTGGCGGACTTGCTGAAAGAGATGCAGCTACCAAAGCAGCGCGGTGGAGACATAAAGGAGCAGTTGGAATGCTTTTCTAATGCCACCTTTGCCTTTGAACAGAGGGTAACAGAATTGAAAGCAGCCTACCTGTTTGAGGATTTATATGACAAGGGAAGCGCCCCAAAAAATGACGTAGAAGTCACCACCCGTTCCACTGGAAACATCAGATTTACTGAAGGAGTCCAGTACATGGAGGTAAATGACGGAAACGATACTAAATTTGGACGTTTCAAGATAATCCTTTCGGCAGAATTTGCCGGATTTTGTCAGGCCCATGCAGTTCCTATTGATTATAGCGTCTACAGGGACATTTCCAGTGCCTCTGGAAAGGATTTATATGCCTGGCTGGTCTACAGGAACAACGGATTGACGGAGCCTTTGTTTGTTCCAAGAAAAAAGCTTGTGGAACAGTTCATGCCTACGGATGAATCATCAAACCGAAGCCAGGAAGCCGTTAACTATAAGCGTTTGATAGAGGAACTAAAGGAAATAAAGGAAAAATACTATCCTGAAGTAAAATTTACTATTGCTCCGGATGGTAGCGGCATAACCCTTATAAAGAGTCCTACACCTGTCCTGAAAGATGACAAGCGTTATGCTCTTATAACTGCAAACATATAAACAAACAGCCCCTGTTAGTCATTAACAGGGGTTTCTTGTATCAGTGGAGGTAACAGTTTTGATAACTAAATTTGGACTTTTCCACAAAAATGGAGGGCCTATTATTAGTATATTTAAATATTATTAGTTATTATTAGAATATATAGAAAAGATTTCAAAAGTGTTACCGTTTGCAATCAAAACTGTTACCCAAAAAAATTGGGTAAATCTATAATTATATATAATACAATAAATTAGATATACTGTCTATAGGATATCAAAAGTGTTACCCGCTGGAGGAGTTTTCAACAGGAATCTGTGGATAAAGCTATCAAAACTGTTACCCTGTGCATAATGATTTCAAAACTGTTACCTGCCAAAAATAGACGAAATTTGATAAAAAAATGACCTGAAATACTATTTTCCAGCAATAAAAATCCTTTCATAACCAGATTTTTGGACTGATTTTTAACATAAGGAGCCATAATTTTCGCCCATTTTCTTAAATGATATCAAAACTGTTACCCAATGAGCATGTTTTTACAGGTGATATCAAAACTGTTACCCGGTTTTTGCATAGTGGGGCACCATTTCACTGGCGTTTTGTTATCAAAACTGTTACCAGAGTTCCGGAATATCGCATATTGATATCAAAACTGTTACCTGTAACCGCAATTTATGGGCATATTTTGCTGAATTTGGGCTATTTTGGACCGGTTTTTGCCCTAAAAAGGAGGTAATTTCAGGTCCTGCTTATATCAAAAGTGTTACCTGGTGGATAGTTCAATGCTATCAAAACTGTTACCAGGACTGGAAGCGGGCCATTCATTGGCGGTTGTTGTTATCAAAACTGTTACCGGAATCAGCAGATAAAAAGTCTTTTTGGAACAGGATATCGGGAAAATTTGGATGAAAAAATCTTTTTTTCGGAAGAATTCGTGAAAAACTTTAGAAAAATGTTTCACGGTAAACAAATTTTTTAACAGCACAAATGTATAGTTTTTCCCCTCCGGCCATCAGGAAGAGGGGAGTGGGGTGGTGTTGGGACCACTTAAAAAATCAATATGTGGCGGTAGTACTTAGTGGGTGCCACCACATATAGTGTCAAGGGTCATTTCGGCAATCTCAATGGCCTTGGTGGAGTTATGGCCGCTTCTTTGACTTTGTGACCTTTTTATCAATCTGCTCTGTATGGGTAAGGTGCCATCCGGAGAACAGCTTTTCCGGGCATTTGTAGATTCTTAGTTTTATGTGCTGCTCTACCTGACTTTTTTCCTGCTGTTTGAGGGCATCCTTTTTTCTTACGTAAAGAGCCTTTGGTTGTCCCTTGCTGTCCCTGCAGGAACAGGCGTTGTGCTTGACCTTTATCTTTGAATCTTTTGGTGCAAGATGGAAAAATCCGCACCGTTCACATTTGTAGACATATAGCTTTAGTTTATGAGCCTTTTTTGTATATTTTGCGGATTCCTTGGCTTCTTTTTTTGTCTGATATGCGGCCAGAGGTTTTCCGGTAGCTTTTGACACACATTTTTCGTTTTGCATAGGTCTTTTTTCCTTTATGTTTTCTTCCATAATATAAGTGAATGCAATGGATTATGGAGGGAATTTTGAAATTGCCCTGGATAATTTTTAGTGTAAAACAGGAATTTTGTAAATGACGGTCCCCGGAGTTAGAGTATTGGTTTGTGTAACTTTGCAGGGAGGCTTTTCATTTTATATACAGGAGCCAGTGGTCATTCATTTGGGATTTGCATTATGGGAATCTCGAAAAAATGGTTTTTATAGATGGTCTTATATTTGACGGAATGGCTGTTGGAATGGTACTATTGACTATGGTTTGCGTTGCAAACTTCAATATCGACTGCACGTTCTTATTTCATTACGGATGTGCTTTAGGGGAGTCAATTCCGGAAACTGATATTTTCTGGTTGGCTTTTTTAAGGGAGAAAAAATGAAATCAGTTAAAAAGTTGTTGGGCGCCGTCTTAGGTGCTTCACTTAT
>JAZUKJ010000123.1:0-12311 GCA_045643225.1 Treponema sp. | reverse complement strand
AATTCTGCTTTTTATCTCCAGCGCAGTTTTCACCGCGAACTTGAAAAATTGCCACACGGATTCGAGCCGACTAACGTCGTCTCTTTAAACTATAATAACGCTCAAATTTTCATGCATTTGCAGAAAAAGAGGTCCGTCCCCTCTGGCAGCCAAGCCGGTCATTCAAAGGTATGCATTTTCTGCAGAATCGGTGCGCAAATAAAAAAAGTGTCGCCGTCCATTCCAAAAATAAAATCTTGTTTACACCCCACCTAGATTTTTTTTCGAAAATCCATCATAATCGAAATCTAAACTCGTTTTAAAAGGAATCATTATGGGCGGCATATTTGGTGTGGCATCAAAGGACGACTGTTCTTTGGACTTGTTTTTCGGAGTAGATTATCATTCACATTTGGGAACCCGTCGTGGTGGATTGGCAGTTTATACGAACGAAAACCAATTCAAGCGTTCAATCCACAACATCCAGAACTCCCCTTTCAGAACTAAATTTGAAAACGACATTGGGGAAATGAAGGGACATATTGGAATTGGATGTATCTCCGATTACGAACCGCAGCCTCTTTTGGCCCGCTCTCATTTGGGAAGTTTCGCAATCACCACAGTCGGAATCGTAACCAACAAAGACCAGCTCATCGATGAATTAATAAACAATGGCGGTGCATTCCTTGAAATGTCCGGTGGAGAAATCAACCAGACCGAATTGATTCTGGCACTGATGAACACCCAGAAGACAATCCTGGATGGAATAAAATATGTGCAGCAGAAAATCCAGGGATCCATCACCATGCTGGTGGCAACTCCAGAAGGAATCTATGGTGCAAGAGACAGAATGGGCCGTACCCCTTTGCAGATTGGAAAAAAAGATGGCGCCCTTTGTCTGTCCTTTGAAAGCTTTGCCTACCTGAACCTGGGATACACTGACGAACATGAACTTGGACCTGCGGAAATCGTATTTATGACCGCCGACAAGTATGAAATCCTCCAGCAGCCACAAAAGGAAATGAAAATCTGTACATTCCTCTGGATTTACTACGGCTATCCGACCTCCTGCTACGAAGGTGTAAATGTCGAGGCCATGAGATACAATTGTGGAAAATATCTTGCAAAAAGGGACAAGGGTAACATCCAGCCGGACTGTGCCGCAGGTGTACCGGATTCAGGAACAGCCCATGCAGTCGGATACGCAAACGAGGCAGGGGTTCCTTTCACAAGACCATTCATCAAGTACACTCCAACCTGGCCCCGCTCTTTTATGCCAACAAGCCAGGAACAGAGAAATCTGATTGCCCACATGAAGCTGATTCCTGTAAAGCAGCTTATTGAAGGAAAAAAGATTCTTTTGATTGACGACTCGATTGTCCGTGGAACACAGCTCCGTGAGACAACCGAATTTTTGTACAACTCTGGGGCAAAGGAAGTTCACGTCAGACCGGCCTGTCCACCTATTATGTTCGGATGCAAGTACCTGAATTTCAGCCGCTCAAAGTCTGAAATGGATCTGATTGCACGCCGCGTCGTAAAGCAGTTTGAAGGGGACAATGTAAGTCCGGAGACTTTGGCAAAATATTGCGACCCTGACACTCCTGAATACGAAAAGATGCAGGAAGAAATCAGGAAGCAGCTGCACTTCACTACACTGCGGTTCCACAGGTTGGACGATATGCTGGATTCGACAGGACTGGACCACTGCAAACTTTGTACCTACTGCTGGAACGGAAAAGAGTAATTTTTCTACTATAATACATCAATATATCCAATTAAAGGACCTGGACATTTTGCTCCGGTCCTTTTTTTTATCCATCCACCTATCCCGGAGAGCCTTCTGGTCCGCAACTTCTAACTAATGAATGGCCTCCGCCGGCACGAATCATTGATTTACAACCTAAAAAAATCGTGTTAAAATTGATTAACAACAATAAGTATTCGAATGTAACAAAAAGGTTGTATTAATGAAGGAATATATCACTCATTTTGACATATGCGCGCTCTTTATATCACTGGTCACGCTTCTTATTTTTATGGGAAAGAAGGACCGGCATAGAATCCAGAACAAGGTATTCTTTGCATTCATGATTGACGAAGTAGTCATGACAGCGGCTGACCTTGCATCAGCCATTTTAATCAAAGTGCCAACCACCTCCGAAACAATAAGGTTCTGGAAAGACTTTTCGAACTATGCCTACCATTTGCCACACACATTGGTTCCGGTCCTGTTCACTTTATATGTATTTTTAATGACGGGCGCCTACAAAAAGCACAAGACATCGTTTATCGTCACAATCTTGGCACCGTATCTGCTTATACTTGGCCTGCAGGTATCAAACCCTTTCACGAACGCCATTTTCTATTTTGATGCAAACGACGCCTATCAGCACGGACCTTTGATGGTCGCCATGTATTTTATGGCGGTGCTCTATGTTTTGCTTGCGATTTACTTTATTATCCGTTACAGGAACTCCATTCCAAACAACAGGATAATCCCTCTGCTGTTCTTTGTTATCATGTCCATTTCGGCGATGGTAGTTCAGATATTCATACCTCAGGCCCTTATCGAATGTTTCGTTCAGGTGACAATGACCTTATGCTTGCTTGTTACAATCGAAAATCCTGTCGAACTTTACAGTTCTGAAACAAATGTATACAACAGGAAAACCTTTGTAATAGATAACATAAACATGATCCGAAACAACGTTCCGTACAGGATTATCTTAATCAAGATACTGAACATCGATTACTATATGACGACCCTGGGATTCAGCAGTGTTTCTGAAATACTGTACGAAATTGCCCAGTGGCTCATGAAAATAACCAGCGACGACACTGTATACGACTGCAACAACGGAATCTTCGCGCTGGTATTGAACACAAAGCTGGCGAACCGTACCGACCAGATTATGTCCTATCTTGGAAACCGTTTCTCCACGGACTGGCTCTACAAAGGCCGCATCCTTACCCTAAAGACAGAAATCTGCCAGGTCGATGTCCCTACAGACATCTCCTCTATAGAAGAAATTGTTTCCCTCATGGAATCCCCAGGACCAAAAGAAGATTCCAGGGTCATTTTCCTCAAGAAGGATCATCTTAACTACATCCACAGAAGGCGCGCCGTTGAAAACGCTGTCGACAGGGCACTGGAAAGCAATTCATTCAAAGTCTATTTCCAGCCAATCTGGGATGCAAAAAGCAATAAAATCCATTCAGCGGAAGCCCTCATCAGACTTATCGACGATGAACTGGGATTCATTTCTCCAGAGGAATTCATTCCGATTACAGAACAGAATGGAAAAATCATCGCCATCGGGCAGTTTGTATTTGAGGAAGTCTGTAGAATGTTCTCGCTTCAACAGTTAAAGACAATAGGCCTTGATTTCCTTGAAATCAACCTGTCGACTGTTCAGTGCATGCACAAATCTCTTCCAAAGATTTTCGAAACTACCCTGGGCCATTACAGTCTTCCTCCGATAGCCATAAATCTGGAAATTACGGAAAGCGCCGCAATCAACAGCCAGGAAGATTTCAAGAACACAATCAAGGACCTTCACGACCTGGGCTTCACCTTCTCGCTGGATGATTACGGTACCGGATATTCCAATGCAACCTACATCTTCAGCATGGATTTCGATATCATTAAAATTGACAAATCAATCCTGTGGGAATCAGAAAAAAGTGAAAGCGCAAGAATTGTTTTGCAGAACACAGTCAAAATGATTAAGGAATTGGGAAAGAAAATCCTTGTTGAAGGTGTCGAAACAAAGGCCCAGAAAGATTCAATGGTTGCCTTGGGTGTCGATTATTGTCAGGGATACTATTTTTCAAGACCAGTTCCTCAGCAGGAATTTATTGAGTTCTGTAAGGATTTCAACAGTTCCCACTAAACCTGAGTCTGAACCTTGGCTTAATTCAAGACTATCTTTTTCCTTTCCGGGTTTTATGATAAACTCAACCTATGAATATTTTATCCATTTGCAATTTATCTAAAATCGGACGGGAAAAGCCCCTGTTCACGGGAGTCACCTTTGGATTAGATGAAGGTGACAAAGCGGCTCTTATCGGTCGGAACGGTGGTGGAAAATCAACCCTGCTTGCGACCGTAGCTGGAATCCTTCAGCCAGATGAAGGGGAAGTCACAATCAACAAGAGCGCAGGAGTTTCCTTCCTTGCCCAAAATCCAATATACAATTCCGATGACACAATCAGGGAACATATCTTCAAATCAAAATCTCCAAAGCTTGAAATAATCAGGCAGTATGAGGAAATCTGTTCGCAAATGGAAAACGGCCTGTCCTCTTCCCAGCAAAAGGAATTTGACACACTGACACTGCAGATGGACAACGGAGATTTGTGGAACTATGAATCCCAGGTCAGATCAATCCTGACGGTCCTGGGAATTACCGACATGGAACGAAAAATGGGGGAACTTTCCGGTGGAATGATAAAAAAAGTTGCCCTGGCCCAGGTCCTTGTGGAGGATACAAAACTTCTGCTTCTGGACGAACCTACCAACCATCTTGACATGACCACAATCGTCTGGCTGCAGAACTATCTGGCAGAAACAAAAAGAACGGTCCTGATGGTTACCCACGACAGATATTTTTTGGATGCGGTGTGCAACAACATTTATGAACTGGCCCGCAACAAAATAAAACTATATGTAGGAAACTATTCCACCTACCTTGAAAAAAAGACGATGGAAGCGGAAATCGAGGCCAACACAGAACGGCGCATCGAATCCGTTTTAAGGGTGGAAAGGGATTGGCTTATGAGAGGTCCCTGCGCCAGAGGTACAAAAGCCAAAGCCAGAATCCAGAGGGACGAAGCCTTAATCAACAGGGAAAAATTTCAGGCCGACAAGGGATTCACCTTTGAGGTGGCAGGCCGCAGGCTTGGTGGAAAGATTCTGGAGCTTCACGGCATCACAAAGAATTTCCAAAAGGGCTATGCGAAAGTCAATGGAACAAATTCCGCGCCAGTCTTAAAAGATTTTAGCTACACCTTTAACAAGGGAGAAAAGATCGGAATCTTCGGAAACAACGGAAGCGGAAAATCAACCCTGCTCAATATAATCACCGGACAGATACAACCTGACAGCGGAACCATTGTCGTAGGGGAAAATACGGTCTTTGCCTATTACAACCAGAATCCGGTATTCAAGAACACCGACTTGTCGGTACTGGATTATGTCAAGGAAGCAGCCGAAATTATGCACATGAACGACGGAACCACTTTAAGTGCCGGACAGTTCCTGGAGCAATTTGGTTTTGAAGGAAAAATTCTTTATTCCCCGGTAGGCACCTTAAGTGGAGGCGAAAGAAAAAGACTGTTCCTGGTCAGGCTGCTGCTGAGCAATCCAAACTTCTTGATTTTGGACGAACCTACCAATGATTTTGACATATTCACCATGAACATCCTGGAAAATTTTTTGATGGCTTTCAAGGGTTGTCTCCTGGTTGTCAGCCACGACAGATATTTCATGGATAAAGTCGCCGACACTCTTTTTATTCTTGAAGAAAATGGCGGAGTCTCCGGTTTCGTCGGCAAGTGCAGCGAGTACATTGAACTTCGGGAAGAAAAACTAAAGGCCGCCGAAGAAGAAAAAAAGCAGGAAAAGGCAATGGCCGCCGCTGAAAAAAAATCGGAAGAAAAATCTGACAAACCAAAGAAGCTTTCCTTTGCACAAAAAAAGGAACTGGAAAGCCTGGAAACAGAAATCATGGAACTGGAGGACCAGCAGAAGGAACTGGAGAACGACATGGCCTCCAGCGACTATTCAGTTTCCTCCGCTGCCGGGGAAAAATACAAAAAGAACGCCGCAAGACTGGAAGAAGCCTACGCCAGATGGGAGGAATTGCAGATATAAAAAACATGGCACATTCCCTGTCTGGATGGCACCCTTTTATCCTGAAGAGTTCCGGACTGTTTTCAAATCCCTTTGGCTCAAAAAAAACAAAACTTTTATAAAATACCCTTGTTTTTGCACTCAAAAATAAGTAAATTTCATATAGGGATTAGTCAACTAATCCCACGTACTATCTTTGAGGGGGATTTCATGTCAGAAAAATCCAATGCATTTATAAAAAAACTATTAAAACCATCCGGAATTATCACAATCATATTGATTGCCCTGGGAATCATATTGATTGCCTCAAGCACTTTTGTTGTTGACGAATCAGAGCAGGCCGTCATAACACGCTTTGGAGCCTATTACAAAACCCTGGGGCCTGGGCTTAAAATCAAGATGCCTTTTGGAATAGATAAAAAATACGTTGTCGATGGAAACAACGTCGTAAAGACCGAGCAATTCGGTTTCCGCACCTCCAGCTCTGGAGTCACAAACCAGTACCAGAATGGAATAACAAGCGAATCAACAATGCTCACAGGCGACCTGAATATTGTTGACGTAGAATGGACCATCCAATATAAAATCGTCGACCCAATGGAATGGTTGTTCTCCGTTGAGGACAGGTCACAGACTATCCGCGATATTAGCCGTTCCGTCATAAACACTCTGGTCGGCGACAGGGCAATCCTTGACATCATGGGTAGCGAACGTACAAACATTGAGAATCTTTCGGTCGTCAACATGAACGAACAGTTCAAGAATCTTCACATGGGAATCAATGTTGTGGCGGTCAAACTGCAGAACATCGTCCCACCTGCAGGAGTCCAGGACGCATTTGAAGATGTCAACAAGGCAATCCAGGACATGAACAGATTCATCAACGAAGGAAAAGAAAGCTACAACTCTGAAATTCCAAAAGCACAGGGAGAAGCTGACAGAGAAATCCAGGTAGCGGAAGGATACGCATCAGAGCGTGTCAACAAAGCAAAAGGAGATGTGGCCCGATTCAATTCTGTCTATGAGGAATACAGAAAGGCGCCTGCCGTTACAAGAGAACGACTTTACCTTGAGGCAATGGAAGAAGTATTCAATGAACAGGCGGAAACAAAGAAGCCAACTCTCATTGATAACAGACTCGAAAGCCTTTTGCCAATAAAAAATCTAGGCCAATAATCTATTACGGGAGATAAAACATGAAAAAAACTGCAAAAGCATATCTAACCATAGCCATAGTCGCGATAGTAGCAATCCTATTTTTATCAGCGGGACCTTTTTACATTGTCAACGAAGGTGAGCAGGCTGTCGTAACAAGATTCGGTTCAATCACTGCATCACGCACCAGCGCAGGTATCTATATCCGCATTCCGTTTATTGATTCAGTCACAAAGTACTCTTCAAAGATTTTGTCCCTGAATGGTGATGATGCAAGGATTCCAACAAAGGAAAACCAGTTCATTATCATGGACACAACCAGCAGGTGGAAGATCAGCGACCCTGTGGTATTTTACAGGACATTCAAAACCATTGACCTCTCCTACTCCAAGCTTAGCGACATCATTGATTCCGCTACCCGTACTGTAATTTCAAGGAACAGGTTAAGCGAGATCGTTAGAAGCAGCAACATCATAAACGAATCAAAAATGGAAAACCTTGCAAACTCCGGTGACATCAGCGAGGACGACAGCGCAGAAATTGAAGCCCTTGTAAATGTCAGTTCACAGAACGAGACGGTAACAAAGGGCCGAAAAAAGCTTTGCGAGGAAATGGCCAACGAAGCAAGACCAATGCTGGCTGAATATGGCATTGACCTTATTGATATAGTCCCTAGGCAGATTAAATATTCCGATGAACTTACTGAATCGGTTTACAACAGAATGATAAAGGAACGAAACCAGGTAGCACAGGCATACCGTTCTTTAGGTGAAGGAAAAAAAGCTGAATGGTTAGGAAAACTTGAAAACGAAAAACGTACAATTGAAAGTGAAGCCTACAGAGTAAGCGAGGAAACAAAAGGTCTGGCCGATGCAGAGGCTGCCGCCATCTACACGGAGGCATACACAAGGGACCCTCAGTTCTATGAATTCTGGAAGAGTCTGGAATCCTACAAGAACACAATGGGCGACTTTGATGCAACCTACAGTACATCCATGGATTATTTCAAGTATCTGTATGGTCCATCCGGCCGTTAATCTTCTATCCTCATGACACGAATGGCGGACCTCGGCACATAGCGGTCGAGGTATCGTCTTTCCAATAAGGTACAGCTCTCAGGGGACACAACCTTTTTTAGCCGGAACAGTGCCCCTTTGGCAAGAATAAAATCCCTGAAATCTCATTTTTAGGGATTTTTCAATTTTTTCCGATTTTTTAGATATGAACAGACAATTAGTATTCGCAGAAAATAAAAAGCTCTTTCTGGACACATCCATGTCCTTAAATGCATTCACAAAAGCCAGAATCACCGACCGTTTGGATGAATACGGATGGCTTGCAGAAAAAAACGATTATGGATGGAGCTTTTCAAAGTGGAATTTTACAGGGACCCACCAGACGGAATGCATGGATGAAAACCTCACATCAATTCAAAGACAGGCACGTGAGACCATCCTTTTGGAAGGAGACGCTTTTTCAGGAAAAACCTTAAAAGCCCTATTCGATTTAGCCTTTTCAAAAGAACTGGGAGAGACGGAGCGGTCATTCATAATTTATGCCGCCGCAAGAACCTGTTCCGTCCTGGAAGAGGCTGCACGCCAAAAAATAGATATATGCAATATTGGAGCCGGAGGAATCTTCATTTCTGCAGATTATCAGAAAATCATTTTCCTTCCACGCGGATTGTTTGAAACCAGTATGCAGTGCGCCGGAAAACAAGTTTTTGCAGAATACAACGGATATTTTGTGAACCCATCCCTCAAAAATCAGGCGGCCATAAACTATACCCAGTCGGTTATAACTTACTATATGCTAACGGGCTCCTATCCATTTAATGAAATCGATTCGGAAAAGCGCACCTGGGATATAATCGACCACAACTACGTGCCTTTGAGAAATAAAATATGGGCACTGGACGAAAGGCTTTCCTTTTTTGTTGACAATGCACTCCAACGGAAAAGCCAGCTAATTTCTCATGGAGAAAAACAAGGAGAAACTAAAAGAAGTTTCTCTGAGAAGGTTTCCAAAACACTCAACGAGGATTCCAGCTTAACAAATAGAATTCACCAGGAAATATTTCTGAGTTTTCCATTGGAGGAACTGTACAAAGAAACCGGTCTTACCAGCAAAGGAGAAATTCCTGCCGGGGGACATGTTTCTGAGATAATCCGAAAGTCCACAGTCTCTCCTGAAAAATTCGAAAGGACTGCATCCAAAGAGAATATAAATTTCCAAAACCGTCTTGCAAAAAAAAGATGGTTCCGAAAAAACAGAATCCCATTGACCATAGTTGCAGGCATTGTCATTGTCCTGGCAGCAGGTATATCCGCATACCTTAGTGGCACAAGAAAAAATCCAATCTCAACTGGGCTAACCTCCAGTCAAACCATCGAAATGTACTACGGAGGCCTGAATCGATTGGATGTAACAGCCATACAGGGAAGCTCCTATGGAAAAGGCGGAAAAAATTTCACAGAATTAATAAGCAATGTCTATGTAGCGGCAAGAGCAAAAGCTTCCTACAATGCTAAAGAAGCGACCGTCGCTCCGGCCGAATGGTTCTGTTTTAACTATGACTGCAATTACAATATTTTTGGCGTAACAAATCTGCTCATCGATGGAGCCAAAGGTAATCCATTCTTTAGGGGACCTAAGAAAAAGACAAAACCGAAATCCATAAGCTCGGAATATGGAAGCTCCATGACGGAAGGGGCTGTCAAGGATTACACAGTTACCTATTATTTGGTCTTCACGGAAGGCGACGACACATTGGTTATTGCTGACGAAACCGATATAGTCCATCTGTTGTATCACAAGGGAAGATGGATTATTACGAATCTGATTCCACGAGAAAATTCCAGGGAAGAAATCAGTTTTTCAGGTTTTGTAGATGACTTCAAATATGCGTGGGAAAAAGCAAATCAGGATCCAAAATCGGCAGCAAGAATCATGAGAGAAAAATATCAATGGATTCCATCTGACGCTGATATCGATGAAGGGCAAAAAACAACTGACATTGCAAGAAATCCTTTCTCGACTGAAGAAGAATGAACGAACCACGACACAGAGCTTCAGTGCATTGAACTCGTCGGAATAAAAAAAAGGTGGTACCTGAATATCAAAGGAACCACCTTTTTTTATTGAAATCTAATGGACCGCTTACAGTAAACCTCCAAGACTGAAATCTTAGAGATACCTTATACAATAACTCCCTTGGTTGATGGAATCGCACCTTCACGTCTTGGATCTATTTCCGTTGCCGCCCGAATTGCTCTGGCAGCGGCCTTAAAGAGTCCTTCCATTTTGTGATGGTCAGACCTGCCACGGATTGTATCAAGATGAAGATTACACTTTGCACCACCGACAAATCCCTGCCAGAAATCTTCAAAGCAATCTGTCTGGAAACTGGATTGCTTACCATCAGGACTTATAGAAACCAGCGGTATCCCGGTTAATTGAGAATTGCAACACAAAAATGACCGGCCACCAAAATCTACGGATGCCTGCAACAAACTTTCGTCCATTGGATAAATAAAAAATCCGGACCTATATATTCCTGCACAGTTTCCAAGAGCCTTGGAAAAACACATACCAAGAGTTATACCAGTATCCTCAATCAAGTGATGCTGATCAACATGCAAATCCCCGGAAAGTTCTCCTGATAAATCAAACATTCCATGCTTACAGAAGGCCTGCAACATGTGGTCAAAAAAACCTATCGGATTTTTTACATTACATTTTCCACTGCCATCCAAATTAAGAGTCAGATTTATTTGTGTTTCAAATGTATTCCGTTCAACTGTGGCTATACGATTCATTATTTCTCCAACCTGAAAATCAGGCCATTACCATCTTGAGTTCGTACTCAAGAATATCAGTTGCACCCAATGACTTAAGCCTTGGCAACAGATTTGGAACTTCGCTCTTCTTTACAGCAATCTTTACAGCAAATCCTTTGTCACCATAAAGTGTAGAAACCGTTGGACTTCTCATTGCCGGCAGACCATTAACGACTGCATCAAAGCTTTCCTTTGGAACATTCATTTCAAGCATAACCCTGTCGCGAGCATCGATTACGGACTCAAAAATGTTTTTCAATTCCATGATCTTCTTTTTCTTTTCAGGATCCTGCATTGCTTTTTTTGATGCAAACATACAAGTTGATGAAGTCATGATTTCAGCAACAATACGGAGACCGTTTTCAACCAAAGTACGGCCAGTTGCAGTGTTATCGACAATCATATCCGCATCATCAGGAGGGAATACTTCTGTCGCACCGTATGTACGTATAACTTCATAATCCATTCCCTGATTCTTCAACCAATTTGATGCAATATTTTCATATTCTGTCGCAACAATCACATGATGTGATTTCAAATGAGCATCATCAATTGCGTTTGGAACTGCTGCAACGATACGGACTTTGTCAAATCCTGTATCCATGATCTCTTCAACATCAGCACCAGTTTCCTTAATCCAGTCACGGCCTGTAAATCCCATATCATGGGCACCAAGTTCCAAAAGTTTTCCAATATTCTGAGGTTTCATAACCTTTGCTTCAAGGTCATCCTGATTAACTGTAGGACGATATGCACGCTCCGGAAGATTAATAGAAATACCGGCACCCGCGAAAAGTCCTATTACATGTTCATAAATTCTGCCCTTTGGCAACAAAATCTTTAACTTATCCATAATCTAATAATACCTAAAAAAACACTAATCTTCAACCATAGTTAGAAATTTTATCAAATACTTTACATAAATAGAATGAACCTTGGGGTTCCGTTGGGCGGGTTTTGACAAAAAACAGTTGATGGAACCGCTAGATTCCATCGGGGTCTGTCCCCTTTGTCTGCCAATCCGTCGTGCGAGTTTTTGAAGAAAACTCGTTGATGGAACCGCTAGGTTCCATCAGGGTCTGTCCCCTCTGGCAGCAATCAGTCGCGCGAGTTTTGATAAAAACTCGTTGATGGAATCGCAGATTCCATCGAGGTCTGTCCCCTCTGGCTGCAATCAGTCGCGCGTGTTTTGGCAAAAACCCGTTGATGGAACCTCTAGGTTCCATCGAGGTCTGTCCCCTCTGGCTGTCATCCGTCGCGCGAGTTTTGATAAAAACTCGTTGATGGAACCGTAAGGTTCCATCAGGATCTGTCCCCTTTGTTCAAAGATTTTACGTTAGTAAAATCCAATCCGCGTGGCAATATAAAAAAAACAGTTGTTCTCTAGGAAATCAAAATTGCCCATAATAATTTCAAATTCTGCTTTTTATCTCCAGCGCAGTTTTCACCGCGAACTTGAAAAATTGCCACACGGATTCGAG
>JAZUKJ010000122.1:0-9613 GCA_045643225.1 Treponema sp. | reverse complement strand
GTCAACTTTTTTCCATTTTCCGTATCCGTAACGGCATTCATAATGTGGACGGTTTCACCCAGCATGGCTTCCTTTGAATAGTTGATTCTAAAATCCTTCAAATTTGAAATTGGATATTCAGGAGGCAGCACGTCCGCGATGAATGCCCCGTACCGGGAATTTGTTGTATGCCCGTTGGAATCCAAATCAGAGAAACGGATTTTTCTGGAATCAATTTCACAAAGATTTTCAGGCGACGCAATTTTTCCCGGTTTCATACATCCATCCTGACGCTGATAATCATTGGGAGCATGAAGTGTAAAATCCTTTGTCGGAGTTATCCTTCTTGTTTCAAGGTTCACCACTATCCAGGCGCTCAGGCCGTCCACCAAAAGTTCTCCATCCTCTGAATAAATTTTGTAGGCACGTTTCAATTGAAGCAACTCAGGTTTTTCTTCCCAGGTGACAATTGTTATGCGCTGATTTTCCCTTGGCATTTTATGAAAATGGAAAGACACTCTGGAAACCAGAATGGCGGTGTTATGTTCTTTTAAAAACTCTCTGGACAACCCCTGCTGGCGATAATCCTCGACTGCGGCATCAGATGTTATCCTTAATAACTCATTCAAGCTAAAGTTACCGTTGATGTCAGCCTGGCTAAAACTAACCTGCGTTTCATAGTGAAAAACGATTCCATCTTCCTCGTGCCAGTTTCTATATTCCATAAAACTTTATCCTCCGTAAGAAATTTACTTGCTTTTATTTTTTTTCTGCTGCGACAACCAGCTCCATAAGGATTCGTCGTCTTCGTCATAGCATTTGTCATTAAAGACCGGAATCCAGGACCAGTGTGAAAAATACTTATACGGCGAGCCGTCTTTATCAAAATACTTTCCTGAATCATCCTGGATTGAATCAAAAAGGTTCATATGAAGAATGTACCCTACCCTTGATTCCAGCAAACGTCTGGTCGTTGGCACAACATGCTGTTCCGGTGGAACCGTCTCATCATCCTTTGCCGCAACAAACCATATTGGCATTCTATCAATTGACTTGATATCGTTGTTTGTCATCCATCTATCCTGATACGCTTCAGCAACAGGCACGGCAGCGGCGAAGAAATCCGGATAACTCAAAATCATGTTCATGGTCATGTATCCACCGTTTGAACATCCGGCAATATAAATTCTGTTCCTGTCAATGGACGGATTCTTTTTTACAAAACGGTCAATCAGTCTTTTGCAGTCCTTCGTGTACCGGGATTTTTTATCCACCGTGGACTCCTCCAAAATATCGTAGGGTCTGTCCCCGTTTTGCATCCAGAAGGTAGGAGCCTGCGGACACAAAACAAAGGCCCCGTCAAAATAGGATTGGATTTTTTCACCGCCCAGGGCCGACACTTTGTTTCCAAGGACAACCAGGTCCGGGTCCTTTCCACCCTCGCCCGCACCATGCAGCCAAACAATAAGCGGATGCAGTTTTCCGTCCCTGGCATTTTCTGGAACAAATGATGTGGCGGTCAGCTGTCCACAAGGCTTGACCTGCTTGAACCTGTTGATTTCCGGTGAGAACCAGTCGCTGCAGTCGGTCATGGGTTTCTCAAACTTTGGATGGCCTATCGTAAAATCATAGACCTTTTTCCAACGGTTATGCTCCACAATCTCATCATACAGGAATGGATTTGTAAACGGATCATCCGGACGAGGCTCCAGTTCCAGCGCAATGTGGGTAAAGTCCTCCAGTTCCATACCGTCCGAGTCAGAGGATGAAGAATCTTTTTCCAGGATATTGCCATCAATATCACATGGATAAACCTTCTTAATGGAAACAGCTTTTTCCTGTTCAACAACTTTGTTCTGCCCTTTATCAAAGATTTCCGATTTTACAGTCACGGAAAAGTTGGACACATCCAAGTCTTTATCAGTAAAATTTTCAGAAACCTTTCCCAGATTCAGAATCATCTTTTCGGTTCCCGGCCCCCAATCATATCCACCTATCACAAGCGTATATGCAAAATCTTTTTCCTGATACTGCTCGTAGATTTTTTGCAACGCCTTTTTTCTCATGCGGGCAGAAACGATTACTACGGCAAACAGTGCTACGCAAAAAATTGCGCCAAATATGGTTCCCATTTTTTTCTCCAGTTTTTAATATAGTTTTAAAAATATAAAAAGCGGACTAATAAATCAATCCTATGTCTTTTTTCCAGTTCCGTTCCTTTTTTAATTTTCCATGCAGCTTTTTTGATTCCAGCCTTTTTTCTTTTGACGCCCTGGTCGGCTTTGTCTTTTTTCTTTTCGGCTTTATCTGTGCGGCCGTCTTTATCCATCCCTCCAGACGGTCCAGCGCGATTCGCCTGTTCGATTCCTGATACCGTTCGTCATCAACGTCAATGCAAATGAAATTGTCGTTATTGATTTTTCCGTTCAATTTCTTCAGGACTTCCGTCAGCTCATCTTCAGACAGCCCCTTGATTTCTGATATAGCCAAAGTTCCGTGGGCCTTTGTGTTAAGCTTGTTAACATTCTGGCCACCATTTCCACCGCTCCGGCTGAAAGTAAATTTTGTATTCTCTATAACCGATTTCTTTAATTCCTGTAAATCCATTCATTAAAAATATCTTGAATTCAATTTTTCTGCAATGGAGGAGTTTTTTTCTATTGAGGACCTCCAAAAAGTATTTTTTAGATACGCCATATTTTTGTAACAAATTCCATCCAGATTTTTTTCTTTAAGTGGACCGGGTGAAGTACATACCTGGTCGCCGACACTTTCGGGAGTTGCCTATATTGGAGAAACAATATAGACTTGTAAAATCAACTGAGCATACCGTTTTCATGGCGGATGTGCTTATAAAGTCAAACCGGAAATAGACGTTTCCTCATTGGCTTTTATGGAGGGTGTACGTATGAAAAAATTTATTGCAATCGTTTTGGTATCTTTCATATCAATTGGCCTGGCTTTTTCCAAAGAATCAGAACCGCTGGACGAAAACTTCCGTTATGAATTAAACATCTCCGACACCTTGTTCGCGGGAATATTTTCTTATGGAAATACCACTGATGTTGGAATGGACTTTACCTGGCTGAACAACAGGCTTGGCTTTAGAGTCGGCGCCATGGTACGGGAATCAATGTACTATGGAAAGAATAAATTAAACGTCAGCTGGAATCCTTACGTCGGTTTTTCATTTTTCAACGGCTGTGTCATGGCAGGAGCCTCCCCTTGGGGTTCCTCGGATGATGTCGTGACATGGATGCCGTACTTCGGATTCAACTGGGATTTTGATGTAATCCCTGTGAAAAACGGATTTTCAAACAGCCTTGCCATTCGTGTCGGTACGGACGTCTATATAGACCTGTATGACCACGAATCTCTTGAAAGTCTTGTCTACGCCATTTTCTCTTTTATGCCAAGGCTATACGTTGGCGTAACATACAAAATTGGGGCAGGAGTAAAAAAGGAAGCACAACCTGAGCCTTCAGATTTTGACGGCTACGGAGAATACGGCAATCCAGAAACCGTTTCGTATTACGACGAATAATTATGAGAACCTCTAAAAAAATTCAAAATGATATTTTTTAGGGACGCCCTTATTGCCAAAGCTAAAAAAAACGAAGCCCCCGTCTCCAGCGAACCACTTGAGGCGGGGGCTTTAAAAATCAGTCACCTTTTTTTCGGGCCTGCCTGATCGCCGCGAAAGCTGTTTTTATAAAATCGGAAGCCTTCATGATTGCAAGCCCGCTGCTCTCATCACCCAGCACCAGAAGATTTTCCCCCGGTGCATAGCCCATAATTTCGCGGGCCTTCTTGGGAATAACAATCTGACCTTTTTCATTCATCGTGACGGTTCCAAAAATATGCCTTCCCTTTGGACCCGGCAACAAACCTTCTACCTCAGGAAGACCTTCCACGGATTCCCGTTCCTTGTAAAGCTGATCAAGACTTGTGCCATATAAATCAGCCAGCAGGGCACATTTTTCAATATCCGGAACGGTCTCCCCTTTTTCCCATTTTGCATACGCCTGTCTGGAGATTCCTATTTTTTCGGCAACCTCTTCCTGGCTGTATCCATAGGTATTCCGCAGATTGATTATATTTTCGCGAAGCATAAACTAAAGTCCGTAAAGTACAAATTTGATGACAGGAATTCTTTTAAGCAATTCCCACAAGCCAATGCTGACCGGAACAGTCACAATCAGCTCGATTAGATATATTACCGCAACTGGCAGCCCTGATGCTACCGGTTCCAGCAAAGTGTTCAGGACAATCATCACCAGGATATGGTTAACGTAAATCCCCCATCCGGCTTTGCACATATAATTGGACCACCTGTTTTCAAAATTGAGCAGAGTCTGGGACACACCCAAAATTCCAAGGACCGTAAACCAGGCATGGACAATTGAAATCCAGCTGTCCTGAACCTCCGCGGACGAATAGAACTGTCCATAGAATTTGATGAAATGCCATACCAAAAATCCCGCCCCGACAATCAAACAAACCCATCCAAATTTCTTTAACTGCGCAAGAAGTTTTTCTCCGCTAAAAACATAATAGCCCAGCAAAAATGCCGTAATGTCATAACCGAACCTGTAGGTAGGGACAAACTTGATATTCAAAATCTGGGCCGCACCGACCATGACAACCACCAATGCCGCCGCAACAATAATGTTCGCCTTTTCACCCAACACCTCAAGGCGGCATTTTCTGTCAATCAATTTAATGAGCGAAAGCACCAGACAGGCAACAAACAGCACATGGCAGAACCAGAGCGCGCCAGTTCCACTTGCTACGCTGATAAAATATTTCACAAGCCCCGGAACCTGTGCCTCCTCTCCAGCAAGAAACCGATTTGTAATAATCCAGCCGCCAATCCATTGGATTGCAAGAATTCCCAAAGTACTTGGAACAAGGATTTTTCTGACACGGGCCTTCATGAATTGACCCAGGGTCTTTTTTTGCAAAGTAAATTTCGCGCACATTCCGCTGACCACAAAAAGCAAAAGCATGAACCACTGGTAGACCCCATACTGGACAATCCCGGCAAAAGTCAGACTGGCCCTTGCCCCTTCAGTAACTGGATTGGCCGGCAACCGTTTGAACATAGGGTCCTGACCGATGTTGTTGTAATAGTAAAACACATGAAATATTACAACAGTGATGACTGTAATCCACCTAAGATTGTCAATCCATTTTCTCCTTTCCTCAAGCCGATTCATAACTGTTAACCTCCAAAAATACAAAATTTCAAACTTGTAAGAAAATTGTAAACATCAGTTGCATCTTTTTCCACCAACCATAATTAACAAAAAATAAAAATTCCTGTTAACTTTTGTTGCCTTTTTTCTACGGGCACATTTTTGCTGACGCAAAAACCGGGCTGTTCCGCAATTCGCTAGCCGCTCATCCTCCTCGTCGCTGCGCTCCTGCGGTGGACTAAAGTTGCTCCATAGCCCTTGTGGGTTTACACCGTTCCAGTTTATAAAGTGCATCCCTAAAGTCCATTTTTTTTCATAATCTTCATACATTTTTATTCCGAAAATTTTTAGTGATATTCAAATAAAATCATGTTACAATATAACGGTATCCATAGAAATCACATTTTTTAGGATCCCCATAATTAAAAGCTCCGGAGAGATTTTTTTATATTCACTTTAAACCCTAAACAACACGTTTATGGAGGACTACACTATGGCTGGAAAACGTCGGGAAACTTTACTTCTAAAATACGGAACACTTGCTTTCTTTATCATAGTCACCTTGATGGTAACCTTCCTGTTTGCTATTACAAAAATAATCAGCAAACCTATCGAGGATATCTATACAAACTCCATCACAACAATTTTGGATCAGGCCGTCTCAAGCGCTGAAACCTGGTTTGAAAATCAGGTTGAAGTTCTTCAGGTTTTCCAGCGCTCAGTAGTCCGAAAAACCACCGACAGGGAAACAATCAAGGAGACAATAAAAATCACCGACAAGCCGGACAACTTTGAATATGTAATGGTTTTCTGGGATGATGCCATAGGAGCAAAGGATGGCGGACCGGAAACCTACAACACAAAAGGCGGAATCTCTGTAGTCGGTATCCTTGCAAAAGAATATTGGAAAATGCACAAAGAAAAGAATGTCGATGTCTGGCTTGAGTCCCCTCGTCAGTCAAACGCCGGTGGCATCAACATGCCTTTGTTTGTAAAATCAAATTTCATTGACAGCGAAACAGGAAAAGAAGTGAACGGAGGTATGGTTGGATTTTTGGAACTGGAACCAATCAATGCCTTGAGCAAAAAATTCTATAAGACCGGACTTATCTCAATCTACGACGACGCAAACGAATTGCGTGCAGGCGAGGACGTCCTGAACCTTGAGGACAAATCCAAGCTTAGAATTTTCACAAAGGAAGTTAACCTTGGAAACAAGGTCTGGACAATCGTCGCCTCCATCGAAAATCAGGAGGTCAATGGAATCAAAAAGAACCTCCAGATAAGTTCATCTTTTGGAGGCGCAATCGTTACCCTCGTAATGCTCATCAGCATTTTGATTATCATCAGAATCATGATTGGAAAATTCAATTCAATCAAAATCAGCATTGACGAATTGAACACTGGCGACAAGGATTTGTCAAAGCGCCTCCACATCAGGCACAACAACGAAATCTCGATGGTCAAAAAATCTGTGAACGTTTTTGTCAACACAGTCCATGAAACCGTAAAGCATATTGGAGAAGCAAACCAGCAGCTGAAGGCCACTTTCGGCAATGTAAAGAACAGTATCACCGAATCACAGGACCAGATCAGGACCATCTCCACCGAGATTGCTGATGCAAAGGAAACCCTTTCCAGCGAGGACAAGTGCGTTATCGACACAAGTTCTTCCATCACCCAGATTTCCCAGAACATCAGGGACTTGAACTCAATGATAAGCTCCCAGGCTGAATCAATACAGAGGGCCGGCTCCAGCATAGAAGAGATGATTGGCAACATCCGTTCCGTTTCAATTTCCGTTGAAAAAATGTCCGGCGATTTTGCCCAGCTGAACAAGGCAACCCAGGACGGAATTGCGAAAAATAAAATCGTTAACGAACTGCTGGCTACCGTCCTTGCACAGAGCCAGTCATTGCAGGACACTAACAAAATTATTTCAGACATTTCCTCCCAGACAAACCTTCTGTCAATGAACGCCATGATCGAATCAGCCCATGCCGGAGAAGCAGGAAAAGGTTTCGCGGTTGTCGCTGAAGAAATCAGGAAACTGGCAGACACAAGTGCCACCCAGTCAAAGAGCATTGGAGAAAATCTGAAAAAGATTGCCGAAAATATTGGAAAGGTTGTAGAAAGTGCAAACGCAAGCAAGGTATCCTTCGAAACCGTTTCAGAAAAAACCCAGGACACCTTCTCTCTGGTCGAATCCATCCGCAGCGCAATGTCCGAACAGAATGACGGTTCAAAACTCGTGCTTGATGTTCTTTCCCAGATGAATGAAACTTCGGCACAGGTTCAGACCTCCAGCAAAGAAATTGAGGATGGAACAAACGGTGTCCTTAATTCAATTTCAAGCCTGAAGAATTCTTCCGCGGACATGTCCAGCAACTTCAGCAAGATTGTGTCCACAACCGAATCAACCTTGATGACCACGGAAATTCTTTCAAAGCTGACAAAAGAAATGACCACCGCCATCGACAATATTTCACAAAAAATAAACGAATTCAAAATCTGATAATCAGCAAAAACAATGAGTGCATCCTGGACGAAAGTTCAGGATGTTTTTGTATATAGAAAACCAGAGCGGCAGGGTCTTTTGTGATTATCACACAAAACAGATTCCACCCTTCTTCAACTACAACTTCATCCCCCTTATAGTAACTGTCTAATAAGTTTAGACCATGGTAGTCATTGAGCTGTCGAAATGACAATCGCACTAAATGTGGTGGTTTCGACAAGCTCAACCACCGCGAAATATACTTTTAGGACAGCCTAGGGGTATTCAACCCGCCCCACGAATAACAAGGCCCCATTAAATTTACAATCCCCTGCAACTGCAATACATAAAATTGTAGCTGGCACAGAAATTTAAAACCGGGTACGGTTCCTCCAGTGCTTTGACCTGATAATACTTATACTCTCCCTCTTCTTTTTCACCCAGCGATTCCACAAGAGAAGAATCATGAATCGCTTCAAAAACAAAGGAATCTTTATCATATCCGGAACAAAAAGTTAGAACCGCTATCCTTTTAAAGTTATTTTGACTGCACATCCTGGACAGAGCGGACACAAAAATCTTTCTTGATTTTGTGGCAACATGTTCCCGCGTCACTTTATTGAAAATATGAAACATGTTATTCCAGTCAACAAAAACAGAAAGAGGTTCACTGGTTTTATACTCAACATTATTCTCCGTATAGAAAACATAACGTCCATCCATCCTCCAGATATCCTTTTTGGAAGAACAGGAACAAAGACACAAAAGGACAAAGATTGTCAGCAGAAGTTTTTTCATACCCCAAGGATACAACAAAAATGTGGCAAAATTATGGCAACGTCCACAGTTTTTCATGGTCTGCTGACAAGAATAATTGTAAAACCTTATAAAATTTCCTATAATATCGATACATTTTTGTACATTTAGAGGGGACAGCCCCCACATAGGAGATATAAATGGCAGACACAATGCACGCTTTGGAAAAAAATCCAAATTGGAAAGGACGCCGCGGACCAGTTGTTCTGGTTATCATGGACGGTGTTGGTTATGGTAAATATGAAGAAGGTGACGCAGTAAAGGCTTCCAAGATGAAGTACCTGGACTGGTTCACAGCTAACTGTCCACACACACAGCTTAAGGCTCACGGAACTGCCGTCGGTCTTCCTTCTGATGATGATATGGGTAACTCTGAAGTTGGTCACAATGCTATTGGTTGTGGTCGTGTTTTTGCTCAGGGTGCTAAACTTGTTGGTGAATCTATTACTTCTGGCACAATGTTTGAAGGTGCAACTTGGAAGAAGCTTGTAAAGAATGTTCAGGACAAAGGTTCTACATTCCACTTGATGGGATTGGTTTCTGACGGTAACGTTCACTCTCACATTGACCACCTTAAAGCAATGATTGCACAGGCTCACAAAGAAGGTGTAAAAACTTTGCGCGTTCATGCTTTGCTTGACGGTCGTGATGTTCCTCCAACTTCTGCTTTGGAATATTTTGAACCACTTGAAAAATATCTTGCTGAATTTACTGATGTAGATTATCAGATTGCTTCTGGTGGTGGACGTATGTACATTACAATGGACCGCTACGGTGCTGACTGGTCAATGGTTGAACGCGGATGGCACGCTCATGTTTTGGCTGATGGTCGCCAGTTTGCGTCTAGCACTGAAGCTATCAACACATACCGTACAGAAAACGCTGGTCTTTTGGATCAGGATATGCACGAATTCGTAGTTGCAAAAGACGGAAAACCAGTTGGTCCAATCGTTGACGGCGACTCTGTAATCTTCTTCAACTTCCGTGGTGATCGTTCTTTGGAAATCACTGCTGCATTCGAAGAAGACAACTTCCCACACTTTGACCGCGTACGCCGCCCAGCAGTTGAATACGCAGGTATGATGGAATACGATGGCGACAACCACAAGCCAGCTCAGTTCCT
>JAZUKJ010000121.1:0-18876 GCA_045643225.1 Treponema sp. | reverse complement strand
TGAATAACGATTCGTATTGCGGAACATCTGAAAATCTTTTGAAAAAAAAATCGAGAAAATCATAGTGAGTAAAATTTTATGGTTACGTTCAAAGAATCAGGAACCGGAAAAAATATAAAAATTTTCAGATTTAAAATTTTTAGAAATCACTTATCGAAAAGTTTGTTAAACAAACTTTTTTAATAAATCGGAAAACAAATTATAAAAATTCTAAAAAAAATTTGGAGGTACAATTAAATTTTAATGAGATTTTTTAATGGCTTTCAATAGGTCTGAAGTAATATTTATTTTGAAAAAAATTAATAATCGGTGAGAAAAAAGCATTTACAAATGTTTAAAGAAAATGGTAAATATCTATCAGTAAAATTAATAAAAAGGTTTGGCGAACAAACTTTTTGAGTTTTTCATATTAGTCAGGTGTGTAACAATTTATAAAATCAATTCGTACTAGTGGAGTTCATTCTTTATAAAAACTTCCTGGATATTTAAGCGTATAACAAAAATGTACGATAATCCGGAGCAAGCATCAGGATATTTAATTCGACCCACGAAAATAGTTTTTGTTGGAAAGTTTGTTTAACAAACTTTTAGAATTGCTTATCTGCTGGCAGTAGTTGAAGGGTGGAAAAGGTTTGTTCACCAAACTTATATGTAAAATTTATTTAAGGATTTATTAAGGTTATTTAAGTTTGGTTTTAGTAACACTTTCTTACTGGTTTTCCACTTTTCCACAATCTATATTACTAATTGTTATATATTGAATTCTAATTGATATAATAGAAGATTTTGTATACTCTGTTACCATTTTGAGATGTTCTGTTACTAATCTTTTGCTATCTTCAAATATTATATGTAATTAAGGTTTTTGCTAAAAATTTATAAAGTGTTACTAGAATTTTTAGTTTCCACAGGGGTTTCTGTTGATAATTGGCAATAAACCGTTACCACTTTTATCGGCAAAATTTGTCAGATATTTAGTGTTTTTTGGAATCTGGATACTGCATATATGGTGTGGGTTCCAGTTTTTTGAGGAAATATAAACTGTTACTAATCTTCCGATACAAACTGTTACCAGTTTTCGGTTATAAATTGGTACTTTTTAATTTGTTATATAATATAGATTTAGCTTTTGTGGACTTTTTTGGGTTGGACCATCAAAATATAAACTGTTACCATTCTGTTTATAAAATTTCAACTTTCTTCTATATATATGTGTCTTTTTGATTCAAAATAAACTGTTACTTTAGAGAATCCATTTAAATTATATATCTTATGTTGCCTTTTAGTGACGCGGCTGTGCATGGGATGAAGGTGATGTTGGCTTTTACCAGGCATGGGATTTCTTTGTCGCCGATGGTCTTTTCTTTCCATGTATAGTTTTTGATGGCAGGCAGTCTGTCAAAGTACGCCGGTATGGTGTTTTTGTCCGGGTTCACTATTAGTATCTGTTTTTCCCAGCTTCCATCTTTTTTCTTTTTTCCGACAAAATCCAGTATTATGTCATTGAAGTGGGAGTCGGTATGGTTGAAGGAGTATCCCACGATTATGATTTTTTTGCTGTCCCTTAGCAGTTCGAATGCGTGGTGCCAGTTGTCTATGAGGTCGTTGGCTATGATCGGTTTTATTTCAAAGGGTGGCATCATTGATGGTATGATGCATTTATCGGGGGAGGAGTCCCTGCCTCTATGTACCTCTATCAACGGGAGTATGTCATTTTTGAGTATTTCGGCTGTGTCCAGTTCCTTGACTGCGGCAAGGGTGCTGATTTTCCGGAAGGTGTTCAGTTTTTTTTCTTCCCTGGTCTGACAGTCAATGTAATGGAGGACGGAGCCGTGAAAATGGAGCAGTTCCGGGCAGTCGGTGCATAAGGTGGCCAGTGTTGTGTAGTTCAAGGTTATGACCGGGCAGCCAGAGATTTCTTCATACAGGGTTCCAGTTTTTTTGGATTTCTGGTGATAGGAGATTTCTGTGTTCACAAAGAAGGCCCACATGGTCCATAGCAGGTATTCATATTTTCTTATGCAGGCCTTGTTCCCGTTGTAGAAGCCCAGGAAATATTCCAGCAGTATTTCATCAAGGTTTACGATGGACTTGAACAGGGTGTGAAGGATTTTGTTTTTTGGATCCCGGAGGTAGTTCCTGAGGAGCATACGGATTGACTGCTGCAGGAAGGCGGAAACCGTTGTTTCGGGACAAACTGTTACTAAATTTGTTAATCCGGATTGCTCGGAAAGGGGTATCAGTTCATCAATTTCGGCAACCGGTTGCCTATCCCTTTTGCGTTTCGGTGTTCCTGTCATGATTTCCGCCAGCCTTTTTATAAATACCAGCTGGGTTTTCTGTTCATCATCAAGGGGGCCGGATGGGATATTGTTCAGGCGGGTCAACAGTTTATCTATCTTGGCCTGGTCGTTCCGCCGGACAAAGGAGTAGGCGGCGTTGTCCATTATGCTTGGATAGGAAAATGTGCTGAATCCAAGTTTCTTTTTCAGCAGGGAATTGATTTCGATCCCTGCCGGGTCATTTTCCAGGAATGTATTGATTGCGGCCATAAGGTGGTTGGTCAAAGGAAATATCCCATAGTCAGCACCGGCACCGAATACGAAAGTTGTTTTCATCTATCAAATTATAGGGCCGATTTCAGTTATTTTAAAGTTATTTTTCTTGTAAAATTGTCCAGCCAGGGGTAGAATAATATCCTGCACAAGATAGGGAGAAGGAAGATTATTTTGTTTAGGCCAAGGCCCCTTTTTTGGATGGCCGCTGTTTTTTTTAGCATATTTATTATCTCATCCTGCCGGTCTGCAACGGACAGGGGGTCCTCTCCCGTACAAAATGGGGTCGTGGCATATCCTGCCAGCATGTATTCGATAACGAAAATCAAAAAATATATTTCATCGGTCGACCGGAGCAATGAAGGTTTGGTCCGGATTTATGACAGGATTTTCGCGGAAATCTTTTCAAAGACCCTGGACAGTCTGAATCTGGCGGAGTGTCCGGTGGTTCCTATGTTCGAGTGGATGAATTTCTGTCAGGGACTGAAGGCTAAAAGCGGTGCCACGGCTCTTACCCACGGTTACCGGTCAAAGGGTATCTGCCATCTGGTTTTGCTGATTGACAGCGAATTCCTTGGATGCGACGAAGATATCCTGGCGGAACTTGTTGCCCATGAGATGGTCCATGCCTATTGCGACCATGCTGGACTTGATACGGGGAGGGGCTTTCATGAAGGTTGGTTCGATCTGATAGCCTCGGAAATCGAACGGCAGAGCCTTGAAGGTGGGGAACCTTTTTTTACCAAACTGGGAAACCTGTACCGGGATTAAAAATATCCTGCGCCGCATGAATTATTAGTGATGCGCCATGTGGTAACTTGGAAAATATTTTGATATACTTTCAGGTATGGAATTTTTGAACAGGCTGCCAATCGGTATTCAGGATTTTGAAAAACTTCGCGAGGAAAACTGCTTTTTTGTTGACAAGACGGATCTGCTTTATAAATTGGTCCACAGCGGTAACGGATATTTTTTCTGCCGTCCAAGGTATTTTGGAAAGACCCTTTTTGTTTCAATGCTGGACGCTTATTTTAGGGGACGGCGGGATCTGTTTGAGGGACTGGCCATTGAGAATATGGAAAAGGAATGGTCCTGCTGCGAGGTTCTGCGGGTAGATTTTTCTGCCGGATCCTATACTGCGAATGGTAGCATTGAGGCCGGGTTCGAGGCTTTTCTTGAACCTTATGAGGAAATCTACGGCCGTCCGGAAACTCAGCTGACTTATGGCAGGCGGTTTGAAAGAATCATAAGGGCCGCATACAGGAAAACTGGAAAACCTGTGGCCGTTCTGGTGGATGATTATGACAAGCCGGTTCTGGACGCCTCTTTCACCGACATAGAGATTCATAACATGGAGGTCATGCGGGAATTCTATTCGGCCCTCAATGGCAATGATTTTTATCTGAAATTCGTTTTTGTGACCGGGATTTCCAAATTTGCCAGCGTGAATATTTTCAATGGAACCAACCAGTTAAAAGATATCAGCACCTATTCGGCTTTTAGCGAACTCTGCGGATTCTCCGAACTGGATGTCCATCGGCTTTTGACAACCTCCAAGCGGCTGCAGTCTGAACTGATAAAAAAGGCCCGCATAAAAAAAGTCAGGGACGAAGCCGGGAACATTGAAAATGAAACGGAGGCGGAAGAATCCGGCATTTCTGCTGAAAAGGTTTTCTCCATTCTTGATAAGTGGTATGGCGGTTACAGGTTTGCCAACGACGCCGATATGATTTTCAATCCCTACAGCGTGATGAACTGTCTGGATGCCAACGAGATTGAGGATTTTGAATCCGGAAATATTGTCCACCAGTTCTGGATACACACCGGGGTACCGGATATGCTGGTCAAGCACCTCCGCAAGCAGAAATATGATTTGTTCAATATCCTTTACGGGCTGAAGGTGGACAGGGAAGAATTGATGGAATACCGCTGGACCGAAAGGGATTTGATTCCATTAATCTATCAAAGCGGATATCTGACAAGGACCGGCGATGATGAAGGGAATCTTGTTCATCTGGCCATGCCGAATGCGGAGATTGCCGAGGGTATGCTAAAAACTTTGCTATCGGAATTCACGAACATCGGTCTAATCAGCAGAGGCGGTATGGAGATTGATGCCATGAAAAATTTCCTGGCTTCCAGAAATATTGGTGGATTTATAAACCGTTTCGGAGTGGCCATGGAGGGAGTGGCCCTTGGTGAAAAGAAAGACAGGGAGTACTTCTATAAACTGGCTTTCCATGTAATTGCCAATCTGGTTGGAAACGGGGTGTCCAGCGATACAAATTCCGATGTAATGTTTACCGTGGACGATGCGGAAGGGGCTCCACTGGGATATATATTCCAGCTGAAAGCCGACAAGGGACTTGAACTTTCGGATGTAACGGAGGATGCCTTCTCAAGGATTGAGGAACAGGGATTCGCGGAACGGTTTGCGGAACAGAAGATACCTTGCAAAAAGGTTGTCCTTGTGCTGAGTTCAAAAAATGGTGGGGTGGTAGGATGGAACGCAAAATAATATGTGCCGTTCCATTGCTGTGCGTCCTGATTTTGACCGTCGCCTCCTGCCGAAAGAAGTACGACTACGGAAACATCGTGACCCCGGATATCCTTGCGGGAAACACAGATTTTGTAGAAAAAGAAATCCCTGAGCTTGGAAGCAAGGTCCCTCTGGTGGCGGACTGGCTGCTGGATGAAGCTGGGCTTGAAAAATTGAGGACCAGGATTGAAATCTATCCAGCAGGCTACGTGGAACTGGATTTGAGTGCATGTCAGGTTCCGTCCGGGGAATATGGTGACGTGGCCCTGCCTCCCTATTTTTTTGAGGGGATGAATAACCTTGGCTCCGTGGTGCTTCCCGAAAGACTGCTTACTGTTTCCGAGGGGCTTTTCAAGGACTGTCTTAATCTGCAGAAGGTAACACTTTCTTCCAGGCTTGCTTCCATTGAAGGTCATGCGTTCCAGGGCTGCGTAAGTCTTTCCAAGATATATACTTCCGGAAATCCTCTGTTCATTTTTTCATATTCCGGGGATGGTCTTGAGCATCCCGATATGGACGCCAGCCTCAAAAAGGTCAAGGTGTATTACGGCAACAATGAGGTGGACTATATAAACTGGTACCAATTCTGCTGGGACTATTCCAAAAGGATTGAGCCTAAGAAGGTGGTCTTTGCGGACATCTGGGCATCCTCCTTTGAGGATGGATATGGCCCGGACCATCTGGCCGACGGAACCTGGGGAACCTGGTTTGAGAATGCGCCGGGCGAGGGGATAGGCCAGGAAATTGTGATGTATTTCAACCGGCTTCATTCCGTCAGCACCATCACTTTCAGGAACGGTAACGGGAACACAAAGAATTTCTGGAAGAGCAACCGGGTCAGGGATCTGGATATCTATTTTGGAAACGAAACGAGTCCGGTGTCCATTACCCTCAGGGACAGTTGCGAAAGCCAGACCTTCAGGTTTTCCTACGGCAACAGGAAGCTTAGCCAGTTTGAAAAAATCCGTCTGGTTATCCGCTCAGTATACAAGGGTGGCGACGGAAATGAGACAGGGATTGCGGAAATCTGTATAAATGACGAAAAAATGGACGGCTATGTGGAGGATTCCTATACCAAGGCCCTGTACGGTTCTATTCCGTTTGATGAAAAGGAAGGGACCGAAAAGGAGTTCAGGATATGGCGTCCAGTGGAAGGAAATCCGGTCCTGCTTATGTTTGACAGGTCCCAGCCCGCGGAGGATTTGCATACCGATTCCCTCCGCTGCATGGTTTTCAATGGAGAACAATGGACCGACGCACCAAGAAGGATATGGGCCCAGCTTCAGGATGCAGTGGAGTCTGCCCAAAAGGCGGGGAAGAGGGTGGAATATTCCTTTGACGCACCCGGCGGCATGGAACTTAGCGTGCAGCTGAAAAGGGAGGTGGCGCAGTTCAAGGATGCCTCCTATGGAAAGCCCTATCGCTTTGTTTTTGACGGTTCCTCCTTTGTGGCCAAGGTTGTTCCGGATTTTTCCTCGAAAAAAATATCGGTATCGGTTGAAAATTTTTTTGAAAGGCTAAAGACTCTTAAGCCGGACGAGATTTACCGGATTGATTTGAAGGGAGTTCTGGACAGGACCTTTTTTGACAGGATGCAGGAATATCTGGCGGCCGACAAGGAATTGGCCATCAGGAGAAACTATATACTCAACATGTGGGAATGCACCTATGCACCGGATTTGCAGGGGACCCTTTTTCAGGACAGCCTCTGCGGATATTTTATCCAGCTGATTCTGCCTTCCTCAACAAAACGGCTTCTGAAATCTTCCCTCGCCGTGGCCGCGGATATCATAACCATACCTTCCAGTGTGGAAAAGATTGAAGCCGGGGCCTTCGTTTCCTCCAGGGGCAGTCCCTATGATTTTTATGGTAACGGCATAATATTTGACGGCGGAAAATTTGCCAGGGGATATAGCCTTGAAGGTCGCCTGCTTTTGGAGAGCATCCCTGATTCCGGCGGTCGGAAAAGGGTCCTGATGTATTGTGGAAACGCAAAGGAGCTTTTAGGCATAGAGGATTTGTCGAACCGGAAGCTTGTTCTGCCGGATAATGTGACGGAGATTGCGCCCTATGCCTTTTACGGTGCGGACCTGGATTCCATTGGATTTTCTTCCAATTTTGAGCAGGCCGGGGAAAGATGTTTTGATATGGCGCGGGTAAAATCCGTGGATCTTTCAAGGGTGGACGTGAACCGGTTCTCAATGGAAACTGTCAGACAGTTCGGGCTGCTGCTTTCTTCAAATCCGGATGCAAAGGTTCATGGAGACTTTTACTGTATCAGCGCCTCCGGGAAAATGACGGAAGGACTTGTAAACAAGATTTCGCGGGAGCTGGAAATCCGTGGAGATAAGAAAGTGTACCTTGATTTGGGAGGCACAAGCCTTATCTGGAATGACGAGCTCAAAAAGTTTAATCCCCTTCCGGATATGTTCCTGTATGGATTCCAGAACCTTTATTGGGTCAGGATGGGAAACTACAACTATCTGCCGCAGAACACCTGCCGGGACTGTCACCAGCTAAAGTATGTGCAGTTCATCCAGGAACCGGATGTCATTGCCGAGCCATCGTTCAAGGGGTGCCATCCTACGGCCGTTGCGCAGGCTGATTCCCGGGAATATCCGTTGTGGGAATATGCCCAAAGAAAAAAATAAAAAAAATAGTTCCAAAAAAATTGAATTTTTAGGTGATAATCTATATAGTGGAATGGCTTATCGTCTGTCAGGCGAAATCATTGATATATTTTATGGGAGTGTTTTTTTTATGAAAAACAGAAAATTCATAGCAGTATTGGCAGTCCTTTTCTTTGCTGTTTGTACAGGCTCTTTTGCTGCTTCTAGTAAGGTTGGTATCGGTGTTCAGGGTGGATATGTGGCTACATCAAATGGATACGGCCATGCCGCATTGACTTTCAAGATTCCAAAGGTTCCACCTGTTTTTGCTGTAAACGCAGGTATCTGGGGTGGACAGCTTCACAGACTTGGAGCTACAGCAGATTTCTGGCTGGGAAATCCTAATATAACAGGTGCATTGAACTTTTTCTATGGACCAGGACTTGCCGTTGGTGCAACTTTCAACACAAACCAGCCATTTGGTGTATACGTTGGTGGACGTTTTGTTGTCGGTCTGAATGCCTACATCGTGGATTTCCTTGAAGTCTATGTCCAGGCCGCCGCACAGCTTGGTATTGATACAACAAATTCCAATATCTTTGACTGGGGCATTCCTTTGAACGCAGGTATCCGTTTCTGGTTCTAATCAGAGGCAGCTCCTAATTTTATATCGCCACGCGGATTCGGAAAATCGTAAGATGGACGCAACCTCCGGTTGCTTCTGAATCCGGGTGGCTTTTTTTATATTTTTTTTATTGGCGCCCGGAAAGATATTTTGCGTGGCGTCGAAAGGCCTTCGAACTGTATGGAATAAATCCTGGCGCGGTCATCTATTTCCACGATGGTCCCTGTGCCAAGGATCGAGTGGGATACTCTGTCCCCGGTTTTCAGATTCCCCAGGGAGGCCATTTTCTCCAGATCTTCCGTGGTGTTTTTTATGTAGACCTGGGCCCGTTTCATTATGTCTTCCGGTGGCTCGCAGGTGATATTCAGGTTCTGTTTTCCGCTGTCAAAAATGAACCTTGAAGGAAATCTGAATCCTTCCCCGTGGTTTTGTCCCTCCGCCTCTGACAGGAAAAGTTTTTGTTTTGCCCTGGTGACAGCCACAAAGGCCAACCGTCTTTCTTCCTCCATTGCGGCCTGGTTATCGGTTTTCTTTGAGGGGAATATGTTTTCGTTAAGGCCGCAAAGAAATACCACAGGAAATTCCAGTCCCTTTGCGCTGTGGACCGTCATGAGGCGGACCGCTTCCCGTTTTGATTCCATATCGCCGGATGTGTACAGGGCGGCGTGTTTCAGATAGTTTTCAAGATTACATTCCTCGCCGCAGCTGGTTTCATATTCGTAGATTGACTGCTTCAGTTCCGCCAGATTGTCCAGCCGTTCCTGGCTTCCTTCCGTCCTGAGGGCCTTTTCGTATCCGCTTTCGTGCATTAGGAAACTGAACAGCTCAGAAATCTGCATCCCGGAATAGGTGGAGGAATATTTTTCTATGAGGGAGACAAATTCCTGGGCCTTTGTGTTGGCGAACAGGCTTTCCTCCAGGTTCAGCTTGAGGGATTCGTATAAAGATTTTTTGTGGTCCTCCGCATATTCCTTCAGGAAATTCATCCGCCTTTCGCCCAGGTTCCGTTTTGGAGTGTTGGCGATTCGTAAAAACGAAAGGTCATCCTTGTAGGCGACCATGCGGAGATAGGAAAGGGAATCCTTGATTTCGGTCCGGGAAAAAAAGGGGATGCCGGAAAAAAGGCTATAGGGGATTCCCTTCTGCTGAAAAACTTCCTCTATATTTCTGGATACATAGTGGGCGCGGTACAGGATGGCCATCTCCGAATATTTCGTGCCTTCCTTTGACAGTTCGCAAACCTTCTGGGCTATCCGCCGGGCTTCCTCCTCTGCCGATTTTGAGTGACAATATTCTGGCTTGAAGTTGCTTGAGGGCAGGGTAGGTTCCAGGTCCTTTTTTATGCGCAGGGAGTTTTTTGAAATCAGGGAGTTGGCCGTGTTCAGGATTTCCGGGGTGGACCGGTAGTTTTTCATCATCATGATGGTCGTAACGTCCGGGAAACGCTGGTCAAAATCAAGAAGATAGCGGACATCGGCGCCCCTCCAGGTGTATACCGTCTGGTCCGGATCCCCGACTATGAAAAGATTTTTGTGGTATCCGCAGAGGGCCTCCATCAGTTCGTATTGAATTTTGTCTATGTCCTGGAATTCGTCTATCATTATGTATTCCAGCCGTTCCTGCCATTTTTGATGGATATCCTTGTGGGTGCGGAAAATATGGAGCGTGAACTTGAGGAGGTCGTTGTAGTCCAGTCCAAAGCATTTTTTTTCCTGGTAGAGATAGCCGTAGAAAATGATGTCGCGGCTGGTCTTTGCGTCCAGATACTTCTGGCGTATCTGCTCAAGGGAAAGGCTTATCAGGTCCTGGTAGTAGTCCGGCTCCGTAAAGATTTTCCTGATCTCAATCATATCCCTTGCGGCCGAGAAGGTCATTTCCCTAAGGGTCAGACCCCTTTCTTCGTAGATAATCTGCAGCATGGAGTCAATGTCGGAGTTGTCCAGCACGAGAAAGCTTTTTGGATACTGGACCGCATTGGAATCTTCCTGCAGGACTGAAACGCAGAAACCGTGGAAAGTGCTGATGTATCCGGTATCGTTGTCCCCGGTAAGGGTCCTGATTCTGGAGCGCATTTCGTTGGCGGCCTTGTTGGTGAAGGTGACGCAGAGGATGTTGCCGGGAAGTATGCCTATTTCGTTCACCAGATATGCGAAACGGTGGGAAAGGGCCCTGGTTTTTCCGGAGCCGGCCCCTGCAATGACCCTGATAAAGCCTTCCGTCGAGGTTACCGCCTGTTTTTGTTCTTCGTTCAGATTGTCTAAAAGCATACAAAGATTATAGCAGAATTAAGGCCAAGTTGCCAAAAAATCTTGCCCCCTGAATCAAGACAAACTGTTACCATTATGGAAAAACAAAATCCACCGGCCGGATATCGGGGCCGGATTGAGGAGGTTTCCAGGATAAACTGTTACCAATTTCTATGGGAATATCTCCCCGCGGCGGAATCCCGGTCAATACAAATTGTTGATGATTTTGTTGATGCTGGGAAGCTCGAAGTTTGTGTCGGAGTCATGAATGCTGACCGGATTGTATTTTTCCCAGGCCGGATGCACAGGAATCAGGTTGGCTTCGTCCCCTGCCAGTATCCATTCGCGGTAACCCAATTTTTTTGCCTTCTGGAAAGTTTCGTGGCACAGGGTGATTTCCACAGGAATCCATACTACATCGTCATAGATTATGTAGTTGCCGTCGGATATTTTTGACGCTTCCTGCACAGTGTATCCGGAGTCGAAGGCCATGTAGATATGTCCAGGGATTGTTATGAGGGCGGTCTCAATTCCCAGGGCCTCCATCATGGAACAGTTAAGGATTGTAAGGTCGTCACAGTCCCCTCCATGATAGAGAAGGGTCTGGTACGGGAACTGCAGGAAGTCTATGCTGGAGGAGCCGATATTGTCGATGAAGGCGCTGGACGGGTCAACAACATAGTTGATTCCATAGGCCTTCAGTGCCGCGAATACTCCCCGGGCGTATTGAATATTCTCTGGCTCGGAAGCGGTCAGGCGGTCCTTCATGACCATCCTGAGGTATCTGGCAAATCTGGCGACGCTGGCGTCTTTTCCGCTTATGAAGGTGACGGCCCTGGCATCGTCGTCCCAGGACATGTTGTTTCTTCCCAGGGTCATGAGCTCAATATTTTCCGTATGTCTGGTCCTGAGTCCAAGGCTGCTGTAAGAAACTGTTACCTTTGCGGTGGTCTTGTGCTTCATGATGGAGGTCAGGATGTTCTCGTTCAGGAAGGCCGTCAGGTCAACAGAAAATTCCTGTCCCATCGGGATTGAGTCATAGGTTTTTATTGTGCTCTCATTGGACATGAGCTCTTCGATAAAGATTGAGACGGTAACGTCAGTAATCTTGTTGCTTTCGTTGTTCACGAAGGTGATTGTCCCGAATTTGTTTGTGTCGTAGTAGCTGTATAGCACAGGGAACAGCGGGGACAGTTCCATCTCCTTGACCTTGATGTCCGACCTGGTGATAAGGGCCTTGGAGATGTTTAGCTTTATGGAGGCCCCGGCTTCGATTGAGCTCATAAATGGGATGTCGCTGCCGTAATATTTGTATCCCGCGAAGGCTCCCACAGTCAGGAACGGCAGCAGATGAAAGTTCGCGGAGATTTTTGCCCCCATTGAATAGCCGGTTGCGGATGGCAGATTGTTCTGGATGCTGCTGGGGATGGTCCAGATTCCGGCCAACACTTCCCCGGTAATGCTCAGCCTGTCAATGATGCGGTATTCGTAGCCTGCGCCTATGCTGATGTCAAAGCCATGAAAATTCTCCAGTCCCTCTGTATGGAGCATGTCATAGGTGCCCTGGACGGTAAAGAATATGTTATCCCTTTCCCGGCTTTTGAATGGCACAATGTCCAGGGCCGCGCAAACGGAGAAGGAAGGGCTCAGGGGTATGTCCAAAGGGAGGTTTACCGCCGGGAGAATTCTGAACTGGATGTCCGTGGCAAAAGCCGACGCGCACATCAGGAAAAACAAAAAGAGGAGTCTTATCTTTTTCATATCACAGTCCCTTCGATGAGTTGGCCCGATTGATTCCACTTAATGCGGTCTTGTTTTCTGGATCGATGGCAAGTACCTTGTTGAACTGCTCGATGGCGGCATTGAAATTCTTTTCCGTCAGGTACAGGTTGCCAAGGTTGTTCATGGAGGCAACCGTATTTGATTTGGCGAACTCGGATTTTGCCTCTGCGGTGCGTCCAGCCCTTATCAGCGCAAGACCAATCTTGTTGTGGTCACCGGTTTTGCGCGCATTGGCTATGACCGTACTGATTTCCGTGTTTACATAGTTGTTCAGTGCCACCTCATAGAGGTTCTCGATACGGGTCTGTCCTGGCATTCTGAAAAGTCCGGAGCTACCGATATTGTACGTGGTATACGGGTACACGGTCCAGGCTTCGTGGGTGTTCGTGTATTCGGCATCGATTTCACCGTTGTTTGCCTTTTTTATTATTTTTCCTGCCGCGTCAAGGCTCTTGGTGAAGCCTTTGGAGAGATTCTTCATGGAAAGTCCGAAGTATACCGTGGAATCGTCGACGACAAGTTTTTTTGTATCCCCGAAATGATTGTCGGCTGCGGAAGGTTTGATGCCCATGTCCACCAGGACTATAAAATCGTCATCGCAGACAAGGAATCCCGTTGGCACCTGGACCGATTCAAGACAGCTGGCAAGGAGCAGTCCCAGGTCGTCGTAGTCGCCGGAAAGATTTTCCAAAGTCTGCAGAGGGTACTGGATAAAGTCCAGGTTGTCGGATTTATGGTAGCTCAGGTATGGGGTCGTCGTGTCACCGGAGAATACAATCTTGGCATCCTTGATGGTCTCCACCATGGCTATTGCTGTTTCAAGATTCCTGTTGATTCCGGTTCTGTATTTGGTTCTGATTGTTCCCGCCACGGTTTTTGAGAACTCGAGAATCTCCTGGACTTCAGGAGAAATGAAAGCGGCCAGTGCGGAAGAGTCGGCCCAGGAGAAAGTGTTCCTGTTGTAGATATCTACTACGACATTTTCTCTGGAAACTTTTTTTGTTCCAAGCAGAGAGTATTCGATAATGATTTCCCCGGATATTTTTCCGTTTTCGCTGAACTTCAGGATGTCTTCGCTGAAGGAGGCCAGGAGAGGGACTTCAAGGGATTTATATTTCTGGACCCTCGGGATATAGGCACATTCCTGGGTCTCAAGGGTGTACCTGTCCGCCCTGAACAGTACGTGAACGTCCATGATGTCCGCACCTTCCTGGTTGTATATGTAGATAGTTCCTGCAGGGGATTCCTTGTAGATGTTCATGAATAGAGGATAGACCGGCATGTCCTGGACTTTGTTTATACGGAAACCGTCTTTTCCATTTTTTCCGACGGACAGGGTGAGTCTGGCGGAAAGACCTGCGAAGGGGCCTGATAGCTGCGGACTGTTTTTGTTGACCAGGAAGGAAGCGTAGCCACCGAATCCGTTTACGGAAATGGTCGGGTTGATTCTGAAACCGATTTCACCGTAGGCCCTCCAGTAAAGGTCGGAGAAAGTCTTTTCCTCATTGCCAAGTCTTGTGGTGTTCGAGTAGATGCCAAAGGAACCTCCCGCTCCCAGATAAAGACGGCTCAGCGGATAATAGTATGCTCCAATTCCAACTCCACCGCCCATTATGGTCAGCGAATTTGAAAAGGCGTTTGGTTTTTCCGTTACGAATACTCCTTCCAGACCGGCCGTAAGGAATCCGAACAAGTCAACGTCCCCCTGGAGCAGTCCAAAAAATCCCGGGTTATAAAACCGTTGGGAGGGAATCATTACGGTGGTGCTGGCCCTGAAGGTCAGGTCAACGGAGAATGCAGGGGCCAGGGAAAACAAGGCTAGCATTACCGAAATAAAAATTGGTTTCATCTTTTTTGTCATGGATATAACTCCGTATTTTGACCCATAGGTTACAGGGGTATGTAGAATCAATGGCGTCTCTAAAAAATACATTTCCGAAATATCAGGAATCTCTAAAAAAATCCAGATATTCCAAGCGCATATTGTTCACAATAAAGTTTACTTAATTTTCGTCATTTATTAAAGGGAAGAAAGGTCTTTTTGGCATATAGTAACAGTTTGTTTTAGCAAGTCTTAAAAAAATTTAATTATTAATTTGTGTATTGAAAATTTATGGTGTATAATTGAATTATCTCTAAAAACTCTATAAATCCAGTAACGACAGAAAAAGGTCAGGATAAGGTTTTCCAAACAGGGAGGACCTTTTTGGCCACGGAATGGCGTTACGAATTTCGATATTACGGAGGAAGGTGTATGGCTGATGAAAAATTGAACGGATTTGGTGTGGACGCCGCCACCAGAAAAAAACTTAATCTTTTTTATCTGGCGATTTTTTTGGGAAGCGATACTTATGCTTGGATAGTGACCTATATATCCCGGGTAATGACTTTTAACGATGCCCGCAATATTTTTAGAAGCCCCGTGTTTTATACTCTGTTTGTCATTAAGTTTATTGTCGTAGGGGTGCAGTATTTCCGGTGGAGCAAAAAGCTTTTTTCCTACGATGGGACTCCTTCGGGACTCAAGTCGACCGAAAAAGCCTATGCCAGTCTGATCCGCACCATCATGCCGGTGGAGGCTTTCTTTGTTATGTTGTTCCTCCCGACATATTATTTCCTTCTCAAGCGGGGTGGCGTACAACTGAGTTTCCTTGCCTTTTCGTTTATCATGGTAGGGGCCGCCAGCATTACGACCACGGCCATGTTTATTGTATTCAAGAAGAATCTGGACAAGGCTCTTTCATATGTCCCCTTCGATGCGGACTCAAAAGTCAAAATGGGTACCACCGAGCGTGGAATCGTGGTCACGGACTTTGCGTTCTACGGACAGATTTTCTGTGTAATAGGTCTCCTGATTGCTCAGCAGCATATCAATATTTCTTTTACCGTTTATATGCTTTCGATTTTCCTGATAATTGAGGGTATGAACATAGCCGTCTGTACAATCCTTACATACAACCTGTATCATGAAAGCTCCTCCAACATCCGCGCGATCAACAGAATACTTACAAAGCTTTTCAGGAACGACTACACCTCAAAAATAGAGAGCGTAACTTCCCGCGACGAATTTGGAGTTATGGCATCCAGTATCAACTCCTTTATCGATACCAGCCGGGATGTGTTTAATGATATCCAGGATTCCGCCATGACTTCCCATGTAATGGCCAGGGAGCTTGAGGTTTCCACCGGCGCCAGCTTTAAATCGGTTGGGAAGATTGTGGAAAGTATTGATAACATGAACTCAAGTGTTGCCAGCGAAACCGAAGCCTTCTGCAAGATAAATGAATCCACGGACACGATGTCCAATACAATCAATATGCTGAACAGGGATGTTGAGTCCCAGGCTTCCGCTGTTGAGCAGTCGTCCGCCGCAATCGAGGAGATGGTCGCAAATATTCGTTCCATCACCAGCATACTTAACAAGAACGCCATCACTGTTACAAACCTTTCGTCCGCTGCCAACGAAGGAAAAGAGAAGATTGCGGAATCGGTTATGTCCGCCGACAAGATTCTCCAGGATTCCGCTGGTCTGCTGGAAGCCAGTTCCGTTATCCAGAATATTGCAAAACAGACGAACCTTTTGGCCATGAACGCCGCTATCGAGGCTGCCCATGCTGGACAGGCCGGACAGGGATTCGCGGTTGTTGCCGATGAAATCCGAAAGCTGGCCGAGGATTCAAACAAGCAGGGTAAAAACATTACCCACAGTCTGAAGCGGCTCCAGGAATCAATCAAGGAAATCTCCGAATCCACCCAGACTGTAAGCGCCAGCTTCAACACCATCTACGATTTGACGGACAATGTTCAGAGACAGGAAGATGTTATCAAGTCCGCCATGGATGAACAGGCGGAAGGTTCGGAGCAGGTACTTGAGGCGGTCCGGCTTATGACTGAAACCACAAGCAACGTTAAGGACGGAACAAGGACCATGTCCAACAACAAAGATGAGGTCAGCGTCAATATGCAGAAAATGGCCAAGGAGCTGGAGAATTTCAATACGGTCATGAATGTGGTTTCATTCAATGCGTCCGAAATTTCTCATGCCATTTCAGATACCAAGAACTATTCGGAAACGAACAATGTCAGCATCCAGAAACTGGCGACCCTTGTAAACAAGTTCAAGGTTGATGAAAAGAAATAGGTAGTCCCTGCAGGCCGGGTCCCGGCCGGTATAAAAATTGCCATGCTGATTCTTGATGTTCCAATCGGGGTCAGCATGGCGCTATCGTTTAAAGATTTTGGTCGAATACTTTAGAGATATCTTTATTTCTGTTTCCAAATATCAATTTAACCGATATAATTAGTGGGGTCTCTAAGAATTGCAATTTTTAGAGGTGTCCTTAATCAGCTTAAAATTTTGAGTCAAAAAAAATTAAAAAATTATGGAGAAAAAAGTGTCCAATTCTATCTCGGAAAAATCAAAGCCGACCGTTCCAAAATGTATACTGGTGTTCATGCTGATGGCATATCTTTTGCCGCAGATCATGTTCATTCCTTTTGCCCTGTTCACCGGTGGATTTACTTTCATGGAGGCCATGAGGTATATTTCAAATCCTGTGTACGCAGTCTATTTGATATTGTCAGTGATTAATTCGTTACTGGTTTATCTTTGGCTTCAAAGGCAGTTTTCACTTTACGACGGTTCCGAGAAATTGGTTATACATGTGAACAAAGCTGTAAGGACTGCGGAGGTCTATTCCTTTGCTGGGCCTGTGAGTTTTGCCATCATCATTCCGGTACTGGCAGGGATTTTTCATCAGTATCATGGATTTGCTCCGGTGGCATTCAAGGGGGAATCCTATTCCTATTATACCTTCGCCCTTTCCTGTGGCTCAATGTGTATGTTCGCTGTCTTTGCGTACGTCCTTGAGGTGCGTTTCCTTGAAAATTCGCTGAACTGGTTGCCTTATAAAAAATCCTACCAGACTTTCTCCTTTATGATGAGGAACCTGCTGATTATCCTTTTCAATTTCCTGGGAATCGCTCTGCTTATGGAATCAGTTTTCGATGTTCCGCTCAACAGGGACATGGTCATGAGAAAACTGCTGGGACTGAAGGCATCCCCTCTTGCTGCATTCGCTGGAATTGTCGGTCTTGTTGATATCTACATAATGCTCAAGGACGTAAACCGTTGTATAAACGAGGTCAACAAATTCTCCTTCGACCTTTCAAAGAAGGACTACACGACGGAAAAGATACCGGTGTACATCCGCTGCGAACTTGGAGAACTGGCAAACTCCCTGAACCTTCTGCGCAAAACCACCAAGTATCTTTTGAAGAATTTTAAGACTTCCATAGAATCTACCACCCTTAATTCAGAGAAACTGGAAAAGGAGCTGGGGCTTGTAAAGAATGAAATCTCGCAGATTACGGCCGGCATAGATAGGGTCAAAGAAGAAATGGAACGCCAGTCCAGTGGAGTGGAGGAGGCCAACGCTTCGGTCAACCAGATTATTGGCCGTACAAATATGCTGAACGATAATATTGAATCCCAGGTGGCGGCTGTGACCCAATCTTCCAGTTCGGTTGAGGAAATGGTTTCCAATATTGATAACGTCACGAACATCCTCAAGAGAAATACCGCCACCGTCGATTCCTTGACGCAGGCTTCGGACAATGGACGCAGTACCGTTGATACGGCCGTCCAGACTTCAACAAAGATTATTGAACAGTCGGCCACTTTGCTGGAAGCGACCTCCCTGATTCAGTCGATTGCATCCCAGACAAACCTCCTTGCCATGAATGCGGCTATCGAGGCAGCCCATGCAGGGGAATCCGGAAAAGGTTTCTCCGTTGTTGCCGATGAAATCAGGAAACTGGCGGAACAGTCCGGCCGTCAGAGTAAAGCAATCAAGGACAGCCTCAAAGATTTTTCAAGTTCGATCCAGCTGGTCGCAACCAACACGAAGGAAGTTCAACAGGAATTCGCTGTCATCTATGATTTGGCAAAGACTGTAATGGCGCAGGAAAAGATTATCATGGACGCAATGATGGAACAGTCGGAAGGAAACAAGCAGGTCCTGGAGGCCATGAACAACATAAAGAATTCCACTACCTCTGTTACGGACGGTTCCGCGGAGATGGTTTCCGGAGGATTCCAGATTATTTCCGAGATGCAAAGTCTGACGGAAGTGACAGCCATAATCAACAATCAGATGAACGACATGATTTTGAGTCTGCAGGGAATTACAAACGCCATAAATACGGTGTCAAAATCTTCTGCGGAAAATCAAAAGGGAATAGAGGGGATAGAGAAGCAGATTACGAGTTTTAGGTTGTAAATTTTTTTTTCAAAGGCGCGGCCTTTGGAATCTGTTTAAGCTACGCTTTTCTTTTTTCAAAGGCGCTGCCTTTGGGAACTTTTTCAACTGCGTTGGGACTGTTTAAGCTACGCTTATTCGTTTTTTGAAGGCTACGCCTTCAAGGTCCTTTTCATGTTCGGACATGGGGCAGCAAGGAGGGAGGAGGAAGCCCTACTCAGAAGCGAGCTCCCTCCTCCCTCCTTGACCTCCCACCTTCC
>JAZUKJ010000120.1:0-3680 GCA_045643225.1 Treponema sp. | reverse complement strand
ATATATTCTTTTCCGTATTCAAGCATCTCAAAACCGGATACATATTGATAATCAAATTCCTTAACCTTTTCCATGGTTTCAAGATTATACAACACAGATAAACAAGGGGTTTCTTTCATTTCAGCAAGGCTCATCTTTGTTATATCATTTATATAACCGTAATCCACAAACATATAATTTTCGTTTTTGGAAATCCAGAAATTTTTGATTTCTTTTTCTTTTTTAAATTGCAATTCTTTTATAGGCTTAAATTTTTTATCTGCCTTTATTACTTCTTCGCCATCGAAATAATAATTATTATGTCTGCATAATGAAATATTTAATTTATCAATCAATGAATTATTTTTTATGGAATTTATATTCTCAAAATTAACATGTTCTGGATTCAATTTCTTTTCATCGATTATATATGATTGAATTGTCCCAGCGGAATAGCCAATATCTTTTCGCATAAATCTATATACAATCTTATTAGCTGGGTCCATCCGGATAAAACTACATTGGGGCATCGTTTTTTTATTATCCAATAGAATACAGGAACCGTCATGGCAATCAAAAAGCATAAAGCGACCGCCCCAGTCAATATCAAAAATATACCTGTCGTCATCCGAAAAATAAATCTGTTCACCCTCGGTATTAAACATAGAATTCCGGAACAATTCTTCACCGGTTTTTAAATCGTGCAAGGCAATGGTTCCGGATGTATTCTTAACGGCTATCTTCTGTTGATTGTTCGAGATTGCGATGCAGGATATATTACTTAAGGATTTAAATTTGACTATCTGTTTTTTTGTTTCCAAAGAATAAATATAAATTGCATTTCTCAAAAAGGTTGCTAATAATGATTCATCATGATTTACAAATATAAATCCACCGGACAGCTTTTTATCTTTTTTCATTTCTTCCTTATCCAAATTTATTCTTGATGAATTAAAATATAAAGTTCATAACGAATATACATATTCGTAAAGTGAAAAACTTGCACCCTTCATGATTTTCTCTTTTACCAATTCAAATGGATAAATATAGGATTCCCGTTTGACAAGCATTGGAATATCGTCCCTAAACTTCCAGGAAAAACTTTTTCTAGCCTTTATGACTGCACCTAAAAATGAACCGCATTCCAAAATAAAATTGCGGTCGTTCAAAATGTTTTCCGCTGGATAAATTGAAAGTTGCTTCTCAATATATTCATCAAGTACAGCAATGCTTTTAAGTTTTCCAAGGCTAGCATCTGATTTAAAATTCTTGAGTTTTGCTTGCATAATTCCGCTTATGTATTCAACCTGTTGAATAGGTTTCATCGTTCCATTTTTCAATTTGCGACTATAATACCAGCTGGAACCAATCATAAAAATAAATATCGCGACGATTGTAAGTGCACCTATTTCAACAATTTCCATGAACATCTTCTATACATCCCACCTGGTTATTTTTCATTTTTTTTATCATAAAACCCATTATATAATAACATAGGAATTAACGTAAATTATTTTTCAGCAATAATTACACCAAATTTTCCTTTTGAATATATGCAATCCACATTAGTAAAACCAGACTCTTTCAACCAACAAATTTCCTGATTGACAGTAATTTCACGATCAAGCTTTTTTCTTTCCATCCAAAGTTTATACTCTTTTTCAGATATCCCTGAACCTTTGATTTCATTAATCCAGTAAGATTCTATTTTCATATTAATTGATGCACTTTCAGAACAGAACTGATCGTAATTAACAAAAACTCCATCATCGCCCAGAGAATTGAAAACGTTCTTGAAAAGTTTTTTCTTTTGTTCATCTTCAAGGTGATGGATTGAAAGTGCAGAAATAATTAAATCGGGATTTCCCTCAGGAAAGGATTCTGAATAATCCAAGACGCTATATTTCACATTGGAGATTCCTGCAAATCTTTGTCTTGCTACATCAAGCATCTGTTCTGCAATATCTATTAAAACATATTCCGAGTGAGGGAAATATTTATACCAGAAAGAAGATAACAATCCCGTCCCGGAACCAAGGTCATAAATTAATTTTGGGGATTTTTTTAATGTTCTGGCTATAAAGTCTGTACATGAAATATAATACTCATCAAAACATGATATAAACTTTTTTCGATTTTCATCATAACTTTTTGCAACTAAATTAAATTGAGTTTCTATATCTTCTCCTGATGTCGATTTCTTCATTTGCATATTCAAAACGTGCCCTCCTTATCTATTGAGTATCAGCATAATGATAAATCAAGTATCCAGTTCATAGATATATAAAATATTATCATTCGAATCAAACAAAGCCACTGTGAAATTCAAAGACCATTTAAAATCAAATATAAAATCCGGATTGTGATTTTCCGATTCTTCACATTTTGTTGACCGATTAAGAAAAAAATAATAACCATCCTCTAGTTTTGGGAAAATCATTCTTTTATCATTTATGATAGAAATACTGTCATCATCATCTTCATCATATAGAATATGTAAAATGCTTTTGGGTAAAGGTGTTTTTTTCCAGCCGCTATTTTTTTCTATTGATTCAACAACCGCACTGGCATCATTAAATTTTATTTTAGCATAATAATCCCCATCACCTAAAAATCCTGAGTGGCTTTCAATCCTCTTTAAATATTTTCCATCAGATAAATCTATTTCCAGCAATTCGGATGTCCGTTTCATATCTTTCTTTTTTGATATTTTATGAGGGAAAGTCAATTCTACAAATCCCCAAAGAAATATAATGATCAAAATAGAAAATATACTTATCGGAACAATGCATAAAAACTTTCCAACCCAACCTTTTATTGCTTTTACAATACCGACAATCCCCAGCACAAAAGATAAAAACATTATCAATAAACAAAAACGTATTAATGTTGTTGTATAATAATTATTCTTATTCCATCCAAAAAACAAAAACGCTAATACGGATATAGAAATTATAGATAATATGAAACTAATTATTCCCAATATAAATGTTCGATTTTTTAAAACCATAAATCCAATCCTTCCATAAAAGAGTTAATGAGAAAATATCAATTTTTGACATCGGCTCGAATCAAAGATATAAATATCTAATTAAAAGAATTAACAGTATTCCAATTTTGCAAAATTACAATTTGCGTGCAGGGGTTTTATAAGTTTTTCATCAGGAGAAATTTTTTCGCCTGAAAAAAATTTTGGAAGTAAGTCTTTTAATTTATCTATGCCTTCTTGCCTAAGATATCTTGAATTTATTTGAACCTGCCAGGCCTTCATACCATCTTCCAAATAAACATAATCTATATAGATACATTCATCAAATGTAGGCGCTGTAAAAGGAAAAATATCCACCGGCGCTGTGGGATATTTCGTATTGCGAATCAACGTAAATGTTTTCCCTGTTTCTCATCTGTCCACCGATTAAAAGGTTTGCAAGACAAAGAATCAAAACAATGCCCCCAATGAACACAAGCTTTAAAACAACTGATGTAGTTTTTTTCATATTAGTAAATCTCCTGTAAAATATTTGTTTGTTTTTTACAGGTGATATACTATAAAAAGAATGTGTCAAAATTATGTCATAATTGTGTTATTTCAGGAATTGCATATAAAGGAAAAACTTGCCCCTCCAAGGTCGATGCTTTTTCCGACGACTATTTCTCCTTCCAGATAATCGCTTACTGATTTTACAAGTGAAAGTCCTAAG
>JAZUKJ010000119.1:0-97347 GCA_045643225.1 Treponema sp. | reverse complement strand
CATCCGCGGGGTCGGGTTCGTTCGGCGCCCCCTTCCGGGATGCGCCACACGTGTTCTCAGTCTCATGTACTCTTGCTGCTGCGCGGGCTTCCCCGCGCATCTTCGTCTCTTCTTTCCTTCCCTTCGCTGTCAAACTTCGCTCACCTCAACTTTCGTCGTGGTGAATGTTAATATATATCATCCAACATTTTATGTCAACACAAAAAGTCTTTTTTTTGTATTTTTTTTTATTTTTTTTCGCGCGAGTATTTTACTTATGATGCACCATTGAAAATCCTTGAAGCATTTTATATTTCATTAAAATCCACATCAATACCTGCGATTATTTCATAGTCCCCGTAATCCTTTTTCAAATCAGCGATTACGGTTTCGTAAAGTCCTTTCCTGTTTTTTTCATCGAACGAAACGACCATGTCGAAACGAAGTTTCTTTTCATCCCTGTTCAGATAGAATCCATGCATCTGGTTGACATGTTCATGTCCAAGAACCTTCTTTCGTATGTCCTCACGAATTGCGACGGCATCAGAATCGGTTGTATTATTGGAATAGATTCCAACTGCAGTCAGAAGAACATTATGCTCCCTGTGGACATCTTCACAGACTTTTCTGGTAAGGATATCTATTTCATTCGCGGTCATCGTATCATCAACCTCAACATGAACGGAGGCGACATAATTTTCTTCTCCATAATTATTGAACACCAAATCATACGCCCCGTTGACACCTTCATGATCAACAATGGTCTTTTTTACTTTTTTCACAAGATCGACACTTGCCCCTTCCCCTAAAATCTTTGAAACAGTTTCCACAAGGGTACCTATACCTGACTTTATAATCATGATGGATATCAATATTCCAAGATACGCTTCCAGCCTGATTTTAAAAATCATGTAAACGACAGCGGCCACTATTGTTGCAACAGAAATTATTGCATCAAACAGAGCATCCTTTCCGGAAGCCACCAGCGCTCCAGAATTTACCCCCTTACCTTTCCTGATGAAAAAAAGTCCCAGAAAAATCTTTACCAAAACAGCCACACCCAAGATCAATAGCATTATGTGATTGTATTCCGGAGTCTTTTTTTCAAAAATACTTTTTACTGATTCAATAAAAGCCGTTACTCCGGCATATATTATGATAACGGCGATTGCCAAGGTTGACAGATATTCCAGCCGGCCATGACCAAAGGGATGTTTCTTATCCGGGGACTTTCCGGAAAGATAGTTGCCAACAATAGTTATTATGCTGGACACCGCATCCGTCAGATTGTTCAAAGCATCAAGCACAATGGATATTGAATTGGCCATAAGACCGATGGCCGCCTTGAAGACTACAAGAAAAACATTTGAAATGATTCCTACCAAGCTTGTTTTAAAAATTACATTACCTCTTTCTTTTGCCATAAAAATACCTCGAACATATTTTAGGGAACCTCTGAAAAGTATTTTTTAGGGATGCCCTTTATAAGTGACGGAAAAAAAAATCAATCAGGAGGGGGATTTTAAATTAGGGATGCCTTGCGTTAGGGATTGGAGTACCTTTAGTTCTGCGCAGATTGAGCCATGCGAAACCTGCACAGAATGGAGTGAGCCTGCGAACGGAAGTACGGAAAGCCCGACCGTAGCAAGCGAAGCTTGCGTAGGGAACGCCCACATAAAAAAAAGAATTATGCGGGCTTTTTATTTTTACTCGAAACTTACATCCGTGACCTGGAAGAAGGATTTTGGATGGGCGCAAACAGGACAGGCCTCAGGAGCTTTCGTTCCAACCACAATATGTCCACAGTTGCGGCATTCCCAAACTTTTACGGAAGACTTTTCAAAAACCTGGGCGGTTTCAATATTCTCAAGCAGCTTGCGGTAGCGTTCTTCATGGCGCTTTTCGATTGCAGCCACGGCACGGAATTTTGCGGCCAATGCCTTGAACCCTTCCTCTTCGGCTGTCTTTGCAAACCCTTCGTACATGTCGGTCCATTCAAAATTTTCACCATCGGCTGCGGCTGCCAGGTTGCTTTTTGTATCGCCTATCCCTTCAAGTTCCTTGAACCATAGCTTGGCGTGTTCCTTTTCATTATCCGCGGTGTGAAGAAAAATTTCCGCAATCTGTTCATAGCCTTCCTTCTTTGCAACAGAAGCGAAGTATGTGTACTTGTTCCTAGCCTGACTTTCACCTGCAAATGCAGCCTGAAGATTTTTTTCTGTCTGAGTTCCTGAATACTTACTCATATTTTCATTCCTCTTCTATTAAAATATTCTACCGAGCTTTAGGCCTTGCGATTTCACGGCTTAAAACATCGCATTTTCAATGTATTTCTTGGATACGGCCTTTATTATATAACCGTTGGAATAAAAACTCAAGTTTTTCTGAAGGCAGCCCCCCCTCCGTCCATTACGATTGACATGAATACACATATTGAATAAATTCAAAGAAGCGGTTTCTAGAACCGATATTTTTTATCCATAGGGAACCTCTAAAGAAGTATTTTTAGAGATGCCCTATATTTTTTAATCTTAAAGGAGAGACCAACATGAAAAAAATTTTAACTTTGATTGCAAGTTTATTCGCAATCACCTGTGCTTTTGCAGGAAAGAATTCCTATGTAAGAATAACCAACTGGGATGACGGAGACACATACTACATCTACAACAACGACAAGCCAAACATGAGCGAACATATACAGTTCAGAGGTTCCGTTTCAAGCGACTGTGTTTCCATAAGGGTTATCTGGGCAAACGGAAGCCAGGAACTTATAAACCAGTACCTCCTCAACAACGGTTCGTTTTCAGGTGAAAGGATTGAAGACTGGACCCTTTCAAAATATAAAAGGGGGGACACAAGTTTCTATTTCAACGTAAACGGAACACTGGAGAATCTTTACTGGGGTTCAAATTACTATAGGGTCATTGCAAAATTTGCTGACGGAACTTACAAGACCTACACCACCTGTCTCTTTGTGCACCAGGGTGGCGCCGCCGAAATGGGAAAGCCTGTAATTTATTTGTATCCAAAAAAGACACAGAACATCAAGGTGGCCGTAAAACCTGAAGGCGGATTGACCGTTTCCATTCCTGAAATGGGAAAAGGCTGGAACGTAAAGGCCACTCCGGAGGGAGTCATTACAGATCCAAAGACAAAGAAGGAATATCCTTACCTTTTCTGGGAAAGCAAGGACAACAATCCTGCAATCGATATGTCAAAGGGATTTGTGACACCGGTGGAGGAACTGGATTCCTTCTTCAATGAAAAACTTGCAGCGCTGGGACTGAATGAAAAAGAGATTGCAGATTTTAAGGAATTCTGGATTCCATCAATCGAGAAGGAAGGAAAGCCATTTGTTTTTGTCACTTTCTACGATAAGAAGAAAATCGATGAACAGGCTCCTTTAACAGTTTCTCCAAAACCTGATTCCGTAATCAGAGTATACTTTGACCACAAGGTTCTTGACGAAGCCATTGAAGTGGAGCCTCAGGAACTTGTCGCCGGGGAAAGGAAAGGTTTTGCCGTTGTTGAATGGGGCGGTAGACTTTACAAATGATTTTGAATAAATCGAAAACTGTGGCAAAGCTTTTCTTTGCTGCAGTTTTTTTTCTCTTTACAGCCGTACAGGGATGCAAAACCCTGGGCACCAACAACGCAGAAAAGATTTCTTCCGTAAGCTACCTGTATCCCGGCGATATGGCGATGTGGAAACATATATTCAAACTTTCGGAACCATACGTGCTTCCACAGAGGATGCCATCCACCATAATCATCCCACACCATGACATCACAAGTCCAAACCAGAACAGTTTCTACCGGGCCCTTTCAAAATTGGGAAACCCATCAACTGTAGTCATCATAGCGCCGGACCATTATGAAAAAGGCTCAAACCTGATTTCGCTTCCATGCAATACCAGTTTCGACTCTCCTGACGGGATTTTCACAATTGATGAGGAAACCAGAAAAGGCTTGACCGTATCCTGCGTAAGGGATTTTATTGACGAAACCTCAGAACCGTGGCCAATGGAACATGGAATCTATATCCATACACCATTCATAAGGCATTACTTTCCAGAGGCGAAGCTGCTTCCGGTGCTTCTTAAATCTTTTTCAGAGGCAAAGGATTTCGAGATATATGAGAAACTTGGACAGGTGCTGAACGAACTGCTTGACGAGGACGCACTGGTGATTGCATCAGTCGATTTTTCCCACTATCAGATTCCAAGGATGACGGAACTCCATGACATTGTTTCAATGAACACAATCCAGAACGGAGAAAACCTTCAGCCGATCGAAGTTGATTCACCGGAATCCCTGACGGTGGCGACAACATTCGCACGATGCAGAGGCAAGACCGTCCCGGTTTTGATTGACAGGACCAGCACCTTTGATTTTATTCCGGACGAAAACATTGTTTCCACCTCCCATCAGTACTGGACATTCTATGCTGAGGAGGACAAAAAAATTGTTGATGATTTTTATATCAAAGCCGGAAAAAGCAGGCAGCGGATAAATACGGTCAACTACAAAGACAAAAAGAATCAGACAATCCTGATAGGTGGAAGCGGAAACCTGGGAACGGGAATCCAGACCTACTGGAGATGGGACAGGTACAAAACCAGCTCAGAAAGGAAGGACCTGATTCTTGGAGACATGGCCGGAAATGAGGCAAGATTTTTTAACGGATTCGATGCCTGCATTTTTGATGTAAAGCCGGGGGAAAAGTTTTCTCAAAAAAAGCACGGGACAAACCTTGTTATCCAGGGATGCAACTACGGTGAGGAAACAGGATACGCTGGACTTATAAAAAAGGAAGAGTCCCCAACAATAAATATCCTGGTTTCCTGTTACGATGGTCAGGACACATCGGATTTTCCAGCAGATATCCTGCTAAACAAATATGACATTGCCGTCCTAAGATGCAACAGCGAAACTTGTAAATCGTATACGTTTCTGGAAGAAAACGGCGTCATAAGAAAAATCGATCTAGGCATACTCTACTCCGAGACAGGAAAGGAAACCGCGGGGACAATCCTATGTATCAACTGGAGCAACGGAAAAAAATCGGTTGAGCTTTTTCCGTTTGAGAGCAAAAATGGACATCCCCCTGCAATATTCCAGGGAGAAATATAGTATGGCATCCCTAAAAAGTAATTTTTATAGATGCCCCATAGATTACGCAAAGCATTAGCAAAAGTGTTAAATGCTTTGCGTTTTTAATCCAACTACTCCGCCGCCTTGAAATTGTAGATAGGTTTTATGATATCCACAACGTCGGCGGTTGGCTGGATATTTGAGACAATCTCGTCCATACCCTTGTATGCCATGGGAGCCTCATCAAGCGTGTCCTGGCAGACCGTTGACGACCAGATACCCTCCATGGATTTCCTGAAGTCATCGAGATTCAATTGTCTGCGGGCTTCCTTCCGTCCCATGATTCTTCCTGCACCATGGGGAGCTGAATAATTCCAATCCTCGTTTCCTTTTCCAATACATACAAGGCTTCCATCCCTCATGTTTATTGGAATCAAAAGTTTTTCACCCTTCAGCGCCCTGACGCTTCCCTTTCTTAAAATCATGGCCTCAGTGTCGATGTAGTTGTGGATAGTCGTGAACTGGTCCACAATATCTTTTTTATCAAGACGGAGACCAACGCAGATAGTGTCAATCATTGCCATACGGTTATAGCGCGCAAATTTTTGAAGGATGTTCATGTCATTAATGTAATCCTCAAAAAGTTGACCCTCAACATAGGCAAGGCTTTCCGGAATATCAACGCCAAACCGGTTTCTTATTTCCGGCAACATCGCCTCAATATCCCCATCCCGGCCTTCCGCCTTTAAACTGTCGATAGCCTTTCTGATTTCAGACTCCATTGAATGGTTGATTTGTTTCCAGGCCATGTCCTGATAATAATCTGCAACCTCAAGTCCAAGATGTCGGCTACCGGAGTGGACGACGATATAAAGATTCCCGTGCTCATCCCTGTCCGCCTCAATAAAATGATTTCCCCCTCCCAAGGTTCCCATGGATTTACGTGCATTGTAAATATTTTTTTTTGCGCACCTTATGGAATCAAAATCTATTTCATCAACATACTTGTGCTCCTTTCTCCTTACCTGACGGCCACACGGAATATTTCTGCGGATACACTTGTCCAGTTTTTCAGGATCAAACTGCTCGCTTACAGGTGAATCCGCCTTAATCACGAGAGTCTCCATTCCACACCCGATGTCAACACCAACAAGGTTCGGACAGATTTTATCCGAGATTGTCATTGTCGTTCCAATTGTGCAACCCGCACCGGCATGTACATCAGGCATCATCCGGATTTTTGAACCGCTGGTGTAGCTTTGGTTGCACAGTGTCTCAATTTGAATCCGTCCGCTCTCCTCAAGGTTGTCGGTAAAGACCAACGCCGAATTATATTTTCCTTTTACCTCTATCATTTTTTTCTCCAATGGCGACCCCTGATACAGAACGTCCAAGGCATCGCCGTTCTCATAATTTATGTCTTTTCATTCCAAACAATTATTTTACAATCCAGGTGCAATATTATTTTGGGATTGGCGTCCGGAGTATTTTTAATCGACGCCAAATTGAATGATTTTTTTTAGGCTGATTTAGTTTCCATCAGTTCGCATTCAATTTCCACCGTTCGTGTGACAATAAGTTCGTCAAGCTCCACACCATAGATCGCTGATACGACAACAAGATTGTCAATCGAAGGGATATCTTTTCCGGATTCCCAATTGTAGATTGCGTTTGGAGATGAAAAATTGAAAACTGACTGGACCTGCTTTACTGACAGGCCGCTTTTTATTCTGCAGGATTTTAACTTGGCGGCAGTGGCCACCATATCAATGACTGGTTTATTAATTTTACACATACGTTTCTCCTTTTTTTAAGACAACGCGTGTGTAATTTTAGATTCTCAGGCTATAACGCGTCGCCTTTTTCTGATTTCTACCAAAGTGACCGGATCCATTTCTTCCTGCCCACCAGACAAACTCTGTAATTTTTCCATTCCGTATTCAGAACAGGTTTCCTGTCCGTATTCAAAATAGAATCCAAGGGACAGCCCTCTTTCAAGAGGAAGCTGCAGTGTTGATAGGAATGTAAAAGTTTCAATTGTGCCGGAAACTGTATTCATTTCAGCTCCTCCTAAAAAAAATTACAAAGTGCCTGACAGACACCACTTCTGTGAATCCCAAAAAGGAAACGCATTTCTTGTATCGATGGGTAACAATATATCAAAAAAAATAAAACGTGTCATTCAAGTTGCGCTTGAAAATTCATTTTTTGTTATTACGGGAACCTCCAATAATAACGTACCGTTCAATTCAATTTTAATTCCACGCAACCACATCAAAAAATTCTGTTTTATATTCAGAGTCATCAAATCTATAGACCAGCTCTGCCTGGCATTTTTTTTCATTTCTTATTTCCGATGTTGAAAATTCTTTTATGTGGGTATAAAGTCTGTCCCGATTTTTTATTATTTTATTTTTTATCAGGACAATTTCCTTGCCCTCGAAAACAATTGAAAACTTTTTTATATCAAGACGAGACCAGTGGATATTTTTGTCAATTAAAAAATCCAATGAGTTATATTCAATGCCAAACGGCCATGTCCCAACATTGTGAGTATAAAGCGCAATCTGATTTTTATTTGACTTTTCGACTTCACTTTCGGAACAAAAATTGTATTGTCCAAAAACAAATTCTGGATACGATTGCGCCGTCGCAGAAAATTTTATTGATGAGCAGGAACAAACAAAAACCAGGGCCATCAATAAAAAAACATTAAATATTATTTTTTTCATTCCATTCCACCCATTCCACTGAAAAGTCAACACAAACATATAAGGGCATCTCTAAAACTTGCAATTTCTAGAGATGCCAACAGATTTGTTTTAGTCCTCTTCAGTTGGATACACCACCGCCTCAATGGAATCTTCTTCCTTTGCTTCGGTGGCTCCGTTCTCTTTCTCTTCTGTTTTTTTATTCTTTTTGGCGTTCTCCAGGGCCTCTTCATGTTTCTTTATGTCGGCCTCTATTTTTCTTATGGCATCAATAAGTTCGGCAACAGGAAGATCATCGACAGCGGAAACCTGCTGCTGCTTTTGAATCTCAAGCTTTTCATAAACCAGCTTTCCCAAATCGCAATGCGCCTTTGTCAACTTTGACTTGAGCTGCCCCAGTTCAATACGTACAACAGACTTGTCTCCAAAATCAGATATGGCTTCACCAGCAGCCTTGAATCCTTTTTTTCCTGATTCAGCAACCTTGTCAATGAAGTGCAAAACACTGTCACCAAAATTCTTATTGTCTGCCATTAGAGCATCCTCCTATAAATCACTTTCCAAGTCATTTCTCTTGGGCACATCCACAATAAAATAGGACGTGCTTTTAAAATAAAAGACCAGAACCTTTTCTGCCGGCAATAGATTCCTGTCAGCGCAGCAATGAAAAAATCCTATTTAAAATATAATATCTTTTTTCCTATAGTGCAAATTTTTTTATTCCATTTTGGCCGTTTTTTTAAGGGTTCAATTCCCATTCACCATATTTGTCCACAACCTCAGCCTTCAAGCTGGACATAGGACGCCATGCAACGGACAATGTGATGTATGGATCAAAATTGTATTGATTGCGCCCACTGACGGTAACAAGTCTTGGACTTATGCTGAAGCTTGCCGAAAGATCCCAGTCATGCAAATCATGGGTCGCCGTGACCTTTAGATTCTTCAACTTAAATCCCGATGACTTTCGTTTGGCCTGATCCGGGTCAAAAAATTTATCATCGCTCCAGAAGGCGAAGGAATTGAATAAATCAACAAACAGATTGGTTTCGCCAGGTATCTCGATACCATTGTTGGCGATTCCCTGGACATATCTATATATGACAGAATTCTTTGATTCAGATGAAAACGACAAATCAAGGACATTGTTTACCTTAAAGGTAAGTGCCGGTGCAAAACGGAAATAACTGTTCGTGGGTCTTATGCAGTCAAACACAAGGGCCGTACTAAAGGATGGTGTCAGTTTTATTTTACTGTCCATCCATTCAAAAGATTTTCCGGAATATGAATAGCTTAAGGAGGCATTGTCCACAAGGAACTTCTTTTCAGAGCCCACATTCCATCCGGTCAATTGATCAAAGGTATAGTCGTATGTTGTCGACATCACAAATGACAGCATCAAGTTTCGCCAGCTCAGGGAAAGTTTCAGGGAGTCAGCCGTACATGTGTCCCAGTTAAAATTGAAGGACTCAGTAAAAGTCAAAGCATTGCTGGTTCCTGCAAACAGATTCGCCGTAAGGCTTTGCCTCAAGAGTTCCTTTGTCCATGTCTTTTCACCCCGCTCGTCCTTCGCTCCTGATATTCCGCTGGACAATGAAGCCGTCACATAAGGGAACACCAGATTGACGGTAGCGGAATAGTATTCGTTTTGAGGAGGAAGGTTTGAAGTCAAGGTAAGGGTCTGAGAAAAATTGGATTCCTCAATAGCCGAAACAGTTGCTGAAAGGGAATGGGCGGAAACACTTTCATCATTCGTTACATCCAGCCCAAGGTATTCCCATTCAGGATTGTTGACGTCACCTAAAAATCTTGTCCGCAAAAGTTTAGCCGTGTTGCTCCATGAGATAGACGTATTTTTGAATACCGAATTATAGATGAAAGGCTTAAACGAGACGGAAGTATTTTCCGAAAGGTCCATATTAAAAGCGTCGTAATCCGTTTTCCTGATTGATTCCGCGGATGCAGCAGCATAGCCGTCCAGGTTAGGATGGTTCTGATACTGCGGGTCAAAATTCAGACTTGTGTTGAGGGACAGGAAATCTCCGCGATACGAAAGTCTTCCGGTAATGGTGGCCGGAACTTTTATCTGATAATAGGAGGACTGTATCCTATCCCATTTAAAATCTTCGGCACAGGTCAAGCCCACAGGATTGTAGTTCAACTGTGTCGTGAACTGAGGATTGACCGAATATCCGACATTCACTTCAAGTCCCCTAAGGTTTTCGATGGACGACGGCAGGCTGTATTCAAGCTTTGGTAAATCCGCCTCATTTAAGACCGTTGCACCTGCAGACGATTCCTTTCCCGAATTTCTCTCGGCCTGGGATCCCGAGTTTCTTGAGTCGTCTTCATCGGTCCTGAATTCCGCTGGCACTTCCATCGGTATTTCAAAATCGGGTTTGACCGTTGACTCGGATTCCTGTGCAACTGGAGGATAGGAAAAGATGGTTCCGCTGATTCTTCCATTGAATTTGAATGGAGTAATCTGGGACGGATAATAGAACAACCTTTGCGGGGTATAGGACCTCCAGTTGTCCGAAGAAGAAAGGGATGTGGCCGACATTGAACTGAAAACCAGGGATGAGTCAGCGGAAATAGATACCGCATCTATATATGGCTTCAACACTTTCGGTACCGTAAGATTATATGAAGCGGAACCGTCCCATGTGAACGATGATATTGTGCTAGAGGAAACATCATCCTTTTTGCTGGAGCTGGTCATGAAACCAATCCAGTCCATATATTCAGACCTGTGACCAAAATCATCATTGAAAAATGGGTCCGAATAAAACGGCATGGAAAGTCTAAATGAAAACGGCTTTGAGAGGACAAAATTTAGAGCGCCTCCGTACCTGAACGGAAGTTTTAGTCCCATAAAATCGGAGGAATCATTATACATCTTTCCGCTGGAAGAGTATGGAAGATATGAGGAAGTCGTATTATCATAAAAAAGTGTCCTAGAAAATCCCAGGCTTAAGTATCCGCCAACGGATGTAATATACTCGGAAGGCTTAGCGGAACCATCAATACCGACCATACCTCCAAGGTTGGTATAATAATCCGCCATGATTTTCAGATAGGTCGATGTATCACCCGTGTAGTCCGTTCCAAGGTTATGAAGAACCAATCCTTCGCGCTGCTGTTCCTTCAGCGAAGTGGGTTTCATGAAATTGAAAATCGCTTCGCCCATATCCTCATTGCCGTCACCCGACGATGATGTATCGAGCGGCTTACGGCCAATCAGGTATGTTGTTGAATTAAAATAATATCCCTTGCGGACATCGTATCCGAATGAAGGATTGAATATGAGTTCATCCTTTGGATAATAAAAGGCAGGAAGATACATGACCGGAACATGTCCAACATATAGGACCGCATTCAAAAACGCAAACTCACCGCCCGGCAAAAGCCATATTTTTGATGCCCATATTTTCCAATGGGGATTCTCTTCATCACAGAATGTCATTGTAGCATTTTTAAATACAATCGTTTCAGAGGCATCCCTTCCGAAGATTTCCGATGAGACAAATATTTTTGAACCGGAAGGAAGATTTATGGCATCGCTTGAAGCTTGTATGGCTTTTCCATTGTCAAAGATTCCTTCCAGGGTTTCCGTATTAAAAAGCAAAGTCTCCGCGGAAATATCCTGAGTCCCCTCGGAACCGCCGGTCTGTTTCAAGGTTACGGCTCCGTTGGCGTAGACCATGTTCGTGGTGCGGTTGAAAACAATCTGGGACGCGGTAATGGAAGTAGCCGTATTTCCTTTCGTAACGGAAATTGCGACGGCTCCGGTCAGCACTATCTCGTCATCGCCGGTCTCCTCATTTTTTTTATATTCCGTCTTCTGGGCGTTCTCTATTTTTATTACAGATATCCCGTCCTCCGCAAAAAGCAGCCCTCCATTCAAGACCATCATAATCACGGCAAGAAAAACAAGGCTGTTCTTTTTGTGCAAACGGTAAAACGTTTTGAGAAAATGCAGGCCGCCGGAAATCTTTTCTCTACCTATCACAGCAATCCCGTTCCCTTTCGCGAGTCAGCATTTCATCAACAAATTTTCCAGTGTAGCTTTTCGGATTTTTTGCAACCTCTTCCGGAGTTCCGGTGGCAATAACCGTACCGCCATTGCATCCACCTTCAGGACCAAGGTCAATGATATAGTCCGCCTGACAGATTACATCCATATTGTGTTCAATCATCACAACGGAATTTCCTTTGTCCACCAGTTTCTGGATAACCTCCATAAGCTGTTTTATATCAACAAAATGAAGTCCAGTGGTTGGTTCATCCAAAATATAAAGGGTCTTTCCTGTGGACGGACGGGCAAGTTCAGTGGCAAGCTTTACACGCTGGGCCTCGCCACCACTCAAGGTCAAGGCATTCTGGCCAAGCTGAATATATCCAAGCCCTACGTCCTTAAGGGTTCTAAGTTTTTTGTATATATGCGGGATTCCCTCAAAGAAGTCGCAGGATTCCTCCACAGTCATGTTCAGGACATCGCTTATTGATTTTCCCTTGTACAAAACGGACAGGGTCTCCTGGTTAAATCTTTTTCCATGACAGACATCGCACTGGATGAACACGTCGGGAAGGAAATTCATTTCAATCGTAATGGTTCCAGCTCCCTGACAATTTTCACAGCGCCCGCCCTTCACGTTAAATGAAAAACGTCCACCCTTATATCCACTGGCCTTTGACTCTGGCAGGGAAGCAAAAAGTTCCCTTATCTTGTCAAAGACCCCGATATAGGTGACAGGATTTGACCGGGGGGTACGGCCGATTGGACTCTGGTCAATATTTATAACCTTGTCTATTTCCTCAAGGCCACCAATCTTTTTATATTCGCCAACAGGATACTCTGTGCGCATGATTTTATTGGATATGGCAGGATAAAGAACGTCGTTAAGCAAAGTCGATTTTCCACTACCGGACACCCCCGTGATACAGGTGAAAGTTCCAAGAGGAATCCTTGCGGAAATATTCTTCAGGTTATGTTCCGAGACACCGTCGATTGAAATAAAATTTCCATTGCCGGCACGCCGCTTTTCAGGAACCGGCATACGGATTTTTCCCGCAAGATATCTACCGGTAATTGAATCTTTCACAGTCATGACCTGTTCCGGAGTTCCGGAAGCCATTATGCTGCCACCATGAACCCCTGCCCCAGGACCAATATCTATAAGCCAGTCGGCGGTACGGAGCGTCTGTTCGTCATGCTCAACAACAATGACAGTATTTCCCAGGTCCCTCAGATAAGTAAGGCTGTCAATCAAACGCTGGTTGTCCCTTTGATGCAAGCCAATAGAAGGTTCGTCGAGAATATACATGACACCGGTAAGCCCGGAACCGATTTGGGTCGAAAGACGAATGCGCTGGGCTTCGCCTCCGGACAAGGTTGCGGCGGAACGCTGGAGAGTCAAATATTCCAGGCCAACATTTTTAAGGAAACTGAGACGGGCATTTATCTCCTTTAATATCTGGGATGCAATCTTCTTTTCTGTTTCCGTGAATTTTATTTTCTTGAAGAAATCTATTGTCTCAAGTACGGAAAGCTCTGTCAAATCCCAAATATTTTTTCCTCCAACGGTAACGCACAACGCTTCGGCCCTAAGACGTTTTCCCCTGCAGCTTTGACAGGTACAGTGGGACATGTATTTTTCTTCCATGCGCTCCCTTTGGGCATCTCCCCAGGCCTCGGAATAACGGCGCTTCATGTCCGTCAAGACACCAAGCCAGGGCCGTTTGTAATCGCTGTAACCTTCGCCGCTCTGCTTCCTGTAGGTCCAGTTAAGCACCCTGGATTCGTCGCCGTTCCATAAATAGTCATACTGTTTTTTGGTAAGGGAACTGAGGGGCGTGTCCAGAGAAAATCCACCTTCCTGGGCTATGGCAGAGAACATGGCATGGTTCCATTCGCTTTCCGGATTATAGAAAGTTATGGCCCCCTCATTGAATGACAGGTCCATATCAGGGACAATCAGTTTTTCATCCCACTCAAGCTTTTCGCCAAGTCCGGTACACTCAGGACAGGCTCCGAACGGATTGTTGAAACTGAACAGCCTCGGCTGAAGTTCAGGGATTGAGATTCCACATTCAGGACAAGCATTCTTCTGACTAAAAAAGACTTCCTGTTCAATATAGTCCGCGTTCCTGTCATAGGGCGTTCCTTTTTGGTCCAGCTGCTCCACAACAGAGGCATAGGCTTCGTCATCCTTGTTCACCCGGCGCAGCGCAACCATGATTCCGTTGGAACTTTTAAGCGCGGTCTCCACTGAATCGGCAAGGCGCTTACGGATATCGCCGCGAAGAACGATTCTATCGACAACGATTTCTATTGTGTGCTTTTTTTGCTTGTCAAGTTTTATTGAATCCTCCAGCTCCACCATGAGTCCATCAATTCTGGCGCGGACAAATCCAGATTTCTTTGCGTCGTCCAGAATCTTCTGGTGTTCACCTTTTTTTCCACGGATGATTGGAGAAAGAATCGTAAGTTTTGTGCCCTCGTTCCAGCCCATGACGGTGGAAATGATTTGGTCCACGGACTGCTCATTGATTTCCTGACCACAGTTTGGACAATGAGCCTTTCCGATACGGGCAAAAAGCAGGCGGTAATAATCGTATATCTCGGTGACGGTTCCGACAGTTGAGCGAGGATTTTTGTGTGTCGTTTTTTGCTCAATGGAAATTGCAGGAGAAAGGCCGGTAATCAGGTCAACATCAGGCTTGTCCATCCTACCAAGAAACTGGCGGGCATAGCTGGACAGGCTTTCCATATAACGTCTCTGGCCTTCCGCAAAAAGAGTATCAAAAGCCAAGGATGATTTTCCGCTGCCGCTAAGACCACTTACAACAACCAATTTGTTGCGGGGCAGCTCCACGCTTATGTTTTTAAGATTGTGCTCACGTGCACCCTGGATAGTTATTTTATCTTCCACCGTTACAGGAAAAATAGGTCCCTTTGATTCTGCTGCTTTCATGATAGGTTATAATAATGCAAATTTACAAATTATGGAACCACGGAAAGACAATCGGCGACGGACAAAAAATCAGGATTCCTGGACCACCTCAAATTCGACGGCGGTTTCCTTTCCGTTCCAGTCAGTTATCAACAATCTTCCGGCCCCCAGGGAACCGTTGCTCTTTACATAGCAACCAGCCATTCCGCCTTTGAGACTGACGGCCCCTGGTCCAATCAAGGAGACGCAGCCTTCACATTTCAATGAGACGGCTTCCTGAAAATATGGCTGAACATTTCCGTTTTTATCAACAGCGGAAAATCTTATGCCGCAGACATCATAGGTTTCCGATTCAACAAGCCTTGTCCTTCCCACCGTTAAACATAGTTCCGCATTTTCCCCTGGGCAGCGGGCAACAGTTTTTACGGCCCTACCATTTTTTATGGCCTCGAATTTCCAGGAACCGGCAGTCCCGCCCCAGTTTCCAATATATTTTCCATAAATCTGAACCAGATCATCAAACTTCATTCCATGGAACAAAAACAGTTCCATAGCGGCGAGCCTGTATTTAAGAGGCATCCTGTCCAGACCATACCTCTGGGCGGCGGATATTATTTTTTTTATTTTTTTACTTACGCCGGTACCGAATCCTTCCTCATCCACAAGACGGTTTCCAATGCAGTCGTCCACCAGAATCGGACCGTGCCTAAGATATTTGAATTCTGACCCGGAGGTCCTGTATTCCTTTATGAAAACCCCGTCCACATACATCTTTACGGAATCGGCGTTGGTAAAAATATAGACAGGTCCCTTGCATCCCCCCGGATATTCTCCAATATCCATAGAGGAAGTGACGGTCAGGACATCACCAACAACAGAAGGTTCCTCCTGGCACCTGTAAACATCCGCCGCCAGTTTGGGATTCCTGAACTGGTCCATGACCCCATGATAGCAGACATAGTCGCCACTACCAAAATCGCCGTGGGTATTGTAATCGAAGGCGCACCAGCCACTGGAACCAGCTATATCATCATTGCCGGCCACCGCGTCCAGGACATTGGCATGACGGATTGCGTGTTCCGTCCTGTGGCTTTCGTCATCAAAACTTTTTGTGGGAAACATGTGGCCGTTGTATTCAGTGACCATATATCCCCCGGCAGATTTTGTGACCATACTTTTACTTTCCACCCCCGGATTTTTTCCGGTATGGCTAAAGTCGTTATAGGTATAGACATCCTCAAAAAAGTGGCTCCACTTTATGCAACGGACACCGGCAGTAGGCCGGGTGCTGTCCAGCTCCTTTGCGGCCTGGTTTGTTCTTTCGTAAAATTCATCATCGTCCGCTGACTCATTGATTCTGACTCCCCACATAAAAACCGACGGATGGTTTCTGTACTGCACCACCATGTCCCTGACATTCTGGATTGCCTGATTTTTCCATTCCCCATTACCAATATGCTGCCATCCCGGTATTTCCGTAAAAACCAGAAGCCCTATTTCATCGCACCGGTCCACAAAATGCTGGCTCTGAGGATAATGGGAAGTGCGGACCTCATTGAGTCCCAGCTCGTACTTCAGAATATCCGCATCCTCTATCTGCATGTTCCTTGGCATTGCGTATCCGACGTATGGAAAACTTTGATGACGGTTCAGGCCCCTGAGTTTTATTTTCTTTTCGTTCAAATAGAAGCCGGTCCTGTCAAAACGGATATCCCTAAAACCAAAACGGGTTTCAACACTGTCCACTTCCAAATCGTTTCCGTCATACAGGACTGTCTTCAGCAAATAAAGGGCCGGTACCTCCAAAGTCCAAAGCCCAATGCCACTTGCCACCGCGGAGGTCAGAACGGTTTTTCCGCCAACTCCAGTCGTTATTTCAAAGCAGGGCTCATCTTTATTGGCGCCAACAGGAACAGGTGCATTTGCAGATGGAAAAGCGGACTGCTTAATGTAATACCCTTTCCTGTTTTCCAGCCCGGCTACCGTCAACCTTGAATTGAACCTATTCTTTTTGGTGGAGACAAACACATCCTCAATGTAAACAGGGTTCCTGATTTCAAGGCACACTTCCCTGTAGATTCCACCGTAGGTCATGTAGTCTATCCTATTTCCAAAGGGAGGAATATTTTTTAAATCCGCGGAATCCTCTCTGCTGTCCAAAACAATGTCCAGAACATTTTCATTTCCGGGAGGCAAAAGTTTTTCCGTCAGTTCAAATGTAAAGGAAGTATAACCGCACCGGTGTTCACCAATGAAAGCGCCGTTCAAATAGACCTTTGCATAATGGGCGGCGGCACCCACTGTCAGAAAGACTTTTTTATCTGACCAGATTTTTTCGGTCAAAAACTTTTTTTTATACAGGCTCAGTTTTTCATAAAGCTTAGGTGAAAAGGAATTGAAGGGAGTCTCCGCAACGGAATGCGGAATGCGAATCTGCTCCATGCCCCCAACGGAAGGGACGCCAATATTTTTTTCATCAAAGGAAGGCGAAAACCACCAGCCGTTGTTTATAGAAATCCTGTCACCCATAACCTATCCTCCGCCTAAAATGAATGATACCCCGCCGGCGCGGATCAAAACTCCGTAAAATTACCAAAAAATCCTGACGCGGAAACTCCTTCGCCGCCTTCAATCAGGTGACGAACATCCCCCATCTGCTGGACCCTAAAAACCACTTCCCCGGGAACCCTTTCCTCCGCCCCAAGCACCGTAACCGATGTGGGGGCCACGAAAAATCCCTGCCACAGCTGCAGAGGGGAACATCCCACCAAATGACTTATGGCGGCGAACATTACTCCCAGGTGGCAAACGAAAACCAGATTCCTGTCGTCCAGATTTTTCTGAAAGGCATCCAGATGAGTATCGACTCCCGCTTCCTCCTGCGTCAAATGTGGAAGACAATTATAGATTGGAACATCGGCGGACTGTCGGGTGTAATCGAACTGTTCCAAAACAGAATCAAGGCCGTCCCTGACCTGCTGGAATTTATCCCTGATGTCGCTGGACTTCATGGCCTTCGTCTTTAGCCAATCGTTTCTATCGAAAAAGCGTTTTTCATTGTAATAGTCCTGCGGCATCCAGTCCCAGCAGCCACGCTTTTTTCCTGTACGCGGGTCCTTGATTTTATAATCAAATTCCTGCAGCCAGGGCAAGGTTTCCGGAAGCACATTGATTTTGTTCAGGAAAGGTTTCGCGGTATCCTGGGCGCGGCCGTATGGAGAAACATAAAGTCCATCAATTTTCCATTTGGCAACCCTTGGTGCAAGAAGATCTGCTTCCCTCCAGCCCTTTTCGGTCAAGGTGTTGTTGGCGTAATCAGGATCCCCGTGTCGTATAAAAATTAAATGCATAATGACTCCAATTTAAATATATTCAACAATGGATTTGCCTTTCGTGAGATTCTTTATCTGCTCCGCCAAATCCTTTTCCTCGGATTTCCAGATTCTACCCGATGCAACCACATCGGTCGAATAATCCTCGTTAAGCTCACTTATATGGAAAGCCGGGAACAACCTCCTGATTGCTTCATAGGAACTGTAGTCCGCGGAAAACATGAACTGGCTTTTTTCAACCAGCTCCTCCGTTTGGCAAACATCAAGAACAGATTTTACGGCCCCACCGTATGCATGGACAAGTCCACCGGTCCCTAGCAGGGTGCCTCCAAAATATCTGGTAACGGTTACAAGAATGTTCGTTATTCCGCTACCCTTCAAGACATCCAGCATTGGACGGCCGGCAGTTCCGGATGGTTCGCCATCGTCACTCATTCCACTGGCTTCGGCCTTTGGACCTGTTATGAAGGCATGACAAACATGGGTCGCATCGGAGTACCTGATTTTCTGTTCCCGCAGCTTATCCCTTGCCTCGGCCTGGGTTGAAACGGAAAAGGCTTCCGCAATAAACCTTGAGTTTTTTATGACGGTTTCACAAAAGGCGTTCTGGACAAGGACCTTCATCAATCCTCATCCTTTGAAGAATCATTTTCCGAGGAAACATCCGGGCCGTCCCCCAAATCAATTTCCAGTGGACCGCTCTCTTCCGCATCATTTCCGTCAGCAGAATTTTCATCCGGCTTATATTCGGACAGATGAACCTGCAGCACGCCGGTCATGGAATAAAAGTAAATTGGAACGGCAAAATTGACTCTCACAAGAACATTGAATTCCTGTATCAGCAGGAAAAATGAAAGGAAAGTCGAAAGCATGGAGAGAAAAGAGATGGATTCCCCGTTGGCCGGTATGAACCTGATAATAAGCCAGAGTATTACAAAGGCAATCAGATTCGGTGCGGCGGAATAGAAAACAAATCCAACGAAACGGAAAAACTGCTTGAATAAAAGCGAAACGGAAATCCTCATTGCACGGAAGATTCCAAGGTCCTTTCTTCTGTAAATGACAATCCACAGGTAGGTGAACGGCAATACGGCCAGCCCCACCGCAATAGCCATAACGGTCACAAAAACCGGAACCGACTTATTCATCAAAAGGGTGTTCTTTTCCGTATCGATTGCCAAAAGATTTTCATAGCCCGTGAAAAGTCCTAAAGAACTTAGTATGTTTTTTGTTACCGCAAAGGAAAGTACCGTTACCCCCAAAACAATGGCGGTAAGTACCAGCGAAAGATAAAAGACTTTCCTTGTTTTATCCGTGAAGCCACAAAACAGGTCGCCCGTTTTTGTGTTGCTCTTTTCCACGATCCTAAAAAAAACAACCTGCTGTCCATAGGACATAATGAAAAAGATTACAATGACGGCGACAGAAAAAATCATGGAAAAAACAATCGTGCCAAGCGACAGTCCTCCCTGCATTGAACCAAGCATGAAAGGCACCACAGGCAAAGATGAAATCACTGAAGAGATAAGCCAGAAAAGAAGAATCACGAACATTCCTTTCCCGCCGTTAACCCTTAGGCATTGATTTAAAATCACATGCATAATTTTATAGCTTGGCTTTAGAGTATTTATTTTTTCCATGAAAATCCCTTCCAGTTTTTAATCACTTCTCAATATCCATTTCGCCACTTTTCTGGACGGAAATAGATTCCGTTTCCTGAAGAGAAAGGCGGACCCCCTGAGCCTTGTGACCTTTTTCCTCATAGTCAGCGGAATTGAAAGTCTCTTCCTTGATTTTGATTCTAGGTTTCTTTACATAGTTCAGGGTAAATTCAAACTTCTCTCTAGTATCCACATGAAGCACCTCGCAACCTTCCGGAGCAAGCATGTAATCCCTGTTCATGATCCAGCTTGGGATACGGCACTTCTTGATATAGCACTGCTTTGTCTTTTCGTCACGGTAGACCACGGTGAACAGAACCTTGCTGATGATTTCCTTTTCCGCATAGTTGCAGTACCACATTCCTGCATCAACGAAAAGTCTGTCAGGAACATCGCAGACGGTATAGATTCCGGATTTCCGCATGATAAAGATTCTGTCGAACCTGGTGACCTTCAAAAGTTCCTGGCCTCCAAAAACGGAAGTTCCCAGGTATCCCTTTGCTCCATCGTATCTTAAAGGGACATCACGTTTTACGATCGCCTTTGCGTCAACGGATGAGAAACGTTCAATCTGGGTACGGCGCTTCAAATCTTCCGGCTTGAACTTTGCCAGCATTCCGTCAAGATATTCAATGGCGCAGTCGGTCAGATGCTTAAGCCTCTTGGCAATTTCCTTCAGGCGGGCATTGATTGCCGTAACCTGGTCCCGGTTTTTGTTTATATCAAAAAGGGAAATCCTGCGGATAGGAATCTTCAAAAGGGAATCCACATCCTCATCTGTTACATCGCGAATCAGTTCCCGCTTGAAAGGTTTGAACCCGGTCTTGACCGCGTTTACCACATCCTCCGCCGTCTTCATGGTCTCAATCTTTTTGTAGATTCTTTCTTCTATAAAGATACGTTCCAATGTCCTGGCGTGAAGTTCCTCGGTAAGTTTTCCACGTTCAAATTCCAGCTCGTCCTTGATAATCTGTGTCAGCTTCTTTGCGTAGTACTTGATGATTTCAGTGGCGGACATGGCTACAGGCATGTTGTCCTTTATGACCAGCATCTGGCAGCTGATTGACTTTTCACATTCCGTAAACGCATAAAGCGCCTTCTCCACATCCTGGGCATAGACACCGCGGGGCAGCTTTATTTCAATCTGACAGTGGTCGGTGGTAAAGTCATCTATGGAACTGATTTTAAGTTTCCCACTCTTGTAGGCACTTTCAATGGAGTTCATCAAACTTTCGGATGTGGAATCCACAGGCAGCTCGGTGATGACAATCTTCTTTTCATCGCTCATGTCAAACTTTGCACGGGTTATCAATTTTCCGTTGCCGTCATTGTAGTTTGTGACATCAATAAGTCCACCGGTAGGAACATCCGGATAGATTTCAAAGGACTCACCCTTGAGCGCCTTCTTTTCGGCCTCCAGGACTTCCCTGATATTGTACGGAAGAATCTTTGTGCTCATACCGACGGCAATTCCTTCCGCACCGATAATCAATGCCACAGGAATCTTTGCGCGGAACACCACAGGCTCCTCGTTTCTGCCGTCATAGCTGGGAACATATTCCGTTATGTTCGGATTGTACAAAAAATCCTTTGCCAAAGGATTCACACGGCATTCAATGTAACGGGGAGCGGATGCATCGTCACCGGTATACATGTTACCAAAGTTTCCCTGACGGTCAATGAAGATTCCTTTGTTGGCAAGAACCACCAGGGCTCCACCAATGGAAGCATCTCCGTGGGGATGATATTTCATACACTCACCCACAACTCCGGCAACCTTATGGAAACGGCCGTCATCAATCTTGAACAGGGTGTGCATGATTCTGCGCTGTACCGGCTTAAGACCGTCCTCCAGATCAGGGATGGCGCGGTCACGGATAACATAACTGGCGTACTCAATAAAGTTTTTATCAAAAAGATTTTTTACAAAAGCCATTTTCTTACCACCTTATGCGTCAATATCCTGAAGGAGATGCTTTTCAATAAACTCACGCCTTTCCGGAGTGTTGTTTCCCATATAGAAATTCAAAAGCTTTGGAACGGCCTTCAGCTGGCTGATTTCAACGGGAGTCAGATGCATTGTCTCAGGGTCAATAAACTGACGGAATTCCGATGGATTGATTTCTCCCAATCCTTTGAAACGGGTGGTCTCCGCGCCTTTTCCCAGCTGGACCTGGGCCTTGTCCCTTTCGTCTTCACTGTAGCAGTACACATTTTCCTTTTTGTTTCGCACACGGAAAAGCGGTGTCTCAAGAATATAGACACGGCCGCTGGTGACCAGTTCCTCAAAGAATCCCAGGAAGAAAGTCATGACCAGGTTTCTGATATGATATCCGTCGTTATCGGCATCGGTGGCGATTACGATCTTCGAATAGCGGAGGTTCTCCACATCCGTCTCGATTCCCAAGGCCATCATCAACTGATAAAGCTCATCGTTTTTGTAAATCTCGCTCTGCTTTTTTCCGCACATGTTCTGAGGTTTACCACGGAGAGAGAAGATTGCCTGATAGTTTGCATCCCTGGAATGGGTCATGGTTCCGGAAGCAGAATCTCCCTCGGTAATAAATATCATGGAGTTGGCACCCTTGACGCCATCCTGCACATGATACTTGCAGTCCTTCAATTTTTTTATGCGGATGCTGATTTTCTTTGCGGCTTCCCTTGCCTCTTTTTTTACAGCATTAAGTTCGGTACGAAGCTTTTCGTTGGCATCAATCTTGTCCTTGAGTTTTCTTGCGGCCTCAGGATTTCTATGGAGCCAGTCGGTAAGTCCTGACTGCACCTCCGTCATAATCCAGGGACGGACATCGGTGTTGCCCAGCTTGTTCTTTGTCTGGCTTTCAAAAACAGGGTCCTTTACCTTAACCAAAATGGCGGCGGTCATTCCGTCACGGACATCCTCCGCCCTGTAGTTGGCACTGTAAAAATCGTTTATGGTTCTGACGAAGGCTTCCTTGAATGCATTCTGGTGCGTTCCTCCATCGGCGGTGTACTGTCCGTTTACAAAAGAAAAATAGTTTTCTCCATAGGAATTGGTGTGGGTGAAAGCAAATTTCAGATGCTCCCCCTGATAGCTTCCGATTGGATAAAGGCAGTCGTTTTCAATTTCCCGGTTCAGCAAATCAAAAAGTCCGTTCTCGCTGTGGAACTCCTGACCGTTAAGCCTGAGTGTCAATCCGGAATTAAGGTATGCATAGTTCCACATCCTTTTTTCCACGAACTCCATATTGAAACTGTATTTTCCAAAAACCTCTTCGTCCGGGGTAAACTCAAAATAGGTTCCATCCGGCTGCTTTTTTTCAAGCTTTCCTGTCTTTTCTTCCTTTAGCTTACCCTTTTCAAAAATTGCCTGACAGTACTCACCCTTGCGAACGGAGACGACCCTGAAATATGAAGAAAGAGCGTTAACGGCCTTGGTACCGACACCGTTCATACCGACGGAGAACTGGAAAACATCGTCATTGTATTTGGCGCCGGTATTAATCTGGCTGACGCAGTCCACGACCTTTCCCAAAGGGATACCGCGTCCGTAGTCCCTGACCTTGACGGTTCCGTCAACCACTTCCACGTCAATAACCTTTCCGTAGCCCATGATGAACTCGTCCACGGCGTTGTCAATGACTTCCTTCAGCAAAACATATATACCGTCGTTCTGATTTGAACCGTCACCAAGGCGGCCAATATACATACCGCTTCTAAGACGGATATGCTCCAGTGAATCCAGGTGGCGAATCTGGGACTCGTCGTAATCCTTTACTGGAGTTCTTTTTGCAACCGGCTTCTCTATTTTTTCCGATGCCTTTTTTATTTCCGCGGGCCTTTTTGGTGCCACATCCTGATTAACCTTTACTGTTTTCGTAGAAACCGATTTTACACCCAACTTTGATTCGGTCTTTTTCTCTGCCGGCTTTTCGGCAGTCTTTTTAGAAGCCCTTGATAAAAGTGACTTTTTTTCTTCCACCACAGTTTTTTTTGTGGCGGCCGATTTTACAGCGGTCTTTTTTTCCGAAACCGCGGCGGTCTTTTTTTCTTTTGTTCCACCCATGCTTTTCATTATAATACATGAAAAAAATTTCGTCTATGCAAAAAATCCAGACGAAAAAAAATCCCCGCATCCAGATTGATATGGACACGGGGAAACGATGAACATCGCCTTACTTAACTATTTAAGCTGGGCAGTTTCGATATAGTCGTTTGTGGAATTGTATTCAATGGAGTAACCCAGGATTGCATTCTTGCTTCCATTTCCATACGCAGTTCCATTGGCAGTGCTGACAGAAGGGCTATATACCTTGTTATCGCTACCAGTCCAGCTGGTCGGGAACGGCATAATTGCTCCACTCTGCTTAAACAGGCCAACATTGATACTGTTGTACTGGAGGGACTTCATCTGGACTGTGCTCTTTGTTGGCACCGTCGTAATCTCCCAGTTTCCAGTCACCTTGTCGGAAACGGCTCCGTCAAGGGAGTCTGATGAAGAACTGTCCAAAAGCTCCGTCTTATGCAGGTAAGCATACTTTGGCAAAAGCGAGTCACCTGTAAAGTATCCGATATGAGGTACCGGTTTTGAATTCTCCAGACCAACATCCAGTGTAAGGTTACAGCCCACTACACCACGGGAATCAACCACACAGGTCTTGAAATCAGCGGAAGTGGTAGCCCTACCACTCTTGCTGGAATCAAGATAGGCATAGTTCAAGTCAGAGGTGAACGGTTCAAAGGAAGCGATATGGACGCCACCGTTTGCATCCACGGCAATCTTACAGTACTCACCGCTCTTGCTGTATCTCTTTCCCTCGAACACACTAACAGGAACCGACCAGCCGCCATTGCCCTTACTATTTATTGTACTCAAGGTAGTTGTATTGGCGGTAATGGCAGAAGGCTTGTCATGGTACATATATTTCAGGCTATGGCTGGACTCATCATACCAGATGAAGACAAGCAAATCGTCATTATCACCGGCACCCTTTATGGCACCAATGTTATAATAAACGCCGGCCTGGTCCTCATAGGCACTGTCCTTTCCAATAACTATATGCACATCCTTTTTATTATTTGCATAGGTGTTATATGTTCCAGATACAGCAGCCATTGAATTCATGCTACCGGACTGAATTGCAGTTCCATTCTTTATGCTGAAGCGTCTGAAACGGATCTGGCTATTCATGCCGTCATAGTATGTCATATACAAGTTGGTCATATAATCGGTGCCAACCTTTGCTGTAGTTGTTGCCATGCTTGGAGACCTTATCCTATGCTTACCGGACTCTCCATCCTGTCCATTGGTTTCAAGGTTGTTATCAAAGCCTGCGGCACCGCTAATAAGTCTGAATTTGTCTCCTTCATTTCCCGGCATTGCAGTTCCATAGGAATATCCCCAGTCATCCATGGTAAAGGAGACGGAGGTAAAGAAGTCGCCACCTTTTGACTTATTTCCTGTATAGGAATTGTACATGCCATTGGACAAGGAGAAATTCAGTGGACCGTTTGCAAAACCAAAGGCCAGCATTCCATTAGGCCCAACCTTCATACCCATCTGATCCAGCTTACCGCCATTCAAAGGCATAGCGACCTTGGAGTTGATTGTCCAGACATCAAAATAGACATCGTCAGTCAGCAAATCATTTCCCTTGTTGTCAGGTGTCCTGTTGTAGGCATAGCCGGTCTTTTGAGTGTAGCTGGAGCTGTCGCTTATGCTTACCCCCGATTCACCGCTGGCATCGTTGTTGTTCAAGTTATTCAAGCTCTTTACACCGTTGACGGTGACTTCGTATGCCTTTGAAGTTGCGTAATCCTTGGAGTTAAACGACTCACCCGCTGCATTCATATTGAATCCAGTCACGGTAACGGTTTCTCCGGACTCCAATGTTGTGGAAGTGCCTGGCTTTATCTGTGTACGCAATGGGTAGTGCCCCAAGGCGGACCTTGTCATTCCGATGGTCTGTCTGGAAAGCTCAGACCTGACTCCAGTTATGTAAGGGACCACATCCATTCTATAATGGGAAGTCCTTTCAGCTGTTCCATCATTCAATCCGGTCTGAACCGATTCAGCGCCAGATGTATTAGGAGCATAATCCACCGTACCAGACCTTAATATTGGATCTCCACGGTCAACCGCCACGGCATTAACCAGCATGTCTGTTGTGGCAAATTTTCCGCTGCCCAAAATTGAAGAAGCCAGTACGCTTGTATCAACATAGACAGACCACTTAACAACATGTCCGTATTCCTGAGTAAAGAATGGAACCTCCGCAGTCTTTCTCTTGGTCAAGGAAGCTTCGTCTATGATGCCATAGTCAACCAGGTCACCGTATGTAGCCTTCTCAATTTCACCAGAGGCAAAACCTCCGCTTGGGATGTTTCCGCCTGACAAAGTATTTACGGAAGTCCATACACCATTTGACATGGTTGCAATAACCTTTGAAGTTCCGTTGAACTTGAGGGACAATTCCTTCAGCTGCTTGTTGTCGACAGCTATTCCTTCAATACGGATTTTTCCAGAGACCTTAGGATCCCTATCCATAAGTCCGTTCGCATCCGTAAACTTCGAACCAGTGAAGTCAAGGTCGGAAGATATTTCAATGTGACCTTCCTTCAAGGAATTCTTAAAGAGGCTGTTATCTTTGCTGCCCTTCCAGTAGAAAGGCCTGATATAAATCTTTGGAAGAACCGTGTCACGCAGGGCGATGTCAAGGATTACATCAACGGAGGCTTCCATTGATCCACCAGGGGTGGAATCCTTGAAGAGCATTGACATTTTCTGTTTATCGCCATCCTCAAATCTCTTTGAAGAATTTATCATTGTCTTTACATCGTAAAGAATCTCAAAGAGCTTTGCGGTATCATCCTCAGTTCCGTCACCCAGGCTCCGTTCGCCAAGGGTAACATAGGCATCCGCCCAACCGTTATTTGCAACATTCCTCTTGCTGAGGGATGTCGTGACAGATATTTCTCCGTTTCCACCGACAATTTCCGGTACAACCTTCATGCTGTTGCGGACCTTTGCAATGGATATAGGATTACTGTCGGTACTGTCCATAGGGAATGTTGCGTTGACAACATTTCTTCCGTCCCTCATACCGCCTTCATAGATACCGGTATACTGGTTGTAGGTTTCGTTACTGTCGAACACCTCATCGCCATTGTCGTCAGCAGCAAAGACAAGTCCGGCAATACGTGGAAGATTGTTTCCGACGTAGACACTTACTTCATCGTGCTTGCTGTTTCCTGCCTGGTCGAACACTACGTAATGGATTGTAGCGACACCGTCCCCGATATTCTTGGAGTTGATGTTGGCTTCCCAAATCCATGAGGTTCCCTGCTTGATAAGGCTTTCGATCATTCCGTCACCATCATCACGGGCGGAGTCAGTCCAATATCCCGCCGCATTCTTGACGGTTCCGTCCAGTTCCTGTGTAGGATTGTCTACAACAGAGGCGACCGCAAATTTAATATCACTTCCAGCGTCAACATTTCCAAAATCATAGGTGGTATCAAGACCTATGGTTGATCCAGATATGGTCCTGATTGTGTAATATACGCCCTTAAACTTTACCAGACCGCCAAGGTGTACATTTTCTCCAGGGGCGCTGGTCAATGTAATGGAACCGACGCCACCTGAACTGACTTTCATTGTCCTCCAGTAAAGCTCGTCAGCATCCCTCTTCACCTGGCTTACGGCAGGAGTCTTATAGTTTTCAATAATGTTTCCGGAGGCCTTGTGCTTGATCATAACATCATAGAGGTTGCTGATATCATCAACATCCCTTGTGACGTAGAAGGCAATACGGCTGATTCCGGTCTGGTTTGTAACGACACCGGTGACCGGATTTCTTACAGGATTTTCCATTGCCTTGGAACCGAAGGTATAGAATCCATTCATATTTACGACACGGCCTTCATCAATGCCGTTGCCATAAACCTTGAAGTTGTATCCTTCATCACCGTGGGCAATGGATTCAGGAGCCTTATTGTCAATGTTGATGCTAATCTGCCTGCTTCCTGAAAGCGCTCCAGAGTCCTTTCTTTCTGTAAAGGTAATTGTATGGCTATCCGTCCTTACAGTGGATGTGTCATCAATTCCAATGTCAATAGAGATTCTATATCCGTGCTTCTTTTCTGTATCATTGTCATACTTGTTTACGGTAACTCCCGGCACTCCATTTGGAAGCACGGAAACACCGTCAACCTTGATAGTCGCAATCTCGGTATCATCGTAGACAAGGGCGGTATATTTCCATTTGCCCCTGACGGACATATCCTCTACGTACGGAATTTCAGCTGAGTCAAGCTCGCCGGATGTATAATCACTGACAAGCATTTCATTTTCAATCTTTGGAGAGTCCTTGTCTACAGAGAATGAAACCTTTTGCATCTTCGCAAAGTCATTCGTACTGTGATTGCCTTTGTTGTCAACAGCGAAGGCGTACACAATGATAACATTGTTTCCGTCACCGGATGGGTCAAAGGTTCCCTTTCCGTTAATCTTGTAGCTCCAGCTGCCTGCCTTTACCTCCAGGAGAAGAGCGTAATCCTTATAGTATTCCTCTGTTTTTCCAGCGACAGGAGTTGCCTCAACAAAGGTCTTTGCAGAATCATCAAGCTTTCCAAATTTGGCACCGGAATCCGTGTCGGAGTTCAAAAGAGCAATGTCATCCCAGTTCCAGTGACCGTCATTGTTTGCATCCACATAGAGACCGACCTTTTCCGCCAGCTCGTTATCAGTTGCGGTTCCCATGATTGTTATTTCGCCACCAAGAACTGCATTCTGTTTTGGATATGTTATATTTACATCCGGCCTGTCACCCTGAGGGTCAACTGTAAATGGCGCGAAGGCATAGTTTACGTTTCCGTGGTCATCCACGGCCTTGATATGGAAATAGACATCGGTTTCTGTAGTGTAGGTACCGTTTTCGATTTCAGTCCTGTTGCCCATGAGCTCCCCAAGGTATTCCTTGATGAAGTCCGTATGGGTTCCACTTGCTCCGCCGGCGTTATCAAAGTTGACAGTCCATGCAAGGGATGCGTCACCTATGACCATCCATTTGCCGGCAGCCCTTCCCACGTCAATGGTATCAGTAATCTTTGTCGCATCGTCGTCAAGGGCCACTGCATAGTATACCTGACCGTTCAAGGCTTCCGCCGTTCCATAAACTGCGGTGGCAGATTTTACAGATCCGGAAGGCACATTGATAGTGATGGCAGGTACCGTATTGTCAACTTCAAAGCTGACAGTCTTTTGAGCAACAGCCCCCGCGGCATCCGTTACTTCAATGATAATCCTGTATGAACCGGATACCAGGCTCTCATTGTCCAGGGCAATTTCCTGGGTGGTCCATTCGTCGCCGGCTCCCCTGGTAGCAGTATAGGATCCCGCCTTTCCGTCAATCTTAACGGAGACGGAGGATATTCCGTTTGTATCTGAAGCCTGGAAGTTCAGCTTCATCTTGTCATAGATTCCACCAAAGAGTCCTGTAGTGAAATCCTTTGACCTTGCGCCATATGTATCGCTCTGGCTGTTATGGACCTGGTAATAGATGTCACCGATTTCAGGAGGGTTGGTGTCCACCTTCAGGCTGAGAACGGATGTAGATGTCAAATCATTTTCACCGTCGGTAAGCTTTGGAGAAGAATACTGGTTTGCGGCGGAGGAAAGCTTTGATTCAAATACGGTTCCAGCGGTGTCGGTTACCCTGAAGTAAACGACATTTGAGCCTTCTCTAGTCAATGGAAGGCTCCAGGTTCCGCTATTTACAGGAATCTGGGCATATGAATCCGCTCCAACCTTGCACTCCAGTTTCATGATTCCATCATCATCACGGATGTTGCCAATGATTGTATTGCTCTTGAACCAGACAGGATTTGAATCGGTCATGTCCTCAAGAGATACATTGTTAAAGCTGATGACAGGTCTGTCCCCGTCAGGGTCTGCATTGTATTCATAAACCTTGCTTGCGGAGTTTCCTGCCACATCAAGAGCGGTGACCTTTACCAGAACCTGTTTTGATGTTCCCGCATAGCTGGAACCGTCAATGAAGGTTATGTTTCCACTGCTGTTGGATGTCATCGGAAGATTGAAACTCCAGTTGTAGGCTGAAGATCCAGGTTTAGAACCAACCAGATTCCATGAGCTTCCGTTGTTTACGGAATATTCCATTGTAACGGAGGCAAGCTCCTCATCATTTGAGCTACCGGTTACAGTAACGGTACCGTTGACGGAAAGGACAGAACCGCTTTCTCCTGAAACTTTTGTTACAGGGGACTTAAGCTCGATGGTCGGTGCTGTTGTGTCGGCCACAATCTGGAAGAAGGTCTGCTGGACAGAGTTTCCTGCCTTGTCCGTAACAATGGCCCTGACAGTTCCCTGTTCGATTGCAGTCTTACTGATTTTTGCCCTATAGCTCTTAACCGTATTGTCGGCCTCGGTAATCGTGTATGATGCAATATCAGCCGGTGTAGGCTCTGAGCTTATAACGTTTGTTGAATATGTAACGGTAGCAGGAACTTCGGTTTCACCAATCTTGAGTACAAGACTTGCCACTCCAGAGCTCAAGTCCTCGACATTTCCATAGATGTACAAATCCTTGGACTTGTTGCTTCTGGCGGTTCCACTTGTGGAAGAGAAATTCGTTTCATCGTATGAATAATACTTGGAGTCAAGGCTTGGATTTGTCTGGTCCACGTTAATCTGCACCATCTCCACGGAACTCTTGTTTCCAGCTTTATCCACTATCTGCATCCATACCTTGTTTGCGCCGTCGCTCAAATTGTTGACGGTGAAGGTATATGGGCTGTTTGAAATTGCGGCAACCAGGCCATCCTTTGTACCAACAACGTCGGCAGGCTGAGTTGATGCCAGCTTGTAATAGACATTGCTGATTCCGGATTCGTCATCAATTGCGACGGCCCCTACTCTTATGACGTTGTTCTTGAACCATGCGTCCGCATCGTAAGCATTTTCTTCAACCTTCGTTGAATTGGCCTTAAAGGTTGGAACGGTTCCATCAACGGTTGTTGAAAGAGAAACAGGAGCGCTTTCCCGTCCGGAAGCATCCACGGCATGGGCCTTGATATCCCACTTTCCATCGTTAGATCCATCCCGTTTCAAGGTCAGGGTAGCCTTTCCAGAGGAAACCGGTGTCAATGACAATCCGGAGCTAGGTGAATCAAGAACTATAGTGCATGCGCCAGGATCCAGGTCGGTACCGGTAAAGGTTATAACCAAATCAGAAGCTGACTTACCGTAATATTCATCCAGACTTGAAGGGCTTACTGAAATTTCAGGTCTGCTATAGTCAAAGCTAAGTCCTGTCACGGAAGCTTCCCTTACATTCAATACACCATCGGTGGCTCTAACATGAAGAGTCTTTCCAGTGCCCGCATTAAGAGAACCCTTAGGAATGCTTATGGACCAGGAAACAGTTGCAGTCCCCTTTGGTGCATCGGTCACACCGGTTGAAACCCAGGAACTTCCATCCAAAGACCACTCAAGGATATTGGTTCCGGAGCCACTGTCTGACCATTTTCCGCTGACGACAAGTTTATTGTCAACCAGGTCGTCCTCGGTTACCAGTTTGTTGGCTGCAGGAGTAGTTACTTCAATCCAAGGCAAGGAAGAATCTTCCGTAAAGGTAAGGATAGTTGGCAAAGATGATGCAAGGCCTGCCAAATCCTTTGCGGAAAGTGCCAGTACACCTGATACTTCGCCTGTGAACCTTGCTTTCCATCCCTTTACGTTTGCCCTGTTGGAATCGGTAAGGGCTGTGGTCCAGGTTGCCCCTGTAAAGGCACTGGCCGCGCTGGAGGATGTAAGGTTTGCAGTCGTATATGAAATATCCGGAGAGACGGCAGTTCCGGCGACAGTGAAATCAAGGGAAGCAAGTCCGCCTTCATCGGAAACAAGTCCGTAAAGAGTAATGTCTATGGCCTTGTTTGGTCCGTAGAATATTCTTGAAGGAACTTCGCCAAGTCCGGAACCTTCATCGCAATAAAGAACGGAAGCCTTTGGAGCGGTAACATCTATCTTAACATCCAAAGTCTTTTCTGCACTTACATTGTTTGCGGCATCGTAGGCACGAACATGAAGCACATTGAGACCTCCGTTATCGGAAGAGAAGTCCGTTGGAGTTATGGAGAATGTCTTGTTCTGTCTATCGACAGTCGCAGATGTCAATACGTCGGTGTTCGTTGAATCCGGGAGCGTAATCCAGTATTCAATCTTTGAAATATCGTTCGCCTCAGTGTATGCACCGTCAATCTTCAGGGTCGTGGAGGTATAGGCCTGCTTTGGTGTACCCGAGACGGAGATAGAATCTATCACAGGGGCCGTCGTATCTATGATGGTCTCCAGTGTGTATGCGTCGGATATTCCGCCGGATGGATTTTCCGCGGTCAACTCAACCCTCCACTTTCCATCGGTTGCAGGAACAGAGATAGTTGTCGTTGCATTGGATGTGTTCTCACCGCTGGTGCTGGCTTTTCCGGTCTGGTTGACGCCATCCTTTGTTACAGCCGCATTTACCTTTGAGACACTGAAGTTGTCTTTTGATTCAAGCACAATCGCCACGGCTTCCTTGTAGTATGGTTCCAGCTTGGCACCGGCTACATTCTTTACAGATTTTAGCTCAACGCTAGGCTTGCCGAATCCGAACACCAGTGAAGGATATTTCACTTCGGCGGATTCATTACCAACGGAGTCTACCGCTTTAAGCGTAATTGAATAGTCGTCGCATTCAGTTTCAAACGGAATGACAATTGACCATCCGTTTTCGGTTGTGGAATATTCAGGAAGGTCAGAATCAAAAACCTTTTTCCATTCGGTATCGCCCTTGAGCTTATAGAGAATGTTCTTTGTTCCCATTCCATCAATATCGCTTACCTTACCGCTAAGGGTATACTGATACTTATCACCAACCTTCTTGAAATACGGTGATTCCAGCGCATTGATTTTCTTTGCTTTCAGCTCATCATCGTTGTCCACAATAAGTGAAGGAGCTTTTCCATCGCTATGAAGAATAAAGGTCTTCTGGTTTCCTTCAGCTATTCCGTTGAGAGGGACCGCCTTTATTATGATTGTGATATTTTTGTTTGTGGCCGGCAGACTAAGCGGTATGGTAGCCAGATAATCCCTTGTGGCCACCTGCGGAGTAAGGGCACTTCCCGCCACGTAATTAGTTACCTTGCCTCCAATCTGGTTTCTTGCGGAAGCCTCGGAAGCGTAATAGCCATCATAATAGCAGATTTCATAGGTAAGGGCCTTTGCCTGTTTGTAGATACACATTTCGGCATCCGTAATGAGCACCTTATAGCCTTCCGCAATTTTTGAGGAAGGCTTCATCACTTCTTTCTTTGAGTTCAATGTCTCACCGGAGTAGACCGTGGCGGCGGTTCCAGAAGAAACCACCTTAAATCCATAGCCCCTGGCGTTTTCGCTTAAGATATCAACACCGTTGACATCCTTTCCAAAAACTTCAACCTTATACTTGCTTCCGTTTACAAAACCGAAGCCTGTATCAATAAGGTTCAGGTTAAAGGTTCCTCCAGTAATACCCTTCAGTTCAGTTACAGGGTATATGACCGGGTCCTGGTCGTTGCTGTTAGCTGCAGATACAGAAGTGAAACATCCAGGGTTGTGGTCCTTGTCAATTACGACATATTTGCTAGGATTTGAGGCATCGCTAATCTTAACGGAAATGCTTGGAGGATCAATAGGAGCCCTATCCCTTCCGGCCATGAATTCGATTCCAAGGACAGATGAGGTTGTAGCCTCACCGCTATAGGTACCTGAATCGGATATACCCATGTTGGATACCCTGTATTTTGCGGCATTTGATGGAGTGACATTGAATACAATCAGATTCTTTCCATCATCGGAATTGTCGTAGCAAAGATAGCTGCTCTTTTGTGCGCTGTTTCCTGTAAGCAGATTCTTTATCTGAGCCTGCTGGGTTCCATTAAAGTCAGTCCTGTTGTAGGTTCCGGACAAAATCATGGAACCATCGGACGCTTCGAAACGTGCATCAGGGACACCGATTTCCCCTCTTATGGCTCTAAGGAGCTTTTCGTTGCTGTAGGTATAGCCTGCGACGTTGCCACAGGAATCCTTAAGCTCTATGGAAAGATAAACATTTATAGGGGCAACGTTGTTCACATCGGTAAAGGAGGATCTATTGAACAGCGCCATGTAGTTGTTGTGAAGCTCCCTGATTTCAGCGGACACACTTCTTCCGGCGGCGCAATCGACTGAATAGGCTGCAATGGTAACGGCGGTGGTAGCCTTGTCAAAACCTGTGAAAGTCTTTTTAAAAATCTGATTCGTTCCAGCTGCATCCCGGTAGGCGGTGACTGTCATGGCTGGCACTTCGTGGTTATCGGAAGTTACGCCCCTGAGTGTCACGGAGCGGCCGAACAATGTGGTGTTCGGGTTCTCTTCACCGGTGGCAGGGTCATAGTTCTCAAAACTCTTTGGAGAAGACAAAAGCAGGAAAGGAGCGGTCGTATCAATGTCGAATACACGGGAATCGATAGTTGACTGCCTTCCGGAGGAGTCAAAGGAGCGAACATCTACAATATATGTTCCGTCCACCATATTCAGGATGGTATTTGCGGAATCGGTCTTGCAGGTATATGTTCCATCAGGATTTTTTTCCAGGTCAAATTTCCAGGAATATTCCATTTCATCCTGAGCGTTCTTGCCAACTTCCACCGGCTTGATGGATCCCAGGTGTTCCCAGGAAAGGGCACTGTTTTCGCTGTTATAGATACGGATAATCTCCACCAGCTCAACACCGGAATCATCCGAACACTTTCCGGTCACTTCTATGGAGTCATTCCAGGTGGTGTTTACGTCCGGAGTAATGATATTTATTTTCGGGGATTCAGTATCAATGGCCCCACCCAATCCAATCTCGCATCCCGCAAAAAGGAGGACCATAAACATGGGGAGAATTCCAAAATACTTTCCGAGCTTCAAATTATCAAATGTCATTCTCATAAGCACCTCACATGTCCAACAAGTAAATAAGATCTATGGCATCCACCAATACTAACGATGGGAAACAGTCCATATATATAATAAGTCTAAAATCTCAATTTTTAAAGAAAAAACAGTAAAATATTGGAGAAATTACAGTTTTTCACCAAAATATCGGCAGAATTCCGATTTTCAGCATAAAATATCCCCAAATACGTTCTGTTTCATATGCAAAGGGCATCTCCAAAAAATTGCAATTTCTAGAGATTCCCTTATGTTCCTGATTGGCACGAATCAAAACAAAAAACCCCGGGTCACCATAGGCAACCCGGTTTTCTTTTTATTTCAGCTGTGCGGTTTCAAAGGTGGTCTTGGAGCCACCGTTGTTAACCACATAACCCATCAACGGATTTGAGCTACCGTTTCCGTAAATCTTTCCTGTATTTCCATCAGCGGAAGCTCCAGTCTTTATTTTAGCGATTTTTCCAGTGCTAGAATCTCTATGCACCACAAGGTTGACATGATTGAACAAGCCCTGAGGAGACATGTTCAACAGTTTGTTTGTTGGAACGGTTGAACATTCCCAAGCACCTGTATACTTTCCTACTCCCTGGTCGTCAATCTTACAGCCATCCAGGTCACCGCTCGTCAAAAGGGCTGAATCGGTCAATCTGGCTGACATTGGAAGAACGTAGGACGCTGAATAGTATCCAATGTAAGGAATCATTTTTCCGGCGGCATCCTTTGCGGTGTCGATCGTCAGATACTTTCCTGTTCCGTTGCCATCAACCACGGCGGTGCGGAAATCAGTAGCACTCAAGGAAGCTGTGAGCTTGTCCTTTGTGAGATATACATAATTTACGGAACTGTTTATCTTATCGTAGCAGGCTATATGGATATTTCCGTCAGTATCCACGGTCAGCTTACAATATTCTCCAATTCCTGTCCTGTCACCAAACACTGCAACAGGACTGCATGTCCAGCCACCAGTGGTATTCTTTCTTATGCTTGGAGCATCATTGTGGAACATGAACAGCAGTTTCTGGTCATGCTTGTCGTACCAGGCCATGACAACGGTATCTTTTGATGAAGCGGCCTTTCCAGCAGGAACGACTCCAATGCTTACATATTCTCCGGCATGAGTGTTTGGTGCGACGGCCACATTTACACGCTGAACATTGGTAGTATATTTATCAAAGCTTGAACTGTACGCGTTAGCAAACATGTGATTGGCATCCAGATTTGTGATTGCACCACCTGTCACAGTACCTCTCCTGAAACGGATTTCATCGTTAAGGCTGTCATAGTAAGCCAGATATACATTTGTATCTGTTCCGCTCACTGTTGTGGCGATGGAAGGTGACATGACCCTCTGCTTGTCAACAAACCAAGGTTTGTAAGTACTTGTCCCAGTACCTGAAAAACCGGTAGTCTGGCCAGTACTTCCCCACTGGCCTATTGATTCAATATTTATATGGTTGCCTCCACTCAAGTTAGAGCTGTTGGCATTTCCAACAGTACCCCAGCGGCTGGACATAAGGGCAACACAGTCTGATGACTGGCTATCATTTATATCGCCTCCGGCGGCAAGTCCAAAGGAATTTCCGTTGTCATCAAAGGCAAGGGTGACAGAGGAGAACAAGTCCCAGCTCCGTGACCATTGCTTGTAGGAATTATCACTAGAGTTGTCGCCAGGCATTGAGAACCTGAGGGAACCGTTGGAGAAAGCCACTCCCGGCATACCGTTCTTTGGATTTACCTTCATGACCACCTGCTCAAGGGAACCGTCATTTGGTGTAGCGGCGGAAGAATTTATATGCCATACATCAAAGTACACATCATCGGTGAGGTTATCGTTGTTGGCGTTGTTTGGCTGCCTGTTGTAGGCCCATGCCTCCTTGTCCTCGTAGTCGGCGGAATCATTCATTGTACCGTCATAACTTCCGCAGGCGTTGTTGTTGTTGACATTGTTGAGGGATGTAACGGAATTTACGGTCGCAACATAGGCTCCTGAATTTCTGTCCTTTGCAACAATAGCCGTATTGGAGCCAAGGTTAAAGCCAACCAGGGTTGCAGTCTCTCCACCGGTAGCGGTTCCATCCTTTGCCTCCGCCCTAAGGACATAATGACCAAGCGCAGTACGAGAGACCTCTGATGGATTGCTTACATTCTTGGCAGAAATTTCAGTATCCACGCTCAGGATGTATGGAACGACATCCATCTTATAGTTATCAGTAAAGTCAGCCTTTACAGGTGCCTTCTTGTTTCCACCGGACTGTGCGGTTGAAGGAGTATTGGTCTTTCCACCGGAATAGGCTCCGGTTGAGTTCGGGTTTCCACGGTCAGTGGCCTTTACTTTTATTACATAGTCAGTCTGAGCCAGGTTAGCCACAAGTTTTTCTGTGTCAATGTTGGCTGTCCACTTGATTACATGGCCATATTCCTGTGTAAAGTATTCAACATCATCATCAAGTTCCAGAGCGACAGGAACATCATCTTCTATGATGTGTCCACAGGCAATCATGTCGTTGTAGGTGGCCTTTGTAATTTCGAATCCAACTCCGCTGGCAGGGATGTCTGTTCCTGTCATTGCGTAAGTTGAAACTATATTCCATTGTCCATTACTGTAATTGGCAACGGTTCTGTCAGTTCCGTTCAAAGCAAGCGCGACGCTCTTAATCTGTCCGTCATCCTTGATTACACCTTCAAGGCGAATCTTTCCAGAAACCTTAGGATCCTTGTCCATAAGGCCGCTGGCAGCGGTGAATGTGGTACCAGTGAAGTACAAATCAGAGGAAACTTCTATGTGTCCATTTTCCCTGGAATTAAGGTAGAGACTGTTGTCGTCCTTTCCGTTCCAGTAAAGCGGGCGGATTTTGGCGACAGGTGCGCCAGTGTCATTGAGGGCAAAATCAAGCCATACATCAATGTCAGCGGACATCGGTTCACCAGGGGTCTGGTCCGTAATCTTCAGAGAAAGCGCCTTGATTCCATCCGCGACTGAAGCGCTAACCATCTTTGCTACCGTAAATTCAACGGCTCCGGTTACTCCAGAATCGCTTCCGGCAAGAGCATTTCCAGAAATATCCTTGAATGCACCTGAACCAAGGGCTGAAGCTCCAACGGCCGCGCTATAGCTAAGACTATTGTTTCCACCAACAATCTCCGGCTGGAGACGTATCTTGTTGTGGACCTTGGCAAGAGCCTTTGGAGAACCAGCGGTACTTCCAACCGGGAACACCGCCTTGGTGACTTCATTTATACCATCAATTCCGTTTCTATAGTAGTTTTCATAGGCACGGAAAGTTTCAATCTCTGAATATACTCCGTTGTCGTCGTCGTCTGTTTCAAATACCAGTCCCGCAACACGAGGCTGATTGTTTCCGACAAAGATATCCACGGACTCTGTATCATAGTTTCCGGCATCATCGAACACTACGTAGTTGAGCTTTGCGCTTCCATCACCAATGTTCTTTGTATTGACGCTGGCTTCCCATGACCATCTTGAGCCCTGCTTTACAAAGCTTTCAATCATGAAGTCGCCGTCATCATATCTACCGTTCTTCCAGTATCCGTAAGGATATTTTTCTTCACACTTGGCGCCGCTGCCATCCCCTTCCTGTGTTGTGTTGTCAACAACATTTGCAAGAGCGAAGAGAGCTGTGTCACCATTTTCTACAGAAATTGAAGAGGCATCCAAAGTTACTGATGTACCGGATACACCCTTTATTCTATAAATCATTCCGTTGACCTTTACCAGTCCACCTGCATGGATGTTCTGGTCAGCGGAATCAATAGTCAGCTGAACTCCGGAAACACTGGAAACTGTCTTTGTCTTCCAGTAGAGTCCATCTTCATGTGTAAGGTTTGAGGCGTAGGAATCGATTGCATTACCTGTTTCGCCATTCTTGATCATGACGTCGTAAAGCTTGCTAATTGATTCAGATGGAATGTCCCTTGTGAAGTAGAAGGCAACACGCTTTACACCTGTCTGGTTTGTAACCACACCGGCAGTTTCATTGGAGTCTTCATTTGCATAGGAACCGAATGTGTAGTATCCGTTGACGTTTACTACCCTTCCGTCAAGTCCGTAATGCTTAATGTTGTATCCGGCAGCAGGACTTGCACCATCACCACGGTGGGCGATTACAGGTTTCTTGTTATCAATCTTAAGGTTAATTGTAGCAGTTCCTTCCAATGGAGCTACATTCTTGATTTCTTTAAAACTAATGACCTTCAGGTCCGTACCAATGTATCCGTCGGTTCCATTTCCTACAGGGACCTTGATGTGGTATCCCTTATCCCCGAAGCTAGGTGGAAGGACCTCGACCTTTGAGGCTTCAAGGATTGTACCGTCCTTTACATAATCTGTTGAACCGACACTGATATCGGAGATACCTGTGTCATCAAATATGTCGGCTTCATAGATCCATTCACCCTTTACAGCCATTCCGTCGGTATATGCCACACTGGCTCCGGATCCATTTGTCAAATAAATGTTTCCAATCTTTGGAGAGTATTTATCAATATTGAATACCCTCTTTTCCATAGGAGAATCAGATGCAAAACTGATGACACTGCTGGTGTTCATGTCGTTATCAACAGCGAAGGCCCAAACCGTGACCTCACCATCGGAACCATCCTCCGGATTCAATTTTCCATCGGAGTTAACGGTAACGTCCCAGCCGCCGCCCTTTACATCCAGCTTAAGTGCGTAGTCTTTATAATAGTCGTCAGCCCTGCCTGAAACAGGTGTCGCATTGTCAAAGGATTCGCCGACAACAATCTTTCCAAATCTATATTCGGAGTTGTCTTCCTTGAGTTTTGCGATATCCTGGTAGTTCCATCTTCCGTCACCGTTTACATCAATCATGAGACCAACATATTTTGCCTCAATATTGTCCTCGGCTGTTCCCATAATTACAATGGAACCTCCAAGTTTAGCGCCTGTGTCAGGCTTTGAGATAACCACGGAAGGTTTGTCTCCCTGTGGGTTTACGGAAATCTTTCTTGTCTCGACAGAGAAGTTTCCACACTGGTCTACAGCCATGACATGGAACGAGACATCGGTATCGTCTGTGTAGGTACGGTTGTTGATGTTGTTGACAGTACATCTTGTTCCGTTGAGCTGTGGATCAACTCCAACTCCCATATCCTCGGTCAGGTACCACTTGAACATGTCAGTGTGGCATCCGGTGCTGGCTCCTTCAACATCGTCGAAGAATACAGTCCATGAAAGGGATGCGTCATCAATCAGCTTCCACCTTTTTGCAGCATTTTCACTACCCCTGGCAATAACAGTGGTCTCAGGTGCATCGGCTCCGTACTTTGTGATTGCAAAGTAGACCTTTCCGCCAAGTTCGTTTACGCTTCCGTAAAGGGTTGCGGCGGATTTTACAAGAGATGTAGGAACCGTCAGGTCGATTGTAGGAGCCGTGTTGTCAACATAGAAGCTTACGGACTTTTTGGTTGTACCGCCGGCCTTATCGGTTACAGTGATATTTGCGGTCACGTTACCGGTCACAATAGATGTAAGAGGAATAGCATCGCTTGTGTAGACACCGTTCGCAGGGTCCATAGTTTCATCCACTGCCGGCGAGATACCGTCAAATTCAATCTTCACGGAATCAATTCCGTTGCTATCGTAAAGGCTGAAGCGGAATTTGATATCCGAATAGGTACCACCGAAGTGGCCCTTAATATAATCCTGTCCGTATTCGGACCAGTCTGTCAAATGCTTTACGCTGTACTCAACTGACCCAACTTCAGGAGCCTTTGTATCTTTCTTGAGGTTCAAATAAGCGTAGTTGTCGATAGTATCCGTGCTGTTCTGGAACTTTGGAGTCAACCACTGACTGTTTTCTGAAGTAAACTCTGTTCCCTGGCTGTCAACCACCTTGAAGCTGATCTTGGTTTCACCATCATCGCCCAGCCTGATTGTCCAGGAACCGTTGTTCACAGGAACGTTCTGGTATGTGCCGGATCCAATCTTGTACTGGAACGAAGAAATACCGTCGTCATCGCTGATGGTTCCAAAGATAGTGTCGCTCTTTACCCAAACGGAGGTAGAATCTGACATGGCGTCGGATCCAGACTTAAGGTCCACGTTGGTGAAGTTGATTACAGGGCGGTCAGTATTCGGGTCAGCAAGATATTCGTAGACATTTACAGTCTCGTTGCCTGCTGTGTCCTTTGACTCCAGCTTGATGTACAAAGTCTTTGCAACTCCAGCATAGGTTGTGTCGTCCATAAACTTAATTGCGGAACCGCTCTTCTTTGTTGAGTCAACATCGAAGCTCCAGTTGTACGCATCGGAACCTGTCTTTGTATCTATTTCATTATAACCAGTACCGTCGATGCTATAGGAGAGCTTTACATAATCAAGATCATCATCCGTTGCAGTTCCAGTAATATTTATACGTCCGTTAACGCTTGTCACTGTCGCAGGAGCCAGAGCATCTGTTCCTGTACGGATTAACGTCGCTGGACTTCTAAGGGACAGTGAAGGTGCAACCTCATCCTTTGCAATCGAGAACAGGTTCTGCTGTACATAGTTTCCGGCATTGTCGGTTACCTTAACTGAGAACACTCCCTCAAGCACCTTTGAGTTGTCGAAGGTAGCCATAAAGGACTTTGCATTTTCCTTTGAGTCCGTAAACACTGGCAGGGAAGCAGGGTTCGTTATATCTGAGACAGAATAGCCAAGGGCGTCAGGCCTTTTCTCTGTTCCATTGAACATGAACTTGAGTTCCTTTACGCCGGAACCAGCCTCCACCAGTTTTCCATAGACGGTTATGCTGTTTGTACCATTTATCCTGATCAATCCGGATACCGGTTTCAAAACAGGAGACGCGCCTGTATCAAATGTATAATATGAAGCGGAAGCCTCAGGATTAGTCTGGTCAATGTTCAGAGTAATGGAAGTAACATCGCTTCTGTTTCCGGCCATATCTTCGGACTGCAGGTAGACCTTGGAGGCCCTTGTTCCAACATTTTCTGAAAGGCCGCTTACTGTAAGGTTAAATTCCTTACCGGATGATGCAGCCACACTGCCATCGCTTGTGCTGACCAGATCAGTTGGCGCGACCGCAGTTGAGTCCAGAATCTTATAATATACCTTACGTATTCCGGCGCCTACATCAGTCGTGGTGGCCTTAATCTGAACAAGGTTTGACCTGTTCCATGCAGGCCTTGCAGCATCATAGGCGGTTCCAGCAACATAGAAATCTGTTGGGGCTCCTGGTTTTTTGCCGTCCACGGTAGTTGAAATTGTATATGCGTTACCATCGCGTCCAGCAAGGTCCCTCGCATGGACAGTGATAACCCATTTTCCGTTCTGTGTAAGACCATCGCGAGGCAATGTTATCTTTAAATTCTTTCCGTCATTGACCTTTATATTCTCAGGTATAACCGGTGTTCCGTCCAATGTTGCGGAATCAAATTCAACGGTTGGCACTCCCCTGTCATCTGTACCCTGGAAAATGATTTCAAGGTTTGTTGGTGAATATGGATAGTATTCATCCAGAACGACTGGAACAACCTCCGGCAACTTGTAGTCAAAGACCAGGTCGCTGATGGTCCTTACGGTTTCATTTCCTACAGAGTCCCTTGCTGTAAATACGATGCTCTTTCCGTCGCCGGCAGGTATCCTTGATTTTGGAATCTCAACTGTCCAGGCAACTGCGGTTGTTGAAGATGGAGCGTCAATCAAGGTCCTGTCAAGGAGGCTTCCATTTACTTTACATTCAAGGACAGCGGTTCCTGATCCACCAATGTCGCTCCAGGTTCCATGAACCACAAGGTTGTCCGCAACCAGGTTGTCCTCTTTGATAAGTTTTCCGTCAACCAGGTCCTTTACTTCAATGACAGGTGCTGTCGAATCCTTTGTAAATGAAAGAACATTTGTCAATGTCGTTACAAGTCCGGCCTTATCGGTTGCGCTAATGGCAAGGGTTCCGCCTGCAGGGGATGCAGCATTTACGACTGCCTGGGTAAAATCAGCCTTCCATGCCTTTATCTGGGATTTATCACCGATGCTTCCATAGGAAACCCATGAGGCAGTCGTGTAATCCGTTTCAGAGCTATCCTCGTTCAGCAACTTTGTTGTATATGTCAGGGATGGAGAAACCTCTGTTCCTGCGATGGCGAAAGTCATTGATGCAATTCCACCGTCATCAGATACAAGACCGTAGAGGCTCATGTTGACAGCCTTTTTGTCACCAAAGAATACCTTTGCAGGTACAGCACCAAGGTCAACCTTGTCCCTCTGGTCATCAAAATATGCTTTAGAAAGGTTCGGTTTTCCGGTATCAATCTTAATTGTGGTTGTCTTTTCGGCACTGGAGTTTCCGGCCAAATCAGTGAGCACAACATGGAGAACATTGACACCGCCGTTCGCAGAGACAAAGTCTGTTGGAGTTATTGAGAATTTGTGATCCGTGGCAGGATCCTTTTTGTGTTCAGAATCAACACCGCCGGAGGTAATCCAGTATTCCACTTCCTTCAGTTCGGTTGTATCAATACATTCTCCGTCAATCTTGAGCATGGAAGTTGTATAGTAATCCCCCACCTTATCCGGAGTGATCTTAAAATCCCCCTTGAATACAGGAGCGGTCTTATCCCTTGTGAAGCCTACCTTTATGTTTTCGGATTTCTGACCAAGTTCATCTTCGGCGGAAACTGTCAATTCCCATTTACCGTCCGTGGCAGGAACGGTAACAGTTGCGGTTGCCTCAGGGGTTCTATATCCATACGGAGTTACGGTAACACTAGCAGGATTTCCATTAAGGGTAGCTTTGACTTTAATATCTGAAACCTTGTTTCCATCTTTCGCCGTAAAGACAATGGCCGGAACATCCTGATAGTATTCCGCTATGGATGCAGGAGATGTGCAAAGGACTGTTGGTTTGGAAAGGTCGAATGTAATATTTTCATATTTCAGGACATCAGATTCGTTTCCAGCCTTGTCCAATGCCTTCAACCAAATGCTCTTGCCACTGCCTTCAGTTACGGCAAGCTTTTGGGTCCAGTTAGATTCAGCAGAAATTTTTGGAATGGCGGTCATGTCTACCCATGTAGCACCGTTGTCAAAACTATACTTTATGGAATCGATTCCGCTTCCATCCACATCGGAAACGGTTCCTCCAATTTCATAATTATTTACGCCATCCTTCTTTGTATAGTTGATGCTGTCAAGAGTTACTTTCTTTGTGGTTGCAATCTCAAGATTGTCAGCCACAGTCAGGTTTGGCTTAACACCGTCCGTATAGATAAGGAACACAGTCTTTTCACCGTCAGCCTGTCCATTGTGGGCCGTAACGGCAATACGGATTGTAACGTTCTTTCCCTGCAAAGGCACAGAAGCAATGGAAGCTGTAAGAGGGATTGCCTGGGAGAACAAAGTTTCCGAACCGGCATCCCTGATCAGCTGGCTACCGGCAAAGAATCCGCTCTTTGTGTAGCTGGACATGATTTTGGATTCATCGATCGCGGAATCTGTCACATAATGGCCTTCAAAATATTCCACCTTGTAAGTGAGGGCAGTATTTTCCTCGGAGATTTTCTTTTCCGCATCGACAATAGTTACAGGGAAGGAATATCCGTTACCGACTTCATTCCAGCGTTTTACGGAATAGTTGTCCAATGAATCAACAATAGCGGAACGGGCATTGCTAAGGATTGCGAATCCATAAATCTTATCGCTTACCAGCTTTGTTCCATTCTTGTCTTCGCCTTCCACAACCAGTATGTGCTTAGAGTTGCCCTTATATGCATGTTCGGTGCCCAATGCGGTGAACACCTTGTTCATGTTAAGGGAAAGGTTCTTTTCTGTAAATCCGTCATCCAGATCAAAAATAGACTTCACGGTTGCATCCACCGCGTATGTCAAGCAGTCCCTGTTATGGTCGCTGTCAATCACAAATGAAGGGACAGCCTCGACCACTCCATTAACAACGTCAAAAATCTTTAGAGACAACTTGTTTGGTTCCTTAGGATCTATAGCTGTACCGTCGCGTCCAGCCTTGACCATAATGGAAAGGGTACCATCTTTTGATACGGAATTATATTTTACATCCTCCGTACCCAGGTTCTCTACCTCATATCCTTCAAGTCTGTAGCTAGGTGCACTGTTTGGACATACGGCAATCGAGAAATAGTTATGTCCCTGGTCGTCCTTGTAAACCATGTAGTCATTTTTGTTAACACCATCCCTTTTGCCTGTGAGGATATCCTTCACGATTTCCATCTTCGCTGTATTCAAGGCGCCGGAATAGGTGCCGTTCATTATTTTCATACAGTCGGTGGCCTCAAAGCTAAGGTCCTGGACATTTATCTGCTCGCGTACAATCTTTGAAAGCGGAGTCTCACCATAAATGGCAGTGGATTTATTTCCAGCCTTGTCCTCCACTTCGATGTACAAATCGATTTTGCGCCGGCTAACCTGGTCAAGGGCAACATCAAAAGTCACCTTTCCGGCCTGCCCGAACAAGGCCATGTAGTTGTTATGCAGCTGACGTACCTCGTCGGATACGGTCCTTCCTTCCGCATAATCAGTGGAATAGGCAGCGAGAACAACATATGTGTTGGCTTTATCAAAATCAGTGAAAGTATTCTTAGGAAGATAAATTTCAGACCTGTCGTTGCTGTCGTAAGCTTTTACACGGAGGACATCAACGGCATGGGTATCAGCAATGACACCGCGGATTGAAACGGAACGACCGTAGTCGGTGCATCCAACGGAGGACTCAAATTCAGTTGGAGATGAAACAAAGAAAACTGGAGAGGTATTGTCAATATCGAACGAACGGGAAGCCGGTGTGGATGGACGTCCGCCACCATCAATGGAGATTGCTTCCACAATATAGTTTCCATCACTTATGCCATCAAGTTCATATCCATTGCAGGAATATTTTCCATTTCCCAGATAGTTAAGAGGGAAATCCCAACGCCAGGATCTGCTTGGATTGTCAAAATAAGGGGTAACGCTTCCCAGGGTCTTTCCAGTGGCCTGCTCTTCTATTGTTGGCCATTCCCTGGTATCCAGATAGTCACCATTGCTGTCAAAGTTTTTCTTGTAAATCCGCTTGATTATGACGGTCTTAACGTCAGCGTCATCCAAGCAGGCTCCAGAAATGTAAAAAGTAGAACCCACGGAGGAATTTGTCCTTGGGCTTATGACCTCAACCGTAGGCGCTTCTATATCTACGGCCGCACCAAGACCAATTTCGCACCCTGAAAAAATAAGCACAAGGGAAACTGGAACCGCCCATATGAATTTTTTGAGATAAAGTTTTACATTTAACATTTCCATAAAAATACCTCTCAGATATCTATAAACAAAACCGTCCCGAACTTTAAGCTTCGGAACCTGCCGAAAACATTCATTAAATGCGAAAATCTCCAACAAAAAAAGAGATTTTGGAGATTACTTCCCATATAATATAACCCGTAATTTAAAAAATTTGAAACAAAATTTTTGAATTCTTTATCAAATTCCATAAATTATTTAAAACTTTTTTAGTTACAATTTCTCGGTGTCCATATCGGCAGGAAAGTCAAATTTCAACACCACCAATAGCAAACTTATTGGAATTTAATATAAAATTTATAAAGGGCATCTCCAAAAATTGTAATTTTTGGCGGTTCCCATAAATGAACGAACCCCATAGGCACGAATAAAGACAAAAAAAAACACCCGCAGAAACCAATCTGCAGGTGCGTTTAAGTGAAAAAAGTTTTAGTCCTTGTCCGCCTTCAGGGAAAATCCCCTACCCCACGGCGCTCTATCTGTTTTCCAGCTCAAATTTTCTTTTTAAATAGATATATTCGTACAGGATGTCATCAAAATTTTCGTAGCCGAACACCTTATGAACCTTGGTCACCTTCCACTGCTTGATGTTCGCGGTATGCGGATATGGAGTCCAGAAAAGTCTCTTGGAAAAATGACGGATGACCGTATTTTTGTACAGGAACTTCTGGTCGTTGAAACGCTGGCTTATCTTCAGCTGCCTTGTGGTGCTTTTGATGATGGCGCTTTCATCAGCGAAGGTCAACTTCTTTGTCTTTATGAGTTCCCTGCTCTTTTTAAGCAGCCCCGTCTCCTTGGATTTCTTGAGATTAAACAGGATCACCCCGGCGTTGATAAATTTGCGGATAAAGAAAAGTATCAGCTTTCCGTAGTGATCAGGCGCGGCGGCATATTCATAGTCGCTTACATCAATATCCCACAGCTTTCTGATATCGGAATTGAACATGAGGTCAATATCAAGATACAAAAGCTTGTCAGGCATTCCAGGCACCAGGTCGGCAAAAAGACGGAGCAAAGTATAAGGGGAACAGTAGCACTGCTCATTAGGGCAACCGGAAAATTCCTTACGGTATATTTCGCCCACATCAATTTTGACGACGGAATTCTCTTTGTTGTAGTCCTTGGCCACTTTGTCCAGAAAGGCAATCTGATTGTCATCAAAGGCCTTGTAATCCGGTTTTATATGGGAGACATCCATCGTGTAGATATAAAATTTGAATGGTTCATCGGTCGTGGTGCGCTTAAAGATAGAAAGCATTGTAGTCAACGCACCGTCAAACACTTTGTCGTTTCCACAGAACAGTATGTTAATCATTTTTATCACTTCCAGTTTTTTCTTCTTTTTTGATGTATTTGATAAGCTCAACCTCGTTATTTTCGGCGGCCCTGCACATGGCTTCGTAAACCTGGTCCCTAAGGGAAGCCCGTTTTTCCTTTTGGCTTAGACCTTCCTCCGCAAAAAAAGGTCCGTCAACGTAAGTCACAATCCTAGGTTTCCTGCCAAACTTTCTCTTCTGGTATGTATTTGTAAAACAGAATACAGGGGTCCCGTATTGAACAGGATAACGGAACGACACATCAGTAAAGGGACGTATCTTTGTATAGTACGGCCATATGTGAGCCTCAGGATATATCGTGATTACAGATTTCTGCTGCATCCTGAGTTTTATTACGTCCATGAAATTTTTGGCGGCACCCATGTTTCCAGGCAAAGGCAGGGCACCCATATAGGCGGTTGATTTTCCAAGACCGGGGATGCTTACATTGTTTGGATGGACAATAACGTAGACCGTCTTCGGGTGATTCACAAAGGAAGGGATAACTGCATCCGCTCCAGAGTTGGTATGGTTTGCGAAAATAAAATACCCCTGCTTGCGGTAAGGTTTCAATATCTCCCTGTTCACTATCCTATGGTGCCACGCAAACTTTATATAGAAGAAGGCAATCGGATAAGCCACAACCCTGTACATAAAAAAATGCTTCAATTTCCACAACAGGCCGGCATCACCATATCTATAGTTTTCATCAATTTCAATGGCATCAATCTGGGCTGACGAAAATTCCTCGTTGAGTTCATCTGAGTAATAGATAACCTTTCGCTTGTCCATAGCTTAAATCTTGTCACCACCAATAAAGTTTGTATCATCCCCATAAGTGAGGGGCATCGAGTAGGCCTTTTCGTAACAGTCCTTCCACTGCTGGAAGTTGTTTTCCATCATGGCAGACTCATTTTCTTTCCTTGACTTGTTTGCGTCAGGATAAATAGGGTCCAGGACATGAAGGGTATATCTCTGGATTGGGAATCCGTCACCGTCAATACTGTCGGTATCCTTCATCGTTATGAAAAGCGGAATGACAGGAACATTGTTGTTGACCGCAAAGCGGAAGGCTCCATTGGTCATTGGACGAGGCTTTCTGTAGTTCCACCACATCCCCTGCTCTGCATAGACCAAAACCTTTTCGTTTCTCTGAAGCAGAGTGTCCACCGCGTTCATAAATTCCTTCATGACGGAAAAGTTGGAGCTTAAAGGCAAGGTGTTGCAGTGCCTGAAAAAATACCCGTAGATACCAGGAAAGGAGGTATAGTTTCCCTCCCTGATTACTTTATAGAGCTGCTTGCGTCTGATGTATTTTTCAAGGCAATAGTATATTGCAAAATTGTCAAAAGCATTAAAGTGGTTGCAAGTGATTATGGCGCCCTTATCCTTCATCGCAATGAATTTTTCAAGTCCGTCCACAGGATCCAAAACAAGCTGGCCTTTTTTTACAAGGTTCCTTATAAAGCGGCGGGCCTGGGTGTTGACAAATTTCATCTGAATCCAGCTGAAAAAGCTTTTATTAAGATAGTCGCACTGCCCCGGCTTTAGAGGAACAGTTGGAGGGTCGTCCTCAACATCCTTGTTCCACCAGCCTTTTTTTTCATATTCCTTTATCCGTTCAATAACGGCCAGACGTTCTTTATTTTTCTCAGGTGCCATAAACAATTCCTAGTCCAGATTAAAAACTTCCGGTTTCATGAATGCATTTTTGCAGGTATTGAGCTTCTTGACAATCTCCTTCAACTGTGGATTGCCAAGTTTTTTCTGGGTGCAGAAATAGTTTTCAGGATCGTATGCATCCTTGAGACAGGTCTCAATCAGTTTCTTTCCTGCCACATCGTCCCTGGCCCTTTCTTCGTCTGTATAGGACTTCTTTATCTTCATGATTTCATCATAGAAAGGAGAACCGTCGGCGTATTTCCAGAAATAGTCCTCGTAGGTAACATTGTCATTGAGCCATGGTTTCCAGCTCATCTTGTAGTGGATAATCTGCAGATCCTTGTCATCAAAATCAGGATTAACGAAGGCTGTCTTGTTCCATCCAAGGTTCAGGTAATGGATTCTTCCCAAGCAGATTACGTTCAAATAATCCTGGTCCTGGGCGACCGTAAACTTATAGTCCTTGAGCAGATTGACGAACTGTTCCTCAACATGCTCCTCCCTGAACAACTTGGAATTGATAACAAGGATTCCGGCACCAAGATAATCTTTCCACGGTACCCCAAGACACATTTCCGAATAGGCCCCAAGTTCCTCGCTAAGGTAGACAACTTCCTCAACGGCAGAACCAAGCAGATTATCTCCAATATCTTCGTTGTACATGTCGGCGATATCGCCCTTGACGATAATATCGCTGTCCAGGTATATAACCTTGTCATACTGAGGGAAAAGCGGTGAAATGAAGAAACGGTAATAGGTTTCCTTTGAGTAGTAGTCCCTCATGTGAAGCATGCCGCCCATCTTGTTACATTCGGCTGCCACGTCAACAAAATCGATTGAAGCATTCTTGTAATCGGCGACCACCTGACTTAAACGATTTCTATGATCCTCTGACAAATCTGTCATGAGAACATATGTTTTATAAAAATAAGACTTGCTTGCATTCTCCAGCATGGATTTTAACGCGACACCCAAGTAAGGTGCATAATTGTCATTTGTCGCGAAAAAAATCGGTATAATGTTTTCCATAAAGTAAACCCCTAATCTGTCAAAACTTTTATAAAAATTGACATATTTTAATCTATTTGACCACCGGAAGCCAAAAAGGTTGCAAAAATTTAGAAATATTTAGAGGTTTCCCTATGAATAAAATGAATTTTTGGGAAAAATGCATCATCTGGACAAAGAAATGCATAAGCGGGACCGACTTTTAGCACACGGAAAGGACGCGGATAAAAAAAATCATAAACCAAACCCTTGAATGAAAAGTCAAAATTCTCTAGACTTATTGAAAAATTCGTTGTTTTTTGCTATCATTACCGTCCAAAGGGAAAAAAGGGCTTATGAAAAAACTGGACAAGCATCAGACCAAACTCAGGCAAATGACACAGATTGAGCGTATGCTCAGTGAAATCAAGGACGAGGATTTGCTCCTTGAAAACATTCTCATTTCCGCCTGCCAAATTGTAAACGCGGATGCAGGTTCCATTTATTCTTACCACGAATCCAACAACACGTTAAAAATCAAGTACAGCATAAACTATACCCAGCAGGCAAAACTACAGAAAGGAGAAAAACTGCCTTACCTTGCCTTCTCGTTCCCGGTGAACAGCGAAACCATCTGTGGATACTGCGCCCTTTCCAAGAAGACAATCAACATACCGGATGTGTACAATATGGAGGAATACGAGGACGATGCAAAGACCGTCAAGCGTCCATACAATTTTTCTTCCACCACGGACATGATTTCCGGCTACCATACAACATCCATGCTCACCATACCGTTGATGATGACAAACGGAAAAATCCTTGGTGTGCTGCAGATTATCAACGCCAGGGATGCGAAGGGAAAGAACATCCCGTTCGATGACGACGCGGAATTCTACATATCCCATTTCGCCACAAACATTGGCCAGATTTATGAATACGCATACCTCACGAAGCACATCATATCCCGTCTTGTAAGGACGGCGGGCTTCAGGGATCCAAAAGAGACCGGCGCCCATGTCGAAAGGGTATCAAGCTTTGCTGTCGAAATATATGATATCTATGCCAGCAGACACAATATTCCTGACCGGGAAAGATACAGATACAGAAACAACCTTAAGCAGGCCGCAAAATGCCATGACGTTGGAAAAGTCGCCATCCCGGACAAGATTCTAAAAAAGGACGGCCCTCTGACAGACGAGGAACGCAACATCATGAAGGCCCACACAATTCTTGGGGCACAGATTTTTTCTCCTCCTGAAAGCGATGTGGATAAAATGGCCATCGATGTGTGCCTTAACCACCATCAGTACTATAACGGCGACCAGCGGGGGTACCCTGGAAAAGTGGCCGACTACATGGACTTTGCTCCAGGCGACCCTACCCCTGACATAATCGAGCCATTAATAGGAGAAGACATTCCTCTTGCGGCACGTATCGTATCATTGGCGGACGTCTATGATGCCCTACGTCACATGCGTTCGTACAAAAAGGAATGGACCCTGGAAGATACTGTGAACGAAATAAAAGGTCAAAGCGGAAAACAGTTTGACCCAGAGATTGTAGATATTTTCCTGAAGATTTTGGACAGGCTTGAGGCCATCAACAAATCCATAAGCTGATTTCCAAAAGATTATTGGATTCGGCTCCTGAGAAGGTTACAGAAACAGTCCGCGAATTTTTTAATTTCCTCTTTCCCAAAGCCTCCAGAGGTTCCACCGGTCCGGATTCCCAGCGCTGCCATCTGCATGCTGAGTTCCCTTTCCTCCAGCATTTCCTTCAGCTTCCTTTCATCAAAGAGGGTTCCCCTGTCGTTCATGACAGTGCAGCCTTTTTCCAGCAGCCGTTTCGCCAAAGGCAGGTCCCTTGTTACAGCCACATCGTCGGTTGCAATATGAGATACAATATAGTCGTCCGCTGATCCATGTTCAGCAGAGCAGACCACCATTGAAAAAAGTTCGCTTTCGATATCGGCGGGGATGTTTCTGTTTGCGACAAAAATGACGGGGACATTATTCGTAATGGAATTTTTTAGCAATATCTTTCTGACCACGGCAGGACAGGAATCTGCGTCCAGCCATACAGTAAAAGCAGCGGCACTATTTTCCATACTGTACACCCAAAAAAAACTAGAGGACCTGATTTATTTTGTCAATCATATCAGCGGTCATCTTTTCGGCCAGCTGAACCTTATCAGAATTTTTTTCGGCTTCCTTGTTGACAATATTCTGGGCCTTTTCCTTTAGCAATTCATCAACCAAAGTGATTCCAGCCAATATGCTTACTTGCAGAGGATTGTCAAGATTTTTATTTATCTGGATTGTATTTGTGATTTCCTTGTAATATGAATAAAGCTTACTTAAATAAGCGTCATCTTCTTTCGCACGAATAGTAAAATTCGTACCCAGCATGTCAACTTGAATCTTACCCATACTATTCTCTCTGACTACAGAAAAACTTTTTATTCAACAGTAAAATCCGCCGGAAAACGGATTAGAAAATATCAAACTGATTTGCTTCCGGTTTTTCCTCTCCAGAGCCAACATTTCCCTGTGCGCCACCGTTATTGAAACCATTTTCGGATACATATGAAGATGAATTGGCAAGAGGATCCAGCACCCTTGGTTTTGTTGCTGGAAATTCAACGGAACCTGTGGCCTGTGATTCAACAGGTGGTTCAGGAGATTTTTCCACAGAACTTTCGTTTAAAACAACAGAACCCTGGACATGATTTTCAGCTTCCGCTACGACAGAGGAACCTTCGTTAACCTGTCCCTCAGGAACAGTATCCAACGATTCCTCTGCAGCCACTGTGGAAAGAACAGAGTCCTCCACCGCATCCAATTGATCCAGGGCCGTTAATATGCTCTGCTCGATCTGGTTTTGTTCAGCTTCCAAAGATGAAACCAACCCCGATTTATCAGCCAACGCATTTGTGAGCTCTGCGCATTTTCTACGCAAAGCATCGTTTTCTGAAGAAAGCTGTTCAATCTCGCCACTAAGTGACTTGATTTTTGCAACAGCGGCTTCAACCTTTCTCTGTAAAAGAACAACCTGATCGAGTGAAATCATAAATTCGCCTTATTTGTTAAGTGCGTTCTTGGCAACTTCAACAACAGCCTTGAATGCTGTTGGATCTTCGATTGCCATGTTGCTCAAAGCCTTGCGGTTAAGAGTAACGCCAGCCTTTGTAAGTCCGTCAATGAAACGGCTGTAAGACATTCCCTGCTCACGAACTGCAGCGTTGATACGAGCAATCCACAATGAGCGGTAATCACGCTTCTTCAACTTGCGTCCAGAATATGCATGATCAAGAGCCTTAACAACGGCATCTTTTGCAGGCTTATAATTTGACTTTCTGTCACCATAGAAGCCCTTTGCAAGCTTCAAAATCTTGGCACGACGATTCTTTCTTTTTGTTCCATCTATCGCTCTAGGCATTTTTCTTTTCTCCTATCTAACAAATTAAATCTAACAAACTTTTGCTTTCCAGTTGATAAAATCAACCGTATGGAAGCATCTGCTTGCGAATTTTCTTTGCCTGGTCTTCAGAAAGAATACCAGCGTGGCGAAGATTCATCTTGCGCTTTGGTGATCTCTTTGTCAAAATATGGCGAAGATTCATTTTCTTGTACTTAACTTTGCCAGTTCCAGTAAGGCTGTAGCGTTTTGCTGCAGACTTCTTTGTCTTCATCTTTGGCATAATAAAAACCTCACTTCTTTACGACTTTTGAGCCCAATGTCATTGACATGAACCTACCTTCCATTGCGGCAGGCTTTTCGATAACATAGGAACCTTCTTCAAGTCTTTTTTCTACTTCCTTCAGGACATCAAAGCCGAGCTCGGTGTGAGCAAGTTCTCTTCCGCGGAAACGGATAGTAACTTTGACCTTATCGCCTTCGTTTAGGAATTCCTGAACGTGTTTTGCCTTCGTGTCAAGGTCGCCTGGGCCAATCTTTGGCTGCATACGAATTTCCTTAAGCTTCAATACCTTCTGTTTCTTCTTGGAGTCACGGAGTTTTTTCTCCTGTTCGAAACGGTATTTTCCGAAGTCGAGTATTTTACAAACCGGTGGATTTGCATTCGGCGATACTTCAACAAGATCGAGATCACGCTCCCTTGCCATCTTGAGGGCTTCGATTGTAGGGATAATTCCCTTCTGATTACCTTCATCATCAATGAGTCTGACCTCACGCACGCGAATCTGTTCATTTACGCGCATTCCCTTATTGTCTGCCAACGCTCCTCCTTGGTGTTGCTTAACACTCTATTTATAAACAAAAGTCCAAACGGACTATTTGATACGAAAGAAATAATATCAAAAAAACAAATAATTTGTCTAGTAATATGCAGCCTTTCTGGACTGATTATATTGGAAGTCTCTAAAAATTTCAATTTTTAGAGCTGCCCTATTTTATTTATTTTTTTTCATTCCCCTGAAGATATTCACCACCAGATAAATCAACACGCTTGCCACAGCGAATCCGGCGGAGACAAAAATGTAGACCGAATTTCCGGAATAATACCAGAGGGTCTCAACGATTGCAGGGACCACAAGCCAAGGAAGTCCCAATACAAAGAACAGGATTCCTGGTACCAGCTGCTTCTTTTCAACAAATTCCGCACCCAATGTCGCGAAAACGGAAACAAGGACCGGCATGCCGGCGTACAGCAAAGGTTTTCCAAAAATCATGAAACTGGCAATACCGTCATCCCCGGAGATGATGTTGTAAGGAACCATCACCGCAAAAAATGTCAACATCAAAGGTGCAATCGATTCGGCCTTGTAGACCAGCTTGGATCTGTCAAAAATACAGAACACAGCCATACAGATAACGAAAGGAATAATAACATCATAGACGGTAATATGAACGACCGCTGATGCCAAATCTGTTGTCCATGTATATCGGTTGAAAAAAACAAACTTTCTGCTTAAATAAAATACAAGGGCAACAAGTCCCCCAATTGCCACAGGAGGAATGAAGGACTTCCAGTTATGCTTTCCACTTGAACAGCAAACCAACAAAACAATCAATGGAATACAAGCGAATAAAAACGTATACATAGACTAAAACATATCATTTATAAAACAGTTTTTCAACATGCGTGCAAAATAATCTGCCTCCGTTCAAAAAATGAACGGACCCCGACCCACGAATAAAAGTTACAGACGGAAGAGCCTGCCTATGTTTTCGTCAACCGAGGCGCACAACTTATCCACCTCCACCCCCAGGTTCGATGCAATAAACTCGTACGAATAATGGATATTTAGCGGGGTGTTCGGCTTTCCACGCACAGGAACTGGTGCAAGATAGGGCGAATCTGTCTCAAGAAGCATCCTGTCCAGCGGCACATAGTTCAAAAGTTTTTTCATGTCCTCCATGCGACTTTTTTTTGTATAGGTGGTCGCCCCGCCAAAGGCAATATACCATCCCCGGTCCAAAAACTGTTTCGCCTCGTCAATGCCATAGGAATAGCAGTGTATGACACCCCTGTTCCATCCTGATTCATCCAGACAGGAAACGGTTCCGTCAAAGGCATCCCTTGAATGGACCACAACAGGAAGGTCCTTTTTTTTCGCTATGTCCAGCTGCATCAAAAAAAGCTCCCTTTCACCTTCATAAACGGTGGAAGAAAAATCGCTTTCGTTTCTGGCATCAGGATTCGAAGGGTTCCAGTGATGGTCCAATCCGCATTCCCCGATGGCCACAAGAGTGTCCTTCAAGTTTTCGTCACGCATAACGACATCTATCTGGTTTTCCAGTGTACGGACACATTCTTCCCGTTTCTTTATTTCCTCAACATCAGGCCAGATTCCTGCGCTAAAGTAAAGAAACCTTTCCGCCGTGGCCCTTTTGTCTGGGGACATCAGGCTTAAAGATTTTTTTGCAAAACCGATGCGAGGCAAAAGGTCATCGCACCTGGTACCGATGTCCAAGGCAAACAAAGGTTTTGAACTGGCATAGGACTCCAGCAATCCGGCCCCGCACTCAGGATTTTCCTGGGCGGTCATTCTAAAATGAAAATGGGTGTCGCTAAACATAATTTCCTCTAAAACAAACTGACATACGTCTTTCCGGAGCCACCATCCTCCGGAGCCGCGAAATGGAATTCCTTGACCCCAGGGTAATGGGAAAGATAATCCTGCACCGACTGCTGAAGGATTCCCTGCCCCTTTCCGTGGACTATGCTGAAATTCCTGAAGTTATAGATGACGCACAAATCCAGCTGACGTTCAAGAGCCTTGATAGCCTCTTCCTGTCTCATGCCCAGTAGCCGCAATTCAAAATGAGGCCTATCCTCTTTGTCCGTTCCCCCGGCCGTCTCGATTACAACAGAAGCGGTCATAGGGATATTTGGTCTGCTGGCCGGAATCAGCTGGGTTTCCTTTACGTTCATCTTGAGGGAGCCAAAAAGCACCGACCAGGTTCCATTTTTATTTTTCTGCACCAGGGTCCCCAGTCTGCGTTCCGCCCCGGCATAAACTTCGGCGCCGGGTGCAAAGAGCAGTTCCGCCGGATGCTCCACCTTTATGACGGATTTCTTTGAGGACTGTTCCTCCACCGGAAGAAGTTCAGGGACACTTGCATACCGCAGGGCCTCGGTGTTGGAAAGTTTCCGCTTTGTTTTTTTATTCGAAACGTTCCTCCGTTCCCTTGCGGAAGTAATCTTCATTCCGTTTTCCGCAACAAGGGTTTCCTCTTTACGTAGCCGGGCCTTCTCTTTTTCCAAAAGCTCCGACTGTTCCTGTATCCTGGTCTCCTGCTGGTCAACCTGTTCCTCCAGGTCCGAGATAAAAGCTTTAACGCCAAGAGTCTTTTCTCTCGTGATTTCCCCTTCCCGCAAGGACCGCACAAGATTTTCCAACTGCTTCCGGGTTTCGGAAAGGAATCTGGAACTCTGGCTGTGTTCCATCTCCTTTAGCTTGATTTCCTTTTCCTTTATTGCCACTTCCCGCTGATGCAGCTTAAGTTCTTTTTCCTCGGCACGGAACAAATCCTCCTTGGCCTGCCTTTGAAGGTTATCCAGCTCCACGTGCTTTTGATTTAGCCCCTTTATCAGCACGGAGACATCCGCCTGTTCAGTTGCAATATAGGACCGGGCCTTGCTGACGACATACGAAGGAAGCCCTGAACGCAGGGCTATGTCAATCGCATGAGATTCACCGGGAACCCCCATCATAAGGCGGTAGGTCGGGCTCATGGTCTCGCTGCTGAATTCAACCGACGCGTTGACGCAGGATGGATTTGTATATCCATAGTTCTTCAGTATCCCATGGTGCGTGGTCACCAGGATGAAAGATTTTCTTTCGATCAAGGTATCCATGGCAGCCATAGCGATTGCGCTTCCCTCCTGAGGGTCCGTACCGCTGCCAAGCTCATCCAAAAGCACAAGGGATGAGGAATCAGCATGTTCCAGCATGGAGGCAATCTTTTTCATGTGGCTTGAGAAGGTGCTGAGGGATTCGTCTATGGACTGCTCGTCCCCGATATCGGCAAAAATCGAAGAAAAAACCGGAAGCCTGGTCCCTTCACTGGCCGGAACGGGGAACCCTGCCTGGTTAAGAAGAGCAAAAAGGGCTACGGTTTTCAGGGTAACGGTCTTTCCACCCGTATTTGGTCCTGTAATTATGAGAACCTTTTTCCCGTCCATGAAACGCACATCAATGGGAACAGCCTTATCCCCCAGAAGCGGATGACGGGCACCCACAACGGCAGGAGGTTCCTTTTCCATGTCGCAGTACTCGCAAAAGATTCCATTTATTTTGTTCTGCCACGACGCGGCCGCATAGGAGGTGTCCAGCTCAATCATAATTTCATGGGCGGCCTGAAAATCCTCTTTCCACTGGCCCAAATCAAGAGTCAGTTCCTGGAAAATTTTCCTTATCTCCGACTGCAGCTCAAATTCCGCCTGGACAAGGGAGTTGTTTGCGTAAACGATTTCATCAGGCTCAATATAGATGGTCTGGCCCGACGAACTTACCTCGTGGACTATTCCCTTTATGTCCCCCCTGTGGTCGGCGCGAACGGCAAGCAGCTCACGGTCCTGTCTGTAGGCAGGAACATTGGACTGGAGTGCGGCAGAAAGATTTGGATCGGAGGTATAACGGCGGATAGCGGCCTCGATTTCCTTTTGAAGAGAAACGATTCTGGCCCGGGCAGCCCTTAGCTGTGGCAGGTCCCTGAGTTCACCGGAGGAATCTATTACAGAAAATATCCTGTCCCCCGGAGCCTTCATGTCCGGAATCCTGTCCGCCAATTCCGGAAGGGCATGAAGATTTATATCATCCGCGGCGGAACTTATTCCATTTTTTACCTTGGACGCATTGTTGCAGAATATCCCGAGGGCGTAGATTTCGTCCTGGGTAAGATTCGCCCCATCAATTCCAAGCAAAGAAAAAAACTGACCTACTGCCGGCCATCCAAAAAGGCACTGCCCGTGGTTGGAATGCTGATAGCGATTCCATTCCCTTCCAAGGGTCTTCCAGTGCTCAATCAATTTCACATCGCTGGAACATTCCCTGCGGCCAAGTATCTCCCTGCCTTCCTCGCTTACGCACAGGGATGCAACATTTTCCCGCATGCGGTAGAAATCCAAATCACGGGCCACGTCACCGCGCAGGTAAAGATCAGCAATATCATCTGTGGAGTTTTCTACAACCCCGGTATCCATTTCGTTTTGCATTTCCATCATCAAACCTTAAATCAGCTTCAGAATATCCATTGGATGATCCACAAGGACTCGGGCGCCATGCTCCATCAGGAAATCCTTTGTCTTGAATCCCCAGCACACGGAGAGGCAGTCCATCCCCGCATTCCTCGCGGTCAATATGTCAACATCCGAATCCCCGACATAAATGGCATTCTCTTTTTTTGTTTTCAAAATCTCCAGCACCCGAAGCACTGAATCGGGGGCCGGTTTCCGTTTTATTCCCAGGGATTCCATCTCCCCCAAGGCGCATCCAATATCCATGTATCCGGAAAAAAATAGTTCCGCAAGTTCCTTGACCTGCCTGTCAGGTTTGTTTGAAACAATCCCAACCTTCACGTTACCTTTCTTCAAGGAATCCAGCAAATCCATGACGCCATCGTATGGTCTTGTCTTGTTGCGCCAATGCATTGAGTAGGCCCTTTTCATGGACAGAAGCACATTGGCGAACAAAGGATTCTCTTTTCCGCCTGGGACAGCCTTTTCCATAAGGACACCTATTCCGTTTCCCACAAAGGACTGTATCTCATCCCTGGAGTGCTCCTTCAATCCATTTTCCCGCAGCGCCATGTTGCAGCTGTCAGCCAGGTCATCTATAGTATCCAGAAGGGTTCCATCTAGATCAAAAATTACAGCATCTATTTTCCTATCCACCATCTTTACCTCTAGTTTTTCCGCACAAGCGAGACTGCAAAGCCTATTACAAAAAACAGGGCGTTTACCAGAACAATCGTCGCCCCGGAGGCGGAACCGATATAGTACGAAAGAACCAGACCGATTATTCCGCTTAAAAATGAAATCAGGACCGACATGCCAAGATACTGACGGCTCGAACGGCTGACCATCCTGCTTGCGGCGGCCGGCAGAACCAGCATTGAATTTATAACCAGCAGGCCGGTCCATCTGATGCAGACAGCAACAATCGCCGCGGTCAACAATGCGAAGATCTGTTCAACAGCAAAAGTTTTCACGCCCCGGCTCCTGGCGAACACAGTGTGAAGGTTTGTCAGAAGCATGCGGTTATAGAAAAATATCCAGATCACTATCAGCAGGACCCCGGAACAGAGCATCATCAGGATTTCAGAGGGACGTATGCTCAGGATATCGCCCACAAGATATTTCTGGTACCTGGAAAAATTGCCGGTGGCGCTCAGAAGCACAATGCCCAATGCCACCGCCGTTGAGGAAAACACACCGATTATGGTATCAGCGGAGGACTTCCCCTTAATCTTGACGGTTATTATGGCGAACCCAAGCACAAGGGCGAAAAGAATCATTGAAACGGTCGGCTCCCTTATTCCAAGCAGGACCCCGATGGCTATACCGGTCAGGGCGGAATGTCCTATGGCATCCGAAAAGAAGGCCATCCTGTTGGATACGACCACGGTTCCCAGCATCCCGAACAGGGGACAGGCCACAAGCACTGCCAGGAATGCATTTTTCATGAAGTTCGGTTCCAGCCATTCAAAAGGCAGGACCGTATTTATAAAAGAGTACAACGAATTCATTTTAGATTCCCCTTTTCCACAAGGATATGCCCGAACACATCCACAAATTCCTTGCGCCCGTAGATTTCATCGACGGTTCCCGAATAGGTGCATCCCCTGTCAATAAAGAGCACGCGGTCGGCATGCTGGGCCACCAGGTCAAGGTCATGACTGACAAGAAGGATGGTCACATCGTAACTGTGCCGCAAAGAAGAAACCAGATCGTAAAACGATTTCAGTCCAACCCTGTCCACACCGCTGACCGGTTCATCCAGAAGCAGGATATCCGGAATGGGATTGATGGCAAGGGCAAGCATCACCCGCTGCAGTTCCCCGCCGGACAAATCACCGACGCGTCTTGAAATCAGATTACCGGCGCCGGTGGTTTCAAGAATCTCCTGGACCATGGCCTTATCCTTTGCCCTATGAGGAAGCCAGACAGGCCGCCTTCCGGAACAGGCCAAGACCAGATCCTCCACGCTTATGGGGCTTCCCGGCTCCACGGCAAGGGATTGAGGCACATAGCCAAAACGTGGCTTGGTGGTGACATAACGTTCAACCTTGTGTTGAGAACAGTATTTGGCATGCTCAGGATTGTGCGTCTTGGAGCAGCCGGAGGTACAGCGTTCCCCCTCGAAGATTACGTTACCCGAATGCGGTATCGAATTAAGGAGCGCCTTCATGAAAGTAGACTTTCCTGCACCGTTCCGTCCGACAACGGCCGTCAATTCCCCACAGTGAAGATGAAGGTTCACGTCGGACAGAATCACTTCGCTCCCGACCTTTACCCCCAGGTGCTCGATTTTGGTACAGCAAACATGCTCCGACCCTAAATTACAAATCATATATCCCTCTAAAAAAGCGCGGTCATACGTTTCCGTCCTGCACCAGGATGCAAGATTGATGCAGAAAAAACGGAAACATTCATCTTTTGGACCCCCCGAAAATGAAAATCTTAGGCACGTCCACTATTCCTTGAAAGCCTCAAGCAGAATTTCCATATTTTTTTTCATGGCCTGTATGTAGGCTCCCTTCTCCAGGTTTCCCGTCACGCATGGGTCAAGTTCCCAAACCTGCCGTCCCGTCTCCATGGCTATAATTTCAGCGGCGGAGGATGAATACTGCGGCTCAGCAAATAGCGACACCGTCTTCCCGTCAGCATCCATTCCCTTTACCATATCCACCAGATGCCGCAATTCTTTTGCGGAAGGATCGGTCCCTGGTTCCCGTTCTATAACCGCCGCCAGTTCCAAACCAAATTCGCTTGCAAAATATGGGAAGGCCTCATGGAACGTGACAATCCGGTTTCCCCGGTAACGGTCAAGCCTGGAATGCATTTCCACGGAAAGTTCGACAAGCCGTCCGACATAGTTTGCGGCGTTCTCCATATATCCATCCGAGTGCCGGGGATCAAGCTTCGAAAGACCCGCGGCAATCTCGGCCACCTGGTACATGGCTCCGTCCAGGCTGACCCATATGTGGGGATTGCCATCAACAATCTTGAATCCTTCTCCAGCAATTACCGTGCTTCCGGATTTAAGGGAAAGGGCCTTGTCAAAGAAATCTTCCATTCCCGCGCCGTTCACCACCAGGATGTCACAGCTTTCGATGGCCCTCATGTCTTTTGTCGTCAACTGATAGTCATGCAGACATCCCGTATCGGCCGGGGCCAGCATTGAAACCGAAACACCGGGAATGTTTTCCGTTATGTTCATCAGCATGACATAGATTGGATAGAAGGTGGCCAATATCTCCACCGAATCATTATCCTGGTCACCATCCTTTTGTCTGGAGCAGGCAGTCGAAACAGTCATAAGCAGAAGGGAAATCAAAACAGGAACCGTCAAAACCCTAAAAATTCTTTTCAAACGCATACCTATAGAAAATACTTAAAATATCCATTCAATTCAAGGCATGGGATTTAAATTGACAACGAATGCCCACCGCCGCCGGCCTGGATAAAAAAAAACCGCCCCATTACTGAAGCGGCCATGCCGGGAACCAGACTTGAACTGGCACGGATGTTACCATCCGAGGGATTTTAAGTCCCTTGTGTCTACCAATTCCACCATCCCGGCAAAAGTAGAATCATTATACAACAAGTATATTTATTTTTCAAGACCATTTTTATTGTTCAACGGAACTAAATAACGGCCCCAGACGCAGAGCCTCCGTGCCCTCACGCAGGTGCAAGCGACAATTTTTTATTTAATCTTGGAAAAGAGTTCCGCCATTTCGTCACGCCATTCTCCACGGACATTGCGGTCCTCCCAGTCGATGATCTTCTTTATAGTGAAATGACGTACGTCCCTGATGTTTGGATAGTTGAGGACCCCAAAACGTCCCTGACCGATGTAGGCAATCTTGTCGCCTTCCCCAAGCTCTTCCTCCGCGGCCAGCTGCTCCATTGCACACTCAAAATGAATAGGAGTCGTCCCACCCCTTTCCATTACTGCGGAAGACAAATCGTTTATTGGCCGGGAACACCTAGGACATACCGGCTGATTTTTGTTTTTAAAATTCCTGATGGCCTCATCTTCCAGATGAATCTGATCCGAACTAACTGAAAGCGATGACCTGAACTTTGTTTTCCTGTCCTTTATTTCTCTTGGATTGTTCTCTTCGTGACGGTGGCCGTTGTTTCCAAAATTGGAATGCCTTTTTTGCCGTCTATCTCTATCTCTACTCATTCCTCAATAATAACCCAATGAAGAGAATATTTCTAGTACACGCGCTGACTGACGGTAAAAGAGATTCAATAAGTTTTTTCCGGTGCATGAAGGGAATTGCGTTTCTCAACAATCTGTCTGCTGACGACCAGCGCAATCCTTTCGACCGCAAAGTTAATGTAGTTTTCATCCTGGATTTTCTGCTGCAGCTCTTTGATGCGTAATGCGTTGTTCTTTTGTTTTGCTGAATGGTTCTTTGAAACCGGCATACTGTATTTACTCCGAAAAAGCGTTTACAATGTGGTGCACCGGCTCCAGTCCCGGAACATCAATTGCAAGAACATCAAACCTGATTGCCTTGCATTTATATTGTCGATGATTTTCGATGTAAAATTTAGCTGTTTTGATTATCTTTTGTTGTTTACGAAGATTTAGTTCATGGGCAAGCATCTCTATATCACCATGAGGGAGAGTCTTGACTTCCACAAACACAAGGGTATCCTTTTGGCTGGCCACAATATCTATTTCACCGTACCTGCCCATCCTGTAATTCCGGTCCAGTATCTCATATCCATTATTGAGCAGATATTCAGTGGCACGGTCCTCGCCATTTTTCCCGATAGAAACTGTCTGCCTTTTTGTTTTTTCCAATGTCGTATCCGCAGCGCCTATATTTCCTCGACGTCCCCCAGCTCCTCAATTTCGTCAAGCTCTTCGATTTCGTCCAGTTCCTCGATTTCCCCGAACTCTGAACTTTCACTTTCGGCCGGAACAGACTGATTTTTGTGTCCAGCGGTCAGGAGGAACTGTATTTTCCAACGCTCAATGGCGCTCAAGTGATAGTGCTTGACGGGCCGGTTGGCAGCAAGGAACATGTTCACGGCATCCTCGAAAAAAACCGGGGCGGAAAAACTGACTCCTTCGGTTATTTCACTGCAACTAATCCTATTCAATGGCATAAATGGACTCCCCCATAACAATTTTGTAATATGACAATGACCTTATCCAGGATATAACCATAGCAACCAAGCCCGTGGCTCAATTACACAGGACACAGGCCCTAGATTTTTTTAGAAAAACTCTTCAAGTAAGCAAAAATGCCAGCCACAACTTCCCAGGTGGACTCAGGGATACATTGCCCCACATCCTGAATGGACAGTACATTTTCAAGGACATCGTCCTCCACGATTGGAATGTCATTATCTTTTGCTATTTCAATCATCCGGCTGGCAAGAAATCCTTTTTCTTTTGCGGCAATCATTGGAGCTTCGGCACTTTCCGGATATTTCAAGGCCACCGCTGACAATTTTCGTAATTCGGTCATACACTTTCTGAATAAATCAAATCGCTCCGAACCAAAAAATATCCGCCAGAACAAGGCAGAAAACTTTCAGGCCTGGGTCTCTATCATTGATGGAGATTCATCGACAGTACACAGTCCATCGGAGCAAGCAGAGTCGGAATAGGTTACAGTCACAGGTTCTCCAAGGCTCATGCCGGAGCACAGGAATCCTCCAAGCCGCAGTTCTTCAGTCCTAATCTTTGAAGGCAAAAGCGGCGGTAATGTAAAGAACCGAACTTCCTTCCCTTTGCTTTTCGTACAGTATAACACAAAATAATATTTTGTCGAGTTTAATTCACAATTAAGAAGGATTTTTTCGGATTCCTTTGTATCCAGGTTTATCAAAATCCTGATGCAGCCACGGGCGTTTTCGTTTCCCACCGTCCACTCGTAAGGAAGAAAGACCCAATGCCTGTTTCCATTTGCCACATGGTTCATGTATGTCAAAAGGCCTGTCCCCTTTCCAGTTCCGGCCGGATAAAGGCTGTCAATAAAATTTTGGGATTGCCCGCCGTTTTCATCCCGCCCCTTCCGCTGTCTGTCCCCCCCGTATTCCCCAACGGAATAGGACATCAGGGCCAGAATATTTTCATCCGTCGGAGATATCCCTTTTTGCAGAAGAATCGCCGTAGCCTCGGACGCAAGCTTTTCCTTTCCCTTGAACTTCCTTCCAAGCACCAGGGATTTTTCCATCAACGACCTGTCAATCTTTAGTCCCGTCTGCACCATGAACTGGAGCACCCTGAAGGCACTGTCCCCGGCTTCAATACCGTTGCTGTACAGGAAGGACTGGAGGGAATCAGGGGAACGGCTCTGCGGTACCGACTTTTCCACTGCAGGTTCAAAAACAACATCCCCGGCGTCGTTTGTGCCTACAAGCACAACAAAGGTCTGGCCAACGCTCAAAGGATTTTGACTATGGACATTCATCCTGTTTCCGCCGGCACTCACAAGATAGGAACCATCGCCGTTGACGTTTATCACCCGGACAAAAAGCGATGAGCCCGGTGTCAGGGGGCCCTGCCCCACCGGAAGAACGTTTTGTACAGGAACAATTTGAACCGCATTAGAACTCTGCATGACACACCACCAGATTTTTATACAAAAAAAGGCAACCCAAAAAGGATTGCCTTATATAAATCCAATCAGGACTTATTATTTAGTTTCTTCAGCTGGCTTTTCTGCCTTTGCAGCAGCGTTTACACGTGCGTTAGAAGCGCTTACGCGAGCCTTTGCCTTTGGACTGATAAGTTCCTTAATCTTGGCATCCTTACCAATCTTGTCGCGTACGTAGTAAATCTTTGCACGGCGAACCTTTCCAGGGCGTACAATTTCAATCTTTACAACACGTGGGCTGTAAACTGGGAATACACGCTCTACACCAACACCGTAGCTCAATTTGCGAACTGTGAATGTCTTGCGGACACCAGAATTCTTGATACAAATAACAAGTCCTTCGAAAATCTGGATACGCTTTGTTTTTCCTTCGATAATTTCAAAGTGAACCTTAACAGTATCTCCAACTCTGAAGTCGGCTACGTTATCTTTTTTCTGCTGTTCTTCAATAGTCTTAATAAGATCCATTTTTTTCTCCATTCTGACTTTGGCGCTTCAACTTCTCCTGAATGGAACGTAGTTTTCTGCGCTGTTTGCGGTCATTTTTATAATCTGCATGCTCCGCAATTTCTTCGATCATTTTTTCCGCTTCCTCTGTAAGAGTACCTTTCATCCTGGCCAGTTGAATCAGATCAGGTCTATTCAAAAAGGTCTTCTGAAGGCTCTTCCTGAGTCGCCACTTCCGGATTTCTTCATGGTTGCCTCCCTGCAAAACTGCAGGCACTTCCAAGCCCTTATACACATTCGGCCGTGTGTACTGGGGATATTCCAGAAGGTCGCCAGCAAAACTTTCCTCGTCCAATGACTCGCTGGTGATCACACCTTCCACAAGCCTGTAGACTGAATCCACAATAACCGTGGCGGCCACTTCACCGCTGGACATAACGTAGTCTCCGATGGAGATTTCCTCGTCCACATACAAATCAATAATCCGCTGGTCGATACCTTCATATCTTCCGCAGACCAGAACGATTTCGTCCTTCTGGCTCAATTCGAGGGCCTTTTTCTGATTGAAAGTGCGTCCACCTGGCGTAACATAAATCACGTGTTTTTTGTAGGCTTCCACACTGTCAAGCGCCCTTCCTAATGGTTCAGGCAACAAAAGTTGTCCCGCTCCACCGCCATACGTCGCGTCGTCACATGTCTTGTGTCTATCAAAGGCAAAATCCCTGATATTCACCAAATCGTAGGCAATAATTCCCTTTTCAACCGCCTTGGCCATGATCGAACTTTCAAAAAAAGCCCGGGGTATCTCAGGAAACAAGGTCAGCACAGTAAATTTCATGGAGTTACTCCAGAATCCAGAGGTGCATCAGCTGCATCCTTTTGTTTTCTACGTCAATGCTACCTAAAAACTTGAAGCTAAAAGGTACCAACACCTTGCGGACAGATCCGCTTTTTGTATACTTGACGTCGTCAGTCAAAAATCTGCAACCCTCGGACAGCGAAATCTCAACGAGATAACCAGATCCGCCTTCCATTACGTTTGTGACTGTCCCAATCACATCCTCCGCTTTCACTTCAGATGCAACCGCTGCGGTATTTTCCGCCGCTTCGTCTTTATACCATACCGAGCAACCCTTCAGGTCCTCAATATACCACTCATTTTCCTGCAACTTATGAGCGTTTTTTCGTGGAACTACGATCTGCCACCTGTTGAGTTTTGCAGCCTCCTCAGGGGTATTTATTCCAACCAGTTTCATATACAGAGTCGCGGCCGCCTCGTGAGTGTACTCCACCTTGAAAAGCTTTGTAACCGTTCCATCCGTCAAAGCAACTTCTTCCATATCAGCAAAATGCTCATACTCGCCGGAAGTGCTTTCCACCTTAAACTCGCCCGTTATACCATGCGTACCGCGGACAATTCCAACAACAAATTGCTCTACCATCTACGATCTATTGACCCTTCCATCAACTTTAGAACCGACTTAACGAAATATCGCTTCATTAGTCCAAAATTTCGAGACTGTAGTGTCTACCGTCTTTGTTTGCAGTAGCGCTTAAAACAGTTCGCAGAGCTTTTGCAATACGACCGTATTTGCCAATTACCTTGCCAATATCACCCTGGGCTACGCTTAACTGTAAAACAGGTCCGCGCTCACCTTCGGTTTCTGTCACAGAGACTGAAGACGGATCATCGACCAATGATTTTGCTATGTATTCAATCAGGTCTTTTTCCACTGCTTACTCCTCTGATTTACTTGGTAATTGGGTCGCCCTTTACAGTCAATCCTGAAACATGCATCAACTTTTTGACGATGTTTGTTGGCTGAGCTCCAACGCTGATCCAGTACTTTACGCGTTCTGGATTCATAACAACCTGTTTACCTTCTTCTGCGAGTGGGTGATACTGTCCAATTTCTTCAACAGTCTCTCCATCACGAGGCTTGCGTGAATCCTGAATTACGACACGATAGTCAGGGCGCTTCTTTGTACCAAACTTCTTAAGTCTGATTTTTACCACTTGAGTTTTCCTCCATAGGCCTTAACAAGACCTGATTTTTTTATAGACTCCAACGGAATCTTTCACACCTAAGTGTGACGATGTATTATAAAGAAATTACAGGTATTGGTCAATTATTGAACATAAAATGCCGATGAATTTTGTTTCGAAACAAAAAAAAACTGCGGCCCGCCTCCTAATGAGTACGACGGCCACAGTCAACAATAGTACAGGTCATCCCCAAAGATTGCAACCTCCATGGATTACCTACACGGAAAACTTTTTCACATCAATTCCACGCATAGGCTTACCGAAATAGTAGCCCTGGATAACATCGCAGTCAAATTTCTTGAGCTTCTGGTACTGCCACTCCTCTTCGATTCCTTCGGCGATGAGCTTCATTCCAAGGCTGTGGACCATGTTGATTATGTTCTTTATGAGCACATCCTTTCCGTCATGCAGATAGATGTCCACCATGGTCTTATCGATTTTTACAACGCCAACAGGAACATAGGTCAGGTAGCTTATGGAAGAATAACCGGTTCCGAAATCATCCAGGGCAAGGCCGACCCCAAGTTCCTCCAGCTGCCTGAACAGGTTCGCGGAATCCTGGTCCTTTCCAAGATAAAGGCTTTCGGTTATTTCAATTTCAATCATATTCGGCGGTATGTCATATTCCTCCAGAAGGGACTTAAGATAAGCCACATATCCGGTATCAACAATCTGGCCGGCGGAATAGTTGATTGCAAACTGCCTGAGGGGCAATCCGTCGTCCCGCATGGACGCCATCTGCTTGATGACCTTCTCCGTCATGATGCGTCCAATCTTTGTGATAAAGCCATTGCTTTCCGCCACAGGAATAAAGAGCGCCGGGGAGATTGTATGGTTCTTAAGACGGCACAAGGATTCGTAACCGAAAATCTGGCCACTGCCCACATCAATCTGCGGCTGGAAGAAAGCCTCGAACCCATCGTTCTCGCAAGCCTCGTCCAAAATTTTTATGACTTCCTTGGTGTTGCGGATTTTTTCCTGCATCTCGTCAGTGAAGAACACATACTTATATTTTCCGCCGGCCTTGGCCACATAGAGGGCATAGTTGACGGCGCTGACAACCTCATCATCGGACAGGGTAGATTCGACAGGGACATTGAATATGCCCATCTTTGTGTTGATATCAAAATTCACCCCGTTGTAGGTAAAAGGAATGGACAGGAAGGTGGTCCTGAGATGCTCAAAATGCTGGCTGACCTCACTCAGATAGCCTTTGCGGTAAACAACCATAAATTCGCTGCCATCCCGGGCGACAAAATATTCCGCCATGTCCAGCTCCATCAACATGCTGGCAACTTTTCTAAGAACGGAATCACCGCAGCCGTGTGTATAGGCGTCGTTTATCCCCTTGAAATTCGTGATATTGATTTTCATTACGGAAAAACGGGTACCGGAACAGATAAGCTCGCTAATGACCTGGTGGGCAGTCTGAATCTTCGGGAGACCGGTAAGAAAATCATGGCTGACCATATACTCAAGCTGCTTTCTTGAGGACTTCAGCTCCTTTTGGATTATGCGGCTGTTGAAGGTCATGACGGAAAGCACACCGATTATCATGACGCCACCCAAAAATATAAGCAGAAGGGCAATCAAAGTCCTGCCGTTCAGGCTCCAGATTCCCTGGGTCCTGTTGACCCATTCCGTATTCTTTGGGACGGCCTTAAAATCCAGTCCAAGAGATTTGACAGCCCTGTAATCGAAGCGATAGTTGATTGAATTCTTTGTGAACAAAGGCAGGCTGGCAATATCCGTTCCATTAAAAATACTGACAAGGGTCCGCGCGGCGTAACGGCCGGATTCAGCATCATCATTGACGCAGCCTCCGACAAACCCATACCCGATTGCATCCTTGACATCAGTGTAGACCGGTATGCGCGCATTGGAAGAAATAAACCTGGCCATATCCGGAACCGAATACCTTCTCCCCTGGGAATCCTCATTTCCGGACAGATAAATCAAAATGGTGGAACTGTCCAGGCCGGAAAGCTTCTGTTTCAAATCATCAAAAGACATGGAGCTGATATTCATGCTGCCGAACACATAGTCAGGATATTTTGTGCGGAACGAATAGAACTGCTTTTCATCCCCGTGGGCAATGGCAGAGCCGTCCAGTATGGCGGTAATGTAATGGGCGGCAGGATTTTGAGGGATCGCAATATCCAGTATCTCGGATATGCACCGGATATTGACGCTTCCAGTCATCAATGGATTGCCGGCCGCCTTCTGGGCATGCTTTATTTTTGTAAGGCCAAGAAAAACAACGGGGGTGCCGGGGAAAAGTTCATCGCCATGATTCTCAACAAAGTCCAGCGAAACATCGTCCCCAGTCAGGACGGCATCATACTTCGGCTTCCCTTCCATGCGGCACAGGATCGACTGGGACACCAGCTCTTCTCCAAACTCGGAACCGACATAGGAATCAATCAACATTTCATCCAGGACCACGCCCTCTTTGGCAAGCACCTCCGATATTCCATCCTTCTGGGCCATAAAAACAGGAGAATCCAATCTGTTGGCGGAAAGGAAAAGCACCCGCTTGCTCACCCCTGCCGCATCAAACCCTGAAAAACCGTCACTATTAACTGAAGATTTCCTTAAATCAACAGTCATATCATGAAAGATGATAAAAAAACCGGATAAAATGGCTAAGGCAGAAAGAAAAAATATTGCAATCTTTATTATTCTTCGTTGTCGTCGGCGCATAAAGTCAAATTCCTAAAATTTGAGAATCTCTCTTACTTATATCATAGGTCATAAAAATCCAAAACGCAAGAAGATTTTAAAAACACTACCCTTAAAACCGTAAAATCAATATTTAAGATTAATTAAATAAACTGTCGCCCATAAAAGTGGCCCTGTTTTATGTAAAAAAAAAGACGGGACCATCCCGCCTTTTTTTAGTTTATGCCACCCGGCTACGCCTTCCTGTTCTTTTTGCAGAATTCCTTCAGGGAATCAATCTGCGGACCGGTACAGTCTGGGGACGGTCCACCGGTTGTCCTCCTTTCCTCCATGCAGGCCCTTGGGGTAATCTTTTCATAGATATCCTCGCAAATCAAATCGCTGGCCTTTTTCATTTCGGAAATCGGCAAATCTTCAATTCTATCAAGTCCAGAATCAATGGCCATGCGAACTGTAGCCGCTGCCACACCATGGGCCGTCCTAAAAGGCATACCCTTGCGGACAAGATACTCCGCAACATCGGTGGCATTAGCAAATCCACCCTCGCAGCTTTTCTCAAGATTCTCCGTATTCCATTTTGCACTGGAAATCATGGCAGTGAAAACGGTTATATTGTTCTGCACGGTGTCCAGGGCATCAAACAAAGGTGCCTTGTCCTCCTGGAGGTCCCGGTCATAGGCGAGAGGAAGTCCCTTCACCATTGTCAGCAGATTCATGAGATCACCGTAGACCTTTCCCGTCCTTCCGCGGATCAGTTCCGCAAAGTCAGGATTTTTCTTTTGAGGCATAATGGAGCTGCCGGTTGACCACCTTTCGCTTAAATCGATAAAGGAGAATTCCGTGGTGGCCCAAAGAACAATCTCCTCGCACATGCGGCTCAAATGGGACTGCAGCATGGCAAAGTCGGAGGTGAACTCAATACAATAGTCCCTGTCGCTCACGGTGTCCAGGGAATTCTCCGTCACCCCTTCGAACCCCAGCAGCTGGGCGGTCCTTTCCCTGTTCAGCGGCAAAGTACTTCCCTGGAGGGCACCGCTGCCAAGTGGAGAAAGGTTGATACGCTTAAGGCTGTCCTCCAGTCGGCTCCAGTCCCGTTTGAGCATGGTGGTCCAGGCCAGGAGATGCTGGGCAAGGGTCCCAGGCTGTGCGTGCTGCATATGTGTATAACCGGTCAGCAAAGTGTTTTTGTGCTGGGCCGCAATATCAACGAGGGTCTCCATCAACGTGATGATATTGTCCTGGACGGTCGGAATGATTCTTCTCAAATAAAGCCGTTCATCCAATGCTATCTGGTCGTTGCGGCTGCGTCCCGTATGGACTTTCTTTCCGCATTCCCCGATACGGTCCGTAAGGGTCGCCTCCACAAAGGAATGGATATCCTCAGCGGAATAGTCAATCTTCAGAACCCCGGACGCCAAATCCTTTTCGATGGATTTAAGTCCATCAACAATTTTTTTTGACTCCTCCCCGGAAATGATTCCCTGCTCGCCAAGCATAGTTGCATGGGCGATTGAACCGTGAATGTCGTCAAAGGCCATCCGTTCGTCAACGTATATAGAGGTCTCGAATTCAACGGCGGCCGCATCCGGTCCTTCCGCAAAACGTCCGCTCCAAAGAGCCTTGTGATTGTCGTCTGTAAGTGTATCGTGTGCCATTCTCTTCCTGCCACAGGCCTCCCGAAGTCAACTGGCAACACCGAATGTGGTGAACCAATGAACCGGGCGCCTTGATTTTTGATTGCCCAAAGGCCGTTCCTCACATTATAGCAATTATTTTTTTTAATGGGTAGAGGATTTTAACGGCCCCCACCCCAGGATTTGCCTGTATCCGGTTGCAGGCAAAAAAGTGGCAAAGTCCATGCCATCTGTGGACTCAAAAAAATGTTTCATCTATAATTTACGGAAGAGGTAATATGGAATACAGCTCATTAAAATATCAGCCAGACAATTGCTTTATTGAACATTTCAAAAAAAGGGGCCACCTGATGCGGAATTTTTTTCTATGCCTGACCGCATCCCTCCCCTTGATGCTTTTCCTATCCTGCCAGACCACAGGCGCCGCAAAGTCCGCGGAACCGTCGAAAACATCAAAGGCGTCCGGCTCACAAATCACCATGCTTTTTGCAGGCGACATAATGGCCCATTCCACAAACTATAAACCAGGCAACTTCGATAACATCTGGAAATATGTGACCCCGCTAGTAAAATCCGCGGACCTTTCCTTCGCAAACATCGAGGCCCCTGTAGCGAATGACCTGGAATGGAGCAACTATCCCAGGTTCAACATGCACACAAGTTACGTGGAGGCAGCAATCGACGCAGGATTCAACGTTTTCTCCCTTTCAAACAACCATACCAATGACCAGAAGCTGCATGGAATCAAGGCAACGAAAAAATACTTTGACGGCAGGGAAGGAATCTGGTCAAGCGGACTGAGGGACACACCAAATTCTGGACTGGATTACAAGATAATAGAAACAACAGGAGAGGATGGATCCAACTGGAGAATCCTTTTCACTGCCATATCTGAAGTGACCAACTGGCCGGACGACCTGGCCTATGTGAATTACTATCCGGCCATTGGAAAAAAAAGGGCGGAGCTGAAGGAGGCACTAAAGAAAGCTTCTTCCGAAAATCCGCATGACCTGTTCGTCCTTTCCATACACACCGACGAACCGGAATATGTTACAAAGGTGACAAGCAGCCACAAAAAGTTTTTCAGGGAACTCATAAGCGAATGCGGTGTGGACATTATCTGGGGAAACCATCCCCACGTTACAAAGGAATGGGAAATACTCAGGGCGGGCTGCGTGGAAACAGGCCTTGAGGACTATGCGGAACGGAAAAAAGATTCTCTGATTATGTACGCCAACGGAAACACCATAAGCGGCCAAAGATATAAACCAAGCTTCACGAATCCGGACAACGTTGATGACAACACAGGGGACGGAGTGATGATCAAGGTCACCGTCAAAAAGTCCGGCGCAAGGAATGCACAAAAGGATTTGGAAATCTCAACGGAACCATTTTTCATAACCACCTACATCACACCGTCAAAGCAATTCGTTGTAAGGCTGCTGGACGACGATTTCATATCCTCCCTTGAACATGCAGAAGTCACCAACTGGAGCGGATATCTGAAGGCAAGAAAAGAAATAAACGAAGCCATACTGGAAAAATCCAAATTCTGAATTCCCAAAAAAAAGCCCCTTGCCGGATTTATCCAACAAAGGGGCATTCATAGTCTGTCTCTAGCTGTTCCTTTCCATCCACAGGCGGATTCCGTTTTTTACGTCATCATCAATGTCATGCTCCATCCTGCATGCATTGCGTTCCGCCTGGGCTTCGTCTATGGAAGCAATCTTCATTAAAAATCTTGTCAGCAAAATATGCCGGTCATATATCTCCGAAGCCCGGTCCAGGCCCTTATCCGTAAGCCGGAGGGTACCGTTGTCGTTTATCACCAGGTACCCCCGTTCCACAAGGATACCCATAGCACGGCTGACGCTTGGTTTCGATACGCCTAGCCTTTTCGCAACATCAACGGACCTTGGATTCGTCCCCAGTTCCCTTTGCAGAACCAGGATGGCCTCGATATAATCCTCGCCGGATTCATGAATATCGTCTTCCACAGCAGTCACCTAAACAGGATTAATTCAAGTCCATAATCTGTTCGTAGATGGCCTTTCCACCTGGAACCATAGGCAAAACAGGAACATCAATATCAACCTTGGCATCAATGATTGCGGCTTTTCCGCTGTTGAAGGCCTGGGCAAAGACTTTCTCAAATTCCTCTTCGTTATTTGCCTTGAATCCCTGGATTCCATATGCATCAGCAAGCTTGATCCAGTCAGGACCAAAATCCAAAGTCGTGGCGCTGTATCTTTCACCGTAGAAAACTTTCTGCCATAGGCGGACATTTCCCAGGGTTCCATTGTTGACAATGACAATCACGATTGGAAGGTTGTAATGTGATATTGTCGCCAACTCGTTGCAGTTCATACGGAAGGAACCGTCCCCGGCAATGTGCACAACCCTTCCCTTTGGATTTGCAAACTGGATTCCAATTGCGGCTCCGGTTCCGAATCCCATGGTTCCAAGTCCGCCGGAAGTTACAAAGGTCCTTGGCTTTTCAAATGGGTAATGCTGGGCAGTCCACAACTGATGCTCCCCGACCTCTGTAGTGATAAAGGTATCGTCGCCGGCAATCTTATGGACACATTCGCAGATGAACTTAGGGTTGATTGAATCCTTCGGTGTTTCGTCATACATCTTTGGATATTCTTTACGCCACTGGGCAATCCTGCTCTTCCATTCCCCATGGTCAGCCTTGTTGATTAGAGGAAGCAGCCTTGCAAGGACATCCTTCACATTTCCAATCAGGCTACCGGCCACAGGAATATTTTTGTTGATTTCGGCTGGGTCGATATCGATGTGGAAAACCTGGCTGTTCTTTGCAAAACGGGAGGCATCGGAGATAACGCGATCAGAAAAACGTGCACCAAGAGCAATGACCAGGTCGCTTTCCGTGACAGCCATGTTGCTTGCTTTTGTTCCGTGCATACCTACCATACCAAGATTAAGCTCGCTGCTGGAAGGGAAAGCCGAACGGCCCATCATGCTTTCGGAAACAGGGATATCGGCTTTCTTTGCAAATTCAAGAAGCTCGGCTGCACCATTTGAAATGATTACTCCACCGCCGGCGTAGATGACCGGTCTTACAGATTTGTTGATGATTTCGGCAGCGGCCTTTATTTCATCATCAGATGGGACTGGAGTTGTAAGGGCACGCTTAAGGCTTATGTTGTCGCTTGAGATATAGGACGCAGCGTCATCCAGATTCTTCAAAGGTTCGAACTCAACAAGGTTTGTCGGAGCCGTGACTTCCTTTGGGATATCAATAAGCACCGGTCCCGGACGGCCGCTCTTTGCGATAACAAAGGCTTCCCTGATGACGGACGCCAGTTCTTCAACATTTCTTACCATGAAGTTGTGTTTTGTGATCGGCATGGTGACACCGGTGATATCAATTTCCTGGAAGGAATCCTTTCCCAAAAGGGAGGTGGCAACGTTACAGGTGATGGCAACTATTGGAGATGAATCCATGTAGGCGGTTGCGATTCCTGTTACCAGGTTTGTGGCTCCTGGACCGCTGGTTGCAAACACTACACCGACCTTTCCAGTTGAACGGGCGTAACCGTCTGCAGCATGGGCAGCACCCTGTTCATGGGCAGTAAGGATGTGATGAATCCTGTCCTGGTTCTTGTACAATTCATCATAGACATTAAGAATAGCTCCACCAGGATAACCAAAAATTGTATCGACACCCTGTTCCACAAGGCACTCAACGATAACACGTGAACCTGAAATCTTCAATTCGAAACCCCTTTCTATAATTTTCTTTAATTGGACATCTCTAAAAACAGTTTTTAAGGATGCCTTATCAATTCGAGGCCCTGAAATTACAAGGCTTCGAACACCGAATTTTCAAAGTTGCCTCCAAAAACCACAATTCCTGGAGGCTACCAATTCAAAACAATTTTAAATCCCGTGACACATTTTACTCTGTGACAGGAACAAAAGAATTCCCTATTGATTTTTATATAAAAGCCCTTCCGCCACGATCTAAAATATCAAAAGACCGTAGAAACTTTCCGGGGTATCTAATTATATACGTAGTCAGAGAATAATTCAATATTTGAGCGAAAGGCCTTTCTGAAGGCAAAAAAAAAGATACACTCCACCGTCAGATCCGGAATCCCTGACCGACAGTTTTGTGTACCCCATGCACCGGAACCGGTTGACTACAAAAGCAGCACCCCAAATATGGCTCCGGCAAGAACTATGAACACCGGATGAAGTTTTTTCCATACAAAAAGAACCGCGGTGGCCACGATGTAGAAAACTATCTGCTTCCATCTGAAAATATCCGCCACCTGTCCCGAGGCCTGGAATCCCGGCAAATCCAGAAGGGCCAGAAGGAACACATTCAGCATCGCCACCAGGACCATTCCTGCGGTTGCCGGCCGCAATCCATTGAACGCCCCCTGAACCAAAGGCTTTTTCTGGAAATTTGAAAAGAACCTTGCTATCAGCATGATTATGATCAGGGAAGGAGCAATTTCTCCCAAGGTGGTCACGATTCCACCGACAGGCCCGTAAAGTTCGACACCACAGTAGGTCGCAAGATTTATACCGATTGGCCCCGGAGTGCTTTCAGATATGGCAAGCATTGTGTAAAATTTGTCAGCCGATATGACCGCATATTTTTCCACAAGAACCTGCTGCATGAAAGTCGCCGCCACCAGTCCACCGCCAACGGCAAAAAGTCCTACATAAAAAAAGATGCCAAAAAGCTGCAGAAGTCCCAGGATACCTGTCATCATTTTTCCGCCTCCTGTTTCTTATTATCCGCATCCGGACCGTCGCCCTTTGAGGCGGCATCCTTCATTTCAACTTTCTTCAGACCGCCAGTAAGCCATGTAACAAGTATACCACCCACAGCGGCCACCAGGACCACCGCCACCGACGGAACCTTCAGAAAGTAGATCGCGCAAAAGGCCAGGACATAAAAGATTATCCCCCACCATTTTTTTATGGACTTCTTGGCAAAATTCACAACGGCATAGGTCAACAGGGCCGCCACACCGACATTAATACCCCTGAGCGCCTTCTGCACCCAGACAATATCCTGAAAGTTGGATATGAACAGGGCGATAATGGTGATGATTATTACGGACGGAGTGACAACCCCCAGGGTCGCAAAAATTCCACCAGGAACCTTGCACCGCTTGTATCCCACAAAGGTGGAAACATTTACAGCGATGACACCTGGAGTCACCTGTGAAATTGCGTAATAGTCCAGCAAATCTTCATAGGTGGTCCATTTCTTTTTGTCCACCAGTTCCCGTTCCAGAATAGGGAGCATGGCATAGCCCCCGCCGAAGGTCACCGAACCTATTTTGAAAAACGTTATGTAAAGTTCCAGGAGAGTTTTGAACATCAGTTTGTCTCCGGGGCTGAACCCGTTTCTTCGGCTTCGTTTCTTCTGTACATTGTTGAATACCATTTCAATTCGGAGGCACCGGATGATTCCATCAGGCTTTCGTCCATTCTCCAGCTCCAGTTGCTTCCGGTGGTTGAAGGGGTGTTCATGCGACCTTCTGCACCGATGGAGAAAATGTCCTGCATCGGAACAATACAGATGTCGGCGACAGATGAAAATGCTGAGCGTATAAGGGTATGGGCGACGGTTATATTGTCCACCCCTTCATAGAGATTGTAATAGTCGCATAGATTTTTCTTTAGTCCGGCGCCATTATTTTCAAGCCAGCTCATGGTCGTATCATTGTCATGGGTTCCAGTATAGATTACGCAGTTTGGATTCCTGATATTGTGAGGAAGGTATGCGTTTCTTGAACTTTCGACGCTCCAGGGATTTCCGTCAAAGGCAAACTGAAGAATCTTCATGCCAGGGAATCCCACTGAATCCCTAAGCTTTTCAACGCCAGGAGTCAGGACACCCAAATCTTCTGCTATGATCGGAAGAGTTCCCAGCTTATCCTTTATGGCCTTGAACAGGGCAACCCCAGGTCCTTTGCACCATTTTCCGCCGATAGCATTTTCAGCTCCATAAGAGACCTGCCAGTATTCATCGAACCCGCGGAAATGGTCAATGCGGACAATATCAACAAGACGGAGCATGTTAGAGATTCTGTCAATCCACCACTGGTATCCATCCTTTTTCATGGCCGACCAGTCATAGAGCGGATTTCCCCAAAGCTGACCTGTGGCGCTGAAATAATCAGGAGGAACGCCGGCGCAGGACTTTTGCCTGAGGGTCTTTGTGTTGAACTGGAAAAGTCCCTGGTTTGACCAAAGGTCGGCGGAATCGGCGGCGACAAAGATTGGAATGTCACCAATGATTTTTATACCCTTGCCGTTTGCATATTCCTTTACGGATTGCCACTGTACGGAAAAGAAAAACTGGATGACCTTTATTTCGTCAATGTCACGTGCATGTTCGGCGACCCATCTGTTTATTTCCTCAGCGTCATGGGATGCCAGCCCCTTTGGCCAATACTGGTTCCACATTGAAGCGGCTCCCTGTACCCCTTCCTCCTGGGCCTGCGCGTCATAATATTTCTTTATACTGGTGAACGCCGCAAAATTGTCCAGCCAGTTGGCCTGGGCTTTTTTAAAATCCTCGTAGGCCTTTTTATCCTCAGCGCCAGCCTTCTCCAGAAAGTAGGAGGCGCACTTATAAAGAACCGGAGTCTTCCACCATACAACGGAACCAAAATCCACCGGCCCTTTCCATTTGATATATTCTGGAGGAACAATATCCTCAGGGGATGCCCAGCCGCGTTCAACCAGGTCGTCAAAATCAATCAGAAGAGGATTGCCTGCAAAGGTTGAAAAAGATGCATAGGGACTGTCCCCGTATCCGGTTGGCCCTAACGGCAAAATCTGCCACAAAGTCTGCCCCGCCTTTTCCAGCCAGTCAATAAATCTATATGCACTGCTCCCTAATGTTCCAATGCCGGCAGAACCTGGCAAAGATGTGATATGCAGCAGCACGCCGCTTTTTCTGATGCCCATAAAAAACTCCTGTAAAAATATTGCAATTCTATAGGGCATCTCTAAAAACTGAAATTTTTAGAGACTCCCGATAAAGACTTTTCTTTTCCGGTCCCTGGCGTAAACACAGCCGAGCAAAAACTGGACCATAAAAAGCCGTACTTAAGAAAATACCACTATTCCGGAGGAACCGCAAGAAAAAAAAATCCCCGTCCGTAATCCCATTAAGTTTCCGGACGGGGGTATATGAAAGGACTGCAGGGCATCTCTAAAAATGCAATTTTTAGGGACTCACTACAGAATATATCTCTGAAGGTTCTGGTCCTGGATGATTCCCTTCAACCGATCCTCGACATAGGCCTTGTCAATGACAATGGATTCACCAGCATGCTGGTCGGCTGAAAAACTCAGGTCCTCGAGAACGGTCTCCATTATCGTATGCAAACGTCTGGCCCCGATATTTTCGGAACGGGCGTTCACATCCTCCGCAACGAAAGCCATGCACTCTATTGCATCCTCACCAAACTTCAGGTCAACACCTTCAGTGCCCAGGAGCGCCTCATACTGTTTTATCAAAGCGTTCTTTGGTTCCGTAAGGATTCTCTTGAAATCATCCTTGCTCAAGGCCTCCAGTTCCACCCTTAACGGGAAACGGCCCTGAAGTTCAGGAATCAGGTCACTTGGAGCTGAAACGGAGAACGCACCTGCCCCGATAAACAGAATGTGGGTTGTATTTATGACCCCCCACTTTGTATTGACGTTGCTTCCTTCGACGATTGGAAGAATATCCCGCTGGACACCTTCACGGCTTACAGCCTGCCGGTCCCCTTCGCCACCTTTTGTCGCGATTTTATCTATCTCGTCAATAAAAATAATTCCACTCTGCTCGACCCGCTTCTTTGCGTCGTCAGCAACACGGTCCATGTCGGTAATCCTGTCAAGAACATCCGCCATGATAATCTGACGGGCCTCCCTGACGGTCACAGCCTTCTTATGAGAATGACCTCCGTTGAATATCTCCTGGAGACCGCTTAAGCCTTCCTCAAAGTCCGCAGGGTTTCCACCGCTGAACATTTCCATTCCAACTCTTGGCTGGCGGCGTACAACCACTTCCACCTGGCGGTCCTCAAGTTTTCCTTCCCTAAGCATCTGACGGAATTTTTCCCTTGTGGCGGACATGTCATTTTTATTTTCCTCTGTGGCCTGAGGTTCTTCCTGATGCGCAGTTTCCTGGGGTTCACCGGACTGGATTGGCATTCCAATCCTTATGACGCTGCCGTGGACAGGAGAATTATTGTCGCCGAAGATATTTCCAAGGACCTTTACATTTGGACCATCCTCGCCGTAAGTCTTTTTCTTTGACTTTCCGCTGGAACTTCCAGGCAGAAGAAGATCAAGGAGCTCGTCCTCAACCATCGGTTCCGCCTTGACCCTAAGATTTTCCTGGGTCTCCGCCTTGACCATGTTGTAGCCGACAGCCATCAGGTCACGAATCATGCTTTCCACATCGCGGCCAACGTATCCGACTTCCGTATACTTTGTGGCCTCCACCTTAAGGAACGGTGCACCACAAAGCTTGGCAAGGCGGCGGGCTATTTCAGTTTTACCGACACCGGTAGGACCAATCATCAAAATATTTTTAGGGGCCACCTCGTCCCTGATTTCTTCCGGCAGCTTGATTCGTCTCTGCCTGTTTCTAAGGGCCACAGCCACAAATCTTTTTGCCTTGTTCTGACCAATTATATAGCTATCCAACTTGGATACAATTTCAGCGGGGGTCATTCCATCAGGAATGCCAACTTTTTTTGTCTGCTGAACTTCGGTAATCTCTTCCATAGTAAAAATCCTTGATTATAGTTCTTCAACAGTCACATGGCTGTTTGTGTAAATACAAATCTGTCCAGCAATGGCCAAAGACTTTTCGGCTATCTCTTTTGCGGAATAGTCGCTGGATTCCATATAGGCCAGGGCAGCTGAATATGCATAGTTGCCTCCGGATCCAATGGCAATGACATCGTTCTCAGGTTCGATGACGTTTCCGTCGCCTGAAATCAGCAGAATATTGTTCTGGTCGGCAACCAAAAGCATGGCGTCAAGTTTGCTCATGGAGCGTTCTGTCCTCCAGAGCTTGGCCAGTTCTACGGCAGAACGAAGCAGGTCTCCGTTATAGGTCTTAAGCTTTTCTTCAAATTTGTCAAACAAAGTGAATGCGTCCGCAACCGAACCGGCGAATCCCGTAATGACCTTTCCATCATAAATTCTGCGAACCTTTTTTGCGTTTCCCTTCACAACAGTGTTTCCGGCAGTCACCTGACCGTCACCAGCCATGGCAACATGACCATTCCTTTTTACAGCAATGACTGTCGTACTTCTGATTTTATTTTCCTCAGACATAATATATTTTCCTTATAAATTTGATTACTTATTCGCGGGGACACATTCCATAATTTCCCTACATTAAAAATACAACACCATACGATAATCGGCAATACAAATCGATAAAACATTCCCGATTTTTATCTAGAGTACATTCAAGGGAACCTCTAAAAGCGGAATTCCTGGGCGAGGTCTAAAACGCCAGGTCCTGTTGGCACAAATCAATCCTTTTTGCCGGAATGGGGGAAAGCCTGGGCGTAAACTTCCTTCAGACGTTCCGTGGTGACATGGGTATAGCGCTGGGTTGTGCTGATTGATGAATGCCCCAGCATTTCCTGAACCATCCTTATGTCAGCCCCGTTCGAAAGCATCGCCGTAGCAAAAGTGTGTCTGAAGGCATGGGGAGACATATGACGGTTCGTACCTTCGGGCCCCGTGTATCTGCTCAAAATGTAGCGTACCCCACCATCAGTCAAGGCGGTTCCCTTGCTGTTTAGAAAAATATTTGGCACCGGGCATCCACCATTCAATGCCGCCTGGGGAAAAAGTGAGTCCCGTTCTGATAGATATTCCACCAGGGCATTCCTGGCATCCTTTTCAAAATACACGCGCCTGTCTTTTTTTCCTTTACCGGTGACAATGGCCGAGGCATAGTCAGGTGTCAGGTCCTGCAGTTTAAGGTTAATCAGCTCGGAAATACGGCATCCAGAGGAATAAAGCATTTCGAACAGCGCCCTGTCCCTTTTTTCCCAAAGGATTCCAGCCTCCTCAGGTTCCCGGCAAAGCTGATCTATTTCCGCCTGGGTCATAAACTTGGGAAGATGCTTGGGCGTTTTCAGTCCTTTCAATTCCAGGGCCGGATTCACCTTTATGTGACCAAATTTTTTGCAATAGGCCATCATTCCGCGGAGCGCAGCAATAAAACGGTTTATGGATGTGGAGGAATATTTTTTTTGACTAAGACGTCCAACGCATCCCCTCATGTCTGTCAAAGACAAATCGGAAACCAGCTTGTCTCCGGGGATGCACTCCATTAGATGACCAAAGTCCTCCTTGTACGCCATGACAGTATTTTCTGAAAGGCTGCGGACATTTTTTATGTAAAGCAGATATTCGTCACAGGCCTGGGCCACTGTCAATCTTTCATTGCCCTGGGAAACCTGTCTCTCGCCGGAATCTTCTGATCGTTCCAATGAATCGAAATATTGTTCAGCCATAAAAAAAACCTCCGTTGGCTCTTATAGTTTCGGCAAAAGTCGAAGCATTATATTGGCATACCCGAATTTTTTTTCAGGATCACGCCTTTGAACCAGGGAGGTATTTTCGTTTATTCGGAAGCAAGGAACTCCTTAGCGGAATCCGTGTTCTCTTCCCCTGCGGAATGGAGATAATCGCAGTCAGGATTTATACAACTCTTGTAGGAGCCATTCTTCTTATCAAACTTTTCAACCATGAACCATCCACATTTTGGACAGCTGACATCAATCGGCTTGAAATGAGAAATGAAATCACAGGTCGGATAGTTGGTACATCCATAGAATTCCTTTCCCCTTCCTTTTGTCTTTCTTGCAACGATGTCTCCATTGCAATCCTTTCTTGGACACTTCGCCAACGGTATGCTCTTTGTATTGTGGCACTCAGGGAATCCTGAGCAGGCAAGGAAATATCCAAAACGGCCCAGCTTTTTAATCATGGTCTTTCCGCATTTTTCACAGACCTGGTCGGTCGCCTCGTCCAGGGTTCCTTTCAGACTTTCCTGGGTATCCATGACCTTATCGACCTGATCGATGAAAGGCTTATAGAAATCACCAATCATGTTGTTCCATACAAGCTGATTCTGTTCAACCTTATCCAAAGTGGTCTCAACTTCGGAAGTGAACTGCTCGTTGATTACATCCGGGAAAGATTCCACAAGGATGTTGCAGATTATTTTTCCAAGCTGAGTCGGAACCAGCTGACGGTTTGCCCGTGTTATGTAGTAACGGTCCAGGAGGACAGATATAATTGGAGCATAGGTTGAAGGACGGCCAATCCCTTTTTCCTCAAGGGTCTTAACCATTGAGGCATCCGTATAACGGGCGGGTCCCTGAGTAAAGTGCTGCTCCGGATAGAAGGTTCCGCTGGAAAGTTTTTCACCGGTCTTTAGCGATGGAAGACTGCCGGTCACTTCCTCCTTGGAGGACAGGGTCTTTATGACGGAATAGAAACCTTTTTCCGAAAGCTTTGAAGCGGATACACGGAAGGTTGCGCCGCCGGCAATAATATCCACGCTGGTGGTCTTTGTCTTTGCGTTATTCATCTGGCTGGAGACAAAACGTTCCCAGATTATGGAGTAAAGCCTCAAAAGGTCCCTGCTCAAGTATTCCTTTACCTCATCCGGGGTATATTTTACATAGGTAGGACGTATGGCTTCATGTGCGTCCTGGGCGGTCTTTCCAACGGAGTACTCAATTTTTTCAGGAGGAAGCTGGTCAGGGAAATTCTGCCCGATCCATCCACGGACATCGTCAATGGCGGTCTGAGAAATACGCACGGAGTCCGTACGCATGTAAGTAATCAAACCGACACGGGTGTTTCCAATCTGGATACCTTCATAAAGCTGCTGCGCCAGCTGCATTGTCTTTTTTGAAGTAAAACCAAGACGATTGGCGGCCGCCTGCTGAAGCTTCGAGGTTGTGAAAGGAGCCTTAGGGCGTACAGTCTTTTCTGTTTCCTTGATGTCCCCAACGACACATTCCGTGCCCTGGATTTCTGATATGATTTCGTTAACCGACTGCTCATTCTTCAGCTCCGGTTTGCTGCCGTTGTACTGAACAAGCTGGGCCGTGAACTTTGATTTTCCTTTTATGAAATCGGCATCCAAAGTCCAGTATTCTTCAGGAATAAAGTCCTCGACCTCCTTTTCCCTTTCGCAGATAAGGCGCAGGGCCACGGACTGGACTCTTCCGGCGCTCAAACCATTTTTCACTTTCTTCCATAGGAGCGGACTAAGGTTATATCCCACAAGGCGGTCCAAAACACGGCGGGCCTTCTGGGCGTTAACCTTTGCCTCGTCAATAGTCCCAGGATGCTTGACGGCTTCCTTGATTGCCACAGGAGTGATTTCGTTAAACACAATACGATTAATCGGAGCCTCCGTCTTTTCTGCAAGGGCCCGGTTCAAATGCCAGGCGATGGCTTCCCCTTCACGGTCATTATCAGATGCCAGAAGGATCTGCTTAGAATTCTTGGCATCCTTCTGCAGTTCCTTCAAAAGCTTTGCCCTGCCTCGAACCGTAATGTATTCAGGCTGAAAATTATTGTCAACGTCAATTGCGATACGGCTCTTTGGCAAATCAATCAAATGCCCCATGGAAGCCTTGACCGTATAGCCGGTGCCAAGGTAATGCTCAATAGTCTTTGCCTTTGCAGGAGACTCTACTATCACCAATATTTTTTTTGCTTTCGCGGTTTTAGATGCTTTCGTGGCTTTTACAGTTTTTACCTTTGCCGCTATATTTTTCAAATTTGAATCAACCGCTCCGGAATCTTCCAGCACAGCAGTTTTTTCTGACTTCTTAGCCATCTCCACACCTCAATCAAAACATTTTTATACACATCCGCCTTGGTTCTCAATCAACGCGACGATGTTATTGAAAAGCCAATTCTGGCTGAATATTACTTTTCATGGACACACCGGGTCCCGACTCAAGATTACAAAGGAACTCCTGGAAAGTCCCAAACACCGGAGCGCCATCCCTGACATAGTTTTCCGATGAATGCTCTATCTTTTCCATAGCGGACTTCGTGTTCTTGACCTTCAGGGCCTCAACCGTTTTTTCTGTCAGCCCCCTGGCGTCGGGACAAAAACAATCCTTATGGAACATAAGATAGCGGTTATACCCCAAAGCAAAATCCGCTGTAATCAATGCCCCGCTTCCCGGTGGCGCCTGCATCACTACAGTCACGCTGGACAATGCAGCTATGAGCCGGTTCCGTTTCACAAAGCGCCAGGCCTCCAAGGGAGTTCCCGGAAGATATTCACTTAGAAGGACTCCACCGTTTTCAATAATCCTTGCGGCAAGCCTCGTGTTCCCTAAGGGAGCAACGGTATCAATCCCACATGGCAACACGGCAGCCGTAAGTCCATTGGCAACAGATACGGCCCCCCTGTGAGCAAATGTATCAACACCATAAGCCAGACCGCTCACAACTGTCAATCCATTTTCGGAACATTCCGACGCAAATCTCAAGGTACTTTCCGCCGCCTGGGAACAAATCCGTCTGGTCCCGACAATGGAAACGCAACGATTTTTCAGGCACCCCACATTTCCTCTGGCAAAAACCATGTAAGGGGGATCGAAAATTTCGGAAAGCATCGCAGGATACCCCAGGTCCTGCCACGTGTATGCCTTTATGCCAAACCTCTCGATTATGGCGAAAGCTTTTTCAGCATACGCAAGGCAAGACTCTCCATTCCAGGTAGAAGTCCTTACTTTGCGACCAATAATTGAACCCATGTCCTCCTTTGAAAGAGAACAAAGCTCACCAGCGCAAGATAGTCTTTCCCGCAGCAAGGATTTTTCCTTAAATGTGAGAAATTCTATTGAAGAAAGTGCAATATCCAATAGGTCCACAAAAAAAATGTATTGAATTTTAGGTGTGGTCGTCAAGTCTTTAAAAGAAGAAAATTTCTAAATAAACCTTTCGGGCATCTCTAAAAAATTCTTTTTAAAGATGGCCGGAATAATTTTATATTCCTACCAAGTTTTAATTCATTGAAATACAACGAATTAAAACATGTTTCCGAATGCAAAAAAAAGTCCTCCGCCATACGACAGAGGACTTCTCCTTTGCAAAATTATTGCCTATTCGGAATCCTTTGGCTTGTACTGCATATCAAGCACGGTCTTTTTATTTGCTTCTGCCTGGGTCAATTTTTCGGCGCCAGGTTTAAGTTCAATGATCTTGTCATACATGGCGATAGATTTATCGAAATCCAGGTTCGCATAATAGGCACGGGCAAGCACAAACATTCCGTCCAAATCCTTTGGCTGCGCTTCAAGGAACTGCTCCAGATATGGAATAGCTTTTCCAGGTTCCTTGAGCTCAAAAACATAAAGGACTCCTATTCCATACATTGCCCTGTAGTATTTTGGGTCAATGGAAAGCGCCCTGAGGTATGATTCCTCACTGACCTTCAGATACTGCATCTTTATTTGACCTGGAGTTCCCTCGGCCTGGACGTTCCAGTTGATTGAGCTGTTTGCAATATATCCGGCGCAAACGGCCAAATAGAAATAAAGGTTCGCGTTGTCAGGATAGAAGGTAACGGCCTGCTGGAATGCCTCGTAGGCCTTTCCATAAAGCTTTTCATCCAGATAGCGGGTTCCAAGGATTTTCCACCAGGTTCCTTCCTGGGCCTGGGTTGTAGCCAAATCAATGGCGCGGCGGTCATATTTCTCTATGGCTTCCTGAAGTTCCTCTTTTGTCGTTGGATTGGCAACCCCCTCTTCCAGTTTCTGCATTTTCTTAATGGAATTATATGATTTTCCGCAAGAAACAAAGGATACGGCAGCCACAAGTACCGCACCTGCAACAATAGATGCCTTCAACATTTTTTTCATAATCAAATTCCTCCTGATGAGCCGTCCGCTTCCATGTCAGCGTGACCTGGAAAATATCCTGCGTGGTAATCTTCCAGCTGCTCATCTTCTATATGTGTGTAAATCTGAGTTGTCGCCAGATCTGTATGTCCCAATAGTTCCTGAACGGAGCGCAAATCTGCACCGCCAGACAAAAGGTGGGTCGCAAATGAGTGTCTTAGCGTATGGACTTTCGCCTCGACCCCACTCTTTTTTTCAAGTTCCTGAAAATTTTTCCATATTCCTTTGCGGGAAAGAGGTGCCCCCCTGAAATTGACAAAGACTTCCTGTACCTGCCTCTGACCAACAATCCCCGGTCTAACCTCAGTCAGCCAGCGTTTTAGCCAGTGGGAAGCTATATCCCCGAACGGCACTATCCGCTCCTTGTCACCCTTTCCATGAACTAGAATTATCTTTTCATCAAAATGGACGTTCGAAATCAAAAGACCTGAGGCTTCGCTGATACGCAGTCCGCAGCTATAAATCAATTCGAACAGGGCACGGTCCCGTATTCCCAGAGGCTTGGACGTATCGATGACATCAAGGAGAGAATCTACCTGCTCAATGCTAAGGACCTTCGGAAGCCGCCGGGAGGTCTTTGGCCGGTCCAGTTCAAGGGCCAGATTTTCTGTCCAGACACCTTCACGCTTTAGATAAAAACCGAAGGCCCTTAGGGCAGAAATATCCTTGGCGACAGTCAAGTCAGAACAACCCGTCTCCCTGCGCCAGATTAAATAATAGAGCAGATTCTGGATGGTCACATCCTTCAGACCGATTTTATTTTCCTCCAGCCATAGAAGAAATTCTTCACAGCTAAAACAATAAGTCTGCGCCGAAAGATCAGCCCTTCCCTCTACCATAAGAAGGTCGGAATAAAATCCCTGAAGAACAGGAGGCCAATTAGCTCCAGAACCTTTTTCCATTAGTCCTCACTCGACAAATCAATTGTGCGGCTAAGATTTTTTCTCAAAACTGCCGGCTGATGTCGGTCGCCCACATCAAGATTTGATGGAATATCATATTTCGGTTTCTGTCTGGAAGTTTCAACGGCGCCCCTAAGACGTTCGCTCATGGAAACATTGCCGCCTTTTGGGGTGCCAGCAAGATTTCCTAACTGCAGCTCAGAAAAAATATCATCCACCTGCTTTTCAGAATCGTCATAAATCAACTGAGGATTTACTGGAATATTGCTTACCTTTGAATATTCAATCTGGGAGTCATTTTTTTTTGCAGGCTCAAATTTTTTGTTGCCCATCAAAGCATCAAAGTCGTCCATGGATACAACGTCGGTATGAACCTTACCGTTTTCGTCAGCAAAATCCATACGGTTCTTGTCGTCCTGCTCAAATCCGGTCGCGATTACGGTAACAGAAATCTTGTCACCCATATTGTTATCCAACACCTGTCCCCAGAACAGCTTAAGTCTGGAACTTGCGGAAGCAGAAATGGTGCTGATTATTTCGTTGACCTCAAGCATTGCCAAATCCTCGGCGCTGGTTATATTTACCAGGATATTTGAAGCTCCGTCTATGCTGCGGTTTTCAAGCATCGGATTGTAAATGGCCTTCTGGGCAGCCTCCACGGCCCGGTTTTCTCCACCGGCAATTCCAACTCCAAGGATGGCTTCCCCCTGGTCCTTCATGACGGTCTTTACATCGGCGAAGTCACAGTTAACTTCTCCAGGCTTTGTAATGATTTCAGTAATTCCCATGACCCCCTGGCAAAGAACGTCATCGGCAAGGCGGAAAGACTGTTTGTATGTCAGGTTCCTGTCATTTCCAACAATCTTCATGATCTGCTGATTTGGAATGACGATAAGACTATCAACATGTTCGCGAAGTTTTTCAAGGCCGTTGGTGGCATATTCCTTTCTGATGGCAGCCTCAAAGTCGAATGGAGTCGTAACGACAGCCAAGGTCAAGGCTCCCTGTTCCTTCGCAATGCGGGCAACAACAGGGGCGGATCCAGTTCCAGTTCCACCACCCATTCCGGCTGTAATAATAACCATGTCCGCACCGGAAACTATTTCGGTGATTGACTCCACATCCTCTTCGGCAGCCTTTTCACCAACCTCCGGATTTCCTCCAGCGCCAAGTCCACCCGTCAACTGCTGTCCGATAGGTATCTTTTTCTGGGCCTTTGAAATTCGCAGGGCCTGCATATCGGTATTCATTACGATGAATTCAACATCGCTTACACCAGCATCGACCATGCGGTTAACGGCAGAAGATCCGCCTCCACCGCAACCAATTATTTTAATCACTGTTGGACTTGGAGCGGTAAGAGCTTCCCCCGCATCTTTTTCTACAGACAGTTCTATCATATTTCCTCCCGACCCATTTTCATATCACCACAATTTTTTTTATTATACAATATTTTTTTCCAGAAACATCCCCTTTTCTGAAAAAAAATCTAACTTTCTTCGTTTTCCGAGACAATCCCTAGAAAAACTTGTTCCAGATTTTCTTTGCCTTGTCCAGTATTGACGAACCGGACTCATTTCTTTCCCGGTGCGAAGTCTTACGGCTTTTTTCTGTCCCAGGTTTTGGAATGTTTCCCACAACCAATCCAAGGGCGGTCGCAAAATCCGGCCGGCGGTAAAGATAACCATCATTATCCTCAACCCTGCCATAATCAGGTGCCTCCCCCAGACGGACAGCCTCAGTCCTCCATATCTGCTGGGTAAGCTGCTGGATTCCCGGCATCATTGCTCCTCCACCAGTCAGGACGATGCTTCCGCTCAATTCCTTAAGACCGGCATGACGGACAATCTCTTTTCTGACATCCCGCATTATTTCTTCCATGCGAGGCTGAATTATCTCGCATATTTCGCCACGGGTTGTCTCTTCCGCTCTCCTGGCGCCAATTTCAGGGATAAGGACCTCCTCCTCCCCTTCGTCACCTTCAATCATGCAGCAACCGTACTCAAGCTTAAGCTTTTCCGCTTCACTCTTTGGAAGATTTTTGACTATGGCTATATCGCTGGTGACACTGTTGCCACCATACGGAATGGTGGTCATATATATTGGTGCGCCCTTGTAGATTACCAGAGCGTCAGTGCTTTCCGTACCAATATCAATAAGTATGGACCCCAGCTCCATTTCCTCTTCACGCATAGTCGCCAGGGCCGCCATCAGGGTCTTTAGGTAAAGTCCGTTCAAAATGAGATGGCTCCGGTCCAGGCAGCTCTCAATATTCATCAAGGTCGATTTTGTCACTGAAATCAGATATACGGAAATATCAAGGCGGACACCCATTATGTCTATAGGATTTTTTCCAACGGAGTTTCCGTCCACCCTGTATTCCTGTGGAATGGACTGCAGCAGCTCCTTTCCCACTGAATGGATGACGGCACGGGCCATTTCCTGCACACGGTCCTTTGTATCCTCGGTGATTTCTACGCACTGGTTGTTTCCTGTCGGATCCACCGCCACACCACCGGTCGAGGAACGGCCTTCAGCCTGCTTACCGCCGACAGCCGTAAAGACCCCCTTTACTTCCAGTCCGGCGCAGTCCTCAGACTCCTCCACGGCCATCCTGATTGCGTCAGCCATGGCATTGAGGTTTACAATGTTGCCCTCCACCAAACCTGGAGAAGGAACCTGGGATTCTCCAACAATAGAAAGATGATTATCTTCTTCATCGACATGGCCAATTACACATCTGATATAGCTTGTGCCAATGTCAAGTCCTACAATAATTTCGCTCAAAACATCCCCCGTGTATCAGCGTTTTCCGAATGAAACTCCACCATAACGAATATCAATCACATTTGCGTCAGGCTGAATGGAATTGACAATATCAAGAGCTACCATCATATATTTTAATGTATCTTCATTCAAGTTCTGATCGGCAATAACACGGATTTTGCTGTGCAAAGGAAAAAGCACCAGCTCATATCCACCGTAGTCCTTCGGGACAACCTGTATCTCGGAAAGCGACGCAAAGTAATTTGATTTGAGGCCCCGGATTTCTTCAATCTTGTTTATGAGTCCCCTGTAGGTTTCCGGCATCCGGACACCGCTTTGGACTTCGATAAACGGAATACCGGTAACAAGCGGCACGGAGGAATCATATTCGCAGTCCCTGTTGTTTGAATTGAATATGACCCCGTTTCTGTCAATCTCCATCGTAATGGAATGGCCTTCGAAGTCTACAATGGTTTTCGCGACCACCTGGCGTTCCTTTATGTCCACGACCACCATATCAGGAAAATGCTTATCTATGGTTACCTTCTCAACATCGGGGATGGAACCAAAGATTGCGGCGGCCTTTTCGGAATCAAATTTCATCCAGGTTGTGGCATCCAGTTCCTGCACCTTCTGATCCAGCTGCTGCCTGGTGACATTTTTTTCACCCTTGAACTGAATTTTGACATCAGCCAGGGACGGAATTATAAGCATGTTCAGGACAACATAAAGAATCATCAAAAACAGTATTACGTACAGGATTATACGCAGTATCAGGAATTTTTTGTCCTTGTTTTTTACGGAAGGGGCTTCCTCTGTTTTCCTGGCATTCTTCTTATTACCGCCCTTTCCAAAAATTGTATATGGTACTTCATTATAGACAACGTTACTCATAATCTTTTTCCACTCCGTCATATCCTTCCAGATTTCCTAGTTTTTTTTGCGCCATATAGACATCTTCCTCTTCATCGGAATTACAGGCGTTCAAAACCAGTCCGCACATCAAAAAAGTGGAAACCAGCGACGTACCTCCGTATGAAAAAAACGGCAGAGGAATACCGGTGGTAGGAAAAAGTCCGCTCACGACGCCGACATTTACCAGGGACTGCATCAAAATCATAGTGACACAACCAAAGGAAACATACGAGGCGAACCTGTTTTTGCACCCCCGGGATATGATGAATCCCCGCCAGCTGAAGAAACAAAGCAGGAGAAAATATGCGCCCACACCAACCAATCCCATGGCGTTGGTCCATCCTGAAAAAATATAGTCGGTCTGGATTTCAGGAATATTAAGGGTAGACATTCCAGTTCCCAACCCTTTTCCCCATATTCCGCCGGCGGAAATGATATAATTAGACTGGGTCATCTGGAATCCCAGGGACATGGTATATTCGCCAGGCTTAAGGAATGCAATCATTCGGTTCAAACGGTAAGGCTCAAGGACAACAAAAAGTCCAATCGCAAATATCCCCAGGACCACCATAGGAATCACCCAGGCAAGTCTTGCTCCGGTTACAAACAGAATGACCACCCCCACGCCAAGAATCAGGACGGCAGTGGAAAGGTCCTTTTGAACCACAATGACAAATGAAAAAATCGCAAGCCCGATAGCCGGATACAGCCAGCTGCCTTTGGCATTGAAGTCACCCCGGTTCATGGACTTGTCAATAAGGTTAGCCAGGAACAGAACCACGGCCGGCTTGGCAAATTCCGAGGGCTGAAAATTACCTACATGGGGGATATAAATCCAACGGTTTGCCCCGTGACTTTCGCTGCCAAGCCCAATGACAGGTAGGACACACAGAACAAGCACCACCAGAACACATGGTCCCAGCAGTTTCCTGATTACCTTCAACGGTATGATTGAACAGACAAAGAATACAAAAAGACCTACGATAGAAGATTTAAGCTGACGGAAAACAAAATAATATTTTCCATGATTCTTAAACAGTCTTTCAGCAGTATCGGGGGTGGATATCAGAAGCGTGAATATCCCAAGCCCCCAGAGAAGAAATACGGAAATCAAAAACAAGCCGTTGTTCGAGCGATTGTCCTCCCCCAAAGTGCCTGGCTTGAACTTAGTTCCAGCCATCAGTTAGCCTCCAGAAGTCTATCCGTGATACGCTCCAGTCCCATTCCCCTGGACGCCTTTATGAGAACGATGTCGCCGGAACGGGCAAAAGCCTTTACCGTTTCAACAACTTTTTCTATTGTCTCCTCGGAACGGCCCTTAAAATACTTCACCACCTTGCCGGATGCATCTACGGCACTTTCGTAGCCATATTCCATTTCGTCCCCGACAAAAATAATCATGTCGCAGTCGCTACCGGCAGCCTGCTTTCCTGCATCGGAATGATTTTCTTTGCTGGCTTCACCAAGCTCAAGCATGTCACCAAGAATGAAAATCTTTTTCTGTCCTTCCGCCCTGGTCACGGAGGAAACAAATTCGATTGACTTTTCCATGGAATCAGGGTTTGCATTGTAGCAGTCCTGCACAACAGTGTAGGCCCCTTTCAGGACCTGGCTGCGGCCAAACATCGGTTTCAGATTTCTTATTCCATCAGCAATCTGCCTGCAATCCAAATCCAGGACCTTCGCCAAAGCGATGGCACCCAGGGCATTTTTGTAGTTGTACTTTCCAGGCAAAGACAGGACAACATTTTCCCCGCCAACAGAAAATTCCGTGCCATCAAGACCTCTGTCCCCAATGAACTTTACATCCGAATCCTTTCCGTCGCCGTAGAATACAGTCTTCCCTTCAACGCGGTCCGCAAGGAACTGTGCATAGTCATCGTCAAAAGGGATGACGGCGGTTCCGAACCCATTGAAATGGTCAAAAACCTTGCCCTTTTCTATGGCAATATTCTCCCTGCTTCCAAGGTTCCCGATATGGGCCGTGCCGATATTTGTTACAATCGCGAAACGTGGCTTCAATACGGCAGATATCTCCCCCATCTCGTTGTGGCGGTTCATGCCCATTTCAAAAACACCCACCTGATGCTCCTTCCTGATACCAAAGACAGAAAGCGGCAAACCTGTTTCCGAATTAAGGTTTCCTGGATTTGAAACAACGTTGTACTTCTGTGACAGAATGGAAACAAGGATTTCCTTTGTGGTTGTCTTTCCGGAGCTTCCGGTTATGCCGACCCGAATCAGGTGAGGGAATTTTTCAACATATTTTCCTGCGGCATCCTGCAGCGCCTTCATTGTATTTTCTACCGCAATAAAAATTACAGACGGATTTTCCTGGGAAAGTTTTGTAAAAAAATCGCAGTCCTTCTCATAGCTGGACATGGCTATAAAAATAACCGAAGCCCCCTTCTCAATCGCCTGGGGCACATATTTATGTCCATCCTGGAATTCTCCAATAAGTGGGACAAAAAGCGTATCGTCAGATATATTTCTGCTATCGGTCTGAACAGAGGTAAAACAAAAACCCTTCTTCTCGTCGGCGCATCCCAAAACATGGACTCCGCCGGTAGCTTCCAAGACATCCTCAAGGGACAACAAAGATTCCAATCTATTTTCGTTCATTTTCCGGCATCCTTAATTTCAACTCTTATTATTTCGTCCGTCTCAGCCTTGCGCATGTCCAGCTTATCCTGGGCAAGTTCCTCGATTCTATCAGCAGAGGCAAGGATACTGATATCCGTAATCAGTTTCTTATTTTCCTCGATAAGTTCCGCCTGCCTATCCTCCAGCTGCAGAACCTGTTCCCTGAGGTCGGAATATTTTCTTGCCTGAATTCCGTCAACGATAAGCATCGCAGGAATAAGAAGAGCCACTATGCACAAAATTATTGTCTTTATTACATAATCTTTTTTTGAACTCATAATGCCTCCACCCCATAAAGACGCATCTCATCGGCGTCACGGATTTTTCTTACCACTCTTAGCTTTGCGCTTCTGGACGGTGAATTTTCCTTTATTTCTTGTTCGGTAGGTTCAACGGGCTTACGGGTAATAAGCTCAGCACATGGCGTTCCTCCACATTTGCATACAGGAGCTTCAGGAGGACAGACACATTGTTTCCCAAGGTTTCGGAAATAATTTTTTACGATCCTGTCTTCAAGCGAATGGAATGTAATGACTCCCATCTTTCCACCAGGGGCAAGCACGTTAAAGGCGTAGTGTAATGCTTCCGGAAGCCGCTTAAGCTCCGAGTTAACCTGGATTCGCAGGGCCTGAAATGTTCGTGTCGCGGGGTGTATCGGCCCGTGACGGTATTTGGCAGGCACAGAATCATAAATAATGTCTGCAAGCGCCTTTGTGGAGCTTATACGCCCCGTTTTGCGCGCCGAAACAATTGCCGACGCAATCCTGCGGGAGTATTTCTCATCCGAGTACAGGTAAATCATGTTCGCAAGTTGAACTTCCGGCATAGTATTTACTACGTCCTCGGCGCTTTCTTCCGTTGATGGATTGAGCCGCATATCAAGTGCTTCATCATGTCGAAAAGAGAATCCCCTCCCACTTCGCTCATAGTGATAGACACTAATACCTAAATCAAACAATATGAGGTCAGGATGTCTAGCCTCCAACGGATAGTCCCTATAGAAATTATTGAACCACCCATTGAAGAACGTCATCCGGTCCCCAAATTGAGACAGACGTTCCCGGGCTCTTGACTGAATCTGAGAGTCCGCGTCCACGCCTGTTATGTGTAGCGATGGAAACTTTGAAAGGAAATTAAAAGAATGTCCACCCTCGCCAAGGGTCGAGTCAATCATGAGCGCGTCCTTCTCAAACGGTTCCCCAACCGGAGAAAGATAATCCAGGCACTCATTCAACAGCACCGGCGTATGAACGATTTCCACTTTTTTGCCCCACCACACATCTGTTTTCCCACCCAACTCTATGAATTGGAAACAGAAACTAAAAAATGCTGCGCCACAGGGACGAAGCATATCCATTTCTACAAGAGTATATCCCTCATACTCTCAATCGCCTCCTGGACCGACGAAGCGGATTCTTCATCGAACTTCCTGAACACAGCGGCGTCCCACAGTTCCATATATTTGTTCATCCCAAATATTATGCACTCACCACCTAAATTCAGGGAAGCAAAATCCCTAAGGCTCTGGGGGATGGAAATTCTTCCCGACTTATCAAATTCGATATTCTGTGCCGGGGCTATGAAACGCCTCATGACAAGCCTCTTTTGATTGTCGAAAATGGAAGCCGAACCAACAATTTTGTCGGTCAGATTTTTCCATTCCTCTGTAGTAAAAAGCATAAGACAGTGATCCAGTCCCTGAGTAATGACAATGGATTCCTGATTTAAAATAGAGCGCAGCTTGGACGGGAACTGTATGCGTCCCTTGTCATCCATCGTGTTACTGTACTCACCAATCAGCATATCCATGCCACTAATCTCCACTTTTTACCACATTTTCCCACTTAACCCCATTTTCTATCGAAATTTTGATTTAGTCAAGGACATTATTAGCCGATAGATACTAATTTTGCATTTAAATTTAATTTTCCGGCCGCAACCCGTTTTTCACGGTCAAAAACAACAAAATTAGTCCTCCGTTCCGCTTTCCAGGACGACATCAAAAAGCGTCAAGGCTTCGCGGACTATTTGATTACTGGCTTTCCGTGGTTCCATTCCTTCGGAACCGCTCCGCGGCCACTACAATCCAGCGTAGAGACCACCAAAACCGCCCCTTCCTTCGGACGCGGCTTTCCAATATACTGGAAAAGAACAAACCCACCGGGGAGGAAACCAAAATCATAAACACCTTCAACGAGACACACCTGCACAGGACCCTCAAGACCATATACTCACTGGAACACCCCGGATGCGAAACGGAAAAGAAAACAGGCAGCTACATAGCCGACATACTCACGGCCGAAGGCGATGTAATAGAGATACAGACCGGAAGCCTTGGCCATCTAAAAAAAAAGGCCCAGGACATAATCGCCTCGGGACATAAAATCACGGTGGTCTACCCCCTGCCCGCGGTCAAATACATAGAGACAAAAAAACTGGACGGAACGGTAAGCAGACGGAAAAGTCCCTCAAGCAAAAACCTTTACTCAGTATTCCGGGAACTGACGGCCCTCTGCCCCATACTCCTGGACAGGCACTTCACCCTTGAGATTTTGGAAGTAGTAATGACGGAAACCAGGGACGAAACGGAAAACGCGGTGCAGTCCAGAAACGGCAGGCGCAGGTTCAAGAAAAATTGGACAAAAACCGGAAAACGTCTGGAGGAAATCAGAGGGAAGCACGTGCTGAACGGAAAAAGGAGCTACCTGAAGCTGATTCCGGAAAACCTGGAAAAGGAATTCCTGTTCAGGGATTTCCACGCCGCACTGAAAGGCAGGGAGAAAAAAATTTCCCCCCAGGACGCCCACCTTATGCTCTGGTGCTACTGCAGGATGGGAATCATAAGGGACAACGGAAAGGTCGGAAGGTTCAACAAATATCTGATGGACTAGAAGCGAACTTTCCATAACTAATTTTTTGCATAAAAAAAAGACCCTCCAAACTGGAAGGTCCTTAGCATCTCCTACGGGAATTGAACCCATGTTGTCGGGATGAAAACCCGATGTCCTAACCACTAGACGAAGGAGACATACGTCGTTTCG
>JAZUKJ010000118.1:0-6281 GCA_045643225.1 Treponema sp. | reverse complement strand
TAAAACCTAAACTCTTGAAAAAAATCCAAGTGTATTTTATATTCACAACATAAACAGTAGCTGTCAGCTGCAGGCGGAACAGTCCGTATTAAATCTTTTTATCGCAGCCTACTGAATTTACAGAAAGAAGTTCACACTCTCGCTTTTTTTATGGAATCAAAAAGACACAATCTACTTGCTACACTCCCTTGTTATTTCACAACCATGCAACCATATATACCGGAAGGTATAGAATATTTTTTTCCATTACTATTGTCCTGCTGTTTGATAAAACCATTCCGTATTTTATGTTGTACTCTGGATTGTTTAGAAATGCGTCAATGGCGCTGTGGATTTTATAATCTTTTCCACTTTTGACTTCCACGGGAACTACGGATAAATTTTCATAATCATCAATAAGAAAATCTACTTCACCTTTTTGTTTGTTGTCGTAGTAAAAAAGATTGTAACCATGGGCATGCAGTTCTTGAGCAACCACAGATTCATACACTGTTCCAAGATTTATAGTTCTTTCGTCATCAAGAATTGCTTTGATATTTGATTTGTATAAAATGTTTGTAAGGATTCCCACATCATTCAAATACAATTTTAATAGATTTTTTTTGCTGGACTCAATCAAGGGAAAAATTGGTGTTGATATAGCTTTAACTTCAAGCGCAATTCCAGCAGAAATCAGATAATCAAATTCGTCTTGATAGTCCGACATTCGTTTTCCTTTTTTTTCTTCTATATCTTTTACAACAATTCTCTTTTTTTTATTTTCCAGTGTTGATGGAATCATGTCATAGATTCGCCTGATTTTGAGTTTGTTTTCTAAATCATATTTTGATGCATCGGCTCCATAGTATTGATGGATTTCTTCCTGTATTTCTCTTACGCTAAAAATATTTTTTGTTTGCACATAAGTTTTTACGCTATCTGGAAGTCCTCCTGAAAGCAAATATTTTCTAAAAAGGTCCAGCATTTTTTCATGGGTAGCGGAATCAAGGCTTTCTCTTTTTTTGCACGAATTTTTCAGTGAATCCAAAGCGAGTTGATTAAAACCATTCGCCATCAAGAATTCCTCAAAATCCATTGGAAACATTTTTTTTATCTGTATGCTTCCTATTGGGATGGAGGATGTTTTTGCCAATGTCACACCTAAAAGAGAACCGCTTGCTATGTAAGTAAACTTATCTTCTGTTTTTAAAAATTTCAGTAAAGTCAAAAGATGGGGATATGTTTGTATTTCGTCAAGGAAAACAAGTGTGTTTGATTTTTGTTTTAGCTTGTCTCCTGCAATCATGCTTAATCTAAGATAAAAATTTTCTGTGGAGGTGGCTTTTTCAAATAATCTATCTCCAACAAAATCTTCCATCAGGTTGATTTCAACATAGTTTTCAAACAGTTTTTTTCCAACCTCTCTGATGATATATGTTTTTCCAATCTGTCTGGCTCCCTCAATCATCAGTATCTTGTTGTGGTCAGATTTCAAATATTCTTCTATATAATTTGATATTTTTCTGTACATACCATCATTATTACACTTTTCCTCATTTTTTAATACTCAAAAACAACACTTTTCTGTAAAATTTTTTCTTCTAAAAATACACTTTTCCATAAATTTCACCCCTCAAAAACAACACTTTTTCCTCATTTTCACCCAAAACCATCCTAAAATTACTATTCTTTTCGATATAACGAAATAAAAGTACAAAAATTCTTGAACTTTTCGATATGTCGAAATATAATTGCATTATGAACATTGTCAGGTCAGTTTATTTTGAAAAGATAATTCCCTTTATTGACAAGCCTATAGTGAAGGTTGTTACGGGGATTCGTCGTTGCGGAAAATCTGTGATGATGAAGCAGGTCCAGGATTATCTTATACAACACGGCGTCAATGAAGATTGCATTTTGGATTTGAACTTCGAGTCTTTTACTGATGAGCGGGTCAAATCTTTTGACAGTGTAAGTGCTTGCCTCAAGGAAGTCGTTTCTAAAAATTCTGATAAAAAATTATATCTTTTTTTTGATGAGATTCAGGAGCTGGACGGTTGGGAAAAACTCATTAACTCTTATCTTATTGATTTTGATTGCGACATTTATATCACCGGTTCCAACGCAAGACTTCTTTCCGGGGAACTTGCAACTTATCTTGCAGGCCGATACATTGAAATCAAAATGTATCCTTTTAGCTTTAAGGAAAGTTTTGAAGCATTGAAGCTGATGAATAAGAAAATCAATCGGGAGAAGGCTTTTGAGATTTTTGTGAACACTGGCGGCTACCCATTTCTTTATAATTTTGACTTCAACGAATCCCAAAAAAAACAATACCTTGATGATATTTTCAATTCAATCATTTTAAAAGATATTTGCAACCGTTATAATATTCGTGATGTTCAGTTATTAAAATCAGTGATTGCATTTTTTATTTCAAATATCGGAAACACGTTTTCTTCTGCAAGCATGATTAAATATCTTAAAAACGAAAGACGCTCGGTTTCGACGGAAACTGTTTACAATTATCTTGAATACTGTCAGGAAGCTTGTCTTTTGCATTTGGTTCCTCGTCAAAATCTGGAAAGCAAATCAATTCTTTCTACACGAGAAAAAATTTATATTACGGACCACGGACTTCGGCAAAGTCTTTTTATGAAAAATCAAAAAGATATAAATCAAATCCTAGAAAACATTGTGTACCTGGAACTGTTGAGGCGTGGATATAATGTGACCATTGGAAAAAATAAAAATCAGGAAATAGATTTTTGTGCTCAAAATGAAAATGGCATTTATTATTTCCAAGTTTGTTATTTGCTTGCCACTGACGAAACTGTTGATCGAGAATTTGGAGCGTACACAAATGTAAACGACAACTATCCAAAATTTGTTTTGTCTCTGGACAATTTTGATTTTTCCCGCAACGGAATCATCCACAAAAATTTAATCGACTGGTTGCTCTCTTGATTTTAAAAATCCGTAATCATTAAAATTTTATCAACCCTTTCAATTGATAGCAAAATATTATATCATGCTCAAAAATGGAGTGCATCTATGGCAGAAAAACTTTATAAAAATTTGAAGGCGGATATCAAAAGGTGCTGGCCTTTGCTTTTGGGAAACATACTTTATTTTTTGACAATGAATCTTTCTTCCGCTGTCATCTGGGGGAAAATTTATGAGGTTGTTTCTCCCCGACTCATTTCACTTCAGACTGCCGCCGGTTGGTTGATGGGCGTTCTGCTTGGACTTGCCTGGGAAAAATGGAACAAGAAAATGTTGCCTCTGTTGATTCCGTTCCATTTTGTCCAGATGATTTTTTACATTCTTTTTTTTATTTACGCCGAATCAACTCAAAATATTTTTGTCTACTGGTGCATTGGATTTTTTCAGTACACAATGGTTGGAGTTTTCTGTGACAAAATTTACAGTTGCGCCACTGCATTCTTTTTCAAAAAACCAGAAGAGCGAGCATCCTTTGACAATCTTGAAAACACTTCCATTTGTATTGCCAGTTGCCTTGGTGCATTAATCGGTGTGGCTTATGTCCCTGGACTTCGCATGGCAATTTTCTTTGATCTGTTTTCAACTTTCATTTGGTCGGTGCTGGTTCTGGTTTATGCTGTCCCACGAAAACGTCACTGGCTTTATGGAGAACCGGAACAAGAGGCTGCCAGCTCTCTTGAATCGGAAATCACTGTGTAACTTGATGCGAGTCAGGTTGTTTAAATTTCTACGGGGTGTATTATGAATAGACGAAACCGATTTATATTTTTGGTGGCATTGATATTTTGTCTTTCCGCAATTTCTGCTGGAGCTTTTGAATGGCAGCATACGGATGCAAAATCAGCACGGATAAATGGCAAGACCATACAGGACGTCTTTGCATCACTTGGGCCGGATGTTTATTCCTGCGTAATAATCCGCGATGGAAAAATTGTTGACGAATATTTCAAGAAGGGATACAGCAGGGAAAGTGTATTTTCTTTGCAGTCCTGTTCCAAAAGTATAACAGGTGCCTTGGTTGGTATCGCAATCGAGCAGGGGTATATCAAAAGCATTGATGATTTTGCCTGCGATTATTTGCCGGAACTTAAATCCACAAAATATGCTGACATGAAACGGATTACAATTCGTCAGCTGCTGAACAACACATCAGGACTCTTGAGTACCGATTCAAAGGTCTGGTCGGAATGGCAGAACAGTTCCGACTGGATTGATTATATTTTGTCAAAACCCATGACTGCGGTTCCTGGAAAATATTTTGAGTATTCAACTGGCAATACTCATATTCTGGCCGCAATCCTCGAACAGGTGACAGGAAAAAAATTGCTTGATTACGCCCAGGAAGTTTTGTTCCAAAAAATTGGCATCACTTCCGCAAAGCTTACGACCGACCCCAAGGGAATAGGTGATGGTGGAAATGGATTTTATTTATCTGCCTATGACATGGCCAGGTTCGGTCAGCTTTTTTTGGACAAAGGAAAATGGGAGGGCAAGCAGGTTGTCCCTGAAAAATGGGTCAAGGAATCAACTGTTCAACAGGCCTATAGATCTTCGACCGGCTCCCGCTATGGATATCAGTGGTGGATAAGAAATTATGGAAAGGCCGGATACCTTGGTTACAATGCCCAGGGATTTGGCGGTGAATATATTTTTGTTGTTCCGCCGCTTAATCTTATAGTTGTTTATACAAGTCAGCATTGGGGAAGCAAGGATTCCTATTTTGTAAATGTCGACAGGCTTGTAAATGCTTGTACTAAATAAATGTTTTATTTATGGAAGAAAAAAATGAAAGAGTATAATTTTTATGGATGGCAGACAGCAGATGTTCCGCCGGTGGATGAAACTTTCAGGTCAATAAAAAATCCCCGCCAGCTGTATGATTTGCTTGAAAAATTATGGTGCGCTCAAACTTGTGCTCCACGGATGCGGGAAAGATGGTCCCCTGAAAATCCGACCTTTGGACAGTGTTCCATAACAGCCTTTTTGGCTCAGGATATTTTTGGCGGAAAGGTTTATGGAATTCTCCGGGAAGGAGGAAATTATCATTGCTACAATGTTATTGGTGATTGTGTTTTTGATTTAACATCGGAACAGTTCGGTGACGAAAAATTGTGCTATGAAAATAATCCGGAACAGAGCCGCGAAGTGCATTTTTCAAAAGAGGAAAAACGTCTAAGGTATGAGTCCCTGAAGGAAGGACTTCTGAAAATGATTTCCAGATAGCGTTGAAAAAAAAGCCCCTTTTACTGTTTCCAGCAAAAGGGGTTCGTCGTTTATGAAAAATGGAATCCGATATTTTTATCTGGTCAAATCTTTTACCCACTTATATTTTTTAAAGTGATGAAGTACCCACGGAATCTTTCCGACTTCATCGATGCAGGTGCAGGCATACACAACGAACACCGGCCAATGGAACGCGAAGGTTCCCAATGCTGCCAAAGGTACCGCGATTCCCCACATGCAGACCGCAAGGGAGTACATATCAAAAAGGGTGTCCCCTCCGCAATCAAATATTCCGTTTATGACAATCGAATTCAGTGAGCGCCCAAACATGTATACGCTGTTTATTAGCATCATCTGGAACAAAAATTTGTGGGCCAGGTCTGTTAGTTTTATGAAATGAACAATCACAGGGGTTATGGCGAACATAAGCACCGTGATGATTGCACTGACAACAAGGGAAATCACCAGAATCCTTTGGCCATAGAGTTTACCTTTTTCAAGATGTCCCGCTCCCAGTTCATTTCCGATTACTATTCCCGCCGCAGTGGACAGGCCGTTGCAGAAGCAGCACATCAAATCCCTGACAACCGCCGCAACTGAATTTGCCGCAGTCGCATCTGTTCCCAGGTGTCCCATGAAGGCGCTGTAGGAAGTGAATCCGATTCCCCAGAACAAACTTGCACCAAGCACCGGCCACAAGGTTTTGCAGTAATCCATGAACAGGATTTTGGAATGGGAGAAAAGATGCCTGAGGGAAGGATGCAGATAATTTTTTCTAAACGAATTACCCACGGACCAAATCAGCTCGATGATTCTGGATATCAAAGTCGCAAGTGCGGCTCCCTTGGCGTTCATTTTTTGCAGACCGAATAGTCCAAAAATAAATACCGCGTTTAATACAATGTTGATTACGACGGTGCAGGAACTTATGGTTGCGGTTCGTCCAGGATGATTTGTGACTTTCATCATGGTGAGGTAGGACTGGGATATTCCTGTAATCAGATAAGACCATCCGGCAATTTTCAGATAATCTATTCCAATGGAAATCAACACTTCCTCGTTTGTAAAAATCA
>JAZUKJ010000117.1:0-32941 GCA_045643225.1 Treponema sp. | reverse complement strand
GCAGGAATGGGTAGCCGTTATGGTGGCGTAAAACAGATAGACTCTGTTGGAAAAAATGACGAATGCCTTTTGGACTTTGCCGCGTATGATGCCAGGGAATCTGGTTTTGGAAAGGTCGTTTACATAATCCGCAAGGATATTGAAAAAGATTTCCGTGAAAAACTGTTTGACCGTGTTGCCAGAAACATGGATGCGGAATATGTTTTCCAGGAACCTCATGCGCTTCTTACCGAGGAAGAGATTGGACGTTCTGCGGAACGCACAAAGCCTTGGGGAACCATGCACGCTGTCCTTTGCGCGGAAAAAGCCTTGAACACACCGTTCGCCGTAATCAATTCTGATGACTATTATGGAAGGGATGCATTCAAAACTTTAGGCTCATACCTTTCATCAATCGACCCGATGTGCAGGGAACATGCCATGGTCGGATATGTTCTGGGAAACACTTTGAGTCCTTCTGGAACCGTCAGCCGTGGTGTATGTACTGTCAAGGATGGTTACCTTGAATCGATTGTCGAGAATACAAAGATTGGATGCAGGGACGGAAAAATAATAAGCGAGCTTGATGGAAAAGATATCGTTTTGACCGGAAATGAATGGGTCAGCATGAATCTTTTTGCATTCAGCATGAAGGCCTTTGAGGAATTCCATGTATACTGGGAAGGCTTCAAAAAGACTTCCCTTGATAAGCCAAAGTCCGAGGCCCTTTTGCCAGTCGCCGCTTCTGATATCGTCAGCCATGGCGAAGGAAAAATCAAGTTCTTCACATCAACGGAACGCTGGTTCGGAATGACATATCCTGAGGACCGCGAGATTGTAAAGACAGAACTTTCCAAGAAAATCGCGGAAGGCTATTATCCGGAAAAGATTTGGGACAAATAGTCTCCGGCCCTGTGGAATGGAAAGTTCATGTTAAAGTTAAATGCCATAAAATCGGAGAAAATCTGGGGCTATGAGTTGTGGATTGCCTCGACTCATCCCAGCGGGTGCCAGAAAGATTTCGCGTCCTTTGTGGGCGGGGACTATCCGTTGCTGGTAAAAGTAATCCAGGCGGACGAGGCGCTTAGTGTACAGGTTCATCCGGATGATGAAATGGCCATGAAATTTGAGGCGTGCCGTGGAAAGACTGAATGCTGGTATGTCCTTGACGCCAAGCCGGGAGCCAGACTGATTTATGGCATGAAAAAGGAATATTCTTCCGGCGAGCTAAGGCAGGCCATTCTGGATAACACCCTGGAAAACTACATGAAGTCCGTGGAAGCCCAGAAAGGTGATTTTCTTTATTTACCGGCAGGAACGGTGCACTCGATTGGTGGTGGCCTGCGCCTGCTGGAAGTTCAGCAGTCCAGCGATATAACCTACCGTCTCTATGACTGGGGACGGGGCAGGGAGTGTCATGTGGATAAAGGGATTGCCTGTATCAAGAACCTCCGGGAGCAGCGCATAGACAAATTTCCGGGAACCTTCAGGTGTCCATATTTTTCTATGGAGGAGATATCCGTTGAAGGGGAATGGACAGGGGTTTCCTGCAGCGAAAAAAAGATTCTGTATTTTGTCCTTTCTGGAAAAGGGCAGCTGAATGGAACGGATGCCTGCGAGGAGGAAATGTTTGCTTTTGATTCAGGTGAGCCGGTGGTGGCCAAAGGAAATCTCCGGCTAATCAAAATCATGACAGCCGATTAAAACAGAAAGCCAAGAAACTGGGAATCCAGGCTCTTGGCTTTTTTTTTGCTAGAAATGGAATCTGGCTCCAACTTCAAATCCGTGGCAGTTAAGGTTCAGCAGGGACTTGTATTGCCAGTCCCAGGCGACGAATATTTCGTAGGGGGACTTGAAAAGCATGGAACCAATTTCCAGATGGGATTCGACCATCGCAAAGTCGGTGTCATAATCCGTGAAGGTCTCCATGTTGATTCTGTACTCAATCATCAGAGGTGAAACAGGATAGGAACGCAGCGTGAAACCAAAAATCCAGCCGTCGTGTATGTCCAGATTAAAGTAGTGGCACCATTGTCCGGTGAATATTATGTTGATGAAATTGTTCTGCAGAAGGGCCACCTCAACGCCTAGCCGCAGGTTTCCAATATAATCTGCAGGCTTCGGTTCCGCTGTGGTGAAAGGGAAAATGCTGTCCAGTTCCAGAATCGGTCCAATGCATTTGAATATAAAGCCTTCGAACCTTGTGATGTTTCCGGCTCCGGATGGTGTATAGAAAAACGACGTGTCCACGGCATATCTCCATACCTTGTCCCCTTCGGCATAGGTCAACTCTTCCGGAGAGTTGGAGGATTGGCTGTTGTCGAAGGTCAGGTATGGTCCGCTGTGATATGGATATTTATCAAAGACCACGTTGAAACAGCTCCTGTACCAGGGGTCCGAGAAAAATTCCCTGACAGGCTGGCTGTTTTCAATTTCATCGTCAGGTTCGGTGGACGGGACATTGATTCCTGGTTTCCTGTGTTCAGGTATTTCAAGTCTTGTTGAGGGCGGCAGCCTTTCGGACTGCTGCGCATGGACACAGATTCCGGCGGCCAGGAGTATGACGGAGAAAAGTGTTTTTCTTGATAAATGCATGTGGTTCCCTTTTTTATAGATGGTATCTTGCGCCAAGTTCAACACCGTTGCTGGTGTAGTTGAGGCCAAGGTATCCAATGTATCTCCAGGCGGCAAAGACCTCCAGGGGACCGTTTACCATTATTCCAATCTCCAGGTGCGATTCCCAGTTGATTTTGTTAAACACTTCCCTGCCGTCGTCAAAAAGTTCCGCGATTGTGCCCCTCCATTCCACCAGGATTGGTTTTGCAATGTAGGAACGGGCTATGAGCTGGAAGGACACCCCGTTCAGGACCGGATAGTTCTGGAGCTGAAGTCTTTCCCAGCAGATTGCCCAGTAAAGGCTGATTGGGTTTGTCTGTATTATGGAAAGCTGCAGGCCAAGCTGCAGGCAGGTGTCGACCGAAAAATTTTTGTCCATGTTTCCCCTTGCTGATATGGGGAAGATGGTGTCAATCTGGAACAGGGGGCCAAAGAATTTCCAGATGAGCCCCTCGAACCGGGTTTCGTTTCCGATGGCGGAACCTGGAAAGAAAAATGCTGATGTGTCCGCGGCGAATCTATAGAACTGCTGTTTTGGTCTGTGGAAGTCCCTGTCCATGGCGTCAACGTAATCGTCAAAATTCACGTCAATGGAATCTGCTGAAAAAATGAGATATTTGTCTCCGTTTGCGTACGGGTAGTCGTCAAAGCTTATGAAGATTGTGTCCAGCAGCCAAAGGTCCATCAGCATATTAAAAAAGGAGTCCGCTATGGAATCTGCTATTGATTCCGCTACGCTGTGGTGGGAGTAATGGGGGCTTGTGCTTCTGGATGGCTTGCTTGGAGGTGGCGGCACTGAAGTCGACATGCTCTCTATTGACGGTGCAGAATTTTTTATGTGCTGCGCCGAAAAGGTCTGTGCCCCGCAGATGGACAGAACAATTGCCAGTAACGTGATTGAACAAACAAGTCTTTTCATAAATCTTCTCCCAGTTGATATTGAAGTCTGAAAACTTCAGGTGGATAAAGGGTTCCCGTTTGGAAAGGCTTTATCCTTTTGGTTGTATTATTTTTTCGCCACCAGTACCATCGTTTTTGCGCTATGGTCGTATGGTGTCAGTCCGAAACCTCCGTAGACTTCCACAGAGGAGAACCCTATTTCCTTGAGCTTGTCCCTCAGGTCCGGGGCGGAATAAAGCCTTTGGACAAATTCGTGTTCCAGTCTTTTTCCGTCTTTGTCAATCAGGATCCATTTCGACCGGAGGCCTTCCCATGCCCCAACCACACCGAAGTCTGTAAGGACCGTCATCCCGGCCCGTTCAAACCATTCGCCGTCCGTGTAATATTGGACCGCGGTTTCACGGCTGACGCATTCCAGTATGAAATATCCGCCGTCCTTGAGGGAATCGAAAATCCTTTTGACTATAAGCAGGTCCTCTTCCTTGGACTGGCAGTAGCCGAAGGATGTGAATACGTTTATGGCGGCATCGAATTTTGTTTCCGTCGTAAAGGTCCTGAGGTCAGTGTTCAGCAGGTTAAGCTTGACTCCTTCGTCTGCGGCTGTCTCGGCGGCGGCATCAAGGTATGGCTGGATTATGTCCACCCCGGTAACGTCAAGGCCAAGGAGCGCCAGTTCCACGGCTATTCTTCCAGGTCCGCACCCTGCGTCCAGTATTTTTGCGCCGTCCTTTAGTTCCGCTATGGACTTTATGGCCTGCGCGACTCCATTAGCCTCCGCCCAGTGCTGCTCGTCAAACATGACGGGGGCATAGTTCAACCAAAAATCTTCCTTTTCAAACCATTGTTTTCCGGCCATGACATTCTCCCATAAAATTTAGCCCTGTGGTGTCGCTTCCGACTCATCCTTCTCCACAAAGGAGTAGTCTTTCGCGCTGTTGCAGAGAGGGCATTTCCAGTCCTCCGGTATATCCTCGAAAGGGGTCCCCGGGGCGATGTTTCCGTTGGGGTCACCTTTTTCTTGATTGTAAACATATCCACAGATCTTGCATTCCCAAACCATCATGGTGGCCTCCTGTAAAACCTTGCCGTATGCCGGCAAACTAACGGGAACCTCTAAAAGATTGCGATTTTTAGAGATGCCCTGATAAAACGTTGTTTCAATTATATCATACGCAATCATAGGTGTTCAATGATGGAAACGGCGGGAACAAACCCTGCCCGGAATATAAACACTCAAAAGGTCGTGAAGTTACGGGGGAGGGGATATAAACTTGCGTTATAAAGCCTTGATATTTTCTGAAATTGTACAAATTTTTCAGGCACCATGAAATCCAGAGAAAATAAAATTCACGAATAGGTTAAGATTGTTTTAATGTAATGGTGCCGCTGTTTTGGAGTTTTTAGAGATTTGTTCCCTTGAATAAAACCCTCTTATTTTGTATACTTGTTTTATATGGCGGATAAGAATTTTACGGTATTAGATTTATTGGACCTTGACTTAAGGGGACATGATTCTCTGGATATTAGATGCATTGCCGGACGCCGCGGTCTATCCAGGGTTTTGACTATACCTGATATAAATCGTCCGGGGCTTGCCCTTTCAGGCTTCTTTGACTCCTTTGCGTTTGCCCGGGTACAGCTTTTTGGACGCGGCGAGTATTCCTATCTTTCAAAGATCGAAGCGGAAGATAAGTTTGATGCCATAAAACAGTTCTTTGGGTACGAGATTCCGTGCTGTGTTTTTGCGCGCAGTCTTATGCCGGACGAAAAGTTCTTGTCAATGGCCGAGGAGGCTGGCTGTCCAATTCTTCAGACGGGCCTTGAGTCCACTGATTTTTCAATCCGGCTTCTTCGCGTGCTCTCAAACATTTTTGCTCCCAGGAAAACCCTTCATGGCGTTCTGGTTGAGGTCAGCGGTATCGGAATCCTTCTGGTGGGTGACAGCGGTGTCGGAAAAAGTGAGACGGCGCTGGAACTTGTCCAAAGGGGGCACCGTCTTGTTGCCGATGACTCTGTCGAGGTCCGGTGCGTCAATGGTAACACCATAATGGGGCAGGGCGCGAATAAGCTTATAAGCCATCACATGGAGATACGTGGACTTGGAATAATAGATGTGGCTCAGCTGTATGGTGTCGGAGCCATCCGTGAGCAGAAAGAGGTGCAGCTGGTGGTAAAACTGGAGGACTGGGACCAGAACAAGGTTTACGACAGGCTGGGGACCGACACAATAAAGACCGACCTGCTGGGAGTCAAGATTCCTTATATCGAGATTCCTGTAAAGCCGGGCCGAAATCTTCCTATTATCCTGGAGGCGGCGGCCATGAACGAGCGCTTGAAGTCCATGGGATATTATTCCGCACGGGAATTCAACCGCAACGTCCTGAAATGGATCGAATCCGGAGAGGCTCAGGCGGCCTATTACGGTAGCGACGATTCCTATTAGGGCGGGCCGTTTTTCAATTGTATGGTAGGCCGCCGTCTTTCAGGTGGCCATATCGGCAAGTTTGCGTCGCAGACTTATATAAGTGCTCCCCGGGAGGATGAACTCCAGGGGTGGTTTTAATGGAGCGGGGTTCCGGGTTGTCGGGTTTCAACGGCGGGAACCTTGCGGTCGTCTTCCGGAAGGCATTTCCGTGTTTTTCCTGGGGATGAGCATATCAATAGCGCATTTCTTTTGAAATGTAATTACGGGTCCCAAAGACAGGGACTTCAAGGGAGTCAGAAGTGGTAGAAAAAATTCTTACAGTCCGCAACAGAGCAGGCATTCACGCACGTCCAGCAGCTCTTATAGCTCAGACAGCAAACCGTTATAAGTCAGAAATCTCACTTGAGAAAGATTCTGCTACAGTAAATGCGAAGTCCATCATGGGTGTCATAACTATGGCGGCTGCATACAATACTACCTTGACTCTTCGTGTGGAAGGAACTGACGAAACGGAAGCGGCTGAAGCTGTGCTGGCTTTGTTTGAATCAAAGTTTGAAGAGGAATAATCCATGAGAGATTTGACCGAACGGCAGAGGGAAATACTGGATTACATAGCCCAGTTTACGGACGATAATGCGTATGCCCCTACGGTCCGTGAAATATGTGAACATTTCAATATCTCCATAAGAGCCGTACAGGATCATATTTCTGCGCTTCAGAAAAAGGGAGTCCTTTCCATAACCCGCCACAGGTCCCGTTCCATGAGGGTTGTGGATGACAAAAGGACAAAGAAAAAGGCTCCGGTATGTGTAAGCATTCCGATTGTGATTTCCGGAGATGCTCCAGAATTTTTGGGTGAGAAAAATGTTTCCGGAACAATATTCAAGCCAGTGTCTTCGTATATAGATTCCAGCAAGACCTATTTTGCGTTCCATGTGGACGATGACGGCATGAAAAACGTGGGGATCCTTGAAGGGGATTTCGCGATTGCCGAACGGCTGGAGTCATGCGCCGATGGACAGATTGCCGTTGTCTTTCACGATGGACGGATTCTTGTCAGACGCATAGTATTGGAGAATTCATCGGTCTGTCTTAGGGCAGAAAACGAAAGCGTTCCGCCGGTGCATTGCAAGCAGGTCAAGATTCTGGGAACGCTGGTCGAAATATCCAGGTCATTTTAATAAAGGGTGCGTCCATTGAGCGAGGGTGAAATCTATCTTTTTACGGGTCCTGAGGCCGGCGAAAAAAACGAAGCGATCGATACGATACGTTCCGCCGCGATCAAAAAAAACGGGTCCGTGGATGAATATAAATACTATGCCTCTGAAACACGGATACAGGATGTGGTTGCCCAGCTGCAGAACGTTTCCTTATTTTCCCCGGCCCTTTTCATAATCTACAGGAACGCAGAGCAGATAAAAGGTAAGGCAGATATAGAGGCGTTTTCCCAGTGGGCAAAGGGTGGCGCGAAAAACAGTCCAAGCACGCTGATTCTTGTGTCCGATGAAAACGGTATAGAAAAGAAGATAGACTCCCTGGTCCCTTCCAGCCATAAAAAGATGTTCTGGGAAATGTTCGAAAACCGCAAGGAACAATGGATCCAGGGCTTTTTCCGCAAGAATGGATTTTCCGTTACCCAGGGCGCGGTAGAAAGAATCCTTGATATGGTCGAAAACAATACCGAGACCCTCAAGACCGAATGTTCCAGATTTTTCTACTGCTTTGACAGAGGCTACACAGTCACGGAAAATGACGTGGACAAGATACTCGCCCACAACCGTGAAGAGAATGCCTTCACTTTGTTTGAGGCTATGGCCGATTCTTCAAAGTCCCCGGCGGAACGGTTCGAGACGGCCCTTGAGATTCTTCAAAAGATTCGTCTGTCCCGGGAATCCAACGGGGTAATGATAATCGCTGGGCTTACATATTGCTTTAGACAGCTGCGGGCCTGGCATCAGCTTCATGCGGACGGGCAGAACCCTTCGGACCAGCAGCTGAAGGCGGCAGGTTTTTCTGGAAAGAAAAATCAGGAACGCTACAGGAACGCCTCAAGGATATGGGCCGCCGGAGCCACCGCAGGTATAGTATCCCTGCTGGCGGAAACGGACATGTCCATAAGGGAGACCGGTTCCGCTTTTGAGGATGCGAATCTGTTCAAGATGGTCTATTCCATTACGATGAAGAACGGAAGGTACTGCGCAGTTTACGGCCGTCCCTAGTTCAGGTCCATCTGGTCAAGAATTTCCTTAAGCTTCTTTAGTTCTTCCTTTGTAAGGGTGATTCCCTTTCCCATCTTTTCGTGATCCGGGGACCAGGGCCTAAGGTCATATTTAGCGGGCCTCTCGCTCCAGGAAACCAGGTTCAGTTCAGTCTTCCAGCCCGCCTTGGATTCTGATATATATCCAAAAGATTCAACCACTTCATGCTTAAAATCATCCATAATATACAGCTCCTGTAAAATGAGTTCCGGGGAATCCTGGGATTGGTTTTCCAAAGGAATCCCCATAAATAAAAAATGATGCAAATCCTTAAAAAAATCCAGTGATTTATTTGCCGGGGGACAAAATAAGATAAAAAATCTGCAACGGAGGACCATTATCTCCATAAACTCCAGTGCCGGACGGGGATGTTGGGACCGGCTTAGAAATATACCTTGTTCTTGTCTGAAATAATAAATGGAAATGCTTTTAAAATCTTGAAGTTAAAAAAAATGTGTAGTATTCTATAATACGGAATTTTAAATATTTCGGGGCCTTGAGGGGAGCGGAATTTTTGCATATTCCGAAATTTACGTACATTATATTTCACCATAAAAGTTGGAGGAAAAAGTGATTAAAAAAGAACATTTTGTGGCACTTACGGCTTCATTGGCCCTTGTGCTTTCCGGATGTGAAACCACTGACTTGGTGACAGATGCCATTTCTACTGCTGAAGAGGAAAACACTGTTATTGAGTTGATTGGTCCAAACGGACACTCCGGATCTATTAAGCTGCCGTCATCCGAAGAGTCAGACGAAAGTTCTGAATCTAGCGATGAAAAGGACGACCAGATTTCGGACAAGACCGATGGTGCTGAAACTTCTGAATCAACAGACGGATCCCAGTCCGAAGAAAAGGATGCGGAAGCCGGGGATGAGACAGAAGATGGTTCTGAAGATGAAAACGGTGAATCTGATGATGATGCCTCATCAGGAAGCAAGTCTGAAGTAAAGGCTGACGAAGAATCAACTGATGACACCGACGAAGAATCAACAGAGAACGTAGAGGACAAGAAGGACGAGGAGTCAAGCGAAAGCTCAGAGGAATCAACAGAAAAGGAGACTGAAGAGAACACAGACGACTCAACCGGAAAGACCGACGAAGAGACAACAGAGAACGTAGAGGACAAGAAGGACGAGGAGTCAAGCGAAAGCTCAGAGGAATCAACAGAAAAAGAGACTGAAGAGAACACGGACGACTCAACCGGAAAGACCGACGAGGAATCAACAGAAAAAGAGACCGAAGAGAACTCAGACGACTCAACCGGAAAGACCGATGAGGAATCAAGCGAAAACTCAGAGGAATCAGCCGACAAGGAATCTGAGGACAAGACAGAGGAATCTTCTGGTTCTTCAAATTCAACGGTCCCTGAAAAGGATCAGTCCGAGAGTGGTTCTGAAAAGTCAGAGGAAGAGGAGACAACTCCTGAAAAGGACTATTCAACAAATAACAAGATTCTCATGCAGAAGGTCGAGGCCGCCCGCTTGGCTGCAATCGAGGCTGGTGCAAAATCCGTATCCCCTATATTGTGGAACGCCACCGAAGGAATCTATACAACTGAAAAATCTGCTGTAGAATCTGGAACAAAGGCAGACCTTTCTACAGTCCTTAATGACCTGATTGCCCGTTACAATGGACTTGAGAATCTTGCCCAGGCTAAGGATCTCAAGGATGAGATTGATGAAAACAACTTCGCTTCATTCAGACAGGCAACATACAATGCTGGAAAAGAAATCTATGACGATCTGGTAAATCCACTTTCCGTAATCCAGAGCGGCTCTGATTTTAACAAGCAGGCTGCGACAGCGGAATCCGATTTCCGTCTTGTTCTCCGCACAGCATACAACAGTCTTGCACAGAACGAACGCACAGCAGCTTATGAAGCAAAACTCAAGGCTGATTCTGTAAAGGCTTACGTTTCCCGCAAGGACGATTATACACATGCAGTTTCCCTCTATAGAAACGGTGAACTCCGCCGCTCTGTGGATCCAAAACTTGCAAACGACAGCTACAAACTTTCAAAGGAAGAATTCCTGAAGCTGTTTGAAGAAATCTCCGCAGCACGTGCACAGGCTCAGAAAGAGATTGAGGAAGCCAAGAAGAGTGTTGCCCAGAGTGCTACAGCAGCTGAACAGGCTGACGTAGAGGCTCCACTTGGTAACGAACCGGTGGAAGGAATTGAGGCAGAGGACGCCAAGCTGCTTGATGATGACGACTTCTCAAATGCAGGCGAGGCGGCTGAAATCGAAGCCCCTGATGAAGAACAGTAAGGAGCAGGAAGATGAGAAAATTAGTTTCAATTATTGCTGCGCTTTGCATTGTTGCAACAACACTGTTCGCAGTTAGCTACACAAATAACACATATCATAAACTTGCTGAGGAATATACTGACAAAGCTCAGAAGGCATTGGACGCCGGATTCTATGAACTGGCCGAAGAATATGCCGCCGAAGCAAAAAAGAATGCCGCTCTGTCAGAAGAGTTCATCGCCAGAATGCTTGCAAAGAGCGAGGCGGAAGAGGCAATCGAAAAGGCACAGGCCCGCGTGGATTACGCCCTTGAACAGGGAGTGGACAAATCCGCAAAGGAATATACCGATGCCGTTGGATATCTGGACAAGGCAAAGTCGGAATATGACAACGAGGAATATCCTGAAGCAAAGTCTGACGCCGAGAAGGTTTCAACCATTCTTTCCGATGCATATCTTTCAAAGGTAAGCGCGGAGAATGCCGCAAAGAACGAAGCCCGTGACGCATTGGCAAAAGCAAAGGAAGCTCTGGATGCCGCTGAGGAAACTGGAGTTCCAACCGATTCAGAATCTTACAAGACTGCAAAGGACTACTATGACCAGGCGCAGAAGGATTTTGATGACGGAGACTACGAATCTGCAAAGGAAAATGCACAGAAGGCTATCGATGCCTTGGATGATGAAGACGTCAAGAAGCTGCTGGCAAAGAAAGATGCGGAGAACGCATTGAAGAAGGCAAAGGAAGCTTTGGACAAGGCCCAGGAGGCAGGAATTGCGGACTCCCCATTGTACAAGGATGCCCTTGCCGCCTATGAGGATGCCCAAAGAGACTACGTAGAGGAAAAGTATCCTGAGTCAATTGAAAATTCAAACAAGGTCCTTGACCTCCTTTCTGATGACAACGTAAATGCGTTGCTGGAAGAAGAAAAGAAGGCCGCCGAGGATGCAATCGCCAAGGCAAAGGAAATCCTTGACCAGGCCCAGGCTGATGGAATCGACACTGATTCGGAAGCTTACAAGCAGGCTTTGGATTGCTACAACAAGGCTGTCGAGGAATATGACAACAAAGATTACAAGGCTGCAAAAGAGGACGCAGAAAAGGTCGGCGGAATCCTTACAGATGATTTGCTTTCTGGCTTGAACAAGGAGAAGGCTGCATCCGATGCAATCGCCAAGGCCAAGGAACGTCTTGATTATGCAGAGGCCGCCGGACTGGATGAGAACGACGAGAACTACAAAGCCGCTGCCGACTATTACAAGCAGGCCGTGGAAGACTACAGCAATGGCAAATATGATGAAGCAAAGGACAACGCAAAGCAGGTCCTTGAACTTCTTCCTGTTGATTACATTGATGGAGTCAAGGACGGAAAGAAGGCTGCCGCAGAGGAAGCTTTGGCAAAGGCAAAGGCTGCATTGGACAACGCAAAGGATAGCGGACTCAGCCCATTGACAGACGAATACAACGAGGCAGTTGAGCTTTATGTCGCCGCAAAGGACGCATATGAAAATGGCGACTACGATTCTGCAAAGGAAAAGGCCGACAAGGTTCTTGAACTTCTGGATCCGGAGACCGTTAAGAATATGAAAGCCAAGGCCGACGCTGAGGCTGCACTTTCAAAGGCACGCGAAAGAATCACTGCCGCCTATGCCGCTGGACTTGATGAAGGTTACGACATCTACAGGGAGGCCCTTGCATATTACAGGGAGGCCCAGAAGAATTACGCCGATGAGGATTACGCATCCACAAAGGAAAATGCGGACAAGGTTGTTGAGCTCTTGAGCGATGAAGCGATCGATGAAATCCTTGACCAGGCAGAGGCCGACAAGATTAAGTCCCTTGCTGAAGGTGCCTTGACCCAGGCAAAAGAAAGGCTTGACTATGCCGAAAGCCTTGGACTTGATGCTTCTGACGAAAAGTTCAACTCCGCTCTTGCATATTACAACCGCGCGCTGGATGAATTTGCGGATGCAGACTATGCCGAATGTATTGACGATGCAGAGAAGGTTCTCGACATCCTTGCCGATTCATATCTCAACAGCTTGATTGCCCGTGGCGAAGCAGAAAAGGCTATCGCTGCAGCAAAAGAAAGACTGGATTACGCCGAATCAATCAATGCTGCACGTGACTTCCCAATCGCATTTGATGCAGCCAAGGCTTACTACTCACAGGCTTTGGATGATTACAATGCAGAGCAGTACGAAAAGGCCATTGCAGATGCAAACAAGGTAATCGATGCTTTGGCGGACGTTCACGAAATGACTGTCCTTCCTAAGTTCTACATCGTACGTCCTTGGGCTGAATCAAAGGACTGTTTCTGGAATATTTCAGGACGCTCCTATGTTTACAACAACCCATGGCTTTGGGAAAACCTGTACGAAGCAAACAAGGATAACATCCCTGAGCGCGACAATCCAAACCTTATCCTCCCTGGCATGAAGATGGAAATCCCTTCAATCAGTGGAGAATACCGTGACGGTGTCTACAGCCCGGATGTCGAGTACGGAACATTCAACGCCAACAGATAGTTCTGGAACATATAGTTCCGGATATAGGGCCTTGAAATATTTTTGAAGCCCTTTGGGACCCCTGGAATTGAGAAATCAGTTTCAGGGGTTTTTTTGTGGGGATTTGCTTAAAAAAAAGCCCGCTCCCGTCAAGCAGGAATGGGCGAAGTAATGTCTGATATGAACCTGCGGAACGGTTTTGCCGCCGTCAGTCCTCTGAAAAGTTTTTGGCCAGATATAATCCCAGGGCCGCGGCCATCAAAGCGTGGGGGAATTCCCTGGAACCCATTTTCTTTATCACTTCCTTTTGGTCCATCTCCAGGTAATTCAAAAATTCATCGGAATCCAGATTCTGTTCCCCTGTAAAGCTTAAGTCCCTGGCGCAGTAGATATGGAAATGGTTGGCGAACAGGGCCGGATTTGGATTCACCGTTCCCAGATGGACAAGGGTTTTTGCTTCCGTTCCCGTTTCCTCTTTCAATTCCCTTGCGGCTCCCTGCTCCGGGGTCTCGCCATCATCAATCACGCCGCCCGGAAATTCAATGCTCAGGGCCTGTTCCCCGTGTCTCCATTGCTTGACCATCAGGAACTTGTCGCCAACAACCGGGATAACGCATACCCAGTCCCTGGCTTCGTTTACAATATATTTTCCCTTCTGTCCGTCCGGTCCAAGACTTTCCCTTTCCGTAACCTTGAAAACCGGAGTCTCGGTTATAATTTTTTTGCTAAGCTCCTTCCATTCGAGCTTTGAGTTGTCCATAAATAGCCTCCTGCCAGTGAACCTGGCCTTGGGTTGATAGTCAATTCTAGCAGTAGTCACTGAAAATTGCAATTTTTAGAGATTCCGTAGCATATAAGACGAAGCCTCCATAGTGGGCAGGGGAAACATATTTTTGCAGAGGGGACAGACCCCTATGAAAATACCTTTTCCATAGGGGTCTGTCCCCTCTGCTCTTATTCTTGCAAAATATAATTATGTCGCTTATAATTGATGTATGAAAACATCTAACAAATTTACCTTAGTCCGCATGATTGCGGCTCCAATATTCTTTGTACTATACTTTTTGCCTGGCTGGTTGAATCTTGAAAACGGAAGCCCATTATCAATAATAACAATCTGCGTCCTTATACCATTCCTGGCATTCGCGGAGATAACCGACTATCTGGACGGCCATTTTGCCAGAAAGCACAACGAGGTAAGCGATTTTGGAAAAATGTTTGACCCTTTTGCCGACGTTTTCCTGCACCTGAGCACCTTTACCTGTTTCGTCTTTAGCGGATATATGCATCCTGTTCTCTACATCCTGATTCTTTACCGTGAGTTCAGTCAGAACTTCCTCCGCATGGTCGCCGCGAAAAGTGGAACTGCCATTGCTGCCCGTAAGGGTGGAAAGTTGAAGACAGTTTTCTATGTGGCAAGCTGTTTTGTGGCCCTTGTATTGGAAGGTCTTGCGCGTACGGGACTGGCAGGACGCTGGAATCTTAACATGGGAGCCCTGTCCTGGATTGCCACTGCATTCTTTGTTGTCTGCGTGATTCTGTCTTACGTCAGTTTTATTGATTACCTTAAAAACTTTGGACATGTCCTGAAGGATGCCGCCAACGATAAGGGTGGAAAATAAGGTTCCAGGGACGGACATCCTGTTGTTCTTCCCGGGACTTTTACCGGTTATGTCAGCACCTGGAGTTAACCGACTTTCCGGGGTTGTCATTCCTTCGGAAGCTGCCCGGGCAGCCCCCTGCAATTCGGCGTAGCGACCATAAATTTTGTCCACCAGCGGAAGCTCCGGAACTGTAAATCCGGGGCATTTTTTTTGCCTGCAGGTCTGTCATGGCTTATGGATGGTCCCGCTGGTCTGTACGCCTGATTGGAAGGGCGGCGCAGCCGTTCCCGTAGCGGGGCGGAGGGAATGGAACCCTGGAAAGCGGGTCCGCCACAGGTATGAGGCAACCGGCCAAAGGTCTGACGGATTGCAGGGGATGCCGTTCCGGAAAATTGATGGGCATCCCTAAAAATTGCAAATTTTAGAGTTTCCCTAATATATAGAAACAAATGCGCAAATATAGTACAATAATCGCTATGAAAAGTTTTGGCAAAAAATTGGGAACATTGTTCCTTTGTATGATTGTTTCTTTCGTATCCATTTCGTTTTTCTCATGTTCAAATGAAATAATTGGATACAGTGTTGTTCTTTGGAATATTCCGGAGGCCGAAATTGCGGACGGTGAAGTGGTTCCTGTCTACATGAAGTCAAACATTTCAAAGACCTATCTGATTGGAACTCCGGATGCCACGAAGCGTGTCGAGATTCCATTGTGGAAAATCACTGAGCCTGCCTCAAAGGGAAGCGCAAATAAATATGCAAAGGCCCATCAGGATTATAACAAGCAGTATGCCGTTTCTGTGACTGACGGACTTCCTATCCGTAAGGACCCTACCAATGTGGCCAAACAGGTTTACCGTTTGAGGAAGGGAGAAATCATCAGGACCTGCTTCGTCGGAAAGGGCGACACCCCTATGAATGGGCATACCCCTCTTCCTGGTGAATGGTACCAGGTTTTGACTTCCACCGGTGTTTCCGGCTGGTGCTTTAGCTATAACCTTAGGACTTTCCAGGTTGCCGCGGATGGTACATACGATTATGACGGTGAAGGAATTGTTCCTGTTCAGACCGGCGACGAGTATCTGGAGGTGGCCCTGGCTACAATGTGGTATCCTGAGTATTACTCAAAGATGATTTCAAAGAAGGAAATTGACCTGAAGTATATGCAGAGCGACTTCGGATTTGACCCGGGCAGCGTTTCCGGAACTGTCAAGCTTAAGTTGTTCAATGTGGATTTGTCTTTCCCGTACAACGGAATCACAAAGACCGCGGAGCATGTATACAAATTCAACGAGACTTCAATTTCCATGACTCTCCGTGGCGAAAATTCTTTGCTCCTGCGCTATACAGATGACTCGGGCCGTCCATACAGTGTCTACTTCATAACCATTGAGGATGATGTATCGGCTCTTATCCAGAATGAAAAGTCCCGCCGTGAAAGGGCTTACAGTAGCGTCAGAAAGGCTGGCCCGACCTATAGCAGTACCAACTTTGGTGTCCTGACTTTGACGGGCGGAAATTCTTTCCAGTGGAGCGGATTCGAAAACCTCCAGCCTTCAATCATTTCTCCTACAGCCGGAAAGAGCGGAAGCGTTGAATCAAAATACTTCCTGCCATCCAGCCTGAAGGGATCATGGGATGGTATCCTGACATTCGTGTTCAACGGAAGCAATGGCGCCGAGGTCAACTTCTTCTACAGGATTGAGGCCAACGGATTGCGCTTGTGCACCGCCCGTGTTGTTGTTACTCCAGACCAGAGTACTGGAAGGGAAGTTGCCGATGTCAGCATGCCAACAGGCGCTCAGGTAATTTTCTTCCATCAGTAATCAAATCCCGGTGGCCTCCAGTGTGGATGGATTGGAGGTCGCCTTATTTTTTTTGCAGGACCGTTTAGGTTTCAGATGGAGTTATAAATGGCCTTCGTTCAATTTTCAAAAGTGTCCCTGGCCTTTGGTGACAGGGATATCTTAAAGGATGTTTCCGTAAATCTACAGACCGGTAGCAAGGCAGCCTTGACAGGTGCAAACGGCGCCGGAAAATCGACTCTCATAAAGATTATGGCCGGACTTGTTGAGCCGGACAGTGGGGAACGCATTGCCCAAAAGGATTCAAGGATTGCTTATCTGCCGCAGAGTGGACTTGTCCATCATGGCTGCACACTGAAGGAGGAGGCTGACAAGGCTTTCCAGTGGGGTTATGAGCTGCAGGAAAAGATAGATGAAATCGGGGAGCAGATGAAGCAGTCCCCTGAGACCGCGGACAAGCTGGCCTTGGAACATTCCGAACTTTTGGCCAGGCTGGAGGATTCCGGCTGGTACAGAAGGGAGATGCTTTCCGAATCAGTTCTCCTTGGACTTGGATTTACAAGGGAAGACTTTAGTAAGCAGACCGACGAATTTTCTGGTGGATGGCAGATGAGAATCGCTTTGGCCAAGGCGCTCATGTGTGGTCCCGATATCCTTCTGCTGGACGAACCTACGAACTATCTTGATATTGAGGCAAGGAACTGGCTGGAAAAATTCCTGTCCGACTTTAAGGGCGGATTCCTTTTGGTAAGCCACGACCGTTATTTTTTGGACCACACCATAAATGTTGTCTACGAGCTTTTTGGTGGAGACCTGAAACGCTATCCAGGAAATTTTTCTCATTACGAGCAGGTTCGTCAGGTTGAACTGGAAACCTTGATTCAGGCCTACGAACAGCAGCAGCAGGAAATCCATCATCTTGAGGATTTTATCAACCGATTTGGATACAAAGCCACAAAGGCGAACCAGGCCCAGGAACGGCAGAAAATGCTGGACAAGATTCTTGCCAACAAAATTGAGATACCTGAAAGCCTGAAGAAAATACATTTCACTTTTCCGGAAGCTCCACATTCGGGGCAGCTGGTTTTGACTCTGGACAAGATTTCAAAGAACTATGGCGGTCCAAACGTTATTGACAATCTGGATTTTGTTCTGGAGAAAGGGGAAAGGCTTGTTGTGGCCGGTAGAAACGGTGCCGGAAAATCCACCCTGCTTAGAATAATCGCCGGGGTTGATTCTGATTTTACCGGCGAAGTAAAGCTTGGTGCGGGAGTGAGCATCGGTTACTTTTCCCAGGATTCCGCAGAAAAAATCACCGGCTCCGAATCCATTTTGGAAAGACTGGAAAGCAGATGTCCTCTTGACCTTATTCCAAAGGCCAGGGACATGCTGGGGGCTTTCCTTTTCCGCGGGGACGATGTATTCAAGAGCATAAACGTTTTGTCCGGTGGAGAAAAAAGTAGGATCGCGTTGCTGGAACTTTTGTTGCGTCCGGTAAATCTTCTGGTCCTGGACGAACCTACGAACCATCTGGACATGCATTCAAAGGATGTCCTTCTGGAAGCCTTGAAGGATTTTGGCGGGACGGTTATTTTTGTTAGCCATGACCGTGGTTTCATTGAGGACCTGGCCACAAGGGTACTTGAATTGCATCCTGGCAAATTCCGGAATTTCCCTGGCGACTACAAATATTATATGGAAAGACTTGAGGCGGAGGAAAACGGTACCGTCGGTGAATTTAATTTTGCATCTTCCGCCGCAAGTGTGGAAAAGAAAAATGATTCAAGACCGGCCGCTTCATCCACTGCCGATACCGTAAGCGCGGGCAAGCAGGCCTGGGAGGAACAGAAAAAGGCTTCCGCTGAAAGACGCAAGATTGAAAAGGAAGTCGAAAAGCTGGAAAAACAGATAGACGAAACCGAATCAAAAAAGAAAGCTCTGGAAGAAAGGCTTTCCGATCCGGAAGTCTATTCCGATGGCGAAAAAAGCCGCGAGGTTCAAAAACAGATTGAGGAATTATCTCAGGAGCTGGACAGCCTAAGCCTTGCTTGGGAAGAGGCTTCCGAAAAACTCGGTTGATTTTTGTAAACAATGACACTGTGAGAACAGTTGATAAGCGAGGAATATAAATGAAACTTACATGTGGTATCGTCGGGCTTCCAAATGTTGGAAAGTCCACAATTTTTAGTGCATTGACAAAGGCTCCTGCATCAGCGGAGAACTATCCGTTCTGTACAATCGACCCGAACGTTGGAGTGGTTGATTTGCCGGACGAAAGACTGGATTTTATGGCAAGCGTTTTTCAGCCAAAAAAGAAGATTCCTGCCAGCGTTGATTTTGTTGACATCGCAGGTTTGATTAAGGGAGCCAGCAAAGGTGAGGGACTTGGAAATCAGTTCCTTGCGAATATCCGTGAGACCACCGTTATTGCCCATGTTGTGCGTTGCTTTGACAATCCTGATATCCAGCATGTCCGTGATGATGCAAAGACTGATGCACCTATTGATCCTCTTAGCGATATTTTGACAATTGATTTTGAATTGGCCCAGGCTGACCTGGATACAATCGCGAAGCGTCAGGAAAAGATTACCAAACAGATTCGTGCATTGGGAAAGGAGGAAGAAAAGCGTCTTGCCCCTTACATGAGCGCGGTTGAAAAAATTAAGCCGCTTTTGGTTGAAGGAAAATGTGCCCGCATGGCTGACCTTACGGATGAAGAAAAGGCCGCCGTTTATGATTTGCACCTTCTGACAATCAAGCCTCAGGTTTATGTCTGCAACATCGACGAGGACACGATCGAGACACAGACAAACAAGTATGTCGAGACTGTAAAGCAGGTTGCGGCTGAACAGAAGTCTGAGGTAATCATTATCTGCGGAAAATTTGAATCCGACCTTTCTGATGTTACAGATGAAAATGACCGCAAGGAATTTATGGACAGCGTTGGACTAAAGGAAAGTGGCCTTACAGTTTTGTCCCGCACCGTATATCACTTGATGGGACTCAGGACATTCTTCACCGGTGGAGCGGACGAGTGCCGTGCCTGGACAATCCACGCAGGAGACAAAGCTCCTCAGGCCGCCGGTGTTATCCACACTGATTTTGAAAAGGGATTCATCAAGGCCGAGGCTTACACAGTTGACGATTTGCGTCAATACGGAACAGAAGCAAAAATCAAGGAAGCCGGAAAGTATCGCCAGGAAGGAAAGGAATATGTGGTCCAGGATGGAGACGTGCTTTTCTTCAAGTTCAATGTGACTAAATAAAATCTGCTGAAATCAAATGTCCCTCAGGAGCCTGCTCTTGGGGGATTTTTTTTATTGACAAAATATTCGGTGGGGGGTAAAATTTTTGCGGTTTTTGTGCATTTTTAGTTGATTGCGAGTGTACGAAAGAGTTGGTTTCGAAAAATGAAATTATCTTGTTAAATTTTTATGGGAGCGTGTATGAAGAAAAGGTACAAGGCATTGTATTGTGTGTTTGCAGTTTTGGTTATGATAGGACTTACCAACTGTACATCTTTCAAACAGTTGATGGATCTGCATGGAATTATAGTTTCCTCTGACGGTTCTGTTTACATGGGAGAGTCTTCTGTTGTCACTATGGATATGGGGGACAGTGCAAGAAAGTTTACATTCAATGCAACTTCCAATCCAGTGGAAAATGGTTGGCCGGTTGAAGTTACCTGTTCCAATTCATCGGTGGCAAGTGTTACGAAGAGTTCTTCCGATGCAAGTGAGTTTACCATTAACGGTCAAAAATCAGGATGGGCTGAAGTGACCGCCAGCTGTTCAATCTATGAATACACTTTCGTTGTTTATGTGACAGACAAAGCTAAGGGCATAACTGTTGAAAAACTTGTTTCCCAGCGGGAAGGAAAGGACAGTGGAGCAGCAGATTCTGGAACAGCAGGAGCAACTACTGGAACAAGTGGTTCATCAGCGGGAACAAGTGGGGCAGCTACTGGAACAAATGGTTCATCAGCTGGTACAGCAAGCACTACAGACATGAGAGCATCAATGGCAGGGGTCTGGAAGGATAAGTCGGATCCGGAACTGGGAATCTATATTGAAAGCTCTGGAAATGCTTACCCAATTTTTAAATCCAAGAGGACAGGAAAATTTGTATACGACGGAGGAAGTGTTGTCGCAAGCATTTCAAAATCCGGAGAAATTTCTTGCTACGATGGAATGATGAATTATTCTAACGGAAAAATCGCCCATTCCTATGAAACTGCCGTTGACAAAATTTATTGCAGCTATGAGAAAACAAAAGATTCAGTGACGAAGGCCGTTATGCTTTCGCCAGCGGACAAACCAACAATCACCTGCACCAAGACCGGTACAAGTGGCCAAAAGGTGGTGGTGAAGTTAAGTTCAAAGGCTGTCGATGAAAATGTGTCTTACACTTTGTATCAGGGTGAGAATATCGTTTTCTTTGGTGACGGTACTACTGATTTGCAGACGGAAATTGTTCTGGAAAATGGGGCAAACAAACTTGTCCTGAATGTTTACGGATACAAATCAGGAACCAACGTAGAATCGGATCCAGTGACAATCAACGCCACTTCTGCCGCGGCAAGCTCCAGTTCAACTTCAACAACTGGTGGAAGCATGGCTGTTCCTTCGGAAGCTCTGTGCAAAGATTTTACCATGGCAAACCGCTACAGGACCAACGAGATAAGTCCGGTGGCGACATCATTCAGCAGTACTGTTAAGAATTTAAGGACCAGCAATCCTGATTCATATTTGACGGAAGTTGCAAAGGTTATTAAATCAAAGGCTGCAAACGATTTCGAGAAGGTCAAGCTGGCCCATGATGTAATCTGCGACAATGTTGACTACGACGCTTACGGTTTGTATGTTACCAACAATGTTGGGCCGCAGGATTATGAATCTGTTTTGAAAAGGGGCAAGGCTGTCTGTGAAGGTTACTCAAATACTTTCCTGGAGCTTTGTTCCAGAATTGGAATTACTTGTGTAAAGGTTCATGGATATGCCCGTGGTGCTGGATTTAAATCCGGAACTGTTGATGACATGGGAGAAAACCACGCCTGGAATATTGTAACAGTTGCCGGCAACAAGTATCTGGTGGACACAACTTGGGACGCGGGCTATGTAAATGGTTCGTCTTTTACGAAACGATATACCACTGACCATCTGTTCGCAAATCCTTGGGCATTCCTCCACACCCATTATCCAAAATCCTTGGACGAGCAGCTTTTGGTCAAGCCTTATTCGGTGGAACAGTTCAAGGAGCTTCCATATTTTAAGATGAATTTCTTTAATGTGGTGGAATCTTACTCAAAGGACATTAAGTCTATAACCAAGGTTGGGGCAAAAACTGCTGTTACTCTCAAGGTAAAGCCTGGTTACAGTATAATAACCAACTTGTATGGACCAGACGGAACTGCTGTCACCAATAGCTATTTCAAGAACTATGAAAATGGCACTCTCAAATTTTTTGTGAACTTCCCTTCAAGTGGCGATTATAAATTTGAAATGTACGCTTCATTGGATCCAAGGGCAAGGCACGATGGAATTGGAGGCATTGCCTTTAAGGCAAGTGCTGGTACTTCCGACAAGTTCCCTGAAATCTGCACTCTGGACTACAACGAGACACACTATCTTATTACTCCAATCCAGAGTCCGCTGAAGAAGGGACAGACCTACACATTTACTGTAATGGCAGGCGACACTGATTCTGTTGCTTTGGTTTCCAAGGACAGTAAATGGAACTACATGACAAAAAATGCGGACGGCACATGGTCCGTTACTTACACTGTTAGATCCACGGAAGAAAGGCTTTCAGTTTACTACCATGGGGAAAGGGACGGTAAGTTAAGCAACTGGCCAATCGTTCATTTCAAGAATTTCAATTAGTTTGAACTTGTCCCCCACAGGATTTTTCTTGTGGGGGATTTTTTTGACTTTTGGAAAATCATTTCATCAACAAACACTAATTCCGATTCGGTCTTGCGAAAAAGTTTTTACTGAACCGCCCTTCGACAGGATCGGGGACCTCATCGATTTTGACTTTTTTTTATTCGTATGTTTCTCTCAGATTGTAGATTTTTAGTGCCCGTCGGAATGCCGTGGTGCTAGGGGTACGGATTTCTTTTTCTGTTCCATAGGTGGATGGGGCAAAGGTCAGCGTCTGTTTTTTTCCTGGAAGCAGGGTTATCATGTTTTTGCTGAAAGTTCCTTTTATGCCAAACACATCCGGGGTAACAAAAAATGCCGGGTAGTCTGTTTCGAGGGTGAGAACAATTTGTCCGTTTTTCTCTTCAACGGTTGATGTAATTTTGGCTTTTTTGATTTCGCATTTTTTCCATCTTTCAAAGAACAAAGTGTCCGCTGACTCAAAAGTCTGTTTTTTCCCGGAAAGAGTTTTTGCTTTCAGTTCCGCGTAAATAAAATATTTGTTCAAGTCCTTTAATTTTAACTTATCTATGGCAGTTTCCCAAAGATTTTCTGAAGTGTCACTTCCCAATCTTTTTTTCAAAATAAATTTTTTTGTAGCGTCGGTTCCGTTGAAGTCCATTATCCTTAAGCAGACCTCGGCCTCGATTGGTGAGACACATTCGTTGACGGCGTTTAGATAAATTGTTCCATCTTTTTTTATCAGCGCAACCCTTACGCGGTTGAAGAAATCTTTTGCGGCGTAATGAAGCAGCTTCCATTTTCCTGAATATTCAATTGACGACCAGGACGCGACGGGCCACACATCGTTAAGCTGCCAATAGGTGGTGCCCATGCAGTGAGGTCTTAGGCTTCTCCAGTAATCTGTGGCGGTTTTAATTGCCATCGCCTGCTGGACCTGGCTTAGATAGAAAATATTCTCTGAGCCGCAAGGGAACCGGAAGTATCGGCTAAAGTTTTCGAGGATTATGGAATTCCCGATCGGGGACCTCTGGTGCCATTCCATTACAGGGCTTGTCGGGTTTATGCTTTCCTTGTCGGCATATTCCAGAACCCCTTCAAGGGATGGGAAACTTTCGTAACCAAATTCGGAAACGAACCGCGGTTTGATGGACAGATATTCGTCAATGTCTTTCCGTTCATGCCAGACGCTCCAGAAATGCATGTCACCAGCGGAATCGCTATGCCAGTTGTCACTAAAGTTGTCCTGACCTGCGCAAGGGGATGACGGCCACCAGGTTCTGCCGGGGTCGCATCGTCGGACAGTTTTTTCTACCACGCCATGATTCAGCCTGTCATAGTCAACGATATAGCGGGTGCTGTTTTCCTTGCTTTCTGGGTACCAGGTTATGGCGCCCAGGTCCTCGTTGTTTCCGCACCAGACTCCCAGACTTGGATGGTGCTGCAGACGGTAGATATTGTATTCCAGTTCCTTTTCAACTGAGGATAAAAATTCTTCGTCGCTTGGATAAAGGGAACAGGCGAAGGCACAGTCCTGCCAGACTATTAGTCCAAGCCGGTCGCACAGGTCGTAGCAAAGGTCGCTTTCATATTGACCGCCGCCCCAAATCCTTATGCTGTTCATGTTCGCCTCGGTACAGGCTTTTAGTAGGTATTCGTATTTGTCCTTTGTCCATCTTTCCGGGAGGGCGTCTATTGGAATCCAGTTGGAACCTTTGGCATAGATTTGGCGTCCATTGAGTTCGTAGTAAAGCGACCTGCCGGCCTTGTCCTGCTTTGACTGAAGAATCAGGGTGCGGAAACCGATGTGTTTTTCCATGGAGCAGTCCTTTTCTCCATTCCTTAGCGAGGTGACGGTCAGCTGGTAGAGCTGGTTTTCTTTTTGCTCCGCGTCCTTCAATTCGTCCGCTGTTTTCCAGAGCACTGGATTTTCGACATCGATGTTCCACAGGAACTGGTTTTCTCCTTTCCGGCAGTCCTGGGTTATTGTGGTGGAGAAATCCAGGTCCGGACCTTTCAGCTCCACAAGAAAATCCTGGGGACCGTCCTCGTGGGAATGGAATCTGACTCCGGTTTTGGCTGTCCAGATATTTTTTGTTCCGCTTTTCTTTGAAGGCACTGTGTCAACGGTTATGGACTGAAGATATCCAGAACGGACTGTCTCAATTCCGATGGAACCATATATTCCGAAGGCCATGATGCATGGACCCCAGTCCCAACCGGCGTGGCACTGGATTTTTCTGTTCAGGTTTCTGTGGGGGGAGTACATGTCGTATTTGGAGTAGGGGATTGGGTAGCTAAGGTTCTTGCCTTTTGCCACTGCACGTGCCTCCGCCGATTCGAATGCAATTGTTAAGGTGTTTTTTCCGTTAACCAGAGTCCGGGTTACGTCGAACCTCCAGTCCCTAAAATAGTTGTCTCCTTTGCCAATCTTCCTGTCGTTCAGGTAAACGGTAAAGAATGTATCCACCATGTCCATCACAAGATAGGACCTGGTATCCGGCTGATGATTAAAAACAAATGTCTTTGTAATCTTCCAGGAATCTTTTCCGACCCACTGGATGTCGTTTTCATTGAAACCGATGTATGGATCCGGAATTATGGCCGACCGGATGAGGGCGGAATGAATGTCTCCAGGAATGTTCATCTGGATGTTGCTGATTCTTTTTTTTGTTCCAGTATTGGAAAGTTTCCAATCGTCGCCGGAAAGGTTGGTTGTAATCATTTTGACCCCTGATATTTTGTGGACCTCTGTGATTCGCGGATTACAGAGGAGTCCCTTTTATATTTGCATTCACATGATATAACAAAAGCCCCCGAAAGATTAACCTCCGGAGGCTCTATGTAAAGAATTTTTTTTACAATTATGGCAGTACCAGTTCCAGTTCCATATCACCGGACTTTAGATTCTGAATCAGCAGACCTGAGTTGTCCATTTCAGGCGAAATGGAGGTTCCCAGCTCAAAGGAGGTCAGCTTCTCTGTTCCGCTGCTGGAGCTAGGGGCCTTGCGTTTTGAATCCTCTTCCTGTGGTGAAAGACTGATTCCGCTTAACTGGTCCGTTGTGCTTTTCTGACCTGCGTAGACTGGAATCTCTCTTGCACCGCTTACGGCCTTTGTTTCCGTAAGGGCATCAGATTCGCCGTCCTCTGGAAGGAAAGAATCAGCCTCGTCGTTCTTTGCAATCTCTGGAGCTTTTTTTCCAGATCCCTTGCTTACAAGTCCGGTGGCTGTTTCAAGAGTTCCGTCTGCATAAAAACTGAAAGAGGTTCCACGGACGGAAGCCGTTGATGCCGCCGAGCTGACCTTGAAATCAACCTTTTTTCCTGCTGTGGATTTTTGAACATCGGCACTGACTTTTCCGTTGTTCAGATAAAGGTTTGTCTGATTCTTTGAGCTGTTGGATGCCAGTTTCTCTATCGTGATTCTTGTCATGGCGTCAAGGTTTACTGTGGCGTTGTCAATTACAAGGGTCGCGCTGGATTTGAATCCTGTGGAAATGATTGCGCCCTTTCTTAAAATGTCGCCCACCTTGGCATTCTTCCAGGTTGATCCGTCCGTTTGAATCTCCACTTTGCCGGAGATGGACTTGATTTTTGCTTCCAGGGACCATGCACTTGAAGTGATTGCGGTCAGGACGAGCAGGGATGTGAATAGCTTGATAAATTTTTTCATAATAAATCCTCCACTATTTTAGAATGCGAACACCAGGTTCAGGGTAAACGAAGTATTATTTTGTCTTGAATCTTTTCCATAGAACTGATATGCGGATAAACCGGCCTTCAGGTCTGTGAAAATCTGGTACTGGAATTGAGCCAGCCACTGGAAACCGTTGTAATCAAAACCATCCATGCATGAGAAAACTGCGTCCGCGGCAAGGTTGCAGAAGATTTTGTCTGTCGGGTGCATTGTGCCGGACAGTCCTGTCTTGAGGATTCCCCTGTATTCCGGTGAGTCGTAGGCAAGGCTGGCTTTCTGACTTGTAAATCCTGTGAAAGGTTTGAGGGCGCCGTTCCTTCCTGATGCGTAGGTTGCCCCAAAGGTTATCGCTGAGGAGAGGGCTGGCGGGTAATAGGTGATTTCGGCCTTTGTCAGATTGGAGATACCGTCAAAGAAGCCGAAGGTTGATGAAACGGAATAGTACAGGTTCTGGACGATAGGGCCGTTCATTATGGCTGTTGCATAGATACGTATGTCCCCGCTGTTGTCCCCGGCTATTCCAGGAAGGCCGAACATTCCGAATCCTTCAAATCCAATTGTCTGGTTTTTGAAGAGGAACGGCAATGAAACGGAAATGCCTGTCACTACGTAAGGCGAGTTGAACTGGTATACGGCGGAATCATCCTTCTTGAAAGTTGATTTTGGACTGTCCAGAATTGTGTAGCTTCTGGAATTTGTAAGACCTGTGTATCCGGCGTAGGCAATCGCCTTTGCAACATTGGAATTGAAGGTCAGCTGTGCGCCGTCAGTTGTTTGCGCCAGTACATTCCTGGTGGAATCGTTCACAAAGAAACGTCCAAAGTTTATGTTTAATATTCCTCCCCAGGCCTGTGTGTAGTAGGTAAGTTTGCATAGGGAAAGGTCCAGGAAGAAGCTTGACCTAGTGGAATCTGCCTGTGATAAGTCTGAAACTCCCAGACGGTATGTGGCTTCGGTTTCGGCTGCAAAATAGAGTTTTTCATCAGCGGATACCGGTGTCTTTATCCAGCCTGTCAATGAGTCCAGCTGGACAAGCTCCAGGGTGCTAAAGCTCTGGGTGTCCAGTTTGGAATTGTTTGTAAAAAGTCCACCGAAATCAAGGGCAAAAGCATTTGATATGACTGCTCCGGCAAGGACTAAGGATGCCACTGTCTTTACTGTTTTTTTCATTTTAGTCCTCCTTTCCGTTTGAACTGAAATCAATGCAGCGGGTGATTATGTTCAGAAGCTGATGTCCTGACGGGTATGTGGTTGGATTTGCGGTCTTTGGTATGATGTTCAGGGCCTGGAGCTGTCTGAAGGCATATCTTGGTGCCTTGGTGAGCTTGTACATGAGGCTACCGTTGATTTTCCAGGTGTCGCAGCAGATTTTGGCGACTACCGAAAGAGGTACAGGGTCTGTTGAAAGCAGGTCGGCATCAATGTCGCCTGTCTTTTTTAATGTATCAAAGGCGTAGGAATAGGATGCGCTGTCATCGATTGTGGACGAGTAGGTGGCTATCAAGTAACTGAACTGACCGTAGGTAGCTGCAGGACTTTCATCAATTTCTGAAACCTTCTGGGCTGATTGTGCACCAGCGGCGAACGTCAGGACTGTGGCAAACAAAGCTCCCATGATAATTTTTTTCATGACTAATCCTCTTGTAAAAGTGGTCCGGAATATGGTCTTTTTGCAGATTGGAAAAGGATGTTTGTTGTGAAGCCGCAACGTCAATCCGGTGCCAGATTCAAAATAAGATTTCCAAAAATTAAAAAACCATATATCTAGTGCATCTCTAAAAAATGCTTTTTATGTTTGTAATAAAGTATACCATATGATATAGTTTTTGTCATGAGCGCAAGTAATAAAACGAATTGGTTTGTTAGAAATGTTTCCATCTGTATACTTGTTTTTGTAACCCTAGTCTGCGTGGGTATGGAAGCCCTCAAGGTTAACCAAAAACTTGATTACAGGTTCTATGACTTTTTGTCGTCACTGGCTAAAAATCCTGACACCGATGAAAAGATTCTGCTGATAGATATAGGGGACCGTTCCTTAAGCGAATACGGAGAATGGCCCTGGACCCGTGATGTCATCGGAAATGTCATGCTGCGGTTAAAGGATTTGGGTGCCCGGACCTGTGTTTTTGATATTGAGTACCTGTCTGGCTCCTCCCTTGCGGCTGACAGGAACATAAATGACATTTCATCAAAAATCTTCTACGACGGAGAAAACGATATTTCCCAGGCTTTCCAGAACTATGCCCAGTACATAAGGGAAGGTTTTGTTGAAACAGATGACGCGGTGGATGCCGCAAACGAGGTTATATCCAATTCTGTTGACCCTGTGCTTTTTGATATGTTCCAGCGCATGAACGATGGCCTGAACAGGGACTTCGATGCTTTTTTTGCAAAGACGCTCCAGTTCTTTGGGAATGCGTCCATGACTATCAACATGAAGGATACGAACAACATTGTTGATCCGGATGATATTGACTATGCCATGACCAGGTTCCTTTTTGGAAACGTAAAGGATCCAAAAAATCTTATCGCCAGGGACAACGAATATTCCTTCAGGGAAACTGAAAATGCTGACGACAAGCGGGGCTTCGTTCCTGCCATCAACAAGATTATATCAAAGGCCGCCGGCGCCGGATTTACAAATGTTGTCGTAGACAATGACGGGGTTCGCCGCCGTGTTGAGCTTTTGAACCACCGCGATGGAAAATATACGGGACAGCTTTCCTTTGCTCCCCTTGTCCGTGAAATGGATGTTCAGGAGATTGTAAGGGGATACCGTTCCATAACTTTGAAGGGAGCCATACTTCCGGGAAAAACCGAACGGGAGGACATCTGCATTCCATTGGATGACCACGGCCGGATGTTTGTTAACTGGCTGCACAATTCCTACAACGAAAGCTTCAAGCACATTGAGGTCGTGAACTTCAAGTACCTTGACGACAGTGAGGAGGCAATCTCCATTCTTCTTTCGCAGCTAGGCCAGATGGATATGGAGGGCCTTTCTGAAGCGGATGTGGAATTGATTGATTCTTCCGCCGATATCCTTGAGCTCTATTTAAATGTTGTTTCCATGCAGTCAGACATGCTGGCCCGTTGCGAAGGTTTTGATATCAACGGTGATGCCATTGGCGGTGGATTGACGGATGAAGACTATTCAGCGTATTACGATTTGAAGGACCGGTACTGCAGGGGGCTTGCGGACTATGCGGCGGCCCTTGGACTTTTGAATCTTGAGGACGGTGACGTAAAGGACTGCGTGGAAAGTCTTGTCAATGAAATCGCCCTGTACAATGAAAACATTGATGTCATGAAGGAATACGTCGGAGACTGTTTCTGTATCATCGGAAACTCTGCCACAGGAAGTGTTGACTATGGTGTGACCCCGTTCCAGAAACGCTATGCAAATCTTGGAACCCACGCGAACGTTGCCAACACAATTATCCAGAAGGACTTTGTAAAATACGTGGACGCCTGGTGGGCAATCCTTTTTGCGTTCCTGGTAGCTCTTGTCATTATTCTTATCACAAGAAAAATGTCACCGGTCAGGACAATCCTGTTTGGTCTTATCTATCTTGTTCTGCCTATCTTGATTTGTGTCGTGCTGATGGTGGGCTTTAGGATTTTTGTTCCGTTTGCGTCTGTCGTTTTCCAGGTGCTGATTACTTATCTGTTTACTGTGGCCCAGAGCTTTATTGCCACCGAGAAAGACAAAAACACATTGCGCCGCGGATTTGATGCCTATGTTGCTCCGGAAGTCGTTAGCGAAATTGTAAAAAATCCACAGCTTTTGGCTTTGGGAGGTTCCAACAGAAACATGACCGCCCTGTTCAGCGATGTAAGAACTTTCTCTGGATTTACCGAATGCATCAACCGGGAGGAAGGTGAAGAAAATGGTGCCGTCCGTCTGGTTGAAATCCTGAACGGATATTTGGGAAAACTTTCCGATGCAATCATGAACCAGAAGGGAACAATTGACAAATACGTTGGAGATGAAATCGTTTCCTTCTTTGGAGCCCCGGTCGAAAATCCGTATAACGCTTACGACGCCTGTGTAGCTGGAATCCGTATGAAGCAGGCTGAGGACATCTATAATCAGGAACACCTGGAGGAGCTGCCCGTTCACCCAGGTACAAAAACTCCGTTCCTGCTGAAGTCAAGAGTCGGAATCAACACAGGAAAAATGGTTGTCGGAAACATGGGAACCGAAAAAAAATTGAACTACACCATCATGGGAAACAACGTAAACCTGGCATCCCGTCTGGAAGGAACCAACAAGGCTTACGACTCCTGGATTATGTGTTCGGAAAGTACCTGGCTTGAGGCTAACTCCGGAATCAACGAAGGAAAACTGGTTTCAAAAATGTTGGACTGTGTTCGCGTTGTGAACGTGGAAAAGCCGGTGCAGATTTATTCAATCCAGGGACTCCGCTCCGAAATGAAAAGCGAACAGATTGAAGGCGCTGAGTTGTTCAATCAGGGTATGGAATGGTATCTGAAGGGAAGGGAAACTCCGAACGGTGAAAAAGATTTGCAGGACTTCATGAAGGCAAAAAAATTCTTTGAGCAGGCCTACAACTGTTTCCACACCAGCGACCCTCAGGACAAGTCCCATATTTCAACAGAGAAAAAGATGATTCTCCGCTGCGAGGATTTCCTGGCAAACGGATTGCCTGTGGACGAAAAGGGAATCATCAAGCCTTGGGATGGTGTCTATACTATGAAGTCAAAATAATGTATTTAGACCGACAACTTCCTTTGGAAGTTGCGGTCTAATACGCTATATCAAGACTCGCTTCGCTCGCTTGGTAAATTAATTTCTAATCCGACTCGCTTTCGCTCTCGGTTAAAATCATAAATAGTGGGTGTGTATTGATAACGGCAATTTCATTCGGAAGTTGCGGTCTAATACTGTTGTAGCAAGACTCGTTTTGTTCGTTTGATGAATCAATTTCTAATCCGACTCGCATTCGTTCGCGGTTAAAATCATAAATAGTGGGTGTGTATTGATAGCGACAATTTCCTTTTGAAGTTGCGGTCTAATGCAGTTGTATCAAGACTCGTTTTGTTCGCTTGATGAATCAATTTCTAAACCGACTGTGGAAACTGTAGAACTAAATCCACTAAGAAAAAGTGGCAGAAATGCCAAAAAACCATAGTAGAAATTGCTTTTTCAGTCAAATTGAGGTATATTTACTAAGAAAAAGTGGCAGAAATGTCAAAAATCCATAGTAGAGGTGTGCCTTATGATTGAAAGACCTGTTTACTTAAAACGACTTGCAAATCGGATTGGAAATGGAAGCATAAAGATTGTAACTGGAATCAGGCGCACTGGAAAATCTTATCTGCTTAACAAAATCTTTTATGAATATCTTTTGGAACATGGCGTAGAAAAATCCCATATCATAAAATTCGCTTTTGATTCAGCGGAGGATTTGGACAGAATTGGCGAGGATTTGATTTCGATTGAAAAAGAAAAAAGAAATGTGAGCTATAAAAAATTTATGTCCTTTGTTTCTTCAATGGTTCAGGATGATGAAAAATATTTTCTGTTGCTGGACGAGATTCAGAGATTGGATTCTTTTGAATTTGTTCTCAACGCTTATCTTTCAAAAAATATGGAAATTTATGTTACAGGAAGCAATTCAAAATTTCTTTCATCTGATGTGATTACGGAGTTTCGTGGCAGGGGAGACCAGGTTCATGTGATGCCTTTATCTTTTTCAGAATTTTATAATTATGTTGGCGGAGACAAAAGTGAGGCTTTGGAAAAATATATGGTTTACGGTGGATTGCCCCAAGTGGTTCTGGCAAAGACGGATGAGGAAAAATCAAACTATCTTCAGCTGCAAATGGAGAGGACCTATCTTCGTGATGTTATTGAAAGACATAATGTGAAAAATCAGGAAGAGTTGGGGAAGTTGCTTGACATTATATCTTCGGGGATTTCAACTCTTGTAAATCCTACAAAACTTGCAAACACTTTTAAGAGTGAAAAAAAGATTTCCATTTCCGATGTTACCGTAAAACAGTTTATCGAATATTTTAAGGAGTCCTATATTCTTGACTCTGCCATGCGTTTTGATGTGAAAGGAAAAAAATATATTGGCACTCCGTATAAAATTTATTTTGAAGATTTGGGATTAAGAAACGCTCGCCTGAATTTTCGTCAGATAGAATACACTCACTTGATGGAAAATGTTTTGTTCAACGAGCTAAAATATCGTGGCTATAAAATAGATGTTGGTGTTGTTGAGGTTCGTGAAAAAAATATTAGAAAACAGTTGGAGGTGGATTTTGTTGTTAACAAGGGAAGCCAAAGATTGTATATTCAGTCGGCTTACGATATTCCAGATACGGAAAAAATGAAACAGGAAACAAAATCTTTTGACAAAATAAAGGATTCGTTCAAAAAAATAATTGTGGTCGAAAAAAGCACTGTCAAACGACAAACTGAAAACGGATATCTTTTGATTGGACTGAAAGATTTCTTGTTGGAGGAAATAGATTTCCACTAAGAAAAAGTGGCAGAAATGCCAGAAATCCATAGTACATTTTTATTCACAAACCACGGCCCAGTTTTTGAAAAAGATTTTGAATCCGCCGTCGTTCCATAAATCCATCAATTCTTTGGTGCTATAAAATCTGTTACCGGAAGCACATTCTGAATCAACAACTGTTTTTCGCTGGTTGTCTGGATTTTTTTCCTGCATGGAGTCGTAAAGCATAAAACCGTTTTCACTGTAGCCAAGGACCGTTACATAATGCAATACATGGTGAATCTTTATCAACAAAATTACAGGATGTCCCTCGTCGATTTGTGATTTAAGGAAATTGATTTTTTCATTTTCTGACTTTGTGCTCAGAACAAATTCCTTTGTGCTGATTTTATATTTGTGGAGCAAATCAACCACGCCCTGAGGAAATGTCAGGTTTTTGTAGATTCTCCATTTCATTTCCTTTGAAAGTTTTTCTGGATTGTGATTTTCGCCACGCAAAATATTTGTCACCGCCATCACTGAA
>JAZUKJ010000116.1:0-13771 GCA_045643225.1 Treponema sp. | reverse complement strand
CCGAACTTCATCCAAGCGATATCGTCACCAACTGTTTCAACCTTCCATCCTGGGATAGTAGGAATCAACATAGCCAGGTTTGTCTTTCCACAAGCTGATGGGAAAGCGCCTGTTACATACTTTACTTCGCCCTGTGGGTTTGTGAGCTTCAAAATCAACATGTGCTCAGCAAGCCATCCCTCGTCGCGAGCGATAACTGTAGCAATGCGGAGTGCGAAACACTTCTTTCCGAGAAGAGCGTTTCCACCGTATCCAGATCCGTAAGACCAGATGAGGTGCTCTTCTGGGAACTGAGAGATGTACTTGTGTTCAACATCAGCACATGGCCAGATTCCGTCGTCTGTTTCACCATTGTTGAGTGGCTTACCAACAGAGTGGAGACATGGAACGAAGTCGTCGCTGAGGTACTGCCATACCTTTTCACCGGCACGTGTCATGATGTCCATGTTCAAAACAACATATTCAGAATCAGTAAGCTCAACACCGTACTTTGCGATTGGTGAGCCGAGAGGTCCCATACAGAAAGGAATTACATACATTGTACGACCGTGCATACAACCTGTGTAGAGTCCAGTCATTGTAGCCTTCAATTCTTTTGGGTCGATCCAGTGGTTTGTTGGACCTGCATCTTCTTCCTTTACAGAAGAAATGAATGTGCGAGCTTCAACACGTGCTACATCACTTGGGAGTGAGCGGAACAAGAAAGAGTGCTCTTTCTTTGCAAGTGGAGTTGCGAGACCTGCGTCTACACACTTCTGCATCAAACGGTCATATTCAGCTGTGGAACCATCGCAAACAACAACATTGTCTGGTTCACACATCTTAACACATTCTTCAATCCATGCCTTGATTTTGGCATTCTTGATTTCGGCAACTGTCATACAATTACTCCTATAGTCCAGGAAAAGATGCCCTTAGCAGATACCTTAACAACGTAGTAGAGCTGCTTTTAGGATTATCGCATAATTATGCAATTTTTCATTTCCTTACGCCTATAATTTACCCCAAAAAAGCATAATATTCAAGGTAAACTATGAAATCCTATTTAGAGGAATGTCTGAAAATTACAATTTTTAGGAAATTTTACAAGTTTTTTATGAACATAGAGATTTTCAGAAGGTTCCATCGAGCGGGAATGCATTGGAGCGGATATCGTGTTTTGACTGATGCCGGATACGATTGGCTGCACTTCCGTGAAAAGCGGTCCAATCCGTCCGCGGCTGAACATACAAGGTAAAGGACTGCGCTTTTTCATTCTGAAAAATGCTCGCCAAAGTTCAGAGCGGAGCGGTTGTCCCTGGCTTTTCACTCCCGTTCCGCCAATCGACGACCAATCCAAATCTGGCATCCGTTCCAATATTCTTTTCGCAGGATTGCATGAGGCATTGGAGTGGATATCGTGTTTTGACCGATGTCGGATACGATTGGCTGCACTTCCGTGAAATGTACACGAAAGTCATTGGGTTATTTTATTCGTGGGGCGGGGTATCGTTCATTCAAGTTTTAGAATCTCTTCTATTTTATCGAATTCTATATCCTCGACGGCTTGAATAAGGTCGTCCATTTTTGAGGCCAGGGATGACGGAAGTTTTATGGTCTTTAATCTGTCCACGGCCTGCTCAACTTTGTCCAGTGCAAAATCAGAGCAGGAGGTCAGGATCTCGTCAATAATTTTTTTCAGGTCGTCCGCTGAAATTTCTGTTTTATCGTCATCCGATTTTTCGCCATAGATTTTTATATCCTGCAGAATTTCATTATACGAGCGGTAGAGTTTTAACATGACAGTCGCTTTTTCCTGGATGTCTTTGAAAAGCAGTGTCGTATTTTCAAACATGGACTGTATTTTTTTTCCAAGCAGCTCAATGTATTCCGCCTGGATTGAAAGGTTCATGGCACCAATAATTCTTGCGGAACTTTTTAGGGCGTGAACCTGGATTGTGAAATTTTTGAAATCCTCTTTCTTCAAATAATCTTCGATTGTGTCAGCATTTTTGGTGATAGAGGATGCGAAAGTTTTGGTGACCCTGATCCAGTTGTCGAAGCTACCGGAATTTTCGATGGCGTTTTTGACATCCAGGTCATCAATTTTGAATTTAGGAAAATCTTCCGGGATTTCATTGGAATCGTCATCATCATCAGCAAGTTTCTCTATCAATGAGGCGTTCAACCAACGGAGAAGGCATGCGGCGAAATCTTTTCCCTGGGCAGGCTTGCTCAAAAAATCATCGAAGCCATTGCTGAGGAACATTTCCTTTGCACCGTTAACGGCGTTGGCACTTAAGGCGACAAGGACAGGAACGTCATCGCCGTACCAGATTTCGCGAATCTTTTTTGCGGTTTCAATTCCGTCCATTCCCGGCATCTGGTGGTCCACGAAAATGATGTCGTATTTTTTTTTCATGATCATGGTCAAAGCCTTGTATCCGCTTTCGGCCTTATCAATAACGACACCGAATTTTTTCAACAGGCCTTCCGCCACCTGAAGATTGACGTCATTGTCATCAACAACGAGGATGGACGCTTTGGATGCGGAAAATTTGACGGTCTCATTTTTTTCAACAAACAGTGCCGCCACATCCGGTTCATCAAGCATGGTGATTGGAATGTTTCTCAGCTCGTTGTGATGCTGGTTAACCGACGCCCGTTCAAAAATAATTTTGTATTTATCACCACAGGTTTGTTCGTCCGCAATTTTCTGGGGAAGGTTTATATAAAAACATGACCCCTTTCCATACTCGGACAGAACTCCAATGGTTCCACCCATCAGCTTGACCAGGTTCTTTGAAATTGAAAGCCCCAAACCGGTGCCACCTTTTGAGCGGTTCATTTCCATATCGACCTGACGGAATGCGCTGAACAGTTTTTTCAAATCCTCTTCCTTGATTCCGATGCCGCTATCAATGACGCTGAACCTGAGTCCATCCTTTTCTTCGTATTTTCTTAGATTTTCAATTCGGATAATGATAAATCCTTTGTCCGTAAATTTTGTTGCATTGCCTGCAAGGTTAATCAAGATTTGACGGATACGCATATCATCGCCGCAATAAATGGAAGAAAGGGTAGGGTCGATTTCAATGACAAGCTCAACAGATTTTCCGGACAGTCTGACCCGGACCACATTCAAGACATCGTTCATCAGTTTCAGCAAATCATAGTTCACAGGAATGATTTCCATTTTGCCTGACTCGATTTTTGAAAAATCCAAAATGTCGTTGATGATTGAAACAAGACTCATTCCGGAAGAACGAATCTGGCGGATCGTATTTTTTTGTGCGTTGTTTATATCAAAATCCAGGGCAAGTTCGCTCATGCCTACAATGGCGTTCATTGGTGTGCGGATTTCGTGGCTCATGTTTGCAAGGAACAGGGACTTGAGCTTGTTTTCCCTTTCCGCCTGCTGCTGCATTTGTTTAATCAGCTGGGAACTTTTAAACTCCTTGTATTTTTGCTCCATGCGGATAAGGGAAACTGTCAGGGTTATAAAAATCAAAAACATGGCGTAGAACGGGTATGAATTGTTTATTTCTATTCCAAGTTTCCTTTCAACGACAACATAGATAACAAATTCATAGATACCGAATTCAACGATGGCGATTGGATAAATAATCTGCGGCTTGATATAAAGTATGCAGGCTGAAATTACCAGGCAGACATAGAAAGTCGTCAAATCTTCCGCCCGATGGGAAATGGTCGTCGCCAGGGCATCGGACAGTGAGTATAGCATGATTATGACAACATAAACCAGGATGGAGCCATAGAACAAATTTTTTCTGTTCCTGGTATCCTTTTTATAGTACCGGGAAATGCAAACCATAGCGAGGGACGCCAAGGTCATGAAGGAGTTCAGGTATCTATAGAAGGTCTGGACATTCCTGTAGACTTCCTGCGGATAGATTAGATTTATAATCAATAGAAAAAAGTTGAACATTCCCAACAGTCCGCCGTACATGATGATACGGGAACTGTCGATCAATGCACATTCATTGCTGAATAATTCAGCCTCTTCTTTACTTTCGAAATCCAGTTTAAAATGATTTTTCATTTATTCCCATTTTTTTCCAAAACTTCTTTGATTTTTGCCTGCAAAGGAATCATGCCTGCGGACTTCAGGATATATCCATCCGGCTTAAATTTGATGGCCTCCTTGACCATGTCCATTTCAGAAACCGCAGTCAGGAATATGATAGGGATGTTTACCCAGCGGCTGTCCGAACGGATTGCCTCAAGGGTCTGGACTCCGCTCATCTCCGGCATCTCATAATCCAAAAGGATGATTTCAGGAATCTCTTTTTCAAGATACTCCAAAGCGGCCTGACCACTTTTTGCCACGGCGGTCTTGTAATCATCTTTAAGCCAGTTCACAACAGTTCGCAGGCTGACAGGGGAGTCGTCGACAATAAGAATCTTGCTTCTCATATCAACAAACTCTTCCTTTTCGTTGATTTTTGGAGCATCCTCGGTTACGACACCATTCAGTTTGTCCAAAAGCTGCCTGGTGACTTCGACAAAATCGTTGATTTTGATAGGGGTCATCAAGTAGCGGTCAATTTTGTCGCCACAGATTGTATAATATTTGTGCAGTTCCTCTCTTGCTCCGCACAACATAAAATGTGCCCCTGGAGAATTTGTCAGAATCTTGGACATCTCTTTTTTTGCTTCATCTTCCATGTCGCGAAGATAGGCTATAATCAAGTCGAAACCGCAGTTCTGGATTTTTTCTATCACGGGGTCAGCCTCGATGGGCGAATAATAGCATTCAAAATTTGCTTTGAGAGTATTGCTGTGCAACTGGCAGGCGCTTCTCAGTTTTTCTTCATACAAAAAAAGTATTCTATACATATGGTACACTCCATAATCAGCGGCATCCACATTCCCTTGAAGGTTTTCCTGATGTCAGCTATGTTCTTTCCTAATTAATGAATCCTATAAGATTGTAACACACAAATTTTAAGCTGGATATAGGGAATCTTAAAAAAAATGTATCCCGGTAGCTTGAGGTTTGCTTAAATTTCTGTATCTCCGCCACAGCTATGTTAAAATTTTAATCAATCCTTGGTATCAAATGGCCTGGATTTTCGTAAAAACCGGTCCAATCCGGTCTGGAACTGGTCATATAATGCCTGATTCTGCATAAAATTTTATCAAATGCATATTTTTATTGTAGGTTTCTCTTTTAGAAACCGAAAAAGAAGTGTATAATAGTGGAATCACTATAATAACGGATTATAGGTCATCTCTAAAAAATACTTTTTAGAGATGACTGCGAGTTTTTTTTCCTTGGAATTACAAGGCTCAAAACATCGCTTTTTCAAAGTTATCTCTAAAAATTGCAACTTTTAGAGATAACTTATAAAATTCAAATATTTTGTTTTATGCTGCGAGGTATTTATGGCAAGAAAAGAGTTGAATCGGTTTGAGACAAACTACAAGAAAGACATGCAGATTCAGACAAAACTTATGGGAATCTTGATTGGCGCAGTAGTGTTGGCCTGTGTCGTAGTTTGTACGCTCTCTATCGAAACTTTCAACGCAAAACAGATTGCCCATGAAAAGGACAGAATCAAAATCAATTCCAATGGAGTTATAAGACTTATTGACGACTGGAAACTCCAGTTGACTCAGTATTCTTATCTGTTTTCGATAAACGAAAATCTTTCAAATGCGCTTGCCAATAATGATGGCAGCCTGAAAAGGGTGGTGGACGGAATCACATCCAAGCTGGACCTGGATTTCTATGCCGTAACTGACGCCAAAGGTAAAATCCTCCATGGCAGTGACCTTAGCGGAACGGTAACCGACTGTTCTGTTGTGGCCAATGCGCTCAAGGGAACCTCTGACTGGGGATATACAGGCATAGGAAATCAGAACTATTCAATCGTTGCAGCGGAGCCTGTCCGTTCCAATGGTAGAATTGTTGGTGTCGTGATTTTGGGATACTGTCTGGACAATGGTCTTTTGTGTGAAGAGGCCGTCAAGGGTTACGATGTTGAGTGTACCCTTTTCAAAGATGATGTCCGTGTTGATACTACCCTTAAGGATGGTTCCGGAAAGAAGATTGTTGGAACCAAACTTGACAACAAGGAAATCGTGGCATCCGTTTTGAAGAGCGGAGTGCCTTATAGCGGAACTGTAGTGATTAACGGTGCCAAATATGTGGCAGCCTATGACCCTCTCAAAAACAATGACGGCTCCATAACAGGTATGCTCTTTATTTCAAAGAGCATGAAATCTTTGGAAGATGTAAGACGCAGCACATTGGTTATTGTTATTCCTGTGGGCATTATCTTTGTTGTTGTCCTGTTCATCGTTGTAGGTGCATTTGTCCGCTGGCTTATGTGGCGTATCAAGAACGTTACCAACTCTCTTGAAGAAATGGCAACCGGTGAGGCCGACCTTACCAAGAGATGTAAGCTCTTTATCCGTGACGAAATCGGATTCCTTGTTATCCAGTTCGACGCCTTCTGTGACAAGCTGCAGCAGATTGTTTCCGAGGTCAAGAAGTCAAAGGACGAACTTAACGAGACTGGTTCAACCCTTACTTCTTCCATCGACGATACATCCAAAGCAATTTCCGAAATCAGTTCCGGTATCAACAATATTCACTCACAGATTAAGAATTCTGGCGACAGTGTACGTCAGACAGCCATTGCCGTTAACGCGGTTTCCGAGAATATCACGACTTTGGACAGCATGATTGAGGATCAGTCTCATGAAGTTGCCGGAGCTGCCACAGCTATCGAAGAGATGATTGGAAATATTTCTTCCGTAAATCATTCCGTTGAAAAGATGGCAAACTCATTCGATGGACTTTCACAGAACGCCCAGATGGGATTCTCAAAGCAGCAGGACGTTAACGAAAGAATCAAGCAGATTGAAACCCAGTCTGAAATGCTTCAGGAAGCCAACCTTGCAATTTCATCAATCGCGGAACAGACAAACCTTTTGGCTATGAACGCCGCTATCGAAGCTGCACACGCTGGAGAAGCTGGAAAGGGATTCTCTGTTGTTGCTGACGAAATCAGAAAACTTTCGGAGACCTCTTCCGCACAGTCAAAGACAATCGGTGAACAGCTGGGCAAAATCAAGGACCAGATTACAGAAGTGGTTTCCGCTTCCGTTGAATCCAGTGAAGCCTTTGCCGCCGTATCAAATAAAATCAAGGAAACCGATGAACTGGTTATCCAGATTAAGGCCGCTATGGAAGAACAGACCGCTGGTTCAAAACAGATTAGCGAATCCCTGCGTTCTATGAATGACAGTACCGCTGAAGTTAACAAGGCATCCAAGAATATGGCTCAGAAGAACCAGATAATCCAGAACGAGGTTAAACGTCTCCAGGGAATTACTGAAGAGATGAAGGCCAGCATGGACGAAATGGCAGCCTCATCAGAGAAAATCGGATCAACAGGAAGGGCTCTTGGACATATGTCAAGCCAGGTTCAGGGATCCATTTCAAAGATTGGTTCACAGATTGACCTGTTCAAGGTTTGATGACGCCTTAGGGTGTTGATTTTTCTAATAATTTTAATAAAATTAAATCACCATAGGTTGACCTCTAAGAACGTATGTTTTTAGAGGTTTTCCGCTAGTTATACAAATATGAAAAAATAGACCAATAGGAGTAAAAAAATGGGTCAGAATTATTTTAATGCAATCCCTTGGCGCGTAGCTCGTCAGGAACTGGGTCACTGTCGCCAGATGGCACGTGAAGAATTTAAAGACGGAACAAAGGCTCTTCAGGGCAAAAAGATTGTTATCGTCGGTTGTGGTGCTCAGGGATTGAACCAGGGACTTAACCTCCGCGACTCTGGAATGGATGTTTCATATTGTTTGCGCAAGGAAGCTATTGAGCAGAAGAGACAGTCTTGGAAGAACGCAACAGAGAACGGTTTCAATGTTGGAACATACGAGGAATTGCTCCCTACAGCTGACGTCGTTGGAAACTTGACTCCAGATAAGCAGCATCATGAAGTTGTTGTCAACTTGATGAAATATATGAAGAAGGGTTCAGCACTTTGGTATAGCCACGGATTCAACATGATTGAAGAAGGCGAAGAGATTCGCGATGACATCACTGTATTCCTTATGGCTCCAAAGGGACCAGGTACAGAAGTCCGCAACGAATATGTCCGCGGATTTGGTGTTCCAGAATTGATCGCTGTTCACCCAGCACACGACCCAGAAGGAAGAGGTATGACTCTTGCTAAGGCTCTCGCTTGTGCAGAACGTGGAGAAACAGCCGGTGTTTTGGAAAGCTCATTCATCGCTGAAGTTAAGTCTGACTTGATGGGCGAACAGACAATCCTCTGTGGACTCCTCCAGGCAGGAACAATCCTTTCTTACGACAAGATGGTTCAGAACGGAATCGCTCCAGGATATGCCGTAAAACTTTTGATGCACGGATGGAACGTAATTTCTGAAGCTCTCAAGTGGGGTGGAATCTCTAACATGATGGACCGCCTTTCAAACCCAGCAAAGCTTCGTGCAAACGAGCTGTCTCTTGAACTCAAGAAGATTATGGCTCCATTGTTCCAGAAGCACATGGATGACATCATCAGTGGTGAGTTCAGCTCAACAATGATGAAGGACTGGGCAGACGGTGACAAGAACCTCCACGACTGGCGCGAAAGCTATGCAAAGATTCCATTCGAAACTGAAGCAGAAGCAGCAGACGAAATCACAGAGCAGGAATACTTCGACAAGGGTATCCTCCTGGTTGCATTTGTTAAGGCTGGATGTGAATTGGCATTCGAGACAATGGTTAGCGCAGGAATCAAACCGGAGAGCGCATACTATGAATCACTCCACGAAGTTCCACTTATCGCAAACCTCATTGACCGCCGCCGTCTCTATGAGATGAACAAGGTTATTTCTGATACAGCTGAATACGGATGCTACCTGTTCGCCCGTGCATGTGTTCCTCTTCTCCAGAAGGACTTCATGGCAACAGTAACAACTGCTGACATCGGAAAGGGACTTGATGTTAAGACAACTGCAGTTCCAAACAAGACATTGGTTCAGGTTAACGAAGCAATCCGCAACCACCCAATCGAAACAGTTGGAAAGAAGCTCCGTGCATACATGACAAGCATGAAGCCAATCGAAACAACAAAATAATTTAAACTGATTTAATCGGTTAAGGAAGGCGGAATCTCATTTTCGGGGTTCCGTCTTTTTTGTTTTTTATGAAAAAAATTGACGAGTGTTTATTCGTGCAGATGGATTTAATACCCCGACGTTTTGTATCGAGGTTCGCCATTAAAATTCCCAGGTTTCGATTTTTATATTTAAAATACGGGATAGGTGGTTTGGGTTGTTGGTTACTAATATAGCGTCATTTTCAACAGCCGAAGAACCTATAAATAAATCGGAATCTTCTATCATTTGTCCTTTAGATTTTAAGTTTGCCCAATTTTCTGATGCTATATCAAGGGTTTTTGTTGTTACATCGATTATTCCAAATGCTTGTATAAATTTTTGCAAGATTACAATCTTTTTGCTTGCGGAGGTAGATAAAAGACCTCTTCTTGATTCATAATATGCGACTGCTGGAATGTGAACTGTATTTCCGTTTAAAATTAAGTTCGCAATATTTTTCTTTACATTTATGCTACCTTTTAAAAGATAGCTAATAATGTTTGTATCAAGAAAATATTTCATACCTCAAATCTTTCCTGAAAATTTATTTTTTTAGAGATTGCTATGTCAAATTCTTTTGCTTCATTTTCCGTTAACAATCCGCAGACAGCATCCAGAGAGGCTAATTTATTTTTTAAGTCAGCACATTCTTTTTCACTTAAATGTTTGCTTGGAACATCAACAAACACAGGATAATTTTTGGGAATGTCGATATTTTCAAATGTGCGTACAGTGTTTCCATCAAAATATGCTTCGTATATCATAACTTTCCTCCAAATTAAATATATAACATTTTCACCGGTAATTCATTATTTGAACTTAGTTTTTTATGAAAAAATTTGACGAGCTATACAATTCTTCCTACAATGTATTTATGAAAAAAATTTTGTTGATTTTATGTGCATTGCCGGTTTTGCTGATTTCCTGTGGCGAAAAAAAGGTTCCCGTAGAAAAAAATGATGACGTGGAAAAAATCCTGTTAAGCGACTTTTCTTATAGATTCCTGTTTGACAGCCACAATAAGACGGGGCCGTTGTGTGAAAGATTTGATGTATTCAGCATGGCGGAAAAAAATCTGTCGGAAAATAAATATGTGCGTCAGGATAAAGAAATTTACAATGTAATTTTTTCCTATGAAAAAAAGGATGAGTTCATCATGGATTTCACTGCCAAAGTTCTTGACGGCGACAAATTGATTCAGACCATTTCCGGGGAGGAGGCCATTTCGTATCGCTACCGTCCATTTTTTTATGACTGCAATTTCGACGGTTACGACGATTTGATTTATTATTCTACAGGCGGATCCGGTGGAGACTGCTACAAATGTTACCTGTGGGATAAAGACCTTAAGATTTTTCAGGAAATGGACAAGGAACTTTTGTGCCCCAGGTTTGATGAATCAAGGAAACAGGTTTACGAATATTGGCGAAGCGGAAACGAGTGGGAAATGTGGGTTTCAAATTTTGAAGGCCTAAGGAAAGAGGAACTCGTTTACGTGGATGTGGAAGGCTACGACTATGCACAGAAAATGCTGACAAGGTTTGATGGGGAGCAATCCACCGACCGGCAGTTCATGATGCCCGGCGACTTTGAAAAATTGACCCTGGAAGAAAAGCGGCAGCTAAAATTCCAGTTCGACGAAATGCATATCGAAATCAACAAAAAGCTGGGGCTGGATTAGTTCAAAAAACTAAAGGGTTTCCTAAACATAAAAATCCCCCGAACCTTTCTGCCGGTAACACAGGAAAATCCGGGGGATATTATTCGTGGGTCGCATTTCGAAAACTAAATTTCAGAAACTAAAAAACCTTATCTGTCCTTTTTGTTCTTTTGGACATATTCCGCTGTTGCCGTTATCAGGACATCGCTGGAAGAGTTCAACGCGGTTTCCACTGAATCCTGGATGATGCCAATCATAAAACCGATGCTCACCATCTGCATGGCGACATCCTGGGATACACCCAGCATTGAACAGGCCATGGGAATCAGAAGGAGGGAACCTCCTGCAACTCCTGAAGCACCGCAGGCACCAAGGGTCGCCACGAAGCTCAACAGAATGGCCATGACAATATTCACCTGGATTCCTGTCGAATAGGCCGCCGCAAGTGACATTACGGTAATTGTGATGGCCGCCCCGTCCATGTTGATTGTAGCTCCAAGTGGGATAGAGACTGAATAGAACTCCTTATCAAGCCCCATTTTTTCACAAAGGCTCATGTTGATTGGAATGTTCGCGGCTGAACTTCTGGTGAAGAAAGCGGTGATTGCCGATTCCCTAAGGCACTTAAGCACAAGCGGGTATGGGTTCTTTTTTAGACAGACGGCAACAATTACAGGATTGATAACCAGTGCCTGGAAGAACATGCATCCAAGCAGAAGGGCAATCAGTTTTCCGTAGGAGAAAAATATTCCAAGCCCGTTCTGGCTTACAGTCTCAAAGGCAAGTCCCAGAATACCAAAAGGTGCCGCCTGGATTATCCATGAAATAATAATAGATATTGCCGTTGAGATATCCGAAAGGACCGCCTTTGTTGGCTCGTCAGTGAATTTGCGGACCGAAAGTCCTATCAGGATTGCCCAGAAAAGGATGCCGACATAGTTCCCTGTCGAAAGGGCGGAAATTGGATTCATCACCATATTGCTCAAAAGGGTTCCAAAGACATCCCCCAGACTGCTCGGGGCGTTCTGTTCAACGGTCGTGGACAGCGCAACCTTGATAGGGAAGATATAACTTCCAAGGACCGCCACAATTGATGCAATCAATGTTGAGACCACGTAAAGCAGGATTACCGTCCTGAACCTTTTTCCCAGATTCTTTCCTGCACTGGACAGGGAACTGATTACAAGGAAAAGCACAAGGATCGGCGCGATGGCTTTAAGGGCGCTGATAAAAAGATTGCCAAGGGTTGCAATGAAGGTGGCCTTTGGAACGACAAGCCCCAAAATTATACCAATGACAAGACCTATGGCGATTCTTATAACAAGGGGAATGGAAACAAACTTCTTAAGAAAATTCATAAATCAACTCCATAAAAATCCCCCGAATCTTCCAACCAATGAAAAAGAAAATCCGGGGGCTTGGTTTTCTATTTGAAAAAACTAAAAACTCTTATGCCTTGAATCCGTCAAGACCGGAAAAATCCAATGTCGCAAAATAATCTTCAATCGTTTCCCTGCGGCGAATCTGCTGGACGGTTCCGTCACATCTCAACAAAAGTTCTCCCGCGCGAAGCTTTCCGTTGTAGTTGAATCCCATGGCACGACCGTGGGCACCGGCATCGTGGATAATCAGCAAATCGCCACGCTCAATCTCCGGCAACTCCCTCTGCACCGCAAACTTGTCGCAGTTTTCGCAAAGACTTCCGGCCACATCGTAAACATGGTCCTTTGGAAGATTCTCCTTTCCGCTAACCTGAACCTCGTGATAAGAACCGTACATTCCAGGTCTCATCAAGTCAGCCATTGAAGCGTCAACACCGACATACTCGCGGTAAATGTGCTTGTGGTGGATGGCCGTTGTAACAAGCCAGCCATAAGGACCGGTAATCGGACGGCCACACTCAAAACAGATTGCCAAAGGATCAAGGCCTGCAGGAACAATCATCTGGTCATAAAGTGCGCGAATATTTTTTGCAACGTAATCCAAATCAACCTTCTGCTGACCCGGTTTGTAAGGAATACCGACTCCGCCACCCAAATCAACAAATTCAATGTTAACGCCGCATTCCTTCTGAACCTCCAGAACCAAATCAAAAACGATATGGGCGGTGTCCACAAAGAAATCAGGATTCAACTCGTTGGAAGCGACCATGGTATGCAAACCAAAATGCTTGACCCCCTCCGCCTTGCAAATCTTGTAAGCCTCGATCATCTGGTCGTGAGTCAAACCGTACTTGGCTTCCTCAGGTTTACCGATGATAGAGTTGCCGCCTTCCTTCAATGGACCCGGATTATAGCGGAAACAAATCGTGTCAGGCATCTTTCCACCCAAAGCTTCCTTCAAAAATGGAATGTGGGTAATGTCATCCAGATTTATAATGGCACCGTTTTTGTAAGCCTCCTGATACTCGTGGGCAGGAGTGTCGTTACTGGTGAACATAACCCTCTGACCCTTGATGCCGCTCTTTTCACAAAGAATCAGCTCCGGCAAAGAAGAACAGTCGCCACCGCAACCCTCGCTCTCCAGAACCTTCAGGATATATGGATTAGGAAGAGCCTTGACCGCAAAATACTCGCGGAACTCAGGGAAAATGGAAAAAGCATTCTTGAAATAACGCATGTTGTCCCGGATGCCTTTCTCGTCGTAAATGTAAAATGGTGTGGGATATTTTTTAGTCAACTCCACAAGTTGATCGTGTGATAAAGGAAATGTATTCATAGCCCCATTATGCCACAGACAAAAAAAAGTTAAAAGAGAAAAAACGGCAAAAGGTTTTCGTAAATAAGGACGTTCCCTCTGATGCCTTGCTACCACCGGAACAACAGTGTGCAGAATGACGAGCGGTCTCGCACCGCATGAACAAAAACAGACGTGGTGGCTGAACCTGTCGAAACCACCGTGACAACAACAGTCCGCGGAACAACAAGCGCACCCTCCCGCAGCTTCCTCGAAAAACGTTGCCCAAAACAAAGG
>JAZUKJ010000115.1:0-7412 GCA_045643225.1 Treponema sp. | reverse complement strand
TATCTATTTTAGTTTTATTTTCCATATTCGTTTCAGCGAATGCAAAATCCATTGTCGTTTATTACAGCCTTACCGGAACCACAAAAGCAATGGCGGAACGGATTGCAAAAGAAACTGGTAGCGATATTTTTGAGTTGCAGCTTTCAAATCCATATTCTCTTAATGGAACAAAATGCAGTGACGAATCTAAAGCTGACAGGAAAAACAATACTCCAAGAAAAATAAAGGCAGTGCCAGACCTTTCTAAATATGACACAATTTTTGTTGGAACGCCTGTGTGGAATGACTATGTCGCAAACCCTGTGGAAACCTGGATTTTGAGTGAACAAAAAAATCTTGCAGGAAAAACTGTTGTACCATTCTGTACTTACTGGTCTAGCGGTAACAAGGCAACTTTGAAAGCTATTGGTGATTTAAGTTCTTCTAAAAAAGTGAAAGAGGGATTGAGTCAAGCGCACGGTGAAAAGGCTGACATTAAAACCTGGATAAAAAGGATAGGATTGTAAGACTTATAGAATGAAAAAGATAGCATCATTATTGTTGACAGTTTTTATGATTACAAATTGTTTTGCATTTAACAAATCTGTAAAACTTAACTCAGGTTATGATATGCCGACGCTTGGACTGGGGACCTGGACTTTGACAGGACAGGTTTGTGAAAATGCAGTTTATTCTGCAATCAAATACGGATACCGGTTAATTGATACCGCAAAATATTATGGCAATGAAAAGGAAGTAGGTAACGCTATTTCAAAAGCGATTAAGGATGGACTTTGCACCCGGAAAGATATTTTTATTACAACAAAAATTGTTCCCTGGAGTTCAAATCCTGAACGCGATATTGAAGATTCGTTGAAACAGCTTGGTGTAGATTACATTGATTTGTGTCTGCTCCATCAAAGTGGGGGACAGACAAGCAATGACCGGGTTTACAAGGCGATGGAAAAATATGCCAAGACCGGAAAAATCCGTTCAATAGGAATTTCAAACTTTTATACCGAACGGGAGGTAAACCATTTTATAAAAGATTTTGAAATTAAACCCGCTGTGATTCAAAATGAGAATCACATTTTCAATCAGGAAGAGGAACTGAAAACCTTTTGCAAAAAAAATAATATCTACATAGAAAGCTATTATCCATTTGGAGGAAGAGGGCATACAAAGGAACATCTTGAAAATTCTGTGATCCAGAAAATTGCAAAGGCTCACAAAAAAACTGCGGCCCAGATTATTGTCCGTTGGCATTTGCAGTCAGGATTTATTGCAATTCCAGGTTCGTCAAATCCTGAACACATTAAAGAAAATTTTTCTGTGTGGGATTTTGAATTGACGGAAAATGAGATGAAGGAAATCAGGGCGTTGGATAAGAAACGCAGATATGAAAATTGGTAAAAACGGAAAACATTTGGAGGTAATAAAATGAAAAAATCAATTATCGCACTTTTGATTGGAGGTCTTTTAATGACATCGACTTACGCAAAGACTGTTGTATGCTATTTCAGTTGCACTGGAAACACAAAGTCACTGGCACAGACAACTGCAAAAGTTTTGAACGCCGACCTTTTTGAAATCGTTCCGGAAGTTCCTTACACTTCAGCGGATTTGGACTGGCATGACAGCAAAAGCCGTACAACAAAGGAATCCAACGACCTAAAAAGCCGTCCTGCAATAAAATCAAAAATCAATCTTTCAAAGTATGACACAGTTGTTCTGGCATTCCCAATTTACTGGTATACGGCTCCAAAAATTATGTGGACCTTTGTTGAGCAAAATGATTTGAGCGGAAAAACCGTGGTCGCAATCTGCACAAGCGGTGGAAGCGGAATAGGTGGAGCGGAAAAAGATTTGAAAGCCCATGCGTCAAAAACCGCAATATGGAAAAACGGTGCTAGATTCTACGCAAACACAAGCGAAACAGAATTGAAAAAATTTTTTGAAAGGGTTTTGAAATAAGGCTTAGGGTATGGAAGGGCGACGAAGTCGTTGCGAAGCGGCGGTGGTTGAGCTTGTCGAAACCACCAGAGCGTAGCAATGAAGCGATAGCGGAACCCTGAAACACCCGACGGCACTTTAGTGACGGAAGCCCCAAATATGGAGAAAAATGAATGGAAAAAATAGTTCAAACCGCTGGAAGAAAAGCTCTGGGAGAATTTGCTCCGGATTTTGCACATTTTAATGATGATGTTTTGTTTGGCGAAAACTGGAACAATCAGGACATTGATGTAAAAACTCGTTGCATCATTACGGTCGTTGCATTGATGTCTTCCGGTGTTACAGATTCTTCTCTTAAATATCATCTTGAGAATGCAAAAAATCATGGTGTAAGTCAGAAAGAAATTGCCGCAGTTGTTACTCATGTGGCTTTTTACGCAGGTTGGCCAAAGGCTTGGGCTGTTTTTAACATGGCAAAGGAAATTTGGAGTACCGAATCTAACGGTGAAAAGGATAGAAAATGAAACGATTTATTTTACTAATAGCATTCTTATTTTCAATCACCTCTGTTTTATCTGCTGAAACAATTTTTATGAAAGTTGGATCAAAAACTTATGAGCTTGAGGTTAACGAATCTGTTTGCGGAAAAGACTTTTTGAGATTCATCAAAGATAAAAATCTTAAAATGCAGAAATACGGTGGATTTGAATTCTATGTTTATGAAAATCTCAAGACTTCAAATGAAGTGGCAGATTCAAAATACGAAAAAGGAAATGTCTATTACAACACAACATACAAAGCAATTTCCTTTGCATACGAAAATCACAAATTGTCTTCAAACGAAGCCATTTTGATTGGCACCTTCAAAGATAAATCCGTATCCGATTTTTTGAAAAATGCTGACAAGAACATCAGTTTTTCATTTTCCACAAAATAAATGGGGTGTGAAAAATGGCAATAACAGTTAATCTTTATTACAAAGGAAAAAATGGAAGTGCCAGAAATTTTGCTGAGGAAATGCATTCTTCTGGAACGGTCCAAAAAATTCGAGAAGAAAAAGGCAACCTTAAATATGAATACTTTTTTCCAATGGAAGATTCTGAAACAGTTCTATTGATTGACTCTTGGGAAAATCAGGATGCCATTGACGAACATCACAAATCTCCAATGATGAAAAAAATCATGGAGCTCCGTGAAAAATATGACCTTCACATGAAAATCGAACGCTACAAAAGTGATGACGAAATTCCAGAAAAAGATAAATCATTTATCAGAAAATAAAAATTCCCTCATGCTGAATTTCTTGGTATTCGAAGGATTCGCACAGAATCTATACAGTGCATAGATTACGAACAAGTTCGGAGTGACAATAACAATCCTATGACAGGTGGAGTACAAAATGAACAGAAAATATTTTTCTTATTTTTTAATGGCTGGACTTTCCATTTCAACTTTCGCCCAATCAAAAATGGTGAAGATTCCAGCAGGTACTTTCAATATGGGAAGCCCTGTTTCGGAGCGGCAGAGAAATGTTGACGAACGACAGCATTCGGTTTCCATTTCCTCATTTTATGCGGACGCTTACGAAGTTACCCAAAAGGATTTTCAGTCTGTGATGGGACGCAATCCAAGTGTTTTTAAAGGAGACAATCTTCCTGTCGAAAATGTGTCCTGGTTTGATGCAATCGAATACTGTAACCGACTCAGCGAAAAAAATGGTTTAAAAAAATGTTATACAATTAGCGGTAAGAACGTTACCTGGAACCGTGAGGCAAACGGATACCGACTTTTGACAGAAGCAGAATGGGAGTACGCTTGCCGGGCTGGGACTACAACAATTTTCAATACCGGCAACTGGAATAATCCGAAAGATGCAAATTACGAAGGCGAGTATCCATACCTGATAGAAGAAAATTATGTTCATCACACAAATCAGAATGTGCAGGCAGGTCAGAACAGAGGAAAAACAATCGCTGTTGATTCCCTTGCTCCAAATAGATTCGGACTCTACAATATGCACGGAAATGTAAGTGAATGGGTTTTTGATTTTTATGGAGAATATGATATTTCAGAAAATAGAAATCCCGCTGGAAACAGGACTGGAATTTACAGAGTGAACCGTGGTGGAGCTTACAACGATTTTGGAAAACATCTTCGTTCGGCTTACCGTTCTGCAACAAATCCATTGGACCACGATCAGAACCTGGGCTTCAGAGTTGCACGAAATGATGAAAAAGTTAGTGGCATTGTTGAAACAAGATATGATTCAAAAATTGCTTCAATCACTATTCCAAAAAATCCAAAAATCCTGATTCCATATTTCTCATATTCTGGAAACACAGAGAATGCCGCAAAATATATTGCAAGAGTTCTGAAGGCAAAATACGGCAACGCCAATGTTGATCTGGTGGAAATTGAAATGGTAAATCCATACCGCGGTGGAATCTATGAAGTCACCCAGAAAGATTTGAATGCAAATGCACGTCCCGCCCTCAAAACAAAAATTGCGGACATGAAAAAATATGATGTAGTTTTACTGGGCTATCCAACCTGGTGGGCAACTCTTCCAATGCCGGTAATGACATTCCTTGAAAGCTATGATTTTTCAGGCAAAACCATAATCAGTTTTTCAAGCCACGGTGGAACCCGTTATGGTGACAGTGTCTCGGATTTAGGAAAAAAGGTTAAGAGTTCATACCTTGGTTTGCCATTTGAATTTTTCTATGGCGGTGGAAGGGATCTTGAAAAAAGGATTGACCAATGGCTCAAAAACAGTGGATTATAATGTGCATCCCAATAGAGATGCCTTCGAGTTTTAATTCTTGAAATTACAATTTTTAGAGACTCAATAAACTATGGCTAAAATAAAACTTGCAAAAATCATTATCGATGTTCTAATGTATTTGGATTTCATCTTCCTGATGAGTCATGGGAATGTCCGGAATCTGGGCTATCATGCCTATGCCGGGATGGCACTTTTCGTACTGTTTGTGGTTCATCACATTTTGAATGGATGGTTTTACAAAACGGCGGCAAAAGGAAAATATAATGCGCAACGGATACTGCTAAGCTCAACCGCCTGGGTGCTAATGGTGCTGATGATTTTGATGGCGGTGAGTTCAGTGTTTGCATCTGGAGCGGTTTTTGAATGGTCTCCTCTGCGGTTTTCTCAATTCTGGAGGACCGTTCATTTGATGAGCACAAGCTGGGCTTATATGGTTATGAGCTTTCATCTGGCGCTGCATGTTCATAATCCGCTGCAAAAAGTTGACAGAAAAGTAAAAACAAAATCCGGAAAGATTATTCTATATATAATATATTTCCTTGTGATTATTGCAGGCTGTTTTGCATTTTATAAAACACAGATTTATTACTATCTGTTCAATATTGGAAACTGGAAAATGGCGGCACCGAATATTGTAGTTTCCTGTCTTGAGTATTCGGGGATTGCGGCAGGAGTTATTTCCATGTATCATTTAAGCAAGAGGAAAAATTATGGCATTAAAAATTGAACAGGGTGACATAACAAAATATGAAGTGGATGCGATTGTGAATGCAGCCAACAGTTCGCTTTTAGGTGGCGGCGGTGTTGATGGAGCAATCCACCGGGCAGCCGGTCCTGAACTTTTGGCGGAATGCAGAACTCTTGGCGGCTGTCCGACAGGCGATGCAAAAATCACAAAGGGCTATAACCTGAAGGCCGGATGGGTAGTGCATACAGTCGGTCCAATCTACAATGAAAATAAAAAAAATGAATGCGCGGAATTACTCGAAAGCTGCTACAAAAACTCCATAGCGCTGGCACTGTTGAATGAATGCAAATCAATTGCGTTTCCATTAATTTCAGCCGGAGTTTATGGATACCCGAAAGAATCTGCACTGGACATAGCAATAAGTTCCATTCAGAAATTCGCTGACACTATGGATGCCGTTATTGTCCTGTTTGATGCGGAGGCATTCGAAATAGCAAAAAGGAAGTATCCAAACTTAGTAAGATAAAGTTTGCGTTGCAAACTTCTTTATCGATTTTTATAGGGGGAACAAATGAAAAAAATTACATCACTTATTGCAGGAATTTTATTGGCATCAACCGTATGCACGGCACAGGAAAAAGACAGCGAACCTAAAACAATTAAGATTGACAAAAACTTTTATTGCATCGATGATTCATCCCGTCAGTTTTTCTTTATAGGAACCGAAAAAGTTCTGCTGGTGGACACAGGATTTGGACGTGTCGATTTTACGGAAAGAATCCGGGAATTCAGCGACCTTCCGATTGAAGTTGTAATTACTCATGGACATGGAGACCACACAGGCGGTCTGAACCAGTTTGGCGAGTGCTACGTAAATGAACGGGATTATTCCATGATTCCTGAGGACATCACAAAGAAACCGCTTAAAGATGGTGACAAAATTGATATTGGAAATTTTGTATTCGAAGTCATTGAGATTCCGGGACACACGGAAGGCAGCATTGTCCTTTTGGAAAAAAACAAAAAATTCCTGATTGCAGGTGACAGCGTTCAGGAAGGCCCAATCTTTATGTTCGGCGATGTCTCAAAGTTTGACACCTACATTACCAGCATGGAAAAACTTAACAAGTTTAAGAAATACATAAAAACAATCTATTCAGCCCACAACACTCTTTCCTATGGACCGTCATACATTAAATACTGCATTGACGATGCAAAACTTTTTAAAGCCGGAAAAATTATCCCCACAGAAAGTGAAGCTATGGGAAGAAAACGAAAAACCTACAAAGGCAAGCATGTTTCGTTTTTCGCAGACTAAATGAAAAAATGATGGAAGCTTAACCGCAGGGCAGATTGCTTTGCGGTTAAAATTTTTAGTACAAAATGCCTGGAATTCCTACGAATTCTGGGCTTTTTTTATTTACAGTGTCGTTCTATGACACAGTGATATGTTATGATAGATGTAAAACGGAGACTGCTCATGAAACAGAAAATCTATAACACAATTTACAGATTATAAACAGGTTTTCTAAGATAGTGATTTAGAGTAAATGAGTTCCAAAAAAAATCACCTTTTCGCTATATTTTTTTGTCAGAGATTGGGCTTTTTGTGATATAATTAAACTGAGGTGAAATATGGCCCCAGTGGATTATAAGAATCTTTGGAAACTTCTTATAGATAAAGAGTGGAAAAAGACAGATTTAATAACAAAAGCAGGTATCACATCCAATATCCTGGCAAAGATGGGAAAAGGCGAATTTGTATCAATGGAAAGCCTTCATAAAATTTGCAAGGCTTTAGACTGCAATATTGGTGATATTTGCGTATTTAACGAAGAGTATAAAGAGACTGAAAAGGAAGATAACTAAATGAATAAACAGCAGCTTGCGTCAAAGATTTGGGAAAGTGCCAACAAAATGCGTTCAAAAATTGAAGCGAATGAATATAAGGACTATATTCTTGGTTTCATCTTTTACAAGTTTCTTTCAGATAAAGAAATTTCGTAT
>JAZUKJ010000114.1:0-62234 GCA_045643225.1 Treponema sp. | reverse complement strand
AGGCTCACCCAGAGAAGCCAGAGTATGCAAACTTCACAGTTCGTGTTTCTGGATACGCAGTACGCTTCATCAACTTGACAAAGGAACAGCAGGACGACGTTATCGCTCGTACTTGCCACGGTTCTCTGTAATTTTGACGGCGAAAACTGAAAATCAGTTTTAACTGAACGCACCCCGTTGGATTTCGGTCTGGCGGGGTGTTTTTTTTTATGTGTGGGTAGGTTATTTTGCTTGAATTAAATCAAAATACTTTGCTGGAGTGAAAATCAAGACCCTGTCATGAATTCTGTGTAAATGGCAAGGTTTAATTAAAAACGGGAACACGCCCGTCAAAAAGAATCGCAAATTGGTTAACCGCCAGTGCCCAGTCCTTTATGGACAACGTCCAACGGGTGCTGGCGTTTTTTATTGCCAGGTACATTATCTTGTATATCGAATCGTCATCTGGAAAACTTGATTTGTTTTTGGTAACTTTTCTCAGACTGAAATTCAAGGATTCAATGGCATTTGTTGTGTAAATGGCCTTACGGATGTCTTTGGGATAATTAAAGAACTCGGTCAGGTCATTCCAGTTCCGTTCCCATGAAGCCTGAATCATCGGATACTTGTCATTCCACTTCCTGCCGAATTCTTCCAAAGCTTCATGCCCGCTTTCAGCATTGATTGCAGAATAGACTTCCTTCAGGTCACGACAGACAGCCTTCAAATCCTTGTAGGAAACAAACTTTGTAGAGTTGCGGATCATGTGAACGATACAGTGCTGAATGTGAGTGTCGGGAAAAACAGCTTTTACGGCTTCCGGGAATCCTGTAAGTCCATCCATGCAGGCAATGAGGATGTCTTCTGTTCCGCGGTTCTTAATATCAGTCAGAACGCTCATCCAGAATTTTGCACCTTCCGTGTCAGCAAGCCAAAGGCCCAAAACCTCTTTTCTGCCTTCCCAGTTGATTGCCAAGGCCACATATAGAGCTTTATTGACGTTCTTTCCATCCTGACGGGAATTAACGCGCAAGGCATCAAGAAAGAGAATCGGATATGATTTTTCAAGCGGACGAGTCTGCCATTCTCGGACATCTGCCATAACAGATTCGGTGATGTTCGAGATTGTTTCGGGCGAGACTTCAACTCCGTAAACCTGCTGCAGATGACGCTGAATGTCACGGGTGCTCATTCCGAATGAATACATCGAGATTATCTGATCATTGAAAAGTGGAGTTCGTTTTTCATGTTTCGGAATTATCACAGGTTCGAATGTACTGTTCCTGTCTCGTGGAACCTGAACCTCTATCGTGTCATTGTCATCAGTGATGACAGTTTTTCTTGTGTAGCCGTTTCGGCTGTTACCGGAATTGTCTCCGGCATTGTCATTTTTCTTGTACCCCAGATGCTCATCCATTTCGGCATCCAGCGCCTTTGAGTAAAAACGGCTTGTCAGTTTCTTGAGCAAACCGTTTTCTCCTGCAAGTTCTTCCGCTGTCATCCCGTGGAAATCAATCTGATCCAGCAACTGGTCGATGACATCTTTTTCTTTTGGTTTTCTGTTGGCCAACATCGTACTCCTCCTTAAGAGTATCATATTTTGTCAGCCATTTACACAGAAAATTTTACAAGGTCTAATGGTCGGTTAAAATGTATTTTATTTTTTTAGTAGCCCCATTGTTTTTAGACGACCGATTTCTCTTGATACAGTTGATTTTGTGAAGCCCAGTTCTGTGCATATATCTTTTTGTTTGATGCCAGGGTGTTTTTGAAGCGTATCAAGGATTGCTTTTTGATTGGAAGTTATTTTGAGCTTAGTGGATGCTAAACCAGCTCCGGCTATGCTTTCCTTGATGTTACGAATGTATCGGGATAATGCGAATACCGAAATCTTTAATATTTTTGCAATCTCCTTTTTTTTTAAAGAGGGGTTTTCTCGTTTTAGTTTGATAATTTTTGATTGTAGGGAATCTTCTTTGAAAAGGCTTTCTCTGTCATTGTTGGATTTGTGACTAGATGATTGAAAATCGTGTTCCTCTGAACTTTCTGCTGGATAACTATCTAAAAGTGGCAGGAATTGATTTTCTTTTTTATTCGCTGTCGAGTTGATATATTTCTGGCATTGTTGGGACAGAATTGTGCTAAATGAAAATTTAGATGGATTTTTTATTTTTGAAAAATCTATATAGTTTAAACTAATGAGGAAGATTTCGTAATAATCTGCTTCAAAATCCGCAAACGAATATTTTTTTATCTGATTTTTGAATTTATTTTTTAATGGATCATATTTATTTATTAACAGTTCTATGACTTTTTCATTCTTTTTGATTTTGTATAAATAAATGATTTTCCAGTCTGTAGAAGCTTGATTGTATATTATTTTTTCGTTTTCCAAAAAGTTTGAGTGAGGTTCATAGACATTTGCTAATGCAAAGGTAATTTCAGTGCTTGTCATTTTACCGTTATTAAGTTTATGGATTAGATAGGGGAATAGGATTGGTTTTGAGAGAATACGCACATCCCCAGCAAGATGAGGATGTGCGATTGACTTGTAAGGCGTTAACCTTTTATCCGTGCAGATTGGCTTAAAATTTTGAACGCTCTGCATCGGGAGTGTTATTTTAATGTCTCCTTCACAGAGGATACAAGGCCTGCCATGTTTTGGAAATCCGCAGGTATAATGAGTTTTGTTGCATTTCCATTTGCAGCTTTTTCAAGTGTTTCAAGGCTGCGGAATTTCAATACAGATTCATCAACATTTGCATCTTTAATCATTTTTAGACCTTCTGCAGTTGCTGACTGGACTTCCCTAATTGCCTGAGCTTCACCGGCAGCTCTTTGTATGGCCGCTTCTTTTTCTGCTTCAGCTTTAAGAATCATGGACTGCTTTTCTGCTTCGGCTTTAAGAATCATAGACTCTTTTTCTGCTTCAGCTTCAAGAATTGCAGACTGTTTCTGTCCTTCTGCAACAAGAATTTCTGATTGTTTCTGTCCTTCTGCAATCAAAATCTTTTCTCGACGTTCGCGTTCAGCTCTCATCTGTTTTTCCATTGCTTCGCGGATAGCTTCTGGAGGCATAATGTTTTTAACTTCAACACGGTTGACTTTAATTCCCCACGGGTCAGTTGCTTCATCAAGAATGGAACGCATCTTTGTGTTAATAACATCACGGCTTGTCAGTGTTGCATCCAGTTCCAAGTCACCAATTATGTTTCGAAGGGTTGTGGCACTTAAATTTTCGATGGCTGTCATTGGATTCTCAACACCGTATGTGTAAAGCTTTGGATCCGTAATCTGCATGTAGACAACTGTATCAATTTTCATTGTGACGTTATCCTTCGTGATTACAGGCTGAGGAGGGAAGTCAAGAACCTTTTCCTTCAAAGAGACTTTATTTGCAATTCTGTCCAAAAATGGAAGTTTTGCATGAAGACCTGTTTGCCAGGTGGATACATAGGCACCAAGCCGTTCAATGATTACAGCGTGGGACTGTGGTACAACTCTGATATTTGAAATGATAACTATCATTACAAATATGGCTATTGCAGCAATTACTACGATTGGCATAGTCACTCCTTAGGGGCAAGAAGAGAAATTTTCTTCTCTGCGACATTTTTACAAATGCTTGAATATTAAATTGTTTTTATGGGCTTGCAACGCAAACTCAAACTAATAAAAACCTGGGATTAATTCTTTTGTGCTTCAACAAACGCTGTTACGCCTTGTATTTCAACAATAGAGCATATGTCACCAACCTCAAAGACTGTGCTGTCCTTTGCGGCGGCAGTCCATTCTATGCCGTTAATTTTAATGACCCCTTTTTCGAATTCTGAAATTCTTTGAGTTACAATGGCCTTTTTTCCAATAATGGAGTCTGAATTCATGGCTATTTTTTTTGTTTCAATCTTTTTCCGTATTATCGGGCGGGTAAATATTAGTAGCAGCAGTGAAATTGCTACAAATATTATCAGCTGTGCCCAAAGAGGTATCTTCAGCATGGAAAGGAAAATCATTACAAGGGAGCCTGCTGCAAACCATATTGTAGTGAGACCGCTGGTTAGTATCTCAATGATAATCAACAAAACTGTAAGACCAAGCCATATCCAGGGCAACATAGAAAGAAAATTCATAATTTGAATTATAAGAAGTTTTCGGTTTTTGTAAACAAGAAATTTGTCAAATCCATGAACATCGCAAATTTTTTTGAGGTCCATGGATTTTTTAGAATTTGCAAGAAGTCAAAGGTGGGATAATCTGGAGGTGCTATTTTAGAACAACCAGAATATTATCTTCGGAACCGGTGAATGGGGATTTGTCAAAACTTGAATAGAAATTTATTTCTGTAAATCCAGCTTCCTTTGAGAATTTGATGATTTCTTCGGGTTTTAATGGATAGAATTTTTCTTTGCTAAAGACCTGCAGAATTTTTCCATTTCCGGTTTCGACTGACTGATTAAAGAACCACTGACCGTCAGGCTGGCATGTGATGTTGGTAAACAGCTTTGTCCTCATGCTCTCCTTTGTTGGTAGCTCCTGATTTGAGTTATTGAATTTATTGTAATTGTATAACGACAGGACAAGAGTCCCATTTTCACGCAAAAGTTCTTTGCAGTCAAAAAAGAATTTGCGCATCAATGTATTGTCGTGAATCAAAGTTATTCTGTTATCAAGACATGAAATAATATTATAGAAACCTTTTCCCAGATAGTGTCCCATGTCCAAGGCTGAAAGCTGGAAAAAGTGGATTGACATTAATTGAGTTCTTCTTCTGAGATTTGCGGAACGAACTAACTCTTCAAAACGTTCCAGCCCAGTAACATTTGCACCTTCTTTTGCAAGCTGGTGTTCAAATAATCCGGTTCCGCATCCAAGACGTAGAAATTTTACAGGATCTGGATAGTTTGCAGCTAATTCTGAATAGAATTGTTTCTGTTCGTTTGATATCGGGTAAAGTTCATCGTAATATTCGGCTACATTTTTAATTGATTCCATAGATGTCATTATATGACATTTTGGAGTTTTTGCAACTTTAAGAATGATAAAAAGAATAAGCTTTTTGTATTATCGAAATTTAAGTGCATGTAATTTTGCAAAAAAAGGAGCCTCGTTGAGGCTCCGTACTGTATTGAGCGTAGCTCTGTTGTTTGCTATATCAGAGTTACAACTTTTTTGACCAGTTCAGCGCTTAAAGTGGCGGCGGTTTCCTCATTAAAGTTGTACGTGCTTTCTCCTGTATCATCAGCCATGTCTGACATGCATCTGATTATGAGGAACGGTGTATTATTGATGTAGCAGGCATGGGCTATTGCTGCTCCTTCCATTTCGACACATGCAGGCGAACAGTTTTCTGAAATTTTTGCTTTGATTTCTTTGCTGCTGATAAATTGGTCGCCTGTAGCTATTCTTCCTTCAACTAAGTTGTGTCCTTGAGCCTGTGGCACCTCTTTGAAGGCTTTTTTTGCTGCTTCAATCATGGATTTGTCGGCAGGGAAATCGGATACTTTCATTTGAGGAATTTCTGTGATTTTGTATCCAAATCCGGTGGCATCCATGTCATGATATAGCGCATCCGTAGAAACAACAAAATCCAGGACCCCAAGCCCTTTGCCCATGGCGCCAGCAATTCCTGTGTTGATAATATGGGTGACTCCCATCTGAAGTATGAGACGCTGGGCGCAAAGGGCGGCGTTTACTTTTCCTACACCGGATTGGACTATTACGACTGAGGTGCCATTTAGTGTTCCTTCGACAAAAGTTAAACCTCCGGCCGAAGTTTGTGTTGGGGAAACAAGATTTTCCTTGAGAATTTTAACTTCCACATCCATTGCACCGATAATTCCAATCTTTTTCAACATAAAATACACTCCTTGCGAAATATTGCGTAATTTTCAATGATTTTCAAAAATAATCTATAAAAAATGTATCCAATGTAATTGACACTTTTTTACTTAGTGAATATATTATCACTAGCAGCAAGAATTAACAATTCTTAATAGACGGATCGTTATTTATCCTCCTTAGAACGGTCCGTCTTATTTTTTTGTATCAATTATCCTTCCTGAGGCTGCAATCGAAAAATGTTTCCTATAGGTTCTAAAGATTCCATTTTTTGGTATTTTGAAAAAATCTTTAACTGTGGTACCATGCAATTATGATTTTAAATGGTGAAAGAAGGCCTTATTGTATACGGATTGATCAGCTTTTTGTTCGTCAGGGGATGAGTACTTTTAGGGCGGTCAGAAAACTTTTAAGAAATAAAAATGTAACTCTAAATGGAAAAAGAGTGGTGGATGCCAGTGTCCTGGTTGATACCCGGCACGATACCCTGATGGTAGAAGATCAGGTGGTTGAAATGATTCCTGATTTGTATTTCATGATGAACAAGCGGCAGGGGACAGTCTGTACCTCTTCGGAAGGGCAAAATATTCGCATTTGGGCGGATGTGGCACCTGAATATTTGCATCCAAAAGGATTGGGACAGCTGCACACAGTTGGCCGACTGGATATTGATACCGAAGGACTTTTGATTTTAACAACTGATGGACTTTTTTCGCATAGATTGACAGAACCGACCCAGCACGTAGAAAAAACATATTTGGTTTATCTTCGGGACTATTGCGATGAAGAGAAACGGAAGATTTATGCAGAGACTTTTGCAAAGGGGATGTATCTGGAGAAGGAAAAAAAGGGAGCTGCATTTACAACTGAACCGGCGAAAATTGAATGGCTGGATGAAGAAAATGAATTTTGCAATCTGATAGGAAAAGATGGTTTTTGCGATTTTAACATGTGCCTTTTGAAAATTTCGGAAGGAAAATTCCATCAGGTAAAACGTATGTTCATGGCCGTGGGAAACGAAGTGATTTTTCTAAAACGGATTGCCACTGGTGGGTTAAAATTGGATCCAACTCTTCTGCCTGGGCAATACAGACCTTTGACAGAAGAAGAGCTGGATTTGTTGATGTGATTTTTTGAAACAGGTATTGTGTTAGCGATGTGCAAGGCACCGAAGGTGTTCCGTACGCAGTAGGAATGGAGTGAGGGAACGAACGGAACCTGGAACGTAGCGACCGCCAATTTTGGCGGTAACACCCGTATAAAAAAAATCTGTTAAAAAATCTTTCTAAAACAAAAGTGCCTTTGCTATTCCAAAATAAACTAGCAATGAAAGTGCATCTACAATGGTTGTGATGAAAGGACTTGCCATAACGGCTGGGTCAAAGCCAAGTCTTTTTGCACATAGAGGTAGGACACATCCAATGACTTTTGCCACAAGAACCGTGACCATCATTGTGGCGCAAACAATCAAAGCGACAATAATTGTGACGTCGGTGTTGCCAAGCAAAAGACGGTCCACAAGCATTATTTTACCAAAGCAGACTACCGCAAGAACAATACCACAAAGCAAGGCTGTTCGAATTTCCTTAAAGATTACACGTGGTAAATCCCTAAACTCCAATTCACCAAGGGAAATGGAACGGATAACCGTTACAGAGGATTGGGAGCCGGAATTACCGCCAGTGTCCATCAGCATTGGAATGAAGGCTGTCAGAACAACTTGCACCGCCAGAGCATTTTCAAAATTGGTGATAATCATTCCTGTAAAGGTTGCGGAAATCATCAAAAGCATTAACCAAATGATTCGGTGCCGGAACAGATAAAATGGACTTGAATGAAGGTACGTCTTGTCTGATGGAGCCATACCTGCCATGATTTCGATATCCTCTGTTGCTTCTTCTTCCATAACATCAAGTGCGTCATCAAATGCGATGATACCAACCATTCTGTCTTCCGTATCTACAACAGGAATTGCATAGAAATTATATTTAGAAAGAAGCTTTGAGACCTCTTCCTGGTCATCATGGGTGTGGACAAAAATGACATTGGTTTTCATCAAATCATCAATCAAGACGTCATCATTTTCGGCGAGGAGCAAATCTTTAACTGAAAGACGGCCAATGAGTTTTCTATTTTGCGTTACATAGCAGGCGTAGAAGGATTTTTTTTCAACACCGGTTTTGCGTATTTGTTTGATAGCCTCTCCAACGGTTGTTCCCAGGGTGAGGGATACATATTCTGTGGTCATGATAGAACCGGCAGAGTTTTCCGGGTACTGGAGAATCTGGTTAATATCCTTTCGTTTTGCCGCATCCACTTGGCTCAAGATACGTTGGACCACAATGGCAGGCATTTCTTCTACGAGGTCAACAGCTTCGTTGACGTACATTTCATCAAGAATAGCTTTAAGTTCGGAATCAGAAAAACTCTTGATCAGCAATTCCTGATAGTCGCTTTCCATTTCAACAAAAGTATCAGCGGCAAGGGATTTTGGTAAAAGTCGGAAAACCAGTGGAATATTTTTTTCGTCAATTAACTCAAAGATTGCTGCCAAATCTGTTGAATCCATTAGCAAAAGGATATCCTTGAGGGAAGTATATTTTTTTTCTTCCAACAATTTATTGAGAGTGTCTTCAAATTTTGTTGTCAATTCTGCCATAAAAATCTCCTGAAATGGGATGTCTCGTCCCTGGTGTTGAGGTAAATAAAAAAATTCAGAAGTGGCGTATCGGGGAAATTAAATCTGGAATCTTCCAATGGATGGAAGCAGATGTATTAATTTGTTCCCAGGATACGGCCCGCAGGTACTACCGCCTTCATCCATGAAGTTCCCCCTATTAAAAGATTTTTGTCATCTCTAAAAAATATTTTCGAAGCTGCAACTAAAAATTGCAATTTTTGGTTGTTCTCTTTTAAAGATGTTCCATAGTATAGGTGATTATTTTTTTTGTGACAATACTGTACAATAATTTAAATTTAAAAAATCAATGGATATAGCCGCTAAAATTGTCTTTAGTGGGGGTCCATTTGGTTGTTGGATTGTAAAAATGAAACTTCAAAGACTCTACAGCTATACTCGTCAGGCCATTCAGGATTTCAACATGATTGATGATGGCGACAAAATTGCGATAGGAATTTCAGGTGGAAAGGATTCGTTAACACTTTTGTATGCCTTGTCCGGTCTGAGGCGATTTTATCCAAAGAAATTTTCATTGATTGCTGTGACCGCTGATTTAGGATTTGGTGAATTCAATTTGGAAAAAATCAGGAGCTTATGCGCAGAGCTGGATGTGGAATATCATGTTGTAAAAACGGACATCGCTTATATTTTGAAGGAAAAAATAAAGGATGGGTCCTTTTGTTCGTTGTGTGCAAAATTGCGTAAAGGTGCTCTGAATAATTTCGCAAAGGAACACGGTTGCAATAAAATTGCTTATGCCCATCATCAGGATGATATGATTGAAACAATGATGATGTCACTGATGTATGAGGGGCAGTTTTTTTCTTTTGCTCCTGTTAGATATTTTAAGGAGGCGGATTTGACTGTAATCCGTCCATTGATTTATGTGAGTGAATCAGAGGTGAAGGGGTTTCAGTATAAATATGATTTGCCCTGTATAAAAAATCCTTGTCCGCACGATGGAGTTACCAGGCGGGAGTATGTAAAACAGATTATTAAACAAATGCACAAGGAAAATCCTGGGGTAAAACAGAAGATGTTTAATGCAATAATGAAAGGAAAAATCTATGAGTATTGAGTTTAAGGAGTGACAAAATCTAAGGGCGTCTCTAAAAAGAGGGAAGCTTTAGATGTTCCAATAATATTTTTTGGGAGTGGGTTTTTATAAATTAAAACTTGATGATTCGAAATTTTCTGATTATTCTATAGGGGAGTCTCTAAAAATTGCAATTTTTAAAGATGACGTATAGTGTAGGATTTTCAGTTTTAAATAAATAATCTGGGAGGCATAATGAATTTTCTGAGTATGTTGGGATTGGATTGGTATTATTTGGTTCTTGTTGTTCCGGCAATGATTTTAAGTATGGTTGCTTCTTCGATGGTCAAAAGTAGGTTTGCTGAATTTGATAAAATCAGGAGCAGGAAAAATATTTCCGGGGCGCAAGCGGCAAGAGTGTTGATGGATGCAAATGGTATTACAAATGTTCAGATAAATCATATTGGAGGTTCGTTGACTGATAATTATGATTCGAGCAATAAAACATTAAATTTAAGTGATGCAACTTATTCGAGTTCATCCATTGCTGCGATTGGTGTTGCGGCTCATGAAACGGGACATGCGATTCAGGATAAAAAAAATTATGGCCCATTAGGATTGCGTCATTCGTTGTATCCAGTCGCAAATATTGGTTCCAGATTTGGACCGATGCTTGCAATTCTGGGAATCGTTTTTGGAGCGTCGGCACAGAATTCAAATACTGCTTGGGCTGGAATTGCTGGATTGATAACAAAGATTGGAATAATTCTTTATTTGGGGGCGGTCCTGTTTTACATTGTTACGCTTCCTGTAGAATTTAATGCCTCATCACGGGCTCTAAAAATTTTAAAGGAAACAGGTACGTTGGATTCTGATGAATTGGCAGGTGTAAAGAAAGTTTTGTGGGCGGCGGCTATGACCTATGTTGCTTCCGCATTAACGGCAATAGGTTCTCTATTACGTTTGATTTTGCTTTCCAAAAGAAATAGACGTTAACAAAGTTGAAATTATAATGGCAAGGGGTAAAAACTCTTGCCTTTTTTAATAGGTGGAGTATTGTGCAACAGACAGAAATCAAGAATCGATTAATTAAATTGGCCGCAAAATATGAAAATGAGGATTTTATAAAAGCAGATCCTTCGCAATTTATGCATCGATATTCAAAAAAAATTGACCAGGAGGTTGCTGGTTTTATTGCGGCTAATTTATCTTTTGGCCGGCGGGATCAAATTATTGGTCATGTGAATTTTATTTTGGAACAAACAGATTCCCCTTCGGATTGGATAAAAAGGGGAGACTACAAATCAACTTTTGACCTGTCAGATAAATCTTTTTATAGGATGTTTTCCTTTAAAACAATGAGGATTTTGTTTGATACAATGCACTCGATATTGGAAAAAAACGAAACCCTTGGTGAATATTTTCAAAAAATTTATTGTGAAAAAAAATCTAATGAACATTTATGCCGGATAATAGCGAATGAATTTCCTGCCGAGTGTACAATCATTCCCCGAACGAAAACTTCCGCTGCAAAAAGATTGAATATGTTTTTACGGTGGATGGTCCGTGACAATTCTCCTGTTGATTTAGGACTGTGGACCTGGTTTGATAAAAAAGATTTGCTTATGCCTATGGATACCCATGTTATTCAGGAGGCCGTAAAATTTGGTTTGCTTCCAACCAGCGCCAATGGAAAAGTCCCTGGGGCAACAATGAAGAATGCAATCCTGCTTACCGATTTTATGAAAACTGTTTTTCCGGACGATCCTGTTCGGGGAGACTTTGCACTATTTGGGCTGGGCGTTGATTCCTAAATCTGTTTTTCCAGGACGCTTAGTAAATCTCGGCATCCTTGATTGATTTGGTCATAGCAAGTGTCAAAATCATCTGTATACCAAGGGTCGTCAACATCGGCGGAGGAACCAGAATACTCCCGGATTTTGTGAATCTTGTTATTATTATCTCCACCAAATATTCTGTTCATGTTACGCATGTTTGCAGTATCCATGCCTACAATCAAATCAAAATTGTCATAATCAGCTCTTGTGATTTGGGAAGCGTGGTGAGGAATTAATGGTACATTCTGTTGAATAAGCTTTCTTTTTGCCGGTGGATAAATTCCGTTTCCAATTTCCTCTGTGCTGGTTGCTTTTGAATCAATAAAAAAGTTTTCAGCTATTCCCTTCTGGTTAACCAGGTTTTGCATTATAAAATGGGCCATTGGTGAACGACAAATATTTCCGTGGCAGACAAAAAGAATTCTGTACATAATATCCTCAAAAAATATGTTTTTAGAGATGTCCCTTATTTTACAAAGGCAATAATCATTTTGCAACACCATTATGTAGATATTTTCTTTATTGCAAATATTAATTATAATTTTATACAATTCGACCTAAGAACTTATGTTATAGGGCATCTCTAAAAAATGCAATTTTTAGAGACTTTCTGTAAAAGATATACTTCCTTAGGGAGACAGCTAATAAAATAATACGCTTTGTTTTACAAAGTTGCCAGGAGCTTGATTATGGATATGATTCCTAGTTTTTCTGTGGACCACACAAAAATAGTCCCAGGTGTTTATGTTTCACGAATGGACAAAATGGATGATAAGATTGTTACGACTTACGATGTTCGCATGAAGCATCCAAATATTGAACCATGTGTTGATGTTGCTGCTATGCATACCCTTGAGCATATAATAGCAACATACCTCCGTAATGATGAAGAATGGAAAGACAACATTATTTACTGGGGACCTATGGGATGTCTGACAGGATTTTATTTGATATTAAAGGGTGCTCATGAGCCAAAAGTTGTTGGAGATTTGCTGCTGAGAGCATTTGAATATGCGGCAGATTTTAATGATGAGGTACCAGGCGCGACTGCTGTGAATTGTGGAACTTATCTTATGCATAATTTAATTATTGCAAAATATGAAGCTAAATTGTATGCAAATATATTAAAAACAAATCCATGTTTTGATTATCCAAAGACAGAGCGAATGGAAACAAAGCACGGTGATAAATTTTTTGATTCGTAAAAAATAGATTAATCTGTTATAAAAAAGGACCATATCTAAAAGTGATATGGTCCTCGTTTTTATATATCAAGTAGATTTATTGAACATCAGCAGCAAAAGGGGTATCCCTTAGTATTAAAAATCTACTTGCATAGTCTGCAAAATAATCATCATCAGTAAGAAGGTATGATTTTATATTTCTGCGGGTGGTGTCTGCGTCAGAAATTTTTCCGGTTTTTGAAACGACTTTACTGTTGTATTCTCGTATACCGGTTTTGGCATTTCCACGTGGGAAGATTTCAAGGTTCATATCGTCATCCCAGGCTAGTTCTGCATTATACAATTCACTCATCTTGCAATTCAAGAATACAATTGAGTCCCAGTTTTTTGCTGACGTAGGGGAACCTTTTCCTTCCGTTTTGTATATGAAAATATCATTTTTTTTGCGTTTTTCAGCTGTGAAATTGCAATTCAAAAATACAAAACCATTTTTGTTTGCAAGGGTCTGTCCCTTAATTGCGTATCCAGGAAAATCTCCCCTGTTATCGGATTTGGTGAATATTTCGCAATCCTCAAAAAGTGCCGTATCGACATCGCCATATATAAAGTCGGTGTCGCCAATAATTCTACAATTCATGAACCAGGAGAATCCCTTTAGGCAAAGTGTATTTAACCGTCCTTCGATTGTCATCTTGATGGCTGTCAGTGTTCCTGTTGGACTTGTCCATGAAAGAGTTTCTCCAGCATCAGGATTTGTGTTTCCTTCTGTAATAGATTTATTATGGGTGTTGATGATGGAAAAGTTTTTGAGTGTAACATTTGTGACGTTTGGACCGAAGTAAAAGATGGATCTGTCTTCCAGTCCATGATGGAATGCTTCACAGTTATCAGCTTGAATAATACAATCCTTTGCTGTAACTCCAGGCGCTGCTTCGATAATAATTGGATTTGACAGATTGTATTTAACGCGTTCCCTGTAGGTTCCAGAATTTAGTACGATGTGAATCGGAGTAGTTCTTTTTATTGAACCGGAGGTAATCATTTCTCGTACATTTTGTAATGCGGCCGTAATGGACGCTGGTGTTTTTGAATTTACATTTAACTCTAACATACTAGAATTATAACCCCATTATTCTTAATTGAAAACAAAAATTTTTTTTGGAATAAATAAAAAAGACACTCGAATTTCTTCAAGTGTCTATAAAGTCAACGCTATTTTCCGAGGAAGGCTTTTATTTGTTCTATCTGAGCCTTTGTATAATCATATCCATGATTGTAGGATTTTTGGAATTCATCGTCATGGACTGAGAAAACTCCACAAAGAGCTTGCTGCGGTTTTATAACCATTACCTTGCCAATCTCTTCAAGGACTTCCATTCTACCTATCAGCTTCATGTAAGTATCATATCTATTGATAAGAGCTGTATATAAATCTGGATATTTCTTTTTGTACATTGGTTGAAGCAACAGACTGAATTTTTCAAAATTAGTTGGTTTGTCGTCGGAATATTTTGTAGATACAACAATAACTCTGTCGCAGCCTTTTTCGAATGCTCTATCAAATGGAATAGAATTTGCGATGCATCCATCATTGTAATGCTTGCCACCAATTTCGGTGAACGGGAAAAGAATTGGTAAAGAGCAGCTTGCATTTAGCAAATCAAGAAGAGCTTTCTCGTCTTTTCTTTCCGAAAAATAATCTGGTTTTGCAGTTTCGGCGCAAGTTACACAGATTTCATATTCGCATTTGGAATTAAAGAGGGCCTGAAAATCAAAAGGAAATTCCCCATACTGAGCATCATAATTTAAAATATGAAGTTCTTTTTCTATGCCATCCCGAATTGTGTGGGCTCTTTTTCCTTCACGGATTTTGCTTGGTTTTAATATCTGGAATACACGGCCTCTTTGTTTTGTTATAAAATTTAATGCACAGTGAGCTCCTGCGGAAACTCCTGAAACATAGTCAAAATCAATGTTCTCATCCATAAGTGCATCAACAACACCCGCTGAAAACATTACTTTTCTAGAACCGCCTTCAAAAACAATTCCAGTTTTCATTTACACTCCTCCAATGTTTTCTTCTTTAGATTTATAACAATTTCCCTAAAATATTCACTTTTCTGTGCCAAGTCTTGTGATGAAGGGATTCCTGGTGTTCTTGTTATTTTTTCTGCGTTTCCAATTTCCGTTTTGGTTTTACGGCCAAATTTGTATATTCCGCTTATTCCAATCGGTATTACTGGTACTCCTGTATATCTGGCCAGGAATGCAAAACCTGATTTGAACTCATTTAGTTCTCCGTCGGTACGAATTTTTCCTTCTGGGAAAATGATAACAGAATAGCCGCTCTGTAAATATTTTTTTGCTTTTTGAGTCCATTCCGTATCCATTGAGTATCTGTCGCAAGGAATACAAGCTTCCCCTCGCATAATCCAATTCAAGTTTTTCTTTTCGTACCAGTCCTTTGCAACAACAATACTTGTCTTACCTTTTAACAAAGTCAACAAGAAAGGAGGGTCGTTTAGGGATGTATGGTTTGCAATATATATGGTTGGTTCGCCAACCTTTATTTTTGTTGGTCTATAAGCAACTGTTATGTAAGCCTTTACCAATGAAAAGGCTATTTTTGAAATTACTGACATTTTATTTCTTCTCCAATATGTGGTATACTTTTCATATGCCGAATACAACCAAGCAGGAAATTATGGCTTCCTGCATCGATATGTTAAGTACTGAAAAATTCAGTAAGATTTCTGTCAAAGATATTGTAAAAAAATGCAAAATTAACAGAAAAACTTTTTATTATTATTTCACTGACAAATATAGTCTTGTTACAGAATATGTTTCCAGCGAACTAAAAAAGGCTATGGGCCTAAGCGAAGATTTTACAGAAGAACAACTACTGCAAGTTAATTGGGGTATGGCCCTAAAAACGATTCTTCGCTTTTTTTACGAAAATAAAAAATTGGTTCAAAATATTTTTACTTCGTTACTTCATACAGATTTTCAGGAAATGCTTTTCAACATAATTGAACCTTTTTGTTTTTATAATATATGTCGAACAGCACAACCATTTAAAGTTTCTAATTCTGAATTAAAAACTATTTCTGATTTATTGTCTGATGTTGTTACATCATCCATTCTTAGATGGATTAAAGACGGCATGATGGACGATCCTATAAAAATAGTTGACCATCATACCATTTTGCTACAGCACTGCATTGGGCAGATTTTGGAAAACGCTGCAACCCTTTTATAAGATTACTGCTTGTTTCCTTTTTCTTTCTCCATTTGCCAATTCATTGCCAGAATTTGTTGATAAACCTCTTTTGAGAAAGGAGTTTTCCTGAGTTTCTCAGCAGTTTCATCACTGAGCTTCAAATTTTTAGCAAATTCAGCGCCGGCATCTTCGTATCCTTTCAGATATCGAATTAATCTTGGTCTCATTCCCTGATCAACGATTGCCTTAATCTGAGGACAGAACATTGCGGTGTACGTTCCTGGTCCAAGAATACAATCAAACTGCTGAAGCAAAGAAGAGAAAACCTTGCTGTCATTCCATGCGCATCCGGAAATCAAAACAAATTTCTTTCCAGTCATATCATATCTGAATCCATGGAAAGAACCGTTTTCTGGAACATCCTGGCCCTCATAGGTATTCAAAATGCTAAGAAGTCTATCCGTCATGCACTTAAGCTGTCCAGGCATTCCAAAAAAGAACAATGGAAAACTGACAACCAGAATGTCACATTCAAGGATTTTGGCTTTTACCATAGGGATATCATCATCCTTTATGATACATTCGCCTTCGCTTCTTCCCCAGCACCCCAAACAACCAAGGCAAGGTTTAATATTCAAGCTGGAAACTACAAGAGTTTCACTTTCGTATTCACCAGTGCTGCAAAGTCCCTTCACAAAAGCATTTGTAACTGCCATTGTTGTACTTTGCTCTTTTTTCGGACTGCCGTTAATTACTAAAATCTTTTTCATAGTCACTTATCCGTGATTAGGGCATCGCTAAAAAAGTATTTTTAGCGATGTCTACCGAGTTTTAATCCATGAAATTGCAAGGATTAAAACATCGCGTTTTCAAAGTTGCCTCTAAAAATTGCAATTTTTAGAGGTTCATATTATTTCCCGAGAGCTTCTTTTGGGATTGTTGTAAATGTTAAAGCTCCCTTTGCGTAAACGGCTCCATCAACTTTTACGACACAATCAAATCCTACCAGAACTCCGCCACCCTTTGTTTTGTTGACGGTAATCTCAAGTCTATCCCCAGGGATAACCGGTTTAATGAACTTGAATCCATCAATCTTCAGCAAAACATAGAGCTTGCTGTCCAAATCTTCTGGAGTCTTTTCGATTACCAAAGAACACAGCTGTGCGCAGCTTTCAACAATCAAAACACCAGGCATAATTGGTGTGCCAGGGAAGTGACCGTTAAAGTGTGGCTCGTTTACTGAAACATTTTTGATTCCAGTTGCTCTTTCGTTTGGAACCAGCTCCGTTACCTTTTCAATCATCTGGAATGGCGGACGCTGGGCAATCTTTTCGCTAATCTGGAAAATGTTCATGGTGATTGGTGTTGCTTCGTTTGCGGTATCACTCATAATGAAAGACCTCCGTCCAAAACGATGCACTGACCTGTGATATATGAGAAATCATCGCTTGCAAGAGCTGCGACCAGGTTTGCTACATCCTCGCCAGTTCCAAGTCTCTTGAGTGGAATATTCTTAAGGTATTCTTCCTTCTTTTCTTCTGGGATTGCGTCAATCATTTCTGTGGCGATAAATCCTGGACAAACTGCGTTAACTCTGATTCCGCTGCCGGCCAATTCTTTTGCCAAAGTCTGTGTCATTGAGTTAACTGCACCCTTTGTTGCGCTGTAAACTGTCTGTCCTGGGAGAGCAAACTTTGAGCTGACAGATGACATGTTGATGATTACACCAGACTTCTGTTTCATCATCTTGAGGGCAACCGCCTGTGCACAATAGACGTATCCCTTAACGTTCAAATCAAAACACTTGTCCATTGTTTCTGGCTTGAGCATCAACAAATATTCGTCACGAACGATTCCTGCGTTGTTTACCAAGACATCGATTCTTCCGTATGCCTTGTAAACATCGCGAACCATATTCTTGACCTGTGCCAAATCAGAGACATCGGCTTTGTAAACCATACCGTCTCCGCCTTCAGCTTTAATCTGCTCCAAAACTTTCTGTGCAGCCTCGTCTGAGCTGGAGTAGTTTACTACTGTTGTGTAACCTTCTTTTGCCAACTTGAGGGCACATGCTTTTCCGATTCCTTTTGATGAACCGGTAACTATTGCTACTTTCATTTAGTTTTCCTATCTTTCAAAAGAATGAAACACCCCGATTTTTTAGGTCGGGGCATTTTTGATTTTATTTTCCCAAAACAACAGCTGTGTAAGAACCACCGCTAGCAAAAGAAGTAACCAGGACTTTATTCAAATCCTTGCCGTTAACCTTTGCCTTTGTGACGCTTCCGTCTTTTGCGATAAAGTTTGCATCGTCTGATTCAAGTTCACCGCTCATCATAAGTGCTGCGTGGGCTGCCTGGAGAGTTGCTGTTCCTGCACGACCTTCACCAGTTCTTTCCTTTACCTGAACAACTGGAATCTTTGCAAGCTTGTCACCGAACATGCGGATATAAGAATTCTTTTCAATAGAATCAACAGTGTCATTTCCATCAGCAAATCCGAAGATTCCGTCGATTTCATCGAAAGAAACTCCAGCATCCTTGAGTGCGTCATTGATTGCAACATCCAAAGCTGAATCAGAACCAGCGATAGTTCCGAACTTAACATTCTTGCGTCCGTTTCCACAACCAAGAACGTATCCGTAAACTTTTGCGCCACGAGCTTTTGCTGTTTCCTCAGTTTCAAGCAGGATAGATGTACTTCCGTCGCCCAAAATAAAGTTGCCCTTTCTGAGACCAAGCTTTTCGGCAAACTCTGTGATGATTGGGAGGTTTTCGTCACAACCAGTTGCCATCATTGCAGTTTCCTGACCGTCTTTCATTACATTGACTGCATAGCCGATTGACTGAAGTCCAGAGAGAGGACCGGTTGTAACAGTTACGCCGTATCCCTTGATTCCGGAACAGATTGAAAGATATCCACCAGCTGCGTTGTAAACTGTGTGTGGGAACTTGAATGCACTTCCCTTTGCGTTTCCGTTTTCTGCAATCAATTCTGCGAAGTCATAAGTTGAACCAAGTCCACCTTCGCTAGTACCAACGATGATACCGATTGATTTTGCATTCTCTTCAGTTACCTTGAAGTTTCCGTCCTGAAGAGCGCGCATTCCAGAAACAGACTGGAGCTGACCAAGGTTGTCCAGTTTGCGGTAGAATGCCATCTTGATTCCAAGTTCGTTGTAGTCAGTGTCTGTAATCTTTGAACAGATTGAATCGCTTGCTGGCTTGAATCCGTTTTTGATTGAAGCGATATATGCGTCCTTGCTGTTTCCCAGTGGGCTAACAATTCCCAAACCGGTGATTGCAATTTTCTTGTCCTTTGCTGACTGTGAAGAAACTTCTCCTGCCTGCTTTGAGAAAATGATACTTGCGTTTGTTCCACCGAATGCGAAGTTGTTGCTCATAACGCTGTTCAACTCTTTGCTCTTTGGTGTGTTCTGAACGAAATCAAGGTTTCCTGCTTTTTCCTTGAGCTTAACAGAATCTTCCTCTGTGTATCCCAAAGTTGGGAGAACTGTATTTGTTGTAAGAGCCTTTACGCTGAATACTGCTTCGATTGCACCGGCAGCACCCAGACAGTGTCCTGTAAGAACCTTTGTTGAGCTGGCACTGATTGTTGGATTTTCTTCGTCGAATACGGTGTGGAGAGAAAGGAACTCTGCGTTGTCGTTTTTACCGGTTCCTGTTCCGTGTCCGTTAACATAACCGATGTCTGACTTTTTGATACCAGAGTTCTTGATTGCGCGGTTGATTGCTTCAATCTGGCAAAGACCGTCTTCTCTTGGAGCTGTAATGTGGTGTGCATCACTTGTAACGCTTGCTCCCAAAACTTCACAGTAAACTTTTGCGTTGCGTTTTTTTGCGTGCTCGTAAGATTCAACAATAACAATACCTGCACCTTCACCAAGAGTGATTCCAGAACAGCGGTTGAATGGAGAACAGCCCTTTTCATCCAAAGCATGGAGTGAAAGGAATCCAGAGTATGGAACAGATGCGAATGAGTCAGCACCACCAGCGATAACTACATCTGCCTTTCCAGCACGAATCAAATCACAAGCATAGGCAACAGAAATTGTTCCGGCTGCACAAGCGTTGGCAACGTTTGTTACAATACCACCAGCGTTACAGAACTCAGCAACCTGAGAAGCGACAGCTGCGATTGGCATTTTTGGAATATCAGTAGCATTTCTGCCAGTCTTGTAGTAGTTTTCAACACTCAAAACACCACCACAGCAGCTACCAGTGATTACGCTAACACGATCACTTCCACCAAAATCACTAAGACCTGCATCAGCGAGAGCTTCCTTTGCAGCTGTCACACAAAGCTTTGAAGCACGATCCTTTTCATTTGCGGCATCAATTGCGTCAAGAGTGTCACACTTAACTTCGGCTGCCAAATCTGCATAACAGTTGGTTGTGTCAACAGAAGTTGTCTTATGGATTCCAGAAACTGAAGCCAATGCGTTCTTCCAAGTTTCCTCAACATTATTTCCAATAGCGCAGATTACACCAAGACCGGTAACTACGCAGCGATTATTATCAGATGTCATTTTACTTTTTCCCTATTTCCGTAAATAAAAACTGCTAAAATAACTTTGTGGGTAAGACCAGAAAGTTATGCATAAATAAAACAAAATAGATTGCCACCGGGAAGAAAAATGTTCCCGGCAGCGTTCTTATGGTCCCTCAATTTACATTGAAGGTTTAAGAGATTCACCGAGTTTATGAGTTTGCTACAATAAAGTCAGTGATTGTGTCGATGCTCTGGAAATGTTCTTTTCCCTGTCCTGTCATTGAAACAGAAAATTCGTCATCAACAAAAGAGATGATTTCCAAAGAGTCAACAGAATCCAAACCAATTTCATCACCAAAAAGTGGAGAGTCATAGTTCAATACGCTTCCGTCAACACCAAGGTTAGAAATAAAGAATTCCTTGAGCTTTGCCTTGATTTCATCTTTTTCCATAATCTTCCTCCAAGGGTATTTTTGCTTAAAAACAGATGTTTCTAAGAATTCAAGATATACTATATCTTAATAATAGAAAAAAGTCATCGGACAAATTTAAAATGTGTTACACTGTGGGGAAATTTAATGGAAAAATCATAGAGTTTTTAGAGATTTTTGATAAAATTTAGATGGTTTTCAGCATTTTTATAAAAAAAAAGTATTTATCGGCGGATTTTCAGAATTCAATAACTGCATTTTTCTACAATTGTAAAGGTTTAGAAATTTCTTGAATTGTAAATTTTGAGGATTCTTTTAAGGATACATTTAAAAACTTGATTTTTAGAGTTAATCTTAAAAATATGGGAGCCTCTGAAAATTGTAATTTTTAGAGATGTCCTATTGATTTAAGCAGGTGTGTATTTTTATGGTTTATGAAAAAACAGTTCGTGGAAAATTTATTGATAGACCAAACCGGTTTATAGCTCATGTGGAAATTGATGGAAAAATTGAGACGGTGCATGTTAAAAATACGGGCCGTTGTAAAGAACTGTTATTGCCTGGAGTGGATGTTATTTTAGAAGATTTTCGGGGCAGATCCGGATACGAGGACCGGAAAACTAAGTTTGATTTGATTGCGGTGTATAAAATCGCCGATGGGGACAGACCCCCGTTGCTAATCAATATGGATAGTCAGGCTCCAAACAAGGTTGTAAAGGAGTGGCTGGAAAAACGGAATTATGATTTGATTCGACCGGAATATACGTATGGGAATTCTAGAATTGATTTTTATTTGGAAAAAAATGGTCTAAAATTTTTTATTGAAGTTAAAGGCTGTACATTGGAAAAAAATGGAATCGGATATTTTCCTGATGCTCCAACTGAACGAGGGGTGAAACATCTTCGAGAATTAATCAACGCACAAAAAAATGGGTATATTTGTTCTGTCGGATTTGTGATTCAGATGGAAGGAATACATGAAGTGAAAGCAAATATTGAGACTCATGCCGAATTTGGAAAAGCAATGGAGGACGCAAAAAAATCAGGAGTTGAAGTTATATTCTATGAATGCCGGGTTTTCGAAAACGGGCTTGAAATTGTTAATGAGAATATTTTTGGTCATTAGGAATCCTTCGAACATGGTGAAAGCAGTTCCGGCTGATTGTAGGCCTTCAGGAGGTAGGCTGTTATAACATTAATCAGGTCGTAATTTTTACGGAGACTTGTTTCTGCAAAAATCTCTATACTTTTGCGTGGATTTGTTTTTATGGCACTGATTCGATTTTTAATAGGTTTTAGCTGTTTTTGATATTCTTTTTCAGGAATTTCACCATTTTTAAACTGTTTTTTCAGTTCCGACTTTTGTGAGCTAAGCAAAATCAGTTCATCATTTTGAGTTTCGCAAGCTTTCTTGAGATTTGAAATGAAGGTTACAAGTTTTTCTCTGTTGTTGCTGATATAGGTTTCGCTTTTTTTTAGGAGTCTGCAAACAGATGTTTCAATTCTGCTGATGATTTCTTCTTTTGTGTAAATCTTCGGACAGCAGAACATAATGTGGGTTCCGTAGCTCAGGGGACCGAACTTGGAGTTGTATGTGGCTGTGTAATCTTTTTTGCAAAATTTTACATCAAATGTTGTGCCGCCAAAAGTGTAAGTGAAGGTTTCAAAATCAGTCATGGACTTTCTCCTATAAAAAGTTTGGAATGCAAACTTCAGGTAGATAAAGGATTCCCTATTTGGGAAGCTTTTATCTTACACTCCCATAAAAAGTTGGTGAGGAAATATCAATTTCCGAAATCAACTTTTTACGCACATCCGCAATGGAATGAGGATGTGCATTCGAAAAAAAAAGTTTGCAACGCAAACTTCAGGTAGATAAAAGCTGCGCCATTTTAGAAGCTTTTATCTTACACTAAATATAGGTGTTCCCAGGATTTTGACAAATAAAAGTAAATTGATTGTGCAGAATTTTCTACAAAATATTTTTTATATATAGTGCAGTCTGTAATTCTGTTCTGACATCACCATCGGAAAAATTTTTTTCAAGAATTTTTTCCAGACGATTTATTCTATAAAGAATTGTGTTCCGATGGGCATTGTTCATTTCTGCGACCTGCAAAATATTTCCCCCAGTTTTCAGGTAAAGGGAGAGTGTCTTTAGATAATCGTTTCTTTTCTCATTTTCCAGTTGGGACAGTTTTCCTAAAATTTTTTCGTAAAAATTTTCCAGAATTTTTTTATCTTTTACTGCAACTAGAATTTTATAAATTCCAAGATCATCGTAGTGATTTATTTTTTCTAGGGACGAATTTATTTTTAGGGCAATATTTGCGTGATTGTAAAGTTCGCTTAAATCTTCGACAGTGTTTCCATAATCAGAAATGGAAATAAGTGAGTTCTTGAAATATCTGTCTGCTCTGGCAATTTTTAAAATATTGTTTGCAAAATTTTTATTTTCATTTTTGATAATATAAAAAACTTTTTTTCTGTGAATAAAGCTGATGAATGTATTTTTTGGAAGATTCAGCAAAGTGTTGAATTTGTATTGGACATAGCGATTCATTGTTCGTGTATCGTTGTTGAATAATTCGGTATTAAGTTCCATCAACGCGACAGAAAAATTTTTTGCATCAGAAAAAAATGTGTCCTCGACTTGCTTTGGTGAAAATTTATCTTTTTCAAAAATCGCATTATAAAAATACTTTTCCATGGTGTTTTCATTTTGCTTTTCATTAGAAATCATGTTGCCGACATCTTGCATCAAATCAATCGTATGAATTTCCCAGGGCATAGAAAAGAGAGGAAATTTTTTTTCTTCACAATAATCAATTATACTTTGAGGAATTTCCTTTATATATTTTCCGGTGTTGATAATCAGACCAGCAGCATCGTGTTTTATAAAATTGTCAATAAACTGTTGCAAAAACTCATGAAGATGAGTTTCTGAATTGGTTTCTGAATCATCTTTATTCCGTTCGTAATTGAGTCCCAAAGTGATTGCAAGTTCTCCGCCACGAATATATTTTATTGTGTCGGCAGATTCAGTGTAATAAACCCAACTCACAGGTTTGGACATTCCAGTCTCTCCCGCGAGAAGTTTTAATTTAAAAGGTGTCTCTGAAAAATTGAAAATTGTTTTTAAAGTCAGGGCCATTGAAATTTCCTTGTTAGCAATTTGCACATAAAAAATAGAAATCCTTGTATTTTTTGTCAATATAATTATTTTAAAATTGTGTTATTGTTCTGCTGAATTCAGGGGACTTGATATTTCACCTGTAAAAATTACGTAGGGATAATTAAAGTTGTTTTTGGAGGTTGAACAATGACAGCAAAAGAAATCGCAGAAATGCAGACAGCAAATGTTTTGCTTGGTTGGAGTAAACAGTCTGGACTAAATCCAATTGTTGTGGATCATGCGGATGGAATTTATATTTATGACACAGACGGTAATCGCTATGCTGATATGTCATCCGAGCAGGTAAATGTAAACGCTGGTTATGGCAATAAAGAAATGAACGAAGCCATAAAAAAGCAGCTTGATAAATATGCTTATGTTCAGGGGTCCTGGGGTGCTGAACCACGTGCACTTTTGGCAAAATCAATTATTGACCGTCTGCCAGATTGTTTTGGAAAAGTGTTTTTTACAAACGGTGGTGCCGATGCAAATGAAAATGCAATCAAGATGGCCAGAATGTACACCGGAAGATTCAAGGTTATGAGCCAGTATCGGTCGTATCATGGTTCAACTTTTGGTGCAGGAAATTTGACTGGAGAACCAAGACACTTTGCTTTGGAGCCAGCCATTCCAGGATTCATCCATTTCCGTGGACCTTATTCTTATCAGGAAAAAATCAAGTTTGCTTCCGAAGATGAGGAGTGTGAATATTATGTTGACAAACTTCGCGAACAGGTAATTTTTGAAGGTGGCGATAGAATTGCCGCAATTATTTTGGAAACTGTCATTGGTTCAAATGGAATCATCATGTATCCAAAAAATTATTTGAAGGGTGTCAGAAAGATTTGTGATGAATTTGGAATTATGATGATTTGTGACGAGGTTATGGCCGGTTGGTACAGAACTGGAAAAATGTTTGCTTACATGAATTACGATGTCACCCCGGATATTATCACTTTTGCAAAGGGCGTTAACTCTGGTTACATTCCTCTCGGTGGTGCTATTGTAAAAAATGAGATTGCACATTTCTTTGATGATGTTTACCTGAGCTGTGGACTGACTTATTCTGGACATCCTTTGGCTTGTGCCGCTGGTGTGGCTTGTCAGGAATTTTATTTGAAGAATGATATTGAAAGCCATGTTCAGAAAGTTGGTGTTCATCTTGGAAAACTTTTGGAGAATATCAAAAAGAAGCACAAGTGTGTTGGCGATGTCCGCTACATTGGTTTGTTCAGTGGTGTTGAATTGGTGAAGGATCGTGAAACAAAAGAACCTCTTGTTCCTTGGGGACAGGACCCAACAGGAATTATGGGAGCGATTGTAAAGGAATTGAAGAGCAGAGGATTTTTCACTTATTCCCACGAAAATGTAATCGTCGTTGCTCCTCCACTTATCATTACGGAAGAACAGTTGGATGAAGAACTGGCAAAGCTGGATGATGTACTGAACATTGTTGACGAAAAACTGAACTAAATGTTTTGACCCCAATCAATTTTTGATTGGGGTTTTATTTTAAAGGGAGTCTCTAAAAATTGCATTTTTTAGAGATGCCCTAAATTTTTGCTTGGAGAAAATTATGGCTTTTAATTTTAGTACTGCACCTCAGACTTTTATTGGCGAGGGGGCGTTGAAATCTGCTGCCCCTTATTTGAATCAATTTGGAAAAAAGGCTCTGATTGTTACTGGAAAAATAATTACAAAAACTGGACTTGCGGATAAAGTTGGAGAAGTTTTAAAATCCAAGGGAATTGATTTTGCAATTTTTAATAATCTTCCTGGCGAACCAACTGACTTGATGATTATGGAAGGCGTGGAGATTTTCAAAAAAGAAAATTGCGATTTCATAATCGGTCTGGGCGGGGGAACTCCTATTGATACTGCAAAAGCAATTGCCGCTATGGCTGTACTCCCGGGAAAAATGATTGAGTACAAAGGCAAAGAATTGACTGGTGAGTTTGCTCCCCTGGTTTTGATTCCTACAACCGCCGGAACTGGTTCAGAAGTGACTCGGTATTTTGTTTTCACCAATACTGAAACCGATGAAAAACTTTTGTTCAAAGGGGACGCACTCCTTCCAAAAATTGCCATAATCGATTTTACATATACAATCTCTTCTCCACGGAGCATTACTTTGGCAACTGGAATGGATGCACTTTGTCATGCCATTGAAAGTTACACTTGCAGAAAAGCAAATCCTATTACAGATATGTTCAGCCTTAATGCTGTGAAAAGGATTTTTAAATATCTTGGTCGTGCCTGTGAAAATGGTGATGATAAAGAGGCTCGTGAAAATATGAGTTTTGCAGCTTATGAAGCAGGACTTGCAATCAACGGTTCTCCAACTACAATTATCCATGGAATGAGCCGTCCAATTGGGGCTTGTTTTCATGTTCCCCACGGAATATCAAATGCAATGCTGGCGGTGGAATGTTTGAATGCAGTGCTTGATGGTTGCTACGAAAAATTTGCTGATTTAGCTGTGGCCATTGGTGTAGCGGAAAAGTCGGAAGATTCAAAATCTGCTGCTGAAAAATTTATTTCCGCTTTGGAAAAATTGACAAAAGAGTTGAAGGTCCCCACATTGCGTGAGTATGGACTGGATGTAGAAAGATTCAAATCCCTGGAAGATAAAATGGCCAGCGATTCAGTGGCATCAGGAAGTCCAGCTAACAGTTGGAAGATTTTGTCAAAAGAGGAACAGATAGAAATCTACGACCGTTTGATTGGAAAATAGTTGTGATGTTGAAAAAACATTTCGGGATATCATAGCTTAAAAAGGTATCTCAAAAATTGTAATTTTCAGATATCGAATTTACCAAAATGCACAAATAAAAAGAATTATTTTGTGCAAATTGAGATATAAAAATCGAAGGAAAAAAATTATAGTTCAGATATCAAATGAAAGGATGCAGGGAAAATGCAGGACATTCAAGACGGAAAATTTAAACTGGCGCTTATTCAGTTAAAAAGTTTTTCTACCAACGATGAAAATCTCGATGCTGCGGTTGAAAAAATAAATGAAACCGCAAGAGATGGTGCTGATTTGGTTGTTCTGCCGGAAATGTTTAGTTGCCCATATAAGGCTTCAAATTTTCCAATCTTTGCTCAAGCTGATGGTGAAAAAAATTGGCAGAGACTTTCTGATGCTGCACGGAAAAATAAAATCTATCTGGTCGCTGGTTCAATGCCGGAACGGGATGATGGAAAGATTTATAATACATCCTACGTTTTTGATCGAAACGGAAAACAGATTGCCAAGCATCGGAAAATGCATCTTTTTGATTGCGATATTCCCGGTGGTGCTTTTTTTCACGAAAGTGATACATTGACAGCCGGAAATGAGGCAACGGTTTTTGAAACAGAATTCGGAAAATTCGGATTGATGATTTGTTTTGATATTCGATTTCCTGAATTGAGCCGGTTGATGATTAACCAAGGCGCTAAAATGATAATTGTTCCTGCCGCGTTCAATATGACAAGTGGACCTGCCTGGTGGGAAATAATGTTCAGGACTAGGGCTACGGATAATCAGGTTTTTATGGCTGGCTGCTCTCCTTCTCGCGATGAAAATGCGGGTTATGTTGCGTGGGGACACTCTCTTGTTGTGAATCCTTTTGGCAAAATAATTTCGCAGCTCAATGAAAAAGAGGGAATACTTTACCAGAATGTGGATTTGGCGGAAGTTGAGGATTTCAGGAATCAGTACAAGATTCTGAAGTCTCGGAGAACGGATATTTACGGCGACCACTAGGAAGAGTTTTAGGTTACAGGCGATTTAATTTTATGAATCAAAGGCGATTCAATTCATCGAAAGATGATTGGGTCGTCTTTTTTTTATATGGAGGGGTGGCAGAAAAAAGTCTTCACAAATGGTGAAAGTCGCAAGCCATCTGCGATGTCTTGCTAACAAGTTTTGATTTTGCCGCCAAAGGACGTCAATTTTTGCCTTGCAAAAAGCATCAAAACTTGCGGACTGTTTATAAAAAATGTCATCCTGAGCTTGACTCAGGATCTCAAAGGGAACTGTTGATTTAAGAGATGCTGAAACGAGTTCAGCATGACAACCGAAAAAAATTGTCATCCCGAACTTGTTAGCCTTCAGCGGCATCGCACGGGATCTGAAAGACAACAGGAAGTGGCGGTTGAGCTCGTCGAAACAACCACTTAAACAATGGTCATTTCATTGTGAATGTTCATAAAAAGTCAAATCGAAAATTGATATTTTCTCATTGACTTTTTATGGAGGTACATTATGAAAAAACTGTTGAAGGTATTTGCTTCGGTTTTGGTTGCTGGAGTTTTTGCGTTTGGTCTTGCAGGTTGCAATGAAAAGTCTTCCGCAAAAACAATTAAGATTGGTGTTCTTTATAGTACAACCGGAAATTTCAGTCTTTCCGAAACACCAATGCACAATGCTGCAAAAATGGCAATCGATGAAATAAATGCAGCTGGTGGAATCAAGGGAATGAAGATTGAACCACTTTATGTTGACTACGGTTCAGATCCGTCAATGGCTGCGGAAAAGGCTCAACAGTTGATGCTCAAGGATCAGGTTGTTGCAATCATCGGAACAAATGCTTCAAACACTCGCCTGGCTGTAATTCCAACTATTGAAAAGTACAACGGACTTTTGGTTTACAACACATATTACGAAGGTGAAAAACCATCAAAGAATCTTTTGTATACCAACACTTGTCCAAATCAGCAGGTGGCAGCATATATTCCTTGGATGATTGAAAACATTGGTCCAAAGATTTACATCGTCGGTTCAGACTATGAGTTCCCACGCAAGTCAATTTCTTTTGCAAAGGATTACATCGAAAAGTTTGGTGGAGAGATTGTTGGTGAAGATTATGCTCCAAACGGTGAGACAGATTTTTCATCAATCGTAAACAGAATCAAGTCATCCGGTTGTGATGTTGTATTCAGTGCAGTCGCTGGAAACTCAGCTGTTCCATTCTACAAGGATTATTCACAGTACGGAATGAATCCAAAGGAAGTTCCAATTTGTGGAATCGCTTCACACGAGGCTGCAATCAAGTCTGTTGGTGAAAGTGCAATCGGTTGTTATGCATCATTCGATTACTTCAACTCAATCGACACACCGGAAAACAAGGCCTTTGTTGAAAAGTATACAAGCCTTTATGGAACTACAACAACTGTAACAAATCTTGCTGAAGGAGCTTATCACGGAGTCTACATGTTGGCAAAGGCAATCGAAAATGCTTCAGCTTTGACAACCGATGCAATCATCGCCGCTGCAAGTGGATTGGAGTTTGATTCCCCTGCTGGAAAACTCAAGATGGATGAGACAAATCATCACTGCTGGGTTAACAGTTACATTGGTCAGGTTCAGGATGATTTGACTTACAAAGTTGTATCAGCCAGTGACGGACTTGTAGCACCAATTCCTAACTAAAATCGATTAGCGGTTGAAGATTTCCTGAAGTTTTGAAAATCAAAAAGGTGTGTAAATGTAACCTCTAAAAATTGCGATTTTTAGAGGTTACTTTGAAAACTCGATGTTTTAAGCCTAAGTTGAACATCGGTCATATTCGACTGACGGTCATATAATTTCAAGGCTTAAAACTCGTTGGCATCTTTAGAGATGTCCTTGAATTTGTAATTGCAGATTCAACCACCTTATCTTAGTAATTGGAGTTTTTGGATGAGCCTTTTTATTCAACAATTATTGAACGGTATTAGCAACTCATCGGTTCTTTTTTTAACGACCATTGGACTTGTAATCATCTTTGGAATGATGGATGTCGTAAACAATGTCCACGGTGAGTTCATTATGATTGGTGCATACACGGCATGTGTCAGTATAAATGTTTTGCATGTCCCTTTTGCGGTGGCGGCTATTCTTGCGGCTTTGGTTACTGGAATTGTCGGAATTATTATTGAGCGACTTTTGATAAAACGGTTGTATGGAAAAGTTGCTGAAACTTTGCTAGTTACATTTGCTTTGGAATACATCATTCAGCAGTTGGTTCGAATGATTTTTGGACCAGAAAATCAAACCATCGAAGTTCCAATAAAAGGTCAGCTAGTGATTGGTTCAATATCAATTCCATATTACAACGTTCTTTTGATTGGAATGGCGATTTTTGTTTTGGTGCTTACTCTGGTTTTGTTTTATAAAACATCCTTTGGTATGCAGCTTAGAGCAATCAATCAGAACAGTGACATGACACAGTGCCTGGGAATAAATGTTTCAAAAATCAATATGTTCACTTTTGCTTATGGTGCAGCATTGGCAGGATTTTCTGGTGCGTTGATTGCTCCAATAAAAAGTGTTTTCCCAGGAATGGGACCAAGTTTCAATGTTGACGGATTCTTAGTTGTAATTCTTGGTGGATTGAATTCGATTATCGGTTCTTTTGCAAGTTCTTTCGTAATCAACGAATCTATAACAATTATGTCTGGCTATATCAGTCAGATAGTCGCAAAACTTTTGATTTTTGTCTTGATTATTGTGATTGTCCGTTTCAGACCGAACGGTTTGTTCTCATCAAAAGAAAAGAGGTAAAATATGACTAGCGAAGAAAGATTACTTAAATTGAAATCACCAGCGATGTCGGCTGTAAAGGGCGTTACAATAGAGAAATGGATTGCCTACGGGGTGTTCCTCCTGCTCCTCGTGATACCAATGTTTTCATCCCTTTATAACCAGTTGGTATTTGGAAAATTTATTTCATACATGATTTTTGCGTTGGCCTTGGATATCCTCTGGGGATATGCCGGTCTGATGAACTTGGGATTCGCTTTGTTTTTTGGTTTAGGCGGATATGTTTTAGGAATCGGTTTGAGCTGTCAAAATGGTCTTCCTGCTTTTATGGAATTCGGTGGACTAACTCAGATTCCTCTTTTGTACAAACCACTTTTGAATATTCCATTCGCAACATTGATGGGACTTGTGGTTCCTGCGTTGGTTGCATTTGTTTTAGGCTTGTTTATTTTCTACAGCAAAATAAAGGGTGTTTTTTACAATTTGATAACACTTGCACTTGCAGCACTCTTTGAACTTTTGCTGGCGACAAAACAGATGTACACCGGTGGTTCCTCTGGAATTAACGGAATTGGTTCCGGATTGGAAAAGATAACCTTCTTTGGAAAACCTATTGGAATAACTGGATGGTATTATATTGGTTTTGCAGCTTTGATTCTTGTCTACGTTTTGTGCAGACTTTTAACTAAAGCAAGATTTGGTTCAGTCATAAAATCAGTTCGCGACAATGAAGCAAGATTGCAGTTCCTTGGCTACAACCCAGCGGTCTTTAAAATTGCGATTTTTACAATTGCAGCATTTTTTGCAGGATTTGCAGGAATGGTTTATTTGCCAATGACTTCATTCATTTCAATCGAAGCAGCCGGAGTAAGTTTTTCAACAATGATTTTGGTTTGGCTTGCGGTTGGTGGTCGTGGAAATTTAACCGGAGCAATGGTCGGCGCTTTGCTTGTAAGTTTTTTACAGTCAAAGCTTTCTGAAAGTTTTGGAAATATGTGGCAACTTGTTTTGGGTGCGGTCTTGATTGTGATTGTTTATTTCCTGCCAAAAGGAATCATCGGAACTCTTCAGGAAATGCAGTACAACAAGAGAATTCGTAAAACAATGTCTGAATCAACGACGGGAGAAAAGTAATGGCGTATCTTGAATTAAGAAATATTTCTGTTGTTTTCTCTGGATTTAGAGCAGTAAACAATGTGAACTTAAAAATCGATGAAGGTGAATTGCGCGTTTTGATTGGACCGAACGGAGCAGGAAAAACCACAATCATGGACATGATAACTGGAAAAACAAAACCTACAGAGGGACAGATTTTTTTGAACGGACATGAAATCACCGGAATGGAGCCTTATAAGATTGCGGAGCATTATAAAATCGGACGCAAATTTCAGGGACCAAATATTTTTGCAAATATGACGGTTTTTGAAAATGTCGAAGTTGCAATGCGTGGTTACAGTTCGTTGATAAAAACTTTCACTTATCGGCGTACACCTCAGATTGTCCAAAAAATAGAGGACATCCTGAAGCAGATAAATCTTTATGAATACCGCGACATGATTTCTGCATCTCTTTCTCACGGACAAAGACAGTGGTTGGAAATGGGAATGGTTTTGGCTCAGGATCCAAAAGTAATTTTGCTTGACGAACCGACCTCTGGAATGACTGCTGACGAAACTTACAAAACCGGTGAAATGATTAAGACGGTTATGAAAGGAAAAACAATTCTCGTAATCGAACACGACATTGATTTTGTAAAACAGATTGCAAATAAAGTGACTGTTCTAAATCATGGGGAAATTCTTGCGGAAGGTTCCTATGAAGAAATTACAAACAATCCAGAGGTTGTTAGAGTATATCTGAAAACTGATGATGAGTTTGAATCAAAAGAACCTACTGCTGAAGAAAAGATTATCAGTGATATGAAAAAGAAATTGGCAGAATCAATTAAAAAGTGATTTAGTTTGGGGGAAATATGCTTGAGGTACAAAATGCTTGTGTCAGTTACGGTAAAAGCCGAGTCGTAAATGGAATCTCTTTGAAAATTGACGGACCTGAAACTTTTTTGGTTTTGGGAAGAAACGGTGTCGGAAAAACAACTTTTATGAAAAGCATTATTGGATTGTTGCCACTGGATTCAGGAACGATTTCATTTAATCAAAAAGATATTACAAAATTGAAAGCCCATGAAAGAAGCCAGTCGGGAATAGCTTATGTTCCACAGGGAAGAGAAATTATTCCAATGCTGACGGTTAAGGAAAATCTCCAGTTGGGTTCGGTCGCTCATAGAAAAGTTGAATTCGAATCAAAGATGGAAGAGGTTTTGACTTATCTTCCTGATTTGACCGTTCATCTTCGTCGTCGTGGAGGAGTTCTTTCTGGTGGTCAGCAGCAACAGCTGGCAATTGCTCGTGCCTTGATGAGTGATCCAAAAATCTTGATTCTTGATGAGCCGACCGAAGGAATTCAGCCAAACATCGTTATGGGTATTGCTGATATTTTGAAGCGCTATCAAAAGGCCAAAGGAATCCCGCTGATTATTGTTGAACAAAATCTTCACTTCGCCAGACGAATCGGGGACAGATTTATGATTATTCAAAAAGGTCAAAGCGTAAAGGAAGGACTTATCAGTGAATTGACTGATGAAGTTTCAGCCCAGTATATTTCTGTTTAATTTAATGGAGAAAGTTATGGCAAAAAATTATGTAATAACAATAGCTAGAGGATTTGGTTCCGGTGGAAAAGAGATTGCCCAAAAGATTGGAGAAAAACTGGGCATCCCGGTTTATGAAAAACAGATTTTGGAAATGGCCTCTGAATATTCTGGATTAAGCGAGGAAATGTTTATTCGTGTTGATGAAAAATTACGGGGCAGCACAATCTCAAATACTTTGAGCAAGTTTACTTTTCCAAAAAATGTTACGCCGCAGAATAAAAAATTTGAAAGCGATATAAATCTGTTCTGTATTCAATCTGAGATTATCAAGGAACTGGCAAAGAATGTAAGTTGCGTAATCATCGGAAAATGTGCGGACCATATTTTGAAAGAGTTTGACAATGTTGGAAGTTTCTATATCGAAGCACCTCGCTGGGCATGTCTTGATTCAATCATGGCAAAGATGAGCGTCACAGAAAAGGAGGCTGCTGATTTGATTACAACAACCGACAAGTATCGCGCTGATTATTATAAATTCTATTCAGGCGGAAATTATTGGACCAACCCTGTCAATTATGATTTGACTTTGAACAGTGCCAGAATTGGACGCGAAAAATGTGCAGATGTAATCATTGATATGATGAAAATCAAATTCGGTGATGATTTTTGCGATACATTCAAGGGCAAAATCTAGGGCATCGCAAAATCTAATTTTCCATAAAATCTGGAGGAAAAAATGTATCAGTGTGATTTAAAAAGAATGGAAGATAAAATCTCGACTTTTTCGAAATTCGGCGACACTGGAAATGGCGGTATCACCAGATTCAGTTTATCACCAGAAGCAATTTTGGCGCGAAACGAAATTAAAAACCGAATGACAAAACTTGGTCTTGATTTTAAAACCGATGATTTGGGAAACATTTATTGCACACTTCCTGGAACAGATTCTGAAGCTGATGTGATTATGAGCGGAAGTCATTGTGATTCAGTTCGTCAAGGTGGAAATTACGATGGAATTCTTGGCGTGTTGACCGCGATGGAAATGATTGAAACAATCGTCACTCAAAAAATCCCTCACAAACATCCAATTCAACTTGTGGTATGGACAAACGAGGAGGGTGCACTTTATGAACCAGCCATGATGTGTTCAGGAATCATATGCAAAAAATTTGACAAGGAAACGATGTTTAAGAGTTTGGCAAAAGATGGTTCCCAGAAAACATTTGGTCAGGCTTTAAAAGAATCTGGATTTGAAGGCGAAGAAAAAAATAGAATCGACCCCCAAAAAACAAAGGGTCTTGTTGAGTTACATATTGAGCAGGGACCGGTTTTGGAAGAAGGTGGATTTGACATTGGAGTTGTAAAAGGTGTCGTTGGAATGATTAATTATGAATTCACTTTTCATGGTCAATCAGATCACGCGGGAACTTTCCCAATGCCTTATAGAAAGGATGCACTTTTTGCTGCAAGCCAGGCGTTGATTTATTTGCATCAGGAATTTGATAAAATTGGTGACAAGGATTTGGTTTACACAACAGGAAAGATAAGTTGTCATCCTGATATTCATACGGTTATCCCGGATGAAGTAAAATTCACATTAGATGCCCGTCATGCAGAATCCGATGTGCTGAAAAAATGTGTCGAAATCATTGAAAAGATGCCAAAGGAATGGGCCAACTGTGAAATGACATTTGAACCTGCCTGGACTCGCGAGACTGTTATTTTTCACAAACCTTTTATTGATGCCGTTCAAAAATCCTCTGATGATTTGGGATATAAAAGTCACGTAATGTATTCCGGTGCCGGACATGATGCACAGTATCTAAGTGAAATAGTTCCGACGACAATGATTTTTGTTCCCAGCAAAGGTGGGCACAGTCATTGTGAACTGGAATTTTCACCAGTCGAATGGTGTTGGAAAGGAGCGAATGTTCTTTTGAATACCGTTCTTGAAATTGATAAAGAGTGAACCTCTAAAAATTGCAATCTTTAGAAAGCGTAATTTAAGGATTTCGTCAAAAACTGATTACGGTCTTGAAAACCTTTCAATTCGTTTTTCATATTCTACCCCTTGGACTGTCAGAAATGGCAGTCCTTTTTTTTTACACGATTTGTTATGATTTGTGCCACTGGGGGCTATTCGTGGGTCGGGGTTTGTTCAGTTTTGTTCTCAAAAAAAAATCCCTCAGTCGTTGGACCAAGGGATTTTCAGTTTATTTAGTCTTTAACATTTGGTTTTGCATTAAGCAAATGGGTTCTCTTTTGGATAGCGAACTCCAGCTGGCTGGTTGTAGTCAACACTTGCAATGTTCAGATACTTGAAGATTGTATACAAAGCCTTTCCACAGTGACCGAATGCTACAGCTCCGTGGTGTGGGTAGTTCTTTTCAATCAAAACGTGACGATAGAAGCGTCCCATTTCAGGAATTGCGAAGATACCGATTCCTCCGAATGAGCGTGTTGCAACTGGAAGGATTTCTCCCTGTGCAATGTAAGCCTGGAGCTTTGTATCTGGAGTTGTCTGGAGTCTGAAGAATGTGATGTTTCCATCAGCGATATCTCCTTCCAGTGTTCCACGTGTGAAGTCTGGCTCAGAATCCTTTGGTTCAAGCAAACGATGCTGAATCAACTGATATTTGATTCCAGGGTTGCTTCTCTTTGCCAAACGACAGAATGGAGTGTTTCCACAGTGGAATCCCATGAATGTGTCTTCCAGTTTGTAGTTGTAAGAGAATTTTCCCTTGATTTCGCCATCGTACATATCTTTTGGAACAGAGTTGTTGATGTCAAGGAGAGTAACAGGTTCGCCAGTTACACAAGTTCCGATGTATTCTGACAAAGCTCCGAAAATATCTACTTCACAAGCAACTGGGATTCCGCGAGTAGCGAGACGGCTGTTTACATAGCAAGGTTCGAATCCGAACTCTTTTGGGAATGCTGGCCAACACTTGTCTGCCAAACAAACATACTTCTTTGAACCCTTGTTTGCTTCGATCCAGTCGAGCAATGTAAGTTCAAACTGTGCCATGCGAGGGAGGAGTGCTGGGTAGTTGTTTCCATCAGCTCCCAACTCTTTTGCCATATCCTCAACGACACTCTGGATACGTGGGTCATTTGCATGTGCCTTGTAAGCAACCAAAAGATCCAATTCTGAGTTTTCCTGAATCTCTACGCCAATGTCATAAAGTCCCTTGATTGGTGCGTTACAAGCAAAGAAGTCCTGTGGGCGTGGTCCGAAAGTAATAATCTTGAGGTTCTTGAGACCGATGATTGTGCGAGCTACAGGGATGAACTCTTCAATCATCTTTACGATATCATCAGCTGTTCCAACAGGATATTCTGGGATAACAGCAGGAATGTGGCGGAGGTTCAAGTTGTAAGAACAGTTGAGCATACCACAGTAAGCATCTCCACGACCGTTAATCAGGTTGTCTCCGGACTCTTCTGCAGCAGCAACAAACATACAAGGTCCATCGAAATTCTGAGCAATCTGTGTTTCTGGTGTTTCTGGTCCAAAGTTTCCAAGGAAAACAACCAAAGCATTACATCCAGCAGCTTTTACTTCATCAACAGCCTTGAGCATGTCTTTTTCGTTCTCAACTGTTGTCTTTGCTTCGTAAAGGCTTCCTTTTGATCCGAATGCTTTTACGATTGCTGCACGGCGGCTTTCTGATAATGAAATAACAAAACAGTCACGGCTTACAGCAATGATACCCAACTTCACGTCTGGGATATTATCCATTTTTTCCATATTATTTTCTCCTTACTATAGAAATTCTAATCTTAGTATCGATTGCGCTTTTTCAAAGTTACCTCCAAAAATTGCAATTTTCGGAGGTTTCCTTAAATTAGTTTTCTGCTATATCGATATTTTTGCCTGTCAATCCAACCCAAGCACCGTTTTTGGCTTCGTTTGTTCCAGCATGTGCCAGGAGCCACTTGTTTTTTGCCCACAAGAATTTGTCTTCGAGATTTTTCTCTGAGATTGTAGGTTTTTCAGTGTTTGTATCTTTTGGCAGAACAATAATTACACGGAATCCGTCGGTTGGCTTTCCGTCCTTAATGTCACAACATGGTGCGTAGTGGAGGGTTGTTTCATAAACCTGAACTACTGTACCTGCTGGTACACGGAATGCCTTTGTTTTGCGTGTTGAGATTTTTCCTTTCTTGATATCATTTACGGAAGCCAACAAAAGAATGATGTCTCTTGAAGGGATATTCAGTTCGCTTCCTCTGTGGTATTCAAAACAGTTGAGCTTTGTGTTGAAGCCATTGCAGTATCCAATCTGGATTGGCATTCCACCGTAAGCATTTGTGCTGAATTCTTTGGCAACTGGCAGCGCTTCAAGTCCAGCATCGCCTGGTTCATAGACTGTGCTATCGGCAGGCATTGGTGTAGAGTCTTCCAATTTTGCCAACAGGTCTTTTGTGTCATAGCCTGTCAAAACTTTTCCATACGGTACAAAAGCGTCAGAAAATACGCTCTGTATTTTAAGTTTCATAATTCCTCCCAATAGATACTTTTCTGTGCATAAGCATAATTTTATTTAAAAACTATGCCTAAATTGAATAATTTTGTATTTCATATTTTACATGCTTTTCTGGAAAATTCAAAAGAGAAAATTAGAGATTTATACTATAAATTTTGCATATCTAAAGAAAAAAATGAAAAATTACGGCAACTTTCCTAAATAGTGGGGTGAATTGATGAAGTTTTTATGGGTTTTTAGGAGCCTTTTTTTGGTAGAAAAATTTTTATGCTAAACAAGTACAAAAATTACGGTTTAATTTCAATGGAATTGCCTTCATACTTATTTGGTTATAGAAAAACAAAATTGTTTTTCGTGACGTTGTTGAAGTTTGCTTTTTATAGGGGAACCGAAGGTGCCTGTACATATTAAAAAGGTGTTAACGGGAAAAGAGACAGTAGCCAAAATAGATTATTATATATTACGTATTTTTGCTGTACTGTACATATTTTTATTTTTTTTACCGGGAGTAAATCCGGCAAAAATTACAGAAAGAATGAATAAAAATATTTCCTTGTTTGCATCAGGCTTTTTTTATAAATCTATGACGGCACCTCTGGACCGATTTATCAAAAATGGATGGATTCCATTGTCCTCAATACGTTTGGATTTTTTTTCAAGCATGGTTTGTTGTTTGAGCGCAATTCTTATCGCTGTTGGCGGATGTGTTTCTGTGGGAAATAATAAACTGAAGCGGATTGGAAACATTTTAATGTTTGCAGGGGGGCTGCAAGGATTTATTGGAATCCTGGGAATTAATTGTGCTAAAAATCAGCTGCAAAATTTTATTATAGAAAATCCTGGATACGTTCAAAGGGTAAAGGCTCTGGATCCATTTGGCATTCGGATATTTTTTGTGATGTGTGTAGCGATTGCCGTTTTAAGTGTGCTGGCTTTTATTCTGACCCCCGCTCCGCAAAAAGATGAAAAGGTGCACATTGAGGCGAAGTATAAATTATTTCTAATGCTGCTGCCATTTTTATTTTTGATTTTCTTGTTTGCATATTTACCTCTTTCCGGCTGGAGGTTTGCATTCTTTGATTATAATCCGGGTGCGAATTTTTCGACCGGTGAATTTAGAGGTTTTTATTGGTTCACATATTTGCTTAAAAATGTTTCCGTATCAAAAGAAATGCTCCTGGTACTGAGGAATACGATTGTCATGTCGGTGCTTGGTATTGCTACATCCTGGCTTCCAATGTTTTTTGCAATTTTTTTGTCGGAAATAAATAATAGGCGTATCCGTAGATTTGTTCAAACCTGTTCGACAATTCCAAATTTTATTTCATGGGTTTTGGTTTATGCGATTGCGGTGCTGCTTTTTGGAAAGGGTGGTTTTGTGTCAAATATTCTTGCAAATAGGGGAATACTGGACAGCAACCAAAATCTACTTACGGATGGTTCCCACACGTGGCTAAAAATGTGGGCCTGGGGAGTATGGAAGGGTTTAGGATGGAATTCCTTGATTTATCTGGCGGCTATAAATGGAATTGATAGGGAATTGTATGATGCGGCAACGATTGATGGTGCGGGTAGATTGCACAGAATAAAATCTATCACGTTACCGACGCTGCTGCCGATTTATATGATTCTTTTGATTTTATCTGTGGCAGGTATTTTAAGTAATGGACTTGAACAGTATCTATGTTTTGCAAATCAGCAGAATGTAAAGGATATTCAGGTTTTGGACTTATATATTTATAAAATCGGGTTGAAGGATGGATTGGTTTCATTTTCAACGGTTGTAGGCATGGTACAGTCTTTGGTCAGCATTGCGCTTCTTTTTGCAGCGAACAGGATAGCAAAATCTGTTTGCGGTAAGAGTGTGATTTGAGGAACCTCTAAAAAGTGAAAATTTTAGAGATACCCTTGATTTTAACTGTATAAAAAAGGGCAAGTTATAGATTTGCAAGATTGCGATTAAGCGATATTGAAGGGATTTAAATGAGCGAATTGGTAAACAGAAAAGGCCGGTTAAAATCTGGCTCAATTGTTTTTAATATTTTTAATTACTCATTCTATATTTTGTTTGCCTTGCTATGCCTATTTCCTTTTTATTATCTGCTTATAAATACAATTTCTGATAATTCTCTGGTTAGCAGCGGAAAGATAAGTTTTATACCAAGGAATCTGCATTTCAAAAATTACATAAACGTTTTGTCCGGGGAGTCCGCTTTGGTTAAGGCCTTTATTGTTACGGTTACCAGATCCATTTTTGGAACCGCCTTGATGGTTATGGCCAGTGCTTTTGTTGGATACCTGCTGACAAAAAAAGAGATGTGGGGACATAAATACCTGTATAGAATCCTTGTTATTACAATGTATTTTAATGTCGGTGTTATACCTTTGGTCATGACTATGCAGATGTTGGGACTGACTAACAATTACATGGTATACATTCTTCCTGGAATTGTTTCGCCGTACAATATTATTTTGGTTAAAAATTATATAGAGTCATTGCCTTCCGAATTGGAAGAGCTGGCTGTAATTGACGGGGCCTCATACTGGAAGATTTTTATAAAGATTGTTTGGCCAATCTGCAAACCAATTTTGATAACGGTGGCCGTATTTGGTTTTGTGGGAAACTGGAACGCATTTTTAGATTCCTTGATTTATATGCAGTCGGCTCAGGATTTGTTTACTTTGCCGCATTTCCTTTGGAATTATATGAATAAGCCGTCAAGTTTTTTGCCGTCCATGACTATGGGAGCTGGTTCTGCAAATGAAATTGCACGGCAGGCATTGTCGAATCAGACAATATTGAAATATACGGTCGCCATGATTACGGCCATACCTATTTTGATTGTTTTTCCGATTATGGCAAAACATTTTGAAAAAGGAATAGCATTGGGGACCGAGAAAAAATTGGACTGATAAATCTGTTGAAGGAAATCATATAAAACTGATGGTTGCATTTCCTTGATGTAAAAAAATCAGATGTTGAAGAGAAAGAATTTTACGGGAGTAATTATGGGAAGAATAGTAAGAATTGTTTGTGCAGCAATTTTTGTACCAATAATAAGTCTTTTGATTAGTTGTGAGGAGGAAAACGTTCCTGTCGTAAAACGAACTGACGACTCTATTATTCCTGAAAAAACAGTTACGCTGCAGGTGTTCAATCAATTGACAAATTTCTCTGGGGAACAGCCTGGTTGGTTTGCCAAGATTATGCTTGATAAATTCAATGTAAAGTTGAACATTATCCCAGGAAACGGAAATGCCTATGCGACTAGAATGGAAAATGGAAATCTTGGGGATATAGTCATTTGGGGATCAGATTCAAATCAATATATGGACGCCTTAAAATCTGGTTTGCTCTATGATTGGGAAGAAGATGACTTGCTGACTGATTATGGTCCATACATCAAATCGAATATGTGGAATGCTCTGGAAAAAAATCGTAAATTGTCTGGAAACAAAAAGGTTTATGGATTTGGACACGGGGTATCAAATTCTTCAAAGGACCGTCAGGAATTTATGTATACCTGGGACCTGCGTTATGATTTATATGAAAGTCTTGGTAAGCCTGAAATAAAAGATTTGGATGATCTGCACAATGTCCTGAAACGAATGAAAAATATTTGTCCAACAGATGATAACGGCAGGGAAACCTATGGAGTTTCATTGTTTTCCGACTGGGATGGCTGTATGGTCATGTATGTAAAGGCGCTCTGCTCTGCTTTAGTTGGATGGGACGAATTTGGATATGGACTTTATGATCCACTTACGGGGCGGTATCATCCGTGTCTGGAAGAGGATGGGGTTTATCTTAAAAGCTTGAAGTTTTTGAACGAACTTTACCGGGACAGACTTCTTGATCCTGACAGTCAAATACAGACATACAACATGATGTTCAAAAAGTATAAGGACGGAACTGCTTTCTGGAATATTTTCCACGATATGGCAGCAGGTGCCTATAATTTTGAAAAACATACTGACGCTGGTAAAGCTATGTATCCTGTTGTGCCAGCTTCGGCGACCCCTATTTGTTATGGACAATCCGTTTATGGAGGAAACAGGGTGTGGTCAATTGGTGCCAAGACTGAATATCCAGAACTTTGCATGACTATAATTAACTGGCTTTCTACACCTGAAGGAGTTTTGACAACCCTGTATGGACCAAAAGGTGTGACCTGGGATTACGATGGTAATAGAAATACGTATTTCACGGATTTTGGAAAAAAATGTCAGAGGAATGATAGTACAGAAATGAAGGCTCCGTATCCTGGCCGATATCGGGAGGGTTCATATAAGTTGAACAACATAACATGGGATAAAGATGCCCTGAATCCGGAATCAAATGGAGAAACCTTTAATAAACTTAGCTGGCTCTCAGAGGAAACATCTGCTCAGTCAGAAATTGAGGAATCATGGCGGAATTGGACGGATAGTTCTTCTGTGGAAGAGTATTTGGAAAAAGGGACACATGTTTTTTCACCTGCCTCAATCTATTCAAATGCTCCACTTCCTGCTGATTTGGAGGCTATTTCCAAGCAGTGTGCGAATATCGTAAAAATGGGAAGCTGGCGCGCTATATATGCCAACAATGCTGAAGAATTTGAAACGATTATTGACAATATGGTTATGGAAGCTCAGGAATATGGTATTGATAGAATCAACAATTTTTATAGAGATGAAGCGGCCAAAAGGAAATCTGCAGAGGATAAGATGGCTATACAGTAGTGTGTATACTTTAAACCATTGGAAGTATTTTTCTTGAAAAAAACTGAATCCGTGGTTATAATATTTGTAAGTCCTTTTCTATGTTGGAATCAGGATGGGAACCATTTAAAAATATCAATTAAAAATACCAGTTGTGGGGATATATGTTATGGAAAACAAAACAGACATAGAAATCTCCAGAGAGCTCTTTTATCAGTCAAAATATGATTATTATCGCAGCTATAACTTTTGGGTTGTGGTTGCTGGGTGTTTATCCAGCTTAACGTATTTTATTTCGGACTGTCAGCTTTTTGGACGATTTGCTATTGAAACATTATTTGCCAGGTTTAATATTTTAATTCCGATGGCATTGTTTATAATGGCTGCAAAAAAAATAAGAAAATATAAAGTTATGGTCAGTCTCTCATATTTGTTGGGACACTGGATTATGTGGAATACCATCTGGGCAATATATTTTCTTCCGGATAGAAGTCACGCAAGTGAAGGCTTTATTGTTATGCAGCTGCTTTTTTTTGCATTGGGATTTGCGGCTCCATTTCATTATTCAACGACAGCTCATTTGCTTCTTATTGGGGATATTTTAATCTCCAACTGTTTTAATCATTATCAAAATCTGGACATAATATTGTCTCTTAGTTTGCCTGCTACTTTAGCTGTTATTGTAGTGCATTTTTCTATGCAGAAATATTATCTGGATCATTATAAAACTGCTCTGAATTTGGAATTTATTTCTAAGCATGATTTTTTGACGCAAACTTACAATCGAAATCGCATTAACGAATTGATAGATTCTGAAACTCATACAAAATTTTTGCCGGAGCTGGGAAATAAGATTTGTGTCATCATGTTTGACATTGATTTTTTCAAAAATGTCAACGATACGTATGGGCATATGGCCGGCGATTCCATTTTGCAAAAGCTTTGTTCCTGTATAAAAGACAATATCAATTGGGAAAATGATTTTATTCGTTGGGGTGGCGAAGAGTTTTTGATTGTTTTAAGGGACTGTCCGATTAGCGAAGGTATAAACATTGCCGAGCGATTAAGGCTTTCTGTTTCCAAAATGCAGACTGATGTATGCCCTATAACGATTTCGGTCGGAATATCCTGTTATGATGGAATTGATTACAAAAGAGTCGTCAGTTCCGCCGATAAGGCTTTATATCTGGCAAAAAAATGTGGAAGAAACTGTGTAAAATTTTTTGAGCAATAAATGGCCCACCCTTGCCGCCGGGGTTCATACATTTTATCAAATTAGAATGCCACTGCTGAGTCAAAGGAATCTTAATAGGGATGCGACTCCAGTGGCATTAATTTTATGCGGTGCTATTTTTTTACTCCAATTTTTATTTTAGAGTTTTTTTCCTGCAGATAATTCAGGACAATGTTTACGCTTTCTTCATTTGGCAAATCAACTTCCATCAGTTCAGCTTTGTTTGAACATAGAACAATATTTTCCAATTGGATTTTTCCAGTTCCTTTGTTGATTCGTACGGGAATACATTTTACACGTCTGAATGCCCTATAGATATTTGCAATCGGAATATAATATTTTTCTAGTCCCTTTTTACAAAACAGAACAGTTTCTCCCAGCTTTATGTGATTCACGGATTGAGACTGTTTGTATTCAGCCTTTAACTGATTTTCATCAACTACATTTTCTATGATCGGAATAAATTTCATATGTCTCCTCTATTTTGGTTCGTCTATAATATAGTCGTCCCAATTTTTTGCATCAATTGCATGTATACCATTTTTTATTTGTATCCCAGCCGCTTTTACCGAATCCTGATTTCCTGAAATCAAAGGATGCCATGATGGTAAAGGCTTTCCGTTTTTTAATAATCTATAGGCGCAGGTCTCCGGAAGCCAGTCGAATTCTGCAAGATTCCTTGTGGTTAATTTATTACATTCTGGAACAATTTCAAATCTATTACAATAATTATTGCACTTTCCTGTTTTGAGGTTCAACAGATTGCAGGCAATACGGGTGAAATAGATTTTTGTTTTTTTTCCGTGCCCTTCAATTAATTTTTCATAGCAGCAAAGGCCGCAACCGTCACATAAAGATTCCCATTCAGTTTCCGTCATGTCCTTCAGGGATTTTGTTTCCCAGAATGGTTTGGCGATATTTTCTTCTTTTGTGTCCATAGAATCATTTCTTGCACAGGTCATTGATTGTGTCTACAAAAACTTTTACTTCTTTTGCATACATTTCAATTCCGGATTTCCAGAAGTTTTTGTCCGTAATATCAAAACCAGCCTTTTTGCATAATTCTTCACAGGACATGCAACCGGTTTGTGATAACAGTTGTTTATAGGTTTCCGCGAATTTTGGACCAACTGACAATGCATTTTGATATAGACCGGCTGCAAATAGTTGCCCAAAGGCGTATGGGAAATTATAAAAATCCAGATCAGAGATATAGTAATGTGATTTTACGGCCCACATGTATTCATGCCGTTCCGTGTAATTTCCGTTGGAATCGGTTTCGTCATTCAATCCGTCACCGTAGCTTTTTTCCTGAGCTTCCTTCATTAGTCTACAGAAGTCATCTGCATTAAGTTCGGTTGTTTCCCTTTGTTCAAAAACGGATTGCTCGAAATAGAATCGGCAGAGAATATCCACAAGAACCTGGCTTGTGTCCTGCAAATCCAAATCTATTATCTTTATTTTTTCAAAACCGTTGCATTGATTTATCATATCCTGCTTTACTATTGTCTCTGCAAAAGTGCTGGCGGTTTCTGCCAGTGTCATTGGATAATCAAAAAAGACTGCAGGTTTTTCTTTCATGCAGGAAAAGTGATATGCGTGTCCCAGTTCATGGGCGAGTGTAATTATGTCACTGAATGCGCCTGTAAAATTTGAAAGAATGCGGCTCTGATGTCCAAGGGGAAAATCTTCATCGTAAGCACCGCCAACTTTTCCGGGGCGAATTTCAGCGTCTATCCATTGGTTTTCAAAAGCTGTTTTTGCAAAATCATGCATGTCCTTGCTGAATGTAAGGTACTCGCTAAGAACATAGTTTTTTGCTTCATCAAAGGACCATTTTTTTTCAAGCATAGAATCCGGAGAGGTTTGGCCCTGGTTTGATAGAGGCGCAAACAGGTCGTAAAAAGCAATGCCTTTATGTTCAGGGGTGCCTGCAGTTTTACTGGCTGTTGAATTGCATTTTCGAAGAAGAGCTGCTTTTGCCTTGAAATAATTTCTCCACATAGGAAGCGAATCTTCAATTGCTTCTATCAACGCAGACAAAGATTTTTTTTCAAGACGACTTAATGCAAGCGCCTTGTCCAAAGCATTTTTGTAGTTTCGTCTTTTATTTAGCGTAACGGTCTGACCTTTTAAATTATTCAGGGCGGCTGCAATTGAAATTTCATTTTGGGCTAACAGTGATTTTTCTTTTGTCCAGGATTCTTGTCGTAAAGTTGGATTTGCGTCATAGGCATCGTTTCTTAATTCATTAAAGGTCTTGCCTGATGAGTCTTTCAAGTTTGAAATAATCTGTTCCTGCAACATTCCCCATGCGTTGCCACCGGTTCTGTCTAAATCTGCTGCCAGTTTTTCCTCGGCCGCGGACATTTGATGTTTTGTATTTTCCAAAGTTTCCTCAAGGAGATATTTGTATTCCTGATACTGAGGATAGTTGCTGAAGAAAGTCTCAAGCTGATTCTGATGGTGCAGCAGGATATCTGAAAATTTTAATATAAGCTGTTCAACTTCTATGCCCATTTTATTTATTTCAGACAGATTGTTTAGGGTTTCTGCATTTGTTGTATCAGTGGAATAAATTATGTAAGCGTATGCAGACAAGGTTTTTGCCAAAGCCATTAAAGAATTCTGATGTTCCAAGTATTTTGCCAGCCAGGGAATGAAATCTTCTTTCGATGAGAATGTGTCCGGTTCTGTTAGAATAGAATCCATTGTTTTGATGGCGGTTTTATAATCGTCTAAAGTGTTTTTGTATTTTTCTGAAGCAAGGTTTGGAAAAAGTGAATCCAAATTCCAGCGGGGTATATTGTTTGTGTTTTCCATAACAACTGATTATAGCATAAAATAACGCGATAGAATATTACCAGGGTATATTTCGGGTTTCTGCGAGACCTGAAGTCAGTTGTCTGTACTTTCGTAAAAAGCGGTACAATCGGCAACTAACATATTAGGGGACAGGACTGTGAATAGGTAAAAGAGTTTTGTTTGCTTGAATTTATTATTAGAATTAAAATAGAATGGTCTGGAAATAGAGGCGGCATGATGAAATATTGGGAGGACAGTATTTTGAAAAAAAGTTATAAAAAAACGGTAATAGCATTTTGTGTTTTGTTTGGATTGTTCGCGCTTATAACCGTATTAACTGGTAGTGATTTTCCTAGAGATTATAAATCCAAAAATCCTCCTGTGATACATCTTTATGGTGAAACGCATGGTAAAAAAGAATTTTACGATATTGAGTTTGAGACTTGGAAAAATTATTATGAAAAAGGAAATAGGATATTGTTTGTGGAACTGCCTTATTACAGTGCCGAATATTTAAACCTTTGGATGCGTGAAACTGACGATGCTATTCTGGAGGAACTTTATCAGGATTGGAAAGGGACAAATTCTTATGTGCCTGCTTATAAGGAATTTTTTAGCAAAATAAAATCTGTTTGTCCGGAGACGATTTTTTATGGAACGGATGTAGGGCATCAGTATAAAACCACAGGGAAAAGATATCTCACATATCTGGAGGAAATGGGTTTAGCTGATACGGAACAATATTCTCTTGCGAAAGAGTGTGTCTACCAGGGAGCAGAATTCAGTGGAAAATCTGCAACGGATCCATATCGTGAAAAAAAGATGATAGAAAACTTCGTTGATGCTTTTAATCGGGTCGGTCAAAAAGAAATTTTTGGAATATATGGCAGCTATCATGTTGATCCCAGAAATTCGAAACTAATGGCCGGACAGCTAAAGCAGATTCTTGGGGATATAATTGAAAGCAACTATATTGTAAATTTGATTGCAAAAAAACGGCCGTTCAGTTTTGGATTTGGATATATGGGAATGATTTTTCTTTTGATGATGTTTATACCGAACATTATTTTTTCAAGAAATTTACCGGAAAATTATATGGCATATGCGAAACAGGAAAATAAATTTCTTCAGGTGATTGAAAAAATTGGTGAGGTCGCCGTTACTTTTGTTGCTGTAATTTTTACAGATTTTAATCCGTTTGTAAAAAAAATTGATGGTTTTATAATTTTTCCGTTAAGTAATTTATATTTGGTATTGGCCTTTGTGTTGATGGTTCTCTATGAAATTTATTGGATACGTTATTTTAAAAGCAACCATACCATGAAAGATTTTTATGCAGATATTTTAGGTATTCCGTTAGCTGGAGCAACCCTTCCGGTTATCACATTCCTTATACTTGGAATTTTTGGAAAAAATCTGGCCATGATTATTGCTGCGATAATCTTAGGGATAGGACATATCGGGATACATTATCAGCATTACAAAAAAATATCATAAAAGTTCTTAAAAAAATAAAGAGAGAAAACCCGGGAGTTCTGCTTACCTTTTCCGTCTTTTTGATTTCTTCAGGGACATACTTCCGTTGTATTCTCTCTTTATTATTTTTTTTAATCCGATGAATTAATTCATCTTTAGTTTTTCCAGGGTTTCTTCCAAAGTTTTTTTAGCTCCGTCAAAGGATGGAACTCCTTTTATTCCGTCATTGGATTTACGCGGAATGATGTGCATGTGAAAATGGAACACGCTCTGTCCTGCACATTCTTTTGTACAGTTAAATAGATTGACGCCTTCGTAACCACAATTGTTTATATAGTGGGTACTTATTTTTTTTACAGAATCCATAACATGTGTAAGTGCTTCCGTATCACATTCTAGCAAGCTTTCAAAATGTTTTTTTGGAATAACAAGAGTATGACCATCAACATCTTTTGCAATATCCAGAAATGCGTATGTGTAATCATCTTCATAGATTTTCATTCCAGGAATTTCACCTGCGATAATTTTACAGAAAATACAGTTTTCCATTTATCTTACACTCCCATAAAAAGTAGAATTATTCAAATAAGTCTGTCCAGATTTTGTTTGGAACATTAGGATTTACGTTACATACTTTAAATAAATCCCGAATTGTGTAATATTCAGCTCCCATTTCATTTAGCGCTGGTATAACCGTTTCAAGAGCTTTTACAGTTTTTTCATTTCCGGTCATGTCATGAAGAAGAATTATCTGGCCATCATGAACATTGTCGATTATATCTTTTGCTCTTTGTTCCGCTGAAACAGAATCTTCCCAATCCTGAACTCCTCGTCCGCAAATGAAAGGCATTTTTATGGTGTCGTACATCAGCTGATTCAAGGAAATGTAGGGTGGCCTGAAAAATACAGGTGCGTCCCCAGAACATTTTTCAATTGCTTCATTGGTCCGTTCTACTTCTTCAATCATTTGTGCAGCAGTTAGATCTGTGAAATGTGGGTGGGTCCAGGAATGACATTCAATGGTGCATCCATCATCAACTGCCCTGCGTACACTTTTTGTACTTTCTTCGTTTATATTTTCCCCAATCAAAAAGAAACTTGCAGGAATTTTATATTTTTCCAGCAATTCCAAAACATGAACCGTCGTAGAAGTGTTTGGTCCGTCATCAAATGTAAGTGAAATGCGCATACGGATATTATACTCCCGAATCTTATGGAGTGCAAAGCAAAGATAAAAAAAACCGGAATCCAAATTAATGAAATCCGGTTTAATTTTAGTCTATGGAATTTACCATCTCCACTGGAGTCCCAGATAGAGGTAGTTGTTGAAAGTGTTTTTCAGTGAATTTGCCCAGTCAATCTTTGCGGCCTGAACAACCTCATCGGCTGAACCATAGGTCGTACCATTATAGGTGTATGTTCCGCCACTTGCAGTTACTTTTCCGCCAGGGAACATGTTTGCATCAACACCCTTGTTGATTATGTATTCCGCTGTGTAGCCGGCCTTTGCTATAAATTGACCGAACTTCCACTTTCCGATTGTATATTCTGCATCGAATCCTCCCTGGAATGTATACATAATGTGCTGCTGGTTCAGGAAATTCAGCGAATATTTTGCAGATTCAAGATATCCGTCGTCTGGATTGCGGTCAATCATTACATGGTGGTTTATGCTTCCATTGGTTGCGTAAACTCCTTCAGGAGCCATGAGATAGAAAAGTGCTTCATCGGTTGGTAAAGTTTCTGCACTGTTTCCGTGTCTGGAGAAGGCAAAGTTAAAGGATAGATTCAAGGCTTTGATTGGATTCATGTCAAAACTGAATTTAATCTGGTCAGAGTTTGGTGGCAGAGTGCTACCGATTGGCAGACCATTGTTCGCATAGTTCTGATAGTTGAAAGTATTTTTATCCATGGTACGGTTTGCGTCATCAGAGTAGTCCCAGTGGGTATATGTATATGGAGTGACGAGGGTATATCTGAGGGCGAGGTTAGAGAATATTGAATTGACTGGAGTATAGATAACGCCTGTCTCTGCAGCGATACGTAGTTTTGTGTTGAAATTAAACTTAATAAGGTCATTGAAATTTACGTCATCAACAAAGACGTCTGTTGACCAAAGGAATCCGTTGAATGGTTCAAAGTTGAACATAAGTCCCATCTGGAGATTGTCGTTACAACCGCCAAGTCCCTGGATGGCCATGTATGGGGCTGGAATAAGATATGAAAAATCGAATCTCTTTCCATAAACCATGTTTTCATAATAGGTGAGGGAAATCTTTGGAGTAAACTTGAATTCGAATTGATGGAATGCCATGTATTTGTTACTAAGCAGTCCGGAACCGTCATAGAGTTTGCTTGCACCAATTGCGCTGTAAAGCTGAGTATAGTTCCAACGGTCGTGGAGGACTGTAAATATTATATTTGCGCTATGATAGGCGGAATCATTCAGCGAAAGGCCTTCGTTCAGGAATCTACCGTATCCAAGGCGGTTTAGTCCAATCTGACAGTAATAGTTGTCATTTCCAAAGCTTAGGGTATCGTCGGTGTCAAGATAGAAACTGAATGGACCAATCATTCCAGGATCCTGCAATGTGTCGTGCTGCAAAGCTGTTCCAGCTGGAAGATATTGGCTGATATAGTCCTTTACATCGTTTGTGATATATCCGGCAAAACCAAGTTTGTAGCTGATTCCAATCAGGTCATTTAGAAGCAGTGCATCACCGTTTGCCTGTGGAAACATTACGCAGGAGAAAGAGTCCTCTCCGCCCTGGTTTCTGTAGTTTACGCCTAATTCTAGCTGCGCATGGAAGGGACGGCCTGTAAGTTCCTCGTAATATTCCTGAGCTTTGGCGGCCTGTGTTTCTGTTCCATTTTCAATTACAGTTTGCAGGAGGTTTCTAATTATTCTGACAGGATATGGTCTAATTGGTGGAAGATTTGATACAACGCCAAGCCTTTCCCAGTTTTGTACGTCTTTATAAAACGAATGGGCTGGGTCGGCTGCCATTTGAGCAAAAACGCCAACTGTCATGCAGCTTAATAATGTCAGAATACAGAATTTCTTGAACAGATTATTCTTCTTCATTTTGCTTGTCCTTTTTTCCGAATTTATCATCAACTAATCTCCTATATAGTTTTGTAAAATCAAAGTGTAAACTTGCAGCAATCTCTGGGCCGCACTGGAAATTGTCCAGCTTGTTTCCATGATTGAATGAAAATACGAAGGCTCCCTGCAAACTTAGATTAAGGAAATCATTAAAATTATAACTTCCGCTAAGGGATATGCGATTCATATATTCCGGTGTGCCGCTTGGACTTATGAGCCCTTGACGGCGCTTTGCTTCATCATATCCCTGGGTGTCAGGGGTTGGATAGACCCATGCAGCACCGTTGGTTGAAGTGTCATGACCTCCCCAGCTAAGTTCTGGCGTAAATATTTTGGAACCGGAATATTCTCCTGCAGCTTTGAAAAGATAGCTCAAACCAACATTCCATTTTTTTGCTACCTCGTATTCTACATTCAACTGTGCAGCGATGGTGTCCGGTCCAAAAGGAGTACCTATCCAGTCAAAGAAGGTTGCCATGTCCCCAATGTTTTCACGGTAGGTCCTTACCATTGACCAGTTAGGATCCTCCTTTATGTAGAGATATGGATCAGCGTAATATCCTTCCGCCCAAAGATGGAAGTTTCCGTCCTTGAATGGAATGAAGCCTTCTATGCCAACTTGAAATCCTATTCCATTTGGTGTTGTATCGTCTGGCCAGTTGTCTCTTTCGTACTGAGTTTGAAACTGGTCCTGGGCATAAAGACCGTAGATTCTAAGATTTTTTATAGGTGTGTAGGCTGCCTTGAAACACATGTAGGCACAGGTATAACCTTCGTAATAAGCTTCACCTGAGTAATCCAGCCAAGGGGCCATTCCATGATAGATTGTCCACGGATTAAAATATTTTAGCTCAATAGGTGCATTTACAAGGATGCCCTCCATTGCGCTGAAATGAAACTTATCAAAGAACCGTACGTCCAGTCTGTGGGAGTACAGATATTTGTTCACATTAAATTCTGTTATGTTCAGATTGTATTTGAAATTTGGTGAAAAGAATTCCAGATTTGCCCAGGAAGTTCCTGTAAGATAATCGCTGAGGATTATGCTGCCCATTAGGGTTCTACCTACGCTTTGCTGTCCAAGTCCAAGCCTGAAATTCACCTGGCAGTCTTTTGGCAAATCAATGCCGGTAGATATGTATCCACTGGAGGGAAAGTGTACATCAACTGCACCGGCTGCCAACGGTATGTTGACATAATTATCATTGTGGGCCATCCAGCCTTTGTTCTGGGCAAAAGCTAAATCGGTCTGCATGGTCAGGTAGTCGCCAATATCAAAGGTGGCGGGAATGGTCAAGAATTCCTGACGTGAAAATCTGTCGTATGTCCAGTCAAGTTTTTCATTTCCTTTGAAATAGCCTTCAAGATTTATTTTTGGTTCAAGCCCAAGTGAAAAAAGTCCGGCATAGAAGGAAATGTTTTCTTCGTCAAAGTAGGCTATGATTTTGTCGTAATGGCTTTTTGCATTTTCGCTTAATGAATCATAGTCATAGCTTTTAAGATAAATCCGGATTTGTGATACCGAAAGAGGTGCGTCGTCTGAAAAATCAACTGTTCCGTTTTCTGTTGCCAAAAGCGAAAGCGAGTCATAAACCCAGCTTCCTGCAGGAATCAATTCCTTCGCATTTCGTGGTGAAGCTGAAAAAATTGTTGCCGGAACAAGGAAGGTTAGAAATAATATAGCGGTTGTTGAAAAAAATTTTCTTATATTGTTAAACATTCGAATATTAGACCACAAAAAAAAAATAAATTCAATTTGAGATAATTTGGGGAACCTCTAAAATTGCTGTTTTGGGGAGGTCTTGCCAAATTCTCAAAATTCTTTCAAAGATATTTAATTTGTGTTATATTTTACGCGTTTATTCCTTGGGATGACAGCTTCGAATCATTTTTGCATATGGAATTGATGGTGCAAAATTGTGCTGTTATCTGCCTGTGGGAGGTGTTTTATATGAATATTGCTTTTTTTGTTGATGGATATTATCCAACGGTTACAGGGGTTATAACTGTTATTTCCCAGTTAAAGACTGAAATGGAAAAAATGGGGCATCATGTAATTATCATTACAATCGAATCAAGAAAGAAAAAAGATAGAGCCGAAAAAGAAAAGGATGTCTACCGGGTACCTACTATAGCTTCTCCGCTACCAAAGTGGGACGGAGTTTTTATCGGATTCCCGAATACAAGAAAAATAGCAAAAATCCTAAAGGAAAATAATATTGAAATTACCCATGCCCATACGGAATTTCCAATGGGTTGCTCCGCGTATAAGGTTGCAAAATATATGGGGATTCCATGTGTTGCGACAACCCATACCATGTGGGAGGATTATTATAAATATTATTTTGTAGGCGGAAAAATTATACCGGTAAAGATGGTCCGCAACTGGGTGAAGGGATTTTTCAAGCATTTTAATGCGCTCATAAATGTTTCAAAGAAGGCCTACGATTATTATAAACTGCCTTATATCCTGCCGGATAAACCATGCGAAATAATTCCGAATGCTATAGACGAATCCAAGTTTAAGGGGGTAAGTTTTTCTCAGGAGCAAAAAAATGCAATCCTTGAAAAATTGAAGGTAAAGCCTGGCGAAAAAATTATTCTTTACGCAGGAAGAGTTGTAGAAGAAAAAAGAGTCGATGAATTGTATGCCAGTCTTTGTAATGTGGTTGGAAAAAGAGACGATGTAAAGGTTGTCTTTGTAGGAACCGGATTGCGTGAGGATGGTCTAAGAAAATGGGTCGTAAGGGATAAGATGGAGGATAGGATTATATTTACAGGTTTTGTTTCCTGGCCTGAGATATCCCTGTATTATTCGATTTGCGACATTTTTGTTACCGCCTCCCTTTCGGAAATGCATTCCATGACTGTTTTGGAAGCCCTTACAATGGGAAAACCGATTGTCTGCAGGAAGGACACCAGCTTTACGGATACCGTTTTCCATGGTGAGGACGGTTTTTTGGCTGACACGGATGAAGAATTGGAATCATATATTCTTAAGCTTCTGGATGATGATGCGCTTCGCCAGCGGATGGGCATAAATGCAATTGAAATCAGCAAGAGATTTGCCTTGGAAAAGCAGGTTGAGCAGCACATCAAATTCTATCAGAAAGTGATTGAAGAATATAAGAGCAAGAAAATTGCTAAAAATTAAGGGCATCTCTGATTTTAACAGAAATTTTAGTTTTATTTAAGATATGGTTACATTGTTTTAAAAACGGGTGTATAATAGGAAAGTTAAAGAGGTTTTTATGCATAGTATAAAAATTAGACTTAGTATTATTGTTTGCTTGGTATTTATTTTATCTTCTAGCTTGTTGATTATCTTGGCATCCAATTTCTCTCGTGGAGAATTAAGTGAAGTTGTAGAGTCTCAGATTCTGACTGCATCCGAAAAGGTCTCCGAGGAAATAAATGATACAGTTTTTGCGGAACTGAATCTTTTGAAAATGGTTGCCAGCTTGCCGGACATAAAGAATCCTGGCGTCAGTCTTGAACAGAAACAAAAGATTACTTCTGCCATAATGGACCAGGATAAGACACGCCTTGAGGTAGGATATGTCGATGCATCTGGAATGTCCGTCAATAAAAGCGGAAATCTTTTGGATTTAAGTCAGAAACCCTATTTTAAGAATGCAAAGGATGGAACCTATTACATTGTTAATCCATACAAGGATGATACTTACAATAAATATGTAATGGCCTATGCGTATCCTATACGAAGCGGTGGAAAAATAAGCGGTGTCGTTTATTCAATCTACGATGGATCTTTCCTGTCGGATATCATTGCTCGAAAAACGATTGGTAAAAATAGTGCGCCTGTTTTGTATGACGGCTCTAACATGACAGTCATAGGTTCTGTCGACCAGAATAGGGTTGTGCACTCGGAAAATATTTTTGATACCGTTTCTGCTGAGGAAAAGAAATCAATTATGAATGCCTGTGCCGGTTATTCTGGAATTGGATATTTTAGAGATGCCAGAACCGGTAAAAACATGATTGGGGTTTACTCTCCTGTAACTTCTGTCCAGTGGGGTGTATATACAACCATTCCTTTCTCAGAGTTTTTCTCAGGTCTGGATAAGATGGTAAGGTTGATGATTATCACATTGGTCATAACTCTTGTCATTTCCATAATTATTCTGGTTATGGTTATTTCAGCGACACTCAATCCATTGAAGCGTGTAAATTCCGCTATTAATGATATTGCCACTGGAAATGCTGATTTGACCAAACGTATTTCTATAACAGGAAACGCCAACGATGAAATAGCAACTCTTGTAAAGGGGGTAAATGCGTTTACAGAAAAGATGCAGACCATCGTTGCTTCCATAAAGGATTCAAAAAAGGATCTTTCTGTTGCAGGTGAGGACATTTCAAAATCAACCAATGAGACAGGAGCTTCAATATCAAAGATTATCAGCAATATCCAGATTGTTCAGAACGATATTGATGTTCAGATAAAGGGTGTCGAAAGTACAGTTAATGCTGTAAACGAAATAGCTTCAAGCATCCAGTCTCTTGATAAAATGATTGTTGAACAGACTGATAGTGTAGCAAATGCATCAGAATCTGTAGAAAGCCTGGTCGAAAACATTAATTCTGTTGGAAATTCAGTTTCCGGAATGGTTGAGTCCTTTAATGATTTGCGTGACAAAGCCAAAAACGGTGTACAGAAGCAGAAGGATGTTAACGACCGTATCAAGATTATTGAAGAGGATTCAATTGCGCTGCAGGAAGCAAATAGTGTAATTTCAAGTATCGCGGAACAAACAAATCTTCTTGCAATGAATGCGGCTATCGAATCGGCCCATGCGGGTGAAGCAGGAAAAGGATTCAGTGTTGTTGCTGATGAAATCCGTAAGCTTTCAGAAACATCAAGCGAACAGTCAAAGACAATCGGAAATCAGTTGATGAAGATTACTGAAAGTATTGCTGCAATCGTAAGTGCCTCCAACGCGGCGGAAAGTGCTTTTGATGAAGTTTCCACTACAATCGACAGCACCGATATGATAATAAACCGTATTACAGAGGCCATGAACGAACAGACCAATGCTTCCGAAAGATTGAAGACAGTTCTTAGGGCTGTAAATAATTGTTCTTCTGAAGTTGGGGTTGCTTCTTCCGAAATGGCAAAGGGAAACCAGCTTATTTTGGATGAGGTAAGCCGCTTGCAGGATTCCACCGAAAGCATGAAGCATGGTGTGGAAGAAATGGAGTTAAGCGCAACCGATATTGAAGAAAACGGTGGAAATCTTTCTGGATTGTCAAAGCGGCTTGGCGATTCAATCAATATAATTGGTGAGCAGATAGACCAGTTCAAGATTTAATTTACAAAATTAATTTCAATTTACGGGGCATCTCTGGAAATCGTAATTCCTGGAGATGCCCTTGCTTTTTAATATGAAGGTCCTTGTTACAAATGATTGGGCAATAAAAAACGGTTTGCATTTGGCAAACCGTTTTTTTTTACCTAGAGGTGAAGACTTTTAATTACTGCCCCAACTCTTTGAAGAGCCTGTCTTTTAGACCAGGTGTGAATCCTAATGCATTTGTTGTGTAGATAGGTTCAATGGCATTTTTGAATTCATCTATGTTTACGTCTGTGATGGTCACTCCATTTTTCTTCATGTTGTCGTAATAGCCATCTTCTTCTTCTTCAATAAGTTTTCCATATTCAACAGCACATTCGCGCATGACCTTTACAAACAGTTCACGTTCATAATCAGAAAGGCTATTGTAGAAATTGGCGGAACAGATAAATGCTGACTGAAGCATATAATGTTTTGTCATTGCAAGGTATTTTGTGACTTCGTAAAGATGTGAACCGTCGGCAGTTGCAACCTGTACTTCGCAGCCATCCAGTGTCTTTTGGTGAAGCTCTGGATAAACTTCTCCCCAGGAAATGCCAATGTTTTCAAACCCAAGGTATTTTGCAAGATTTTTTCCTATGGCGTTACCAAATCCGCGGATGCGCATATTTGCAAGGTCTGAAACGGTTTTTACAGGTTCCGCTGTATAGAAACTTCTGAATCCGTTGTACATGTTTGTGATATAGACAATTCCCTGCTTTTCAAGGGCTGCCTGCCATTCATGGAAGAGTTGTGTGTCAGGGAGTTTTTCAAGCAGTGCCGGGTCCGTAAGGATGTACGGTGCCATGAGGATATTTAGGTCCGGAATGTTGAATGCACTTGCAACACGTCCAGGGTCACTTGGAACAACAAGGTTATAACCGAGTTTGGCCTGGTTCATAAGAGCATCGGTATCGCCTGACAATGAGCCTGCCACCATGACTGTAGCATTAAAATGGCCTGACGCATTCAGTTTGTCTGCGGCTGCCTGCATCATGCGACTCTGACCGGTTGTGGCGGCTTCTGTTCCCGCAAAGATTACGTGCATTTTGGATGTTCGGCTAACAGTTCTGTTTGAGCAGGAGCTAAGCATTAAAGTGAAAGGGATGATTAATCCGGCTACGGTAACAAGTCGTATCTTTTTCATGGTATCTCCAAATATATTTCCGGCTGTCGTTAAATTTGAAAGCAGTCATTTATATATGATGCCTACATTCTACTATTGAGCGAACCGAAAATCAAGATAGACAAATTATGCCTGTTTTAAGATAATGATATCCATACTATATTGGAGGATTTGGTCGGACTTATGGAAAATCTTATGGATTGGGTTAGCAGAAAGAAAAAATATATATTTATTTTTGCACTGTGTACTTGTTTAATACATTTTATAATTTGCGTCCAAAAAAATATTGGCATGGGAAAAAGTCTTGCTTCTTTGGGAATAAGTATGGTGTTGTTCTTTGTTGGTTGGGGAGCGAGTTTTCTTGTTTTAGGATTTCAGCATTTGAATCCCTTTTGCAGTAAAAAGGTGTTTAGATTCTTTTGCTATTTTTTCTTCATCGGAGGATTGATTGGAACTTTTTGTAATGTCATTTATGATATATTTGTTTCCCTGATGCTGCCAAAAGAGAAACTGAATGAATTTTCAAGTGTTCCATTGATTCTTGGGGATGTGTATTCCTGCATTTTCCTTTTTAACAAATACGGTAGGGAGCCAGCTTCTACAAATGAAATAGCTGAAAAGAATCTGGATGGCGAGGGAAAGGGTAAAAAGAAATCGTATATAAAATGGATTGCACTTTTTGGTGGCATCATAGTTTTTGTGGTCGGTTTGTTCTTCGGAATAGAAACAGCTTTTGAAAAATCGGAACCGTACAAGCATTCTTTGGAATTGATTGAAAATAATGCTGATGCAAAAAAATACCTGGGCGAAAATTATTCCCGAACCGGGGTAATCTCTGGCTCCATGAGCACAAAAAGTGGTGGAGTAGGAAGTGCAGATATTTCCTTTAAGATAAAGGGTGTAAACGGAGTCTCAACAGTTTATGTAGATGCATACAAGGAATATGATGTCTGGAAATATAAACTGGTGAGGCTGTATAAACTCAAAGGGGTAGATGATTTTATAGATTTGTTAGAGCCGGCTAATGTTGGGAATGAATAATCAATTCGGAATTTTTTAAGGATGCCGTATAATTTAATCTTATGGAGGAATAAATGAAAAGAATTTTTGTCGGTACGATTTTGACTTGTTTGCTTTTTACTTTATTTGCTTGCAATCCGGATTTTGTTTCTCAGAATCATAAAACAAAAACTGCGAAAAATTTACCTGATGATTTGATTTTTGCAGAAGTAACTGTGGACGATGGATTGAATGAGTTGCTTGCAAAAGGTGTTTCATCATCTTATGAACTTGGAACTTTGATTACGTCGGCTCTTGGTCAAGAGTATCCTGGGGTGGATGTAAAATCTTATAATACGGCGGCTAATTGTTCTGCTTTTATTGTAAAGGCTGACAGAGGTGGGTATTATGTTGGACGTAATTTTGACTGGTCATTGGGTGTCTCTAATGCAATGATTGTTCGCAACAGACCTACCAACGGTGACTATGCATCTATTTCCACATTTAATTCTGACTTTGTAAAAATTACTTATCCTGATGGAATGGACGAGGAAACGAAAAAATCAGTCAAGGCTCGAATAGCGGTTATGGTTCCTCTTGACGGGATAAATGAAAAAGGATTGGTAATAGGAGTTTTAAATCAGGAATATCGTTCTGGTTATAATTGTGTAGATGATAATACTGGCAAGACTAATTTAACTACAACCACAGCTGTTCGTATGATGCTTAACAAGGCTGATACTGTGGATAATGCCATAGCCTTATTGCGGCAATATGATATTCATTCGGATATTAACACTGCTCATCATCTTTTTATTGCTGATGCAACAGGAAAATCTGCGGTAGTGGAATGGGATAACGTTAATGATGACTCCAAAAAACGTGGAATGCGTATTTCGTGGAATGCAAAATGTGTAACAAATCATCCTCTATACAAAATAGCTGATAATGTAGATATTAGCGATTATGGAAATTCTGTTGACCGTTATAATACCATAAAAGAGGCACTGGATAGTAAAACTGAATTTACTTTTAGGGATACCAAAAATTTACTTGGAGAGGTTCATCAGGGCAAGTCGTCTATTTGGTCCATTGTTTTTTATATTACACCTGATTACTCTGAAGAGACTTTCTTCTGGCGGACCTACGAACCAAACAACTGGAATTCTTCAGGGTTTGAGTTTTCTGTAAAATAAAGGATAGGCTAGTCGATGGTATCGCTGCATTGATTGACAGCTGAATTTTTATTCGTGCTTGTTGAAATCAATGCAGCAGCTTTTTTTGTATAAAAACTGCTGCATGTAAAATTAGATCCGTTTTTTTTCGTCTACGATTGCTTGTATCTGTTTCAGGAATTCTGATTTTGAAAATTGCTTTACGTGGCGACTGTAGACGCTTCTTGTTTTTAGCGTTGATTCGATTGATTCGAATCTGTCCATGCATTCGATTATTGATTCTGGAGTTTGTTCATCAAAGAAGAGTCCAGTTTTGTTTTCCTTTATGGAATCCAATGCACCACCTTTTCTGAATGCCAGCACAGGACATCCGGCGGCGTTTGCTTCAACAGGGATAATTCCGAAATCCTCAATTCCTGGGAAAATCAGTGCCTTTGCTTCGGACAAATATTTTGCAATTTCCTCGTCAGGTATTCTTCCTGTGAAAGTTATAAGACCTGTCTTTTTATATTTTTCAGCTTCCTTTGATTTTCCGTCGCCAATTACGACAAGTTTTCTATTTGACTTTATGCATGCCTCTATTGCCAGGTCTGCCCGTTTATATCCTACTAACTGGCCAAAGAAAAGATAAAAATCTTGTGGGTTCCTTTCTATGCCTGAAAATTTTTCTATATCACATGGAGGAAAAACTACCGAAGCTTCCCGATTGTAGTATCGCTGTATCCTTTTTGCAACGAAATGGGAATTCGCAATAAAGTGGTCCACCAAATTTGATGACATAACATCCCATTGGCGTAATCCCGGAATCATTTTTTTCATAAAGAATTTAACAATCGGATTTGATTTTCTGAAATATTCATGGTACATGTCCCAAAGATATCGCATTGGGGTGTGGCAGTAGCAGATGTGGAATGCATCAGGATTTGCTACAACACCTTTTGCAGGTCCTGATTCGCTGGATATAATTAAATCGTATCCGGTCAAATCTAAATCCATTAGTGCGTTTGGCATAAAAGGCATATACTTTTGGTATAACTTTTTTGCCATTGGCCATTTGTTGATTTTTGTAGTGTAAATATTATGGGCTTTTATCTTCTCTGAAATTTTTTCTGGGTCGTAAACATTTGTATAAATGTCTGCATCAGGAAAAAGGTCACACAGAGCTTCTACAACTTTTTCACCGCCACGCATTGTGACTAGCCAGTAATGTACGATTGCAACTTTCATAGCGGGTATTATATAATAAATTCAGTTAATGAACAAACCCTATGCAAGGATAATAAACATGCCTGAGATTTCTATTATCATTCCAGCTTATAATGCAGAAAAAAGTATCGTAAAGACTGTTCAATCTATTTTGAATCAGGATTTTGAGGATTTTGAAGTGCTTATCGTAAATGATGGAAGTACTGATAATACAGAAAAAGTTTCCTTGGAAATAGGAGATTCCAGAATAAAAGTCTTATCAAAGGTAAATGGTGGACTTGTAAGTGCTTATATTCACGGCATTAAACATGCTGAGGGAAAATACATAATGTTCTGTGATAGTGATGATTTCTATAAAGAAAATATCCTGAACATGGTTTATAGCAATATGGAATCAACGGATGTAGATTTTTCTTGTTATACCTATGATTTAATATCTGAGGATGGTGACATAATCCATCATTCGAAAAATTTTTATCCAGAAGGAATCATAAAAAAAGCTGATTATGAAAAAATAGTATTTCCTAATTTTGTTTTTAATTGCAGCGAGAAGAACTTCTACTATACTTTATTGGTTATGCGTTGGGTGAAGATTTACAAGAAAGAACTCCTGTTAAAAATAATGGCAGATTTGAATGTAAATGTTAGCCAAATGGAAGATAACATTTGCACATACTTGTGTGTTTTAAATTCCAGTTCCCTTTATGTTTCGAATACTCCAATTTATAATTATGTTTCCATTGCTGATTCTATGTCCAAAGGGTTTAATGAATGCATATTTGAAAAATACGAAACCTCGTTAAATCATATATCTGCCATATTGGACAAATATAATTTCAATACAAATCTTCAGCAACTTGATTATTTACGCTTTGATGTTTATAGGGTAATTTACCGTAGAGCTGCAAAAGCGTTGTCATATAAAGCTGCAAAGAACGTGTTGAAAGTAATTAGAGGAAAAAAATACTCTCAAAATATAAAATTGAAAAACATAACGGCTTTGAAAAACAAAATATTCTATGTTTTGGAAAAATTGCATTTAGATTATATTTTGTATGTGCTGTTTAGAAAGGCGTAAATAAAAAGGGCAATGAGTATAAAAAAATCATTGCCCTTTTTATTTTATTCGTGCGTAGGGTTGAATACCCCGACCTTTAGGCCGTATAAGGGGTATGAAATCCGACTGCGATATTTTATGGGAACGAACGATACCCCGATGTTTATGTTGGGGGTCGTTCATTATCGGAGAGATTTTTATGGATAAAAAAGTAATGTATAAATTGAGTTATGGTCTGTTTGTTCTTACTTCTTGCGAAAATCAAAAGGACAATGGGTGCATAATCAATACTGCCATCCAGGCAGCGTCAGTTCCAAATCAGATAAGCGTTTGTGTTAACAAAGCAAGTCTTACTCATGATATGATAATGCGGTCGCGCGTTTTCAATGTGTCGGTAATCAGCAAGGCCGCGGGGTTCGATTTGTTTCGGTGGTTTGGATTTCAATCAGGA
>JAZUKJ010000113.1:0-2822 GCA_045643225.1 Treponema sp. | reverse complement strand
AAGGTTCGCATTTTCGCATGGCGAAAAACAATAAAACTTGGGGGATTGGATTTGTGTTTGCCAGAGGGGACAGACCCTGTCGCAACCTGCGGTTACTCTATAAGTTTTATTTTGCTCACCAAAGGGTTCGCATTTTCGCATGGCGAAAAACAATAAAACTTGGGGGATTGGATTTGTGTTTGCCAGAGGGGACAGACCCTGTCGCAACCTGCGGCTGCTCTGCAAGTTTTATTTTACTCACCAAAGGGTTCGCATTTTCGCTTGGCGAAAAACAATAAAACTTGGGGCACTGTTGGCCGGCAGAGGGGACAGACCCTGTCGCAACCTGCGGCTGCTCTGCAAGTTTTATTTTGCTCACCAGAGGGTTCGCATTTTCGCATGGCGAAAAGCAATAAAACTTGGGGGATTGGATATGTGTTTTTGCCAGAGGGGACGGACCCTGTCGCAACCTGCGGTTGCTCTATAAGTTTTATTTTGCTCGCCAGAGGGTTCGCATTTGCGCTTTGAAAACTCGCAAATTCTGTTGGAAAATCAAAAAAAAATGCATTTTTTTTTACAATTTTGAATTTCATGGAATATATAAATATTAGGACGTATTATTAGATTTCCAGAAGTTTTAAGTTGCGCAGCTTGTTCCTCCAAAGAAACAGGATGGTGCAGGTTGCTGAAAGTAGTATAGGGAGTTTAAATTCTATAAGCTTGATTCTTGGGAGTGTTTTATGAAGAAAAAATATTCTAATGCTTTTGCATGCCTGCTGCTTGGAATATGCATTATTGTCATGACGACAGTGGTTGGTTGTGCAGAAAGTTTTATGAACAACAATGATGTGCCCGGTGAAAGAAAAAACTTTGAGGAACTCCGGGTGGTCAACTGGAATGTTCAAACCTTTTTCGATGCCATCAATAATGGTTTGGAGTATGGGGAATTTCTTTCAAGCAAAAACTGGGGTGAGAAATCCTATATCGAAAGGCTGGAACGTTTAAAGTCTTCCATAAAAATTTTTGACGCGGATATTTTGGTTATGGAAGAGATTGAAAACGAGGGAGTGTTGCATGACATATCAAACTTTCTTGCAGGTGAATGGAATCAAAACAAAGTCTACCGGTATGCATGTTTCGCCAAGGATGAGGGAAGTTCCATTGGGTGTGGAATCTTGTCGCGGTATCCATTGGAAAGACTGACGCTTCATTCCGTAGATGTGCATGGAGAAACATCTGTCCCAAAAATGCGACCAATAATGCAGCTTGCCGTATTGAAGGGAGGGAAAAAACTGATTCTTTTTGTCAACCACTGGAAAAGTATGAGCGGAGGAGAAATGGAAACAAATGTCTGGCGTTTACGGCAGGAATCCGTCCTGAGCAGAAGGGTGTCGATTGAAAAGAACAAAGGCAATGCCATTCTTATGTGCGGTGATTTTAACAGGGATATTTGTGATTTTAGCGAAGGGACTGAGAGGGGGATGGTTTTATTGAGAAGGCTCCCTTCTGATGATTGTACGGATGGAATCGAGGTTCGTTCCCCGTGGTTTGATGCAAAGAGAAATCTGATTAATCCTGGAAGTTATTATTTCGATGGAGAATGGAGCAGGATTGATAATTTCTTTGTTGCCGGTGGAGCTGATATTTTGGATTTTGGTCCCCTGACTGATGGACCGTGGTGCGATGAGGAGAGTTCTATCCCAATAAGGTACCAGATTTGGAATGGGAACGGTTATTCTGATCACTTGCCGGTATTTTGCCGTGTAAGATTCTAATCGAAATAAGTCACCGCCAAAGTTTTCAGGTGCCGTTCAAAGACAATGGGCTTAATCTGGGGTGGCCCGAAAAAATGACGGATGCAGATTGTTTTGGGTGCCGTCGTTCTGATAAGGTGTTGAATCTTTCCGCCAAAAAAAAACGGTCCCAAGAGATTATTCCCGGACCGTTTTTTTCTGCATAGGGGGCTTAATATCTGTAGACTGCGTATACTGTGTTTATGTTATAGACAGCCATGCGCAGCAAAGATGAAAGTCCTGCTGATGGAGACGAGAAATCCAACTCATATCCGTTTCCATCGGAACTTGTGTTGAAACTAAGGGAACATTTTCTTCCTGTATCCTGCTGTATGGCCAATTTTATGGCTTCGCAATAACCGTAGTACTTTGTAATCGGAACCGCGATGTCCGCTACCACAGGAACTCCCGGGTTGCTATACGAAAGATGTACGGAACCATCATAACTGCTGTCGGCTGTTTTGAATCCAAGTTCCGCGGCCAATGTATAGAGGAAGTTGCTGTTGGTTGGGGCGTTGACATACATTCTAACATTTACCGACGATGATGATGCCGATGCCGATGATGCTGCCGATGTTGTTGATAGACAGCTTGTCAGCCCCATAATCAAAGAGGCTGCCAAAATAACTATAGATGCAATCTTTTTCATTAATATTCTCCTGAGAGCAAATATTTGTATCACTTAGATCCGGTTTGACGTTTTGATGAACATGTGCCAGAAATCGGATACCCCTGATTATAACCCCAGAAGCAATAATTTTCCACAAAAATATTGGCACCGCCAGGCGAATATGCCCTGTCACTTTCAATGATATCCATCAGGCCGGATGGATTTTGTACCGCTTTCTGGATTGCGCTTGGATTTGGTCTTAATTGAAATCTTCGGGTTCTCATGCTAGAATGTCTATCCATGTACAAGCAGGTCTGTCGTAGAGTCTTCTCTCTTTTGATTATACTTCAATTAAGCCTTTTGCCGGCATTCTCTATGGCTGAAAATGAGGGAGGGGATTTCGTAAATGATTTTGGCCAGGAATTTTCCCTTTCCATGTA
>JAZUKJ010000112.1:0-24422 GCA_045643225.1 Treponema sp. | reverse complement strand
GATAGAACACTTCGACAAACTTCCGCCTAAAATTCAAAAATCGATTGAGTGTATGATTCAGGAAATTGTGAATGACTGAGTTCGCTTGTTCAACTTTAGAAAATTTTCCGATAATGAAAGTATGGAAGAAATCAAAATAACATCGGCCAACAAAAATAACAATCTTATTCAAATAACCAGAGATTTCATTCGTCCGTATGAAAAGTTTTGTGTTCAGCTTGTGGAAAAATTAAATCAGAAAGATGAGAATGTGCAAATTGTTGTTCGAGAAATTAATGATGATTTTTTGATTTGCGGAGTTTTTTATTTTTCGGATGGTGGAACAGTTTTGCCATTTTTTTTGGAAAAAGATTTTTATGTTGAACAGGCGGTTAAAAAATTTTTTTCAGAAAAAAGTGTGTTTTGTGTTTCAGGCGAGCAATCTAGTGTTGATTTTGTTTTACAGATTATTCAGTCGTTAAAAAAGCAACAGATAAAAGATGTTAGAGATTTCTTTTTGATGACCAACAAAAGTGGGAAAAATGTTGAAATAAAAAAAGATGGATTTTATTTTAGACAGGGAACAAAGGACGATTCAGATTTTCTTTTTCCGTTGCAGATTGCGTATATTCGGGAAGAGGTTTTACCGGATGGAGTTGATATCAATCTTCCGGCGGAGCGATTTGCAATGGACCGATTGTTAAAAAAAGGAAAAATTTATGTCATCGTTGATGAAAATGGAATGATTGTCTGCAAGGCACAAATCAATGGTGAATCTGATTCCTGCAATTTAATTGGTGGAGTTTTCACTGCTGAATCATTCAGAAAAAATGGATTGGCACTTTTTATGATGAAGTCGCTAATAAATAAATCCTCAGAAGAAAATAAAAACTGTGTGCTTTTTGTAAATAAGATTAATGATGCAGCGATGGGACTTTATGAGAAATCCGGATTTTCAGAAATAGGAAAATATAAAATAGTCTACATTGTATGATTCGTGGTGCTGGGTTTAATACCCTGATTAACAAGGAAATTAAACCCAGGGTGCGATAGCCCGAACGTTTCGTGTCCAGGTGTCGTTATTTTTTTCCCAATTCCACTGATTTTTCAAATGCAGCGGTTGCGCCTTCAATCACAGCGTTGCGGAATCCGTTTCTTTCCAAAGCGATTACACCTTCGATAGTTGTTCCTGCTGGAGAACAAACTGCGTCCTTCAACTCGCTGATTGAACGGCCATCTTCCAATGCCATTGCGGCGGCTCCCTTCAAAGTCTGGGCGGCATAAATATAAGCCTGAGCCCTTGGCATTCCAAAACGGACCGCAGCATCGGCCAAAGCTTCGATGAACATAAATCCATACGCTGGACCTGAACCACTGACTGCAGTTACACCGTCCATCAATTTTTCTGGAACAATTTCCGCTTTTCCAGCTGAACCTAAAAGTTCCTTGACCAATGCAGCTTCATTTTCATCCACGCTGGCATTTGGAGAAAGGGCAATCATCGCTTCACCGACTGTGGCAGGAAGATTTGGCATGATTCTAACAATTTTTACAGAGTCGGTTCCGAATGGTTCCTGAAGTGTTTCCAGTTTTACACCGGCAGCCATTGAAACAATTATTTTTGCCGAACTGATTTCATTTTTAATTTCCGCCAAAACTGATTTTACATAAGCCGGTTTTACAGCAAGAAAAATTATGTCAGCAGATTTTGCAACTTCGCAGTTGCTCTGGGCCAAAGTCATTTTATGTGTATCAGCAAAACCTTTTGCCTTGCTCAAATCCACATCGGTCACAACAATATTTTTTGAATCAATCTTTTTTGCCATGGCAGTCATCAAAGCTCCACCCATGGTTCCGCTACCAATGCATCCGATTTTTATTTCGTTCAATGCTTTCATTTTATAGAATACTCCCATAAAAAATAAATTTGGAAAGTTTATATCTTTCGATATTGTTGTAAGGAGTATACTAAAAATTTTAATTTTAATCTCTAGCCTTGTGGATAATAGTATTTCTAAAAATTGGGGTGCTAAATTTGGAAAATCTGCCGATAGAATTCGTGGAAAATGTTAAGTTTCACGAATGTTTGACCCCGTGAAACTTAAATAGTTGCCTTAAAATCCAGTTTTTATAAAAGCCTTCTGATATGTTGGATTTTTGTTTAAAAAAATGTTCAAAGTTTGACTTTTTTTCTTAAGGTGATATTATATATATAGAAGAAAAGTTTCTTATTAATAAAAGTAATTATTGGCAAATTCACTTGTTTTGTTAGTGAGGAATATTATGAGGAACTTTAGAAAGATTTTATTTTCAAGCATTTTTATTTTTTCTTTCGTGTCCTGCTCAATGATGATTGAGGACTTGAAAAACTGCACCAAGGGTTCAAAATATGTGGTGGAGCATTATCAGGAAATTGTGGCGGAATACGAAAAAACGTCCACCGGTTACGTGCAGACAAACCTGGACGCTGGTGAACCTGTTTACGAGCTTTTTGAAACCGAGACTCTGCGGGGAGAACCTGACACTTTAACAAATGCGACCTCAAAATCTTATGCCGGATTTACGGCCCAATCTTTTGAACAGAAGAACATTGAAGCAGATGATTCCTGCGTTGTCAAAATCTACTATAATAGAAAAGAAGTTTCCGTCACTGTGGATATTGGGGACGGAATGTGGAATTATGCCCAGAAAAAAGCGGATGATTCTGTTGTAGCAGATAAAACTCCTCGTACAATTAAAAAGAAATTTGGTTCGTCCACAAAAGAATTTGATGAATGGTTGGAATCTTCCGGAATGAAAGGTTATTCTTTGACAAAGTTCAAACTTTCTGACAATTCAGAATCTACTGTTCTGCCAAGTGCTTTCCCTGCTGCTGATGAAACTTACGCAGCCGTTTGGGAAGAAGGAAAGCCTGTCGGATACAAAGTTGTCCACCATTTTGAAAAAGTTGAGTGTGCCGACAACAGTATTGAAACAGATGAAAATTATGAAGTGCGCTCTGATTTAACAAATACGAAGCAGGGCGTTCCGGAAAATGAAACACAAACCCAGGACTCTTCTGTTACTGTTCCTGGCTTTACTGCAAAACCTCATTCCGAAAAAGAAATCGCTTCCAATGGTTCAACGGTGATTGATATTTTCTATGTCAGAAATCCTTATGTCATAACAGTTGCCACTGACGATGGACTTTGGAATTACGATGTTTGGAAATCGGACAAAACAAAACCTCAGGAGACTGCTCCAAAAAATCTTAATGGAAAATTTGGTTCAGTGATTGACTGGAGTATTTTGAATAGTCTCAAGAAAACTGGAATGAATCTTGTTGGATTAAAAGATGAGGATACTGGCGAACTTGTTAATCGTGCAAATCTTCCATCAACAATGCCTGCGAAAAATATAAACTACACAGCTCAATGGACAAAAAAATCGGCAGTGGCTTATGAAGTCAGATTTATGACAGAAAAAATTGGCAGTGCAAATTCTGATGATCCAAAAAATTATGTTCTCCACAGTTCAGACAATAGCAAAACTGGAACGCCGGAATATTTCACTGAGGCGGTGGCAAAAGATATTCCAGGGTTCACTGCAAAGGAAATTGTTCAGGAAGAAATCAAGGAAGACGGAACTACTCAGGTTAATGTTTATTACACCCGTGACTCATACAAAATCACTTTTGATTTGGACGGTGGATACTGGAACTACACTGCGTATAGGGAAAATAAATCTTTGACCCCAGATTCTGCTGCAAAAGATTTGACAGGAAAATTTGAGGAGCCAGTTGTACTTCCAGATTTCAGCAAGGTTGGAAAACGGGCAAACGATTTTGTGGGATGGAAAAATCTTGCTGATTTGAAAGTCTATACCGTTGGAGAGTTGTCAGAGAAATTTGTAAAATTCGGTTCCTCGGATGTTGTGCTTCAGGCCCAGTGGACAAAGGGTGTTGGATATGAATACACAGTCCGTCACTGGTTTGAAAAGGTTGATAGCAAAAACAGTTCGGATAATTCCAACTATGTTTTGAACAACGATTTAACTCAAAAAGAATTGGGTGAAGAAATTGGTGAAGATACGGAAGCTGTGGCAAAAACAATAGATGGCTTCACCGCAAAACCTTTTGCGCAAAAAACAATCACCGCTGGTGGAACGACCGTGGTGGATATTTACTACACAAGAGATTCATCCAAATTTATTTTTGATGCCAACGGTGGAACAATTTCATCAGGGCAGGCTCAGGTTAGTGGAAAATATGAATCGCTATTTGATTCGTCTGCCACACCTAAGGCAACAAAACCCGGATGGACGTTCGGTGGATGGACTTACAACGGAAAACTTGTAACCAATCCTGACATGGAACTTGAAAACCAAAGTTTCGCATTGGAGGATAAAACTTTCCAGGCCTATTGGAAATCAACTGTTTCCGTAAAAACCGTAACAACTTTTGGCGACATTGTGTTGGTCAAAAATCAGGATACAGGAAAAGTAAATTGTTCCGTGACTTTACCAAGCGGATATGAAAGTGAGAACTGGACTTACAAGTGGTATGTGGACGGAGTCTACACCAGCGATGAAACTGTGTTCTCCAGAACCAATGAAGTTTTAGGAAAGGGTGTCCATACAATCACATTGAAGGCGACCATGAACGGACAAAACTTTACCGCAAGAGTGACAGCCACAATTAACTGATTCGGGGGTGACTTATGAAAACAAAGACTTTATTTTTTATTTCAATTATATCTTTAATTTTGGCTGGCTGTAATACTTTTGTTGATGGGCCAACTGGAAATCAGCCAAGACCTGATGGAAAAGTTATGCTTTCTGTTTCAGTAACGGACAGCAATTCCAGAACCGCTCTTCCAACTTTTGACTGGAATGATTTTACTTACGAATTGATTGCAGTCCAGAATCCAGGTGAAGCGTCTCAAAAAGATCCTGTGACACTTTTTAGCACAAGGGCTTACGGTCAGCTGGTTCAGGGAATACTTTTGGATGCTGCGAAATATAAGTTTACTTTGAACGCTTACTGCAATTCCCAGAAAGTTTTGTCAGGAAATCAGACTGTGGATTTGTCGTCCGGAAATACAAATCTGTCGTTTATGATGTACGCGGTTTCCGGCGGAAAGGGAAGTGCTGAAATCAGAATCACTTATCCAATGGAAAATCCTGTGGCAAAAATTGAAGCTTATGTTAGCGACTCTATTTTTGAAGAAAAAACTGGAACCACCCTTTCAAGCAAAATTGTTTCCGGAAAAAAGGAATCCGTTTATGCACCAACAGATCTTCCGTCAAACAAAGAGCAGTACGCAATTATAAAATTTTATGACTCCAACAATACTCTGGTTTATTCTTGCGCCGAAAGTCTGATTATTTTGGGAGGCATTGTTTCAAAATCTTCCATTGAAATTACTGACGAGGATTGGCATACATATATTTGTACCGCCACTTTGAAAAAAGACGGAACTGGTTGGTCTTCTTCTGGAAAAACTGTTTCCCTTGTGAACAAAACAAATCCTGAAAAAATTTATCCGTTAACTGATTTCGCTGGTGGAAAATTTAGTGCATCAGTTGCCGAAGGAATTTATTATGTTTTCGTCAACGGAGAAAATACTGAAATTGAATTTAACTCCGTGAACAAAAATGTTGATGTAAATTATTTTACAGTTTCAATGGATGCCGTAAAAAAATGCAAGATGATTCCTGTTTCCGGTGGAATTGATCAGACTGAAAATATTGCTGTGGTTCAGAGCGGCAAAGATTTTGTTTACAAGCTTTCGCTTTCAAGAGGTTATGAAGTAAGCACTCTGGTTGTTAAGCAGAATGGCAATGCAGTTTCGGATGCTGATTTTGATAAACCGATAACAATTAACTCGATAAATCAGAGTACAAAAATTTTGGTTGATGGAATCAGTCCGATTGTTTATACAATTTCCTATAAAGATAACGACATTGGTTTGGAATCTGCCAAGCATCCAAAACTTGCTTACTGGTTTGACTATGACAATTCGACGAACGCAAACTCTTATGTTCCTCCTGCAACATTCACCGTGGAAAATATGGTTGTGCTTCCTGCCATTGAAAACATCAGAAAGGAAAACAATTATTTTGATGCCTGGACTGATGCAAAAGGAAAAATCATTATCACCACTGATGGAATCTATGAAAATCTGAATCTCTCTGCCACCTGGAGACCTGCGCCAAAAGTTGACGACCAGAACAAAGTCATTTACGCAAACGGATTCAATCTTCTCATTAAAGGTAGCGACACAAAAAATTCCACCACTAATATTTTTGTTGATTACAATGGTGACGGAATAAAAAATCAGGACGACTATCAGATTACCTGTAAAAATATTACAACTTCAAAGGACAATGATTTTACTGGTTATGAACTGAGAGCCGGAAGCGATGATGGTTCCTATGTTCCAAAATCAGATTTCATATTCACCATGACCGGCGGAAAAATTTCTGCAATCTATGGTCTTAATTCAAAAACAAAAAAATATCCAAACAAATCAACTTTGAACATTAGCGGTACTGCTCAGATTGGTAGCATTGAAGGTAAAAATACAACAACCAATCCTGACTCAACTACAACAACCCGCGCAACTTTGGTAAAGGGAATCATGCTGGACACTCTTTCTGCCGAGCGTGTTTTCATTGTGTCTCAGATGAACAATCTTACGGACACCGCAAAGACTCCTTATTCCGTAACCTGTGTTTCCGAATACATGTACGATAAAGAGAATGAACATATTGTGGCGGAAATCACCAACAGTAATTATGCGACCCTGGCGAATTTCACTTGCTGGAATGTAAGGTTTGATAGCGATACACAAAAAAATAAATACACACAGATTCTCCTTGCCCACAAAGAGGAACTCATAAACAGTGTCACAAGAACTTATATCCGCATGGCAGATGATTCAGGAATTGTTTTGCCAAAGGACGATGAACTTGTGTGGGATGCAGACGAGTTCCATCTTGGTGCTGAATCAATCCGTAAGCCTTGTTCAGTTTTCTCATTGGCCGTTGAAAATGGAACCTTCCGCGTTAACGAAAGAACCACCATCACCAATAACAAAAACGACAATGATTTGGCCGTTGAAAAATCTTTGACATACATGGCTCAACCAACGCCGCTGACTTATGTGGAAAAATTGAAGTTTGACGAAAACTATGTTTACATGCAGGTTTTGTCTTCTGCTGATCTTTTGACTCCGGAAAGCGTTAACAATTTCTTGTCCCAGGTTTTCTTTAAAAGGATTGATGAAACAAAAGAAATAAAAATCTCTGTGAATATCGAAACTGTTCCTGCTAAATATATTTTGGGCAAAGGTGACGGATTTGGTGGTTCCGAATTTAAATATTTCAACGGAAGTTTCTACAAGAGATATTGCTATGAAAATGATGAAACTTCAGGTGATTATAACGGTGTAACACAAACAAGTGGCTCTAATAATGGTAAGAAGCTCCAACTCATAAAGTGGACAAATTCATACAATAATGCAAAGAAGAAAACATTTAATGGACTCACGGGCTATTTGATGAACATTACTTCTGAAGTTGAAAACAACTATATCTATGACACTTACAATAAACTTTATCCTAACCAATTAAGCTGGGCAGGTGGAGCAACCTTTAGTCCAGCGGCTAAAACAACCGGTTTGCTTTCAGGAACTTCTGTTGATTGGTGGGACCAGACTGTAACTGTCAATTCTACGGACGTGTCTAAAGCTGGTGCTAGAAACAAAGTTGGACAATGGTATTGGCAGGCGGGACCTGAAGCCGGAATGTGTTTCTGGACTAAGGCGGCTGCTTCGGATGGAAAAGTTGAAGGGATGTTTGAACGCTGGAACAATAAATCTCTTCATGAAGATGTTTATACACCAGATATAAATTCTACGGACCCTACAAAACTTCTTAAAGGATCAGCTGGTTCTGAACCAAATGGAGCTGACGAAACTTGTCTCCAATTCCTGTCGGGAAGGCTTGTGCCATCAGGAAAAGATTATTATGCAAACGGATTCTGGAATGACCAGGGAGATCTTAACAATCAAGCCAGTGGTTACGGTTGTACCGGTTATTTTGTTGAGTTCACTCCTTATGAAACCGAATATGGAAAGCAGGTTGCCAACTATCAGGCAATCAAGAGAACTTCCATCTACTACTGATTTTGGAGGACGGTTTATGAAAAAAATATTTTTATCGATTTTAATTTTGTTGACAATATCCTCTGTGGCTTTTGCACAAAAAGATAGCAACTTTAGAGTTGGCGGTGCTTTTACCTTTGAAATGCCAACTGGAGATTTAAGTGAATTTGTGGGAGCCCATGTTGGTGGAGGAGTTCAGGCTGAATATGATTTGGGACTGTCCCTTCCGTCTTTTATGAAAGTTGGAATCAGTGCAAAAGTCATGGCAAACTTTGGTTCTTTGAAAGACGATATCCTTTTGTCCATGTGGAATCTGCAGATTGCTCCAGGAGTTTACGGAAGATTTGGTTTTGGTGATTTTGCAATCCAGCCGGAAATAAGTTATGGTGTGCAAATGAATTTTTTAAAACAAAATCCTGAGTACAATAACAAAATCGATGATATGTATCTGGACCAAATGATTGAAGCCGCAGTTGGTATTAGATATTCTCCAAAAAAACTTTTGAATGGAGCGTTGGAATTTGGTGTAACACCGTTCTATATTTTCTGTCCCGAAAAAAATTACAGCGCCAGTTATTTTGGTGCAAATGTTTTTGTGTTTTATAAATTGTAGATTACAATGAACAATGCTCCATTTTGCCGTGTAAAAATTGCATGACAAAATGGAGCATGAGTTTTTACTCGTTAGGATTCCAGTCCCTAAAGATTTCATCAAGCAACTCTTGTTCCCTTTCTGGGGTCCACCAGTTGTCTTTGCCTATTTCTTTTTCATCGAAATTTTCTGTGTCATCTTCTGTCAGCTCAGAAAATAATTCGCTTTTGTGTTTCTTAATGGTTTCTTCAAGCCTTTCGATTCTTTTTTTCTCCGTGTTGCTCCAATCAATCCACTCCTCGAAGGTGAAGTTTTCAACTTTTTTTGCTTCGGCGAAGTTCTTTATTTCCTTGAGTGCGTCAATGTCATAGTGTTTTGCATCGTCACCGAAGTATACCCAATCCAAAGCTTCTTCTATGTTCACGATTCGTTTTTTTTCTGTGTTTTCCCAGTTGCGCCATTCCGAATAATTGAAGTGTGCAACCTTGTCTGCCTCAATGGGAAGGTTAAGTATCTTTAACGCCATTACATGTTCGTCTCTGTACCCTTCCATGAATGGAGTCCAGCCTTCTTCATTGTCTTCACAATCTTTCCATCTCATAATCTCTTCTAGTGTGATTTTTTTCCATTCGTCATCTGTCCAGTCTAAAGTATCTTTTGGTCTGTTGTCGTGGTTGGGTACGATTGTTTTGCCACGCTTTCTGGCCCATTCTTCCAGGACTTTCATTTCCTGTTCGTCTAGCTCCATTGCCGGTTCTGGTTTCTTGTTCATCAATCTATTAAACTCCTTGAGCATTTTTTCACTTATCCTATTTTTTCTCTGGTGCCTGCCAGTGATGGAATGTTCTGAAAACAGTAGGTTCTTTTTTTGTGTGTCTATCTTTTTAAAGACAGCAGTTATATTTTCCTTTACATAGTCCATTGATTTCCTGGAAAATTCTTTAGGATAACTGGGATTGCAGAACACCATTTCATCGCCATCGCATCCCAAAAAAGTCATCCAGTGATCCCCAAAACAAAACAGTGAATATTTTGGAAACCTTTTCAGGTATTCCAATCTGATCTTTGGGGACATGGTGTCGTTTTTAGTTCTCAGGACTTCGGCGAATCTTTTGAGAATCTGCCATTTTCCGTCAGCGAAATCCAGTTTATTATTTCTATCAAATTTTACACCAAAGCGTTCTTCCATATCGATGTACTTTTTTATTTCCTTTGCTGTGTTGTAGGCTTGTTCCGCAGAATCGCAGTCCAGCATTTCCTTAACCAATTGCCTGACGCTTTTGAAATTTCCATAAAGGACATTGTTTTCTGTCAAAATAATCCATAGCAAAATGGCCTTGTACTCATGCACCACACCAATGATGGTTTGTTTTGCAGTGCGACCTCCTCCTGATGGATAAGTGAAATCAATGTTGTAATCAAAAAAACTTCCCCATTTTGCGTCATAGAAGCCTCCGTTAAGCAAGGAAAACAGAAGACATCCAAAGTGGTACTGGGTCAACCATTTGCTGTCATCTGGATTTGCATCAAATTTTGTGATATCCGGCAGTTGTCCATCAATCATTTGGGAATAGTTTACTGAGGTAGCTTTGTCTGAGTTTTCCCCGTTTTTGATTATGTCATTAAATTTTTTTAAGAAATCGTTAAATGATTCTATTGAACTTGATTTTTCCATCGTTTTTTTCTCCTTGGACATATCCGTCCTAAATTTTATAAATCACCCACAACCAAAGTAAATGTAGTGGTTCGTGGATCCCTTTTTCACTGGAGCGTAACATAATCAATAAATGCTCCAGGTCACATTTCCTGTCATGTGTCGTGGACTAAATCCCATAATAAAACAAGACACAACTTTTTGGCTCGAAAACATAACATAATAACAAGAGCCAATTTTCATAGGATATTTTTTTCAACTTAAAAACTAAATGTAAATTTTTCACCTCCTTTTTTCTTAGTGTCTCTCCAATCATAATATACGAAATCTATGTGGGAAAGGTCAAACTTTTTTATCAGTTATAAGGTTTAACCCCGTTAGCGACTAAAAAAAATCCCAAACATTTTACCTATTGTTGGATCCATGTCTGGGACTGTTGGTTCATGCACTGGCTTTTGGGGATGGATTTTTATTTTTTCTTCTTTCTTCTTTCCAAATCTTCGATGAGTTCATTTATAATCTCATTCAGTTCTTCTTTGGTCCATCCTTTATTTGAGTCTGTGTATTCCTGCTCTTCTGATCCCTCACTGAAATTTGTGTCATTTTTTTTCTTTGAGAAGGGGGCTACATCATGCCTTTTAAGGGCGGTTTCCAGACTTAGTATTTGTTCTTTCTCATTTTCGCTCCACTCGTACCATTCGTCAAAGGTGAATTTTTCAACTTTATCAGCTTCGGAAAAATTTCCCTGTTTTCTTAGGAGTTCAACATCTTTTTCTTGCCATTGATAGTGCTCCTTGAGTTCTTTCCAAAATTCCATATCCTCTTTGGAGTGTTTAGTCGTGTCAATTTTAGACCAATATTCAAGTCTTTCCTCATAAGATAAATCTTCATAAGCCTTCATTGCTGTCCTCCTGCATTTCAGTAATTTTTATTATACATTGGAATTGGGCATCTCTAAAAACTGCAATTTTTAGAGATGCCTTACAATTTTACGGTTGATTGATTAGGATCGCTCTTGTTTTTTCCGCAACAAAATTCTTTCCCATAATTCTAAAATCCTTGTGCTTTTTGGAATCCCAAAACACCATTTTTTTGTCTTTGCACCCAAGAAATGTTAACCAATGATCGCCGATGCAAAAAAGGGAGTATTTTGGAAGGCTTTCCAGGTAACATAGTTTAATGTCATTGAGTTTTTTATTGTGGGTTTCATCCAAAACTTTGGCTTTCTTTCCGTTTATGGACCATTCACTTAGTTCGAACTCCAGTCTTTTTCCATTCTCGTATTTTACACCAAAGCGTTCCTCTTTATTAAGAATATAGCCCCTGATTTTCTTAGACAGCTCATTTCTCTTTTTTGCTGATTTATTGGAGAACATTTGATGCACAAGATTTCTAACAATCCTAAGGTTGCCGTGCAGAACATTGTTGTGCGTCAGAAGCAGCCAAAGAAGAATGGCCTTGTACTCATGCACCACACCAATTATGGTTTGTTTTTCAGATTGGTCAGTCCCAATAGGGTGCGTAAAATCCAAGTTGAAATCAAAAAAAGTTTTTAATTTTGCGTCATAGAAGTTCCCGTTCAATAACGAAAACAGAAGACATCCAAAATGGTACTGAGTCAACCATTTTTTTTCGATGGTATTTGCATCAAATTTTGTGACATCAGGTTTTACTGGTTTGTATTTTTCTAACCAGTTTTCTATTTCCCTCTCAGAATAGTTTGCGATGATTGAATGACCCTTATTTTTTTTTGACGGATTTTTGTCTGGAATCCCTTGTAATGTTTTATTTAATTCTGAAATAGTTTTCCGAAGTTCAATTAACGTTTTCTGTTCTTCCTGATTCTTTATGTTGCTATCTGGTTTTTCGGTAGCAAAATTTTCTATTGTAATAACTTTCACTGTTTTATCCTCCGGGCAAATCCGCCCTAAATTTTATAAATCATCCACAACCAAAATAAATGTAGTGGTTCGTGGATCCCTTTTTGCTGGAGTGTAACAATATTATAAAAACTCCAAGCTCTTTATCTTGTCATGTGTCGCGGGCTAAGCCCCATAATAAAACAAGACACAACTTTTTTGACTCGAAAACATAACATAATAACAAGTGCTAATTTTCACAGGACATTTTTTCCTAATAAAACTTAAATAAAAACAAACCACCTCCTTTTTTCTTAGTGTCTCGTCTCTCCAATCATAATATACGAAATCAATGTGGAGAAAGTCAAATTTTTTAATCACGCATTGTGATTGTCAATCTGCGAATATCGTTAGAAGCGAACAAGGACCTTTGTTTTTATTTATAAGGTTTAACCCCGTTGGCGAGTTACGAAAACTATGCTATAAGTAATATAAAAAAATGTATGTAGCGAAAAAAAATTATTAACGGATTTTACTGAAGTTTTGTAACCAATGTGATGAATCCTTTTTTGTCTTGGTTCAGTGTTTTGTTGGCAAATTTTAGTGGCATTCCTTTTTCATCAGGATTTGGAATTCCTAAAATTATTTTGCAGGATGATAAATCCATTTCTTTTAATTCACTTATGTCCAAAGATGCCGAAAAATTCTCTGACTGCTCAGGAAAAATTGAAGGAAGATTCCAGTTTGAAAATGGGTTTTTAAAAATTTTCAATGTATCTTCTCCATTTATAATTTCCACTACAGGTTTCCAGTTGTAGTAAAATGGAGCCGTTCCAATATTTGTGATTTCAATATGCAATTCTATTTTTTGAGAAGTTACATTGTACTTTACATCGCTGCAGAATAAATCGTAGCCTAGTTTTTTTGATGCCTGCCATGCTTTTTCCCTTTGCATTTCTGTTCTGGCCGGATAAAATGCTGTATCATAAAGTAGCCAGCTGCAATGGGTTTCGTTCACGCATTCATCATAATCCTGATAGTATGGAGCGTATTTTTTTTCATTTAAAAATGGCAACTGATTTTCTGGCCTGAACTCTCCGCCAATTGGTGCGGTCTTCCATCGTTCTGCCATTTTTGATTTTTTCAGTCGGGACATAAAGTACCAATCCTTTTTGTCATCAATCGTATCCTCAGTGAAAGAATCATCATGGAATCCGATGTTTTGAAATTTTAAAAGAGATGGGGTGGACGGATATCTGGTCAGTGTAAATGTCTTTGAAAAATTTTCTGCAAAGGCTTTATAAATTTGTTCCTGTTGTGCATCGTTAGGTAAATGTTCGCTGTCTCCGGTAAGTGTATAATAATAGTTGTGCCATTCTCCCCAGTGTCCCACAAGTCCACAGAAAATAAAAGCAATGCGTGAATCTCCGTCGTATTTTCTGCCCATCTTGGAAATGAAGTCGCACAGATGGTCGATGCATTTTTGATTTGTATAATCAGGGAAAAAGAATTTATTTCCAGTATCTGGATTTGTGTAATAGAGCTTTTCAATGCCATCGTCCCAGAAAAAATCAGGAGTTCCATTTTCCATTTCTGGATAGTCCAAATAGATTCTGAAAATGGCTTGATGTCCTCTGGCGGAAATTTCGGAAAGCTGATTTTCAAAATCAGTAAAATCAAAAACATTTCTTTGTTTTTCAATGGCGTTCATTGGCATAGAAAAAAATTCCATTGATGAAGGGATTGCATTGTTTTCACCGGCAAAAGGAACAAAGCCTTTTAACGGATTTGCCTCATTCACCTGTTTGTATTCTGAATTTCGAATATTTCCAATTGAATTGTAACTATGGCAGTTTATTAGGAGGATGGAAATTAAAAGCATCAGCAAAATTGAAATCTTTTTGTGCATTGGTTTTCTCCAGTCAAAATGAAATCGGCATATTATTCGTATTTTTTTTCGGTTAGATTATACATATGAAAAAAAATAATGTACATAAAAATTTTATTGCTATAATTAAATTCATGGGAACCTCTAAAAATAATTTATCGATACACCTGTAAATTTTTATTTTCTTCTGGAGATTCAATGCCGCTTGGGAATCATGGCCGTGTTTTTGGCAGTTCTCAAGATTTATGTGCATTTTGAAATTTATATGATATAATAACTTGTTTCTGAAAAATTGGGGAGTGAATATTAAATCACGTTTGGAGAAATTATGAATAATTTTGTTTACGAAACACCCACCAAAGTTTATTTTGGAAAGGGCGAGGAATTGAAAGTTGGAAAACTTGTTGCCGAATATTCACCAAAAAAAGTGTTGCTTCATTTTGGCGGAAAATCAGCAGAGGCCAGTGGACTTTTGAATCGTGTCAGAAAAAGTTTGAGCGATGAAAAAATCAGTTTTGTTGAACTTGGTGGTGTTGTTGCAAATCCTGAACTGGAATTGGTTCGTAAAGGAATAGAACTTTGCAAAAAAGAAGGGGTCGATTTTGTTCTTGCAGTTGGCGGTGGTTCCGTTATGGATTCCGCAAAGGATATTGCCAACGGTGCAGCCAACCCTGATGTGGATGTGTGGGATTTTTCTTTGGGAAAATCTGTTCCTGTAAAAACTTTGAACAAGGGCTGCATTCTTACTTTGTCTGCGGCTGGATCCGAAATGTCCAACTCTTGTGTCATAACAAATGCCGCCACTGGTGAAAAACGTGGTTACGGATGCAGTGCCAACAGAATGAATTTTGCAATCGAAAATCCTGAACTGACATACACTGTTCCACCGTATCAGACTGCCTGTGGTGCTGTTGATATTGCAATGCACACAATCGAAAGATATTTTTGTCCAGGCTCTGACACTTATTTGACTGACTCAATTGCGGAAGCAGTAATCAAAAGTGTAATGAAAGCTGGAAACGATTGTCTTAAAAATCCTGAAGATTACGAAGCCCGTGCAAACATGATGTGGGCATCTTCTTTGGCTCACAATGGATTGACTCAGTGTGGTCGTGATTTTATGCTGGTGGTTCATCAGTTTGAGCATGAAGTTTCCGGAATGTATACTCAGGTTGCCCATGGAGCTGGTCTTGCTGCTTTGTGGTGCAGTTGGGCAAGATATGTTTACGATGCAAATATTCAGAGATGGCTCCAGTATGCTTCAAGGGTCTGGAATCTGGATATTGATTTTGAGCATCCGGAAGTTACAATCAACAAGGCGATTGATTTGCAGGAACAGTATTACGCTTCAATGGGTATGCCAACAAATCTGAAATCCTTGGGCGTAAAAGAAAGTGATTTGGAAAAACTTGCGCTGGATTGTTCCCGTGGAAAAACCAGAACACTCATCGGCGACAAACCTTTGGCCTACGATGATATTTTGAAAATCTACCAGATGGCATACAACGCATAAAAAAAATAGAAAAATGGGATGTCGGGGAAGTGATAAGTTCGCTTCCATGACATCCCATATCCAACTGGCAATAAGATGTTACGATTTTATTCCGCCAAAAACAGAGTTCCTTTTTGATTTCCAGAAGCCAAAGAGGTCAGAGGATTTTCTGTTCCACCATTTGCCAAAACCATTGGGATTCCGTAGCTGGTTGTTTTTTCCGCTGCCTGGATTTTTGTTTCAATTCCGCCGGTTCCAAAACTGTTGGCCGAACCGATGATAATTTCTTTTCTCAGTTCAGCAATGTTCTGGACTTCCTCAATCAATTCAGCTTTTGGATTTGTCTTTGGATTGTCCGTGTAGATTCCATTGATGTCGCTGAACAAAATCAATAAATCGGCGCTCCACAAAATTGCAGTCAGTGCGCTTAAGTTGTCGTTGTCGCCAATAGAAAATTCGTCAGTGGCAACTGAGTCGTTTTCATTGATGATTGGAACAACTCCTTCGTCAACCAAAGTGAAAAAAGTGTTGCGGATATTCAGCGAGCGGGTATTGTCCTCAAAATCATCTTTGGTGAAAAGCAGCTGACCGATGTGCAAATCATTTTCAGCAAAAGCCTTTCTCCACTGGGCCATCAATTCCACCTGACCGATAGCACAAAGAGCCTGCCTAAAATGAGTGTCCTTTTTTCGTGGCCATTCCTTCAAAGTTGAAACACCGGAAACCTGCGCTCCAGATGAAACAAGAATAATCTGCTTGTTCTGGTCGATTAACTCTTTGCACTGACGGGCCATGCTTTTCATAAAATCAGTGTTCTGGGTTCCGTCCTCTTTAGCCAAAGTGTTGCTACCAATTTTTATAACAATCTTTCGCGACTGTTTTATTGCTTCCTGAATTGTCATCTTGTTTGTCCGTCTCCGTCAATCAAAAATTTGGTTGTGGTCAATGCCTTGATTCCCATTGGTCCTCTGGCGTGGAGTTTTTGGGTGCTGATTCCAAGTTCCGCTCCAAATCCAAATTCTCCACCGTCTGTAAATCTGGAACTGGCGTTGACATAGACACAGGCTGCGTCAATCATGGACTGGAAAAGTCTGGCGTTGGTTCTGTTGTTTGTGACGATGGTTTCACTGTGCTTTGTGTTGTGACTGTTGATAAAATCAATTGCCTCGTTCACATTTTCAACCACTTTGACTGCCACGATAAAATCAAGGAACTCAAATCCAAAATCTTCTTCTGCGGCGTGAACAAGTTTTGCTGAATCAACAGTTTTTTCCAAAATCGGATATGTAAAATCATCTGCCTTGATTAAAACTTTGTTGTCAAATTCCTTGGCCATTTTTGGAAGGAAATCAGCGGCGATTTTTTTATTCACCAGAATTGTTTCAATGGCGTTGCAGGCTCCAGGTCTTTGCATTTTTGCGTTCTGAGCAATTTTTGCGGCCATGTCCAAATCAGCGTCGGAATCAACATAAAGATGACAGATGCCACTGCCGGTTTCAATCACTGGAATCTTTGCGTTTTCAACAACAGTCTTAATCAACCGGGCACCACCACGAGGAAGTACCACATCAATTTTTCCAACCGCTTCCAGAATCTCATTCACATCGGAATGGTCTGTGCTTTCACAAAGATAAATGGCATCGGCCACACCATCGTCACCGGCTGCTTTAAGTCCTTCAACGATTGCCTGGGTCAAAGCTTTGTTGGACTGGAGAGCTGAAGAAGAACCACGGAGCAAAATTGCGTTACCACTTTTGTAAGCCAAAGAAAAAGCGTCCACAGTAACATTTGGTCGGCTTTCATAAATGATTGCCACAACTCCCAACGGCACACGGGTCTGGCGGATTGTCATTCCATTTGGAACTGTCCAGCCAGCCACATCTTCGCCAATTGGGTCGGTCTGGGAAATGATAATCTCCATGCTGTCTATAATGGAAGAAAACTTTTTTTCATCCAAAGCCAGACGCTCCACCAATGATTCGGTCATTCCACCTTTGCGGGCAGATTCTACATCACGGGCATTTGCGTCAAGGATTTTTTGTTTGTTGTCTTTGATTGATTGAATAACGCAGCGCAGTGCATGATTTTTTTTCGCCGCATTGTGAAGTGCCAAAGTCTGGGCACCCTTTCTAAGATTTTTGCAGATTAAATCTAAGTCCATAAAAACTCCAGACCCGGACAGTCCCGGAATTTGTCTGAAGCTGGCCGGACTTTTTTATGGAATCCATAAAGCCTGAAATTTTTATAGATTCCATATAAATTTTAATAATTTGCCAAGAAGTACATTCCTAAAAGAAGGACGACTCTATTTTTTCCCTTTGACCATTTTTGCTCTTTGGGAAGAGCATTCATGTACCACCAGAAGATACCAAATTCCGGATCAATGCGAAGAGCGTATTCGTCAAAATCCTTGGACTTTGTCTGTGTACCGAACATCAAATAAACAACATTCTCAACAGTTTCCAGGAAGAGAGGGTAAGCTTCTGCGTATGATTTTTTTGTTAGGAGATTAGTAAATTCCTGCAGATTATATAGAACTCTGGCCTTCAAATCTTCATCAGATTTTTCAACCCAGGTTTTTTGAATCAACAAGACAAGGTTATTACTAAAACTTGCAATCAGTTTTTTTTCAGCTTCTGTTGTGTTGTCGGCGATTTGTCTAAACTCAGAGTCAGCTCCACTAAAAGCTGATGCCAATATAGCACATGACTTTGATACTTCTTCAAGATCTTTCGTATCAAGAAGCGTGCTAAGAGCGTTTAACGCATTTTCGTCTACAAATTCTTTTATTAAATCACCGTTCATGCCCTAATTTTAGATTTTTATAGGGATTTTTTCAAGGGGGGCCAAATTTTGTTTTTCGTATGCTCGACCGTTGATTTGTGCCGATGGTGGGCATTCATTCCCGTCGGGGGTCATCCATTAATCGTCGTAGTTTTCGTAAATCGATAAATCTTGAGAGGTCGTTCTATGGGGCTGTTTGCCTTTAAGTTTTGATTTGTTTTTGCCTGCGTTTTTGTTTATATCGCCGGATGTCAAAATCTCCATTGATTTTTCTGATTTGTGTCGTCTTTGTTTGGATTCCAGTGATAATTCAACCGGGACTGATTCTTTTTTGAAAAGACAATCGTTTACGGAAGTTATGTGAACTGAATAAAAAATATTTTCGCTACGCAAAACTTCAAGGGCTGTTAAAACATCATCCAATGCAAGTCCGGCTTTTTTTTTGGTATCAAGCTTTAGATTCGCACGGATTCGTTTTGCCAAAACTGCCTCTGTGAAAGTAGACTTTTCCCCTATCTGTTTTATTGCATTGTAGATTTCATTTTGAATTGGATTTAAGTTGTTTGGTTCCATGAATTTATTATATAGCCGAAATTTTCTTTTATTCAAGGTTTGCGGTGTAGGAAAATCAAATGCAATAAATGAAAACACCAGCCTGCTTCAATGGGACTGGAAATCTCATGAAACTAGGCTGGTGTTTTGCTATTAAAAACGAATGTTGATAACTGTTATGTCATCCGGAATTAATGACTTTTGAATCCAATCATCCACAGTCTGTTCCGTTGTGGCTGTAACTTCTGTTACGTTTGTGTTGTACAATTTTAGGAAGAAGTCCTTTGTTCTTTCGTCATCAAAACGTATGCCATCATCATTTTGCATATCCGTAAGTCCGTCTGAATACATGCTGATTTGCAAATCCGGTTTGATAGACATTTTATAACAGCCCTTTCCGTTTTGGGTGATTGTATCCGCGATTGCGCCCATTCCAAAAGGTGGCAGGGTTGGTTTTAGGACCGCTGTTCTGACTTTATTTGTTACTTCGTTCTTTAGAAATACAAAGCAGTTTGTGTGCCCACAGTTGTAGAGTTCCACCACATCATTTTTGCGGTCAACGTAAGCAATGGCACCTGTAATGAAGTTTCCAACCGGTACAATTTCTTTTAGGAATATATCCAGCATATTAATCAACGTAACGGAAGTCATCTTTGAGGCGTCAAACAGTCTCAACATTGAAAACAGGGAACCAAGCGTCACAGTTAGCAAAGATGCTGAAACATTTTTACCGGAAACATCGAAACACCCGATTATATATTTTCCATCGCAGAGTTTTTTTGAAACGTAGAAGTCGCCGCCAACAAGATTTGCCATTCTGTTCCAGATGTGAACGTTGAAAGGGAATCCCTGGGAGTCGGAATTTTTTTTCAGCATGTTCTGTTGGATTGTTGCTGCTTTTTCCAGGTCGTGCAGACGCAGCTCTTCAAGTTTTTCGTTTATTTTTTCTACAGAAACGATTCCGTAATAGCTTCTGTTGTTTATGAGTACAACAAAGTGTTTTACTTCAATCCTGATAGCAGTTTCATTTACTTTTGCAGAAATCTTTTCCAGAAAATCGCTGCAATTAAGTGTAAACGGACTTTCTTTTACATATTCGCCACAAGTTTTTGCGACCAAACGTTTTAAGATGGAATCCGTATTGTTTTCAACGATTGAACGTTCCAGGATACCAATAACACGATCATTTTCTTCGATAGGTAATGCAGTAAGTCCTGGCTGCTGCTTGAACATTTGCAATGCTGTTTCCAAACTAACACGGCTGCTTACCGGTTCCACAGGAACAGCAATAGAACCTATCTGACGCTCACTGAAGCTGTTTTCATAACCGGTTTTTCTAATATCAATATTTGAGTCACTGTCTTCTATGTCTGTAAAAAAAGATTCGTCTACAATTTCTTCCATAATTTTCCTCACCACACTATTTGCGCAAATGTAAGTACTGTACATTATACATTATATTTACAAAAAGGTAAAAAGAAATGGCTTAAACTAAATGAAAAAAGTTTCAGAATTTACCTAAAACACCCCCAATCACACTTAATTCTATTGACATATATATCGAACTACGATATAAAATATATAGAACTTCGATATATCGACTTACAATGCAAAGAGGTGTGATATGGATAAGCGGATTGAAAAAATCTATGTGCCCATGACAGAAACTGGCTTTTATATTTTGTTTTGTCTGCAAAAACCTCAGCATGGTTACGGAATTACACAACAGGTCAAAAAAATGACCGACGACGCAATTTCAATCAGTGCCGGGACAATGTACGGGACACTTTCGAAAATGGAAAAAGATGGACTGATTTTGTTTTATGCTGAGGAAGAAAAACGGAAACTGTATCAAATAACTGAACTTGGTCGGGAAGTTTTGGACGTGGAGATTAAAAGAATAGAGCGGCTTTACAAAAACAGTCGTGGCATTGAGCTTTAATTTGAAGGATGATTATGAAAAGATTTGTTAGATTTTTTTCGATTGCTGATTTTGTGGAAGAAGAAAATTGGCTTAGGGAACAGCACAAAAAGGGACTTAAGATTGTAAAATTTTCAGCACCATGTTTTTATACTTTTGAAGAAATGGAACCAGAGGATTTTATTTACCGCCTTGAGTTTATTGATTCAAAAACCGGTGATGATTACAAAAAAATGTATCAGGATTATGGTTGGGACTATTGTGATTCTTTCATGGGCTGGAACTATTTTCGCAAAAAGGCCAGCGAAGTTTCAAAAGAAAATGACGGTGAACTTTTTTCGGACAAGGAATCAAAAATCGCCATGCTGGAAAAAATCACCAAAAAAAGACTTTTGCCTTTGGTCTGCATTTTCCTCTGCTGTGTCATCCCAAACCTGAGACTGCTTTTTTCACACTCCAGAAATTTGTTTGATATAATTTTGGGTGGATTCTTTGGCGTAATGTTCCTGGTTTATGTTTTTCTGATTACCTATTGCGGAATAAAATTAAAGAAAATGAAAAAAGAATTGGAGAATTAGTTTTTATTATAGAGGGGCCCCTGGACTTAGTTCAGGGGCTATTTAATTTGTGCCGATGGGGACAGACCCCTGATGCTTGCGACAGTGGTCATTTATTACAGATTTCGAATCTAGTCGCGAAAAAAATATCCCACAATAAAATTTTCTAATATAAAAAAATCCTGCTATAAAAAATAATTCTAAATCATGTAACAAAATGTTATATTTGCTGTTTCTTGAGTTATACCACAATAAAACGAAAGGGAGGGAGAGTTCAGGAAATCGATATTTAGATTATTAGGGCGAATGTCGAGTTTTGTGATTTATACTGAAAATGGTAAAAATAAACGGAACGTAGCCGAAGTTCTGACAAAACATCGCTTGCAACTTGTTGCACGTGCGGTGATTTTGGCAGGTCTTCGGTGAAAGTGCAGTTATTTTTACCATATGTTGTAATGAATTTGAAAACTCGGCATCCGCCCTATTAAATCGGAGTTTGAGTTTTAAGCTAAATTTATTTAAATCAAGGAGAAGATTTATGAAAAAAAGGATTACATTTTTAGCTATCGCACTTATTGCAATGGGATTGCTTACAAGTTGTGTTTCACGACTAGGAGCCTTTACAGTTATTTCAACAAAAAATATAGACTGGAGCAGAGCTTCGGAATACAAACGCTACAATCAAAGAGTGACTGGTGAAGATGCTTGTCACATTGTAATTTTTATACCAACAAAAGGAAGCATCACAATTGAAGATGCTGTGGATAACGCGTTAAATCAGGTCCCAGGTGGAATTGCTCTTGTGGATGCTGTATTGCGTCAAAAATTCTTTTACATACCGTACATTTATGGTCAGGAAGCATATATTATTGAGGGTAGCGTTCTTATTGACCCAATGCTTGCTGATGTGGATGTAGAGGAAACAAAATATTACCAGGGTATCTTTAATCAAAATAATGATTTGGTTGTGTCCGAAATATCCAAAAATGATTATCTGGAATTGGAATACGCAATAGAGGAAGCCGAAAGAGGATAATCATATTTCTCAGATTTATAAAAAACAAAACAGAGTTCAATTGAGGGGCATTCTTTGAAGACTCTTTTTTATTTAGAGGTTCCCTTTATTATTCTCATGGGACAATCCTGACTTTGGTGTTAGATTATCCCATGAGTTTTTTTTAACGTTCTGATTTTTTATGGACGCAGAGATTTAGAAATACCCGTTGAAATTTTAAATGCTGAACCAAATTCTGGATGCCGATTAATTAAAAATCTATTTTGAAAACTTGTTGACTTTACAACTTTTTCAAAGTACACTTTTAAAAGTATGAATAATTTAAGTCGGGATTCCTATCTGAATCAGCTGGAAGCATTTAAAGACAAACAGATTATAAAAGTGATAACCGGAATACGGCGGTGCGGAAAATCGGTTTTGATGGAACAATTTATGTCACGGCTCAAAAAAGATGGAGTCACAGATGAACAAATTATTTTCATCAAGCTGGATGATATGGAATTTGAGGACCTCTTGGATTATAAAAATCTTTATGTCCACATAAAAAATCGTCTTACAAAAAAAAGAAATTATATTTTTATTGATGAAGTTCAGCTTTGCAAAGATTTTCAAAAACCTGTCGAAAGTTTTTTTTCAAATCCCAACTGTGATATTTATTTGACAGGCTCTAACGCTGATGTTCTGTCTGGAGAATTGGCAACTTTGCTTTCCGGACGATATATTACAATTGAAATGCAGCCCCTTGTTTTTTCAGAATATCTGGAACTGTCAAAAAAATATGAATCGGAAAAAAATAATCCATCTATTGAACAAAAATTTTTTGACTACGAAAAGTTTGGTGGTTTCCCATTTACGCTTCAACTTGAAAAAAATACGGAAAATATAAATCAATATTTGAATGGAATCTACAACACGATAATTGTAAAAGACATTGCAAGACGGCACCAAATAAATGACATTTCAACTTTGGAATCTGTAATAAAATTTATTTTTTCAAATACGGCAAACATTCTTTCATCTAAAAAAATTGCGGACACTCTTACCAGCGGTGGAAGAAAAGTTAGTCAGCCAACAGTTGAAAATTATCTTCATTTTTTGCAGGAATGTTTTTTGATTTACAGGGTTGAGCGATTTGATGTTCGAGGAAAAGAAATTCTGAAAAGTCTTGCAAAATATTACATCGCCGATTCTGGACTCCGGAATACACTTTTGGGGTACAGAAATATTGATACTGGTCATCTGCTTGAAAATCTGGTTTTTCTGGAATTAAAAAAAAGACGGTACAAAATTTTTGTTGGAAAAAATCAGGACGCGGAAATTGATTTCGTTTTGGAAAAACAGAACCAAATTATTTATGTTCAGGTATCTGAATCAATAAAAGAAAAGGAAACTCTTAATAGGGAACTAGGCGCATTCAAAAATATAAATGACAATTATCCAAAAATTATAATTACATCAGATAGAATCCCGAATACAGATTTTAACGGAATAAAAATAATAAATTCCTATGATTTTTTTATGGGCGCAGAGATTTAGACATAACCGTTGAAATTTTAAATGCTGAACCAAATTCTGGGAGATGGTTAACAGATGTGCAAGGGGATGTACCCCATCGGCATGAATCAAATCTGTCGGCAATATATTCAACAGACTCTGCCCAAAGTACGGTTTCTCTTGTAACTTCAAGAACATAAAGGCAAATATTCATTGTTATATCTTTGCCATTAAATGTAAAAAGTTCAGAGGGCATCTCTAAAAAATAATTGATTATAAAAAAAAGACCGCCGGATTTTACTCCAACGGCCTTTCTCATTTCAGAGAATTTGCTTTCGCAAATTCTCTTGGTCTGTTATTTATTATACCAATCCCTGAGCGAGTCGCAAGCCAAGGCTTGCTCTCAGAGAATTTGCTTTCGCAAATTCTCTTGGATTGTTTTTATCACACAAGACCCTGTGCGATCATTGCGTCAACAACCTTTACGA
>JAZUKJ010000111.1:0-19430 GCA_045643225.1 Treponema sp. | reverse complement strand
GATTGGATTTTACTAACGTAAAATCTTTAAACCAATGCTTCTGTGTAAAGCATTTCAACTTACGTATACCACAGTTTTAAAGAGACATAGTTAGCTGGCTCGAATCCGTGTGGCAATCCGCTGGTCGTGCATTTGCAGGGATGATTGCTGTTCGGCGGCCATTGCTTGAAGTGCGAAGGTCTTTAGAGCGGAACAACTAAAAATCTGCATGAACAAAATCAGTCACGCTGGTTTGCGGAAAGGGAACAGTACATTTTTCAAAATATTGCCGTTGATTTTTTATATCGCCACACGGATTGGATTTTACTAACGTAAAATCTTTAAACCAATGCTTCTGTGTAAAGCATTTCAACTTACGTATACCACAGTTTTAAAGAGACATCGTAAGACGGACGCAACCTTCGGTTGCTAACAAGTTTTGTTTTGTTCGCCAAAGGGCTCTCATTTTTTGCCTTGCAAAAAAACAACAAAACTTGAAGACTATTGTTGTTTGCTTCCGCAAAGGTCTTTCGCTGCTCAAGTCGCAACCTTCGGTTGCTAACAAGTTTTGTCTTGTTCGCCAAGGGGCTCTCATTTTTTGCCTTGCAAAAAAACAACAAAACTTGAAGACTGTTGTTGTTTGCTTCCGCAAAAATCTATTACTGTTCAAGTCGCAACCTTCGGTTGCTAACAAGTTTTGTCTTGTTCGCCAAAGGGCTCTCATTTTTTACCTTGCAAAAAAACAACAAAACTTGAAGACTGTTGTTGTTTGCTTCGCAAAGGTATTTAGAGCGGAGCAACTAAAAATCTGCATGAACAAAAAAACATCTCCTACTTGCCTGTGGAACGGACAATGCGGAACCCCATGTCGTCGCCATAGCCTTTAGCGTAGTTGATGTCCTTGTATGATACCTCGCAGTAGTAGGCACTGTCGAAATAGGTCCCACCACAGTAGCAGCGGCTGTCATTGTAGTCCAGATCCCAGCACCACTCCCGCACGTTGCCGCTCATGTCATACAGTCCATAACCGTTGGCCTTTTTCTTCCCCACCGGATGAGTACTATATCCGCTGTTGCCATTGTACCAGCCCACTTCACCCAGACTGTCGCTTCCTGCATACCTGTAGTCCTGGGCTCCCCTGGCGGCGTACTGCCATTCCTCCACCGTGGGAAGCCGGTAACCAGTGGCGCTTGTGTCCTGGGTTACAATTCCGTCTATCCTGTAATTTTTGTGGGGCCTGTAGTTCCATTTTTTTGTGTCGGTATTCCCGTCCACCGCATACACAGGAGTCAGTCCCCGCTTCTCGCTCAGACGGTTACAGAACATGATGGCGTCGTACCAGCTTACCTGTTCCACCGGCAGAGTCCCTCCCTTGTTGTTGCTAGGATTTTCTCCCATGACAGACTGATACAGTTTCTGGGTAACCTCCGTCTTTGACATCTCATAGTCTTTTCCAGGAATCTTTACCATTTCCTGCGCAAAGGAGACGGACGCAAAACCCACAATTGCAATGACGGCCAACATAATTCTTTTCATCTTGTTCCTCGTGACAAATTTATTTAAAACAGAAAAAGGCCCCTGCTTTCCCCGATATCCAGTTAAATTAAAACACCACCCCTATTATAGCACATTTCTAAAAAAAATTTACAATAACCAAATTCTGCCGTAAAATATAGGCATGGCAAAGAATTATATAATCGCACTGGACCAGGGGACCACCTCATCCCGGGCTATAATCTACGACAAAAATGCTCATCCAATTTGCTCCCGGCAATTGGAATTCAAACAGTACTATCCACAACCAGGCTGGGTCGAACATGATGCGGACGAAATCCTGAAATCCCAATTGAAAGCCCTGGAAAGTGTAATTATTGATTCCGAAATCAAAAAGGATGAAATCGCCGCCATCGGAATAACAAACCAAAGAGAGACCGTTATCCTTTGGGATAAAAAAACAGGCAAACCTGTCCATAAGGCAATTGTGTGGCAGTGCAGAAGGACTTCAAAAATCTGTGAGGATTTAATTTCCGCCGGCCACGAAAAAATGATCAAAGAAAAAACCGGACTTAAAATCGACGCATACTTTTCCGGCACAAAAATCAAATGGCTGTTGGACAATGTACCCGGCCTTAGGGAGCGGGCAAAAAAAGGTGAAATCCTTGCCGGCACAATCGACACCTGGCTTATCTGGAAACTCTCCGGCGGAAAAGCCCACGTAACCGATGTAACAAACGCCAGCCGAACCATGCTTTTCAATATCCACAAATGTCAATGGGACGATGACCTTCTAAAACTCCTGGACATTCCAAAATCCATTTTACCAAAAGTCAAAGACTCATCCTGCGTTTACTGCAACACAAGTTCGGCGGTCTGTGGATTTACAGCACCCATCGCCTCAGCAATTGGCGACCAGCAGTCAGCACTCTTTGGCCAGGGCTGTTTTAATAAAGGGGACGCAAAAAACACCTACGGAACCGGCTGCTTTATGTTAATGAACACCGGCGATAAACCTGTGACATCCGAAAATCTTTTAACAACAATCGCACTGGGATACAAAGGAAAAATCCAGTACGCCCTTGAGGGAAGCGTTTTTGTTGGAGGAGCCGTAATCAAATGGCTAAGGGACGAACTGGAACTTATTTCCACCGCGCCGGAAATTGACCGTCTTGCGGAATCCGTCCCCGACTCAAACGGAGCTTACATTGTCCCTGCCTTTGTCGGTTTGGGAACTCCTTACTGGGACATGTACGCCCGCGGAACAATCGTTGGTCTGACCCGCGGAGTAAAAAAAGCCCATATCTGTCGTGCGGCCCTGGAGGGAATTGCTTACGAAGTGATGGACGTTTTGGAAACCATGAAAAATGATTCCGGCACTCAAATCAATACCCTGAACGTTGACGGTGGTGCCTGTGTTAGCGATGTTATGTTGCAGTTTCAGTCGGACATTTTGAACACCCAGGTTTACCGGCCAAAAAATGTTGAAACCACTGCACTGGGGGCCGCCTACCTCGCAGGACTTGCCACCGGATTTTGGAAATCGAAAGAGGAGCTGCTGAAAACCCGTGAGACCGAAAAAATCTTCTCCCCAAAAATGCCCGACGACAAAAGGCAAAAACTTTGTGCCGGTTGGAAAAAAGCCGTGGAACGCAGTAAAAATTGGGAGGATTAGTTTTTTAGGGATACCCTTTATTTTGGACGGACTCCGGTTATAGATTCGGCAAACCATAACAAAAATCGGCGCACTGTTTTATAACCGGCTTTCCGTGGTTCCGTTCCAAAACAAACTCCGTTTGTTTTGGAACGGCTCCGCCGCCACTACAATCCGGCGTAGGCCTTGGTCAGAAACTTTTTCCAAAATTGTGGCACACTTTTTTCGCTTCTTTCCACAAATCTTCCATCTCTTTTAAATGTCCAGCGTCCTGTGGAATATTTTTTTCTTTCATATTTTTTTCAACAAAGCAATAGCGGTCATAAAATTTTTTATCCGCCCTTTCCATCGCCACTTCAGGATTAATTCCAAGCAGCCTGGAATAATTCACCACACTCAAAAGCAAATCTCCCATTTCCTCTTCCAAGTGTTCCTTTGAATTTTCCGTGGCCGCTTCCTCCACTTCCTTGATTTCCTCAAGAACCTTTGCCTTTGCCTCATCAATATTTGGCCACTCAAACCCCTGGGAGGCAGCCTTTTTCAAATATTTGAAACCTTTTAAAAGCGGCGGAAAATTTTTCGGAACCTGATCCAAAATCAAATCAGTTTCCCGACCTTCCACTTTATTTTTTATTTCGTTCCATTTTTTATTAATGGAATCAACAGACCCATCGGAATCTGTTTTTTCCCTGGACATTCCATCATCAAACAAATCATCATCAAATTCAACATGAGGATGGCGGCGAAGAATTTTTTCACTGACGGAATTAAAAACATCAGCCACGGAAAAATCATTTTGCTGCTGAAAAATATAGCCCACCAAAAGTGTGTTAAAAAATAAATCCCCCAGTTCCTCTTTTGAATGTTCATCATCGTTTTCAGAAACCGCATCAACAGCTTCAAAAGTTTCCTCCACCAAACATGGCAGCATGGATTTCGGGGTCTGTTTTTTATCCCAGGGGCATCCATTTTCAGAGCGCAATGTCTTTACAATTTTCAGAAGCCTTTCAAAAGAGGAAACTTCGTCGTCAAATTTTTTATCAGTAGATTTTAAATTCATATTTTTATTCAGCAAGAACTTTTTTCTTTCCCCATTCTTTTATCAGGCCCTGGGCATCTTTTTTTGTAAGCACTTTGGCCAGAAGATTTGAACCGTGAACAAAAATCTGACTCAACATTATCTTTTCATCCGCCGTAAAATTTCCCAAAACATAATCCGCCACATTTCCATCGCTTGGCTTTCCCACACCAAACCTCAGTCTCCAGAAATCTGCCGTACCCATTACATTTTTCGTTGACCTAAGACCGTTATGACCACCAAGTCCGCCGCTCCACTTCAAGCTTATTGTTCCAATTGGCAATTCAATTTCGTCATGTACCACCAGAATATCGGAGGAAGGAATCTTAAAAAATCTGGCGGCCTCACCTATTGCTTCCCCACTTAAATTCATGTAGGTCAGTGGTTTCATAAAATATAGTTTCTTTGGAGCGTCGGCAGGAATTGGAAGGGAACCGTCGTCCCTTGTTTTTATCAAACCGCAATCGGCCATCCATTTTGCAGCCACTTCATAATCGACGCAACAAAAATCCGCCTTGTATTTCTGGCTCCAGGAAAATTTTGATGCATAAGGCAAACTGTTTTCAAAAAGCCATGCAACATTGTGCCTGGTATTCTCATATTCGTGACCATAATTTCCTAAAAAAGCAACCAACTGAATCATTTTATCCTCTATAACAAAACAGGCAACCGCCTGATTTTTTTTCTACATAAATAGTCAGCACCACCGACTATCCGCACCGGGGCCCGTCACTTTGCAACAGACACCAGGCGGGTACCCAAATAATAGACCATCATTGCAATTATGGCGCCCACATACTGTCCAAGCAATATGCAAATCAAAGTGCCGACAGTCACAATCAGGGCATCCACTACAATGGTACCCTTAAAAAGATTTGCAAAGGCTGTAATAATTATTTTTCGTCCAATCACAATATATGAAACAAAATACAACACCAGACAGATTGCCTTCGTGACATCAAAAAATTTACCGTTCCCATTTCCTGCAATTTTTTCAACGGCAAAAGCCATCAGCATTATTGCAATCACCAGGGCACATCGGATTCCAATCTGCTTCAATGTCTCAGTCTTTTGCTTTGGTTCCTTTATAATTTTTTCAAACATATCATCTCCCCCTGCTTTCAAAAAAACTTTTCATTTCAACAAAAGATTCGAATATCTTCCACGACATATTTTTCATTTCTTCATCCGCCATTATCCTGTCAGGAATCATCGCACATTTTAAGCCGGCGGCATCTGCTGATTTTATTCCGTTCGGACTGTCCTCAACCGCAACACATTCAAAAGGTTCCAATCCTAATTTCCGACAGGCACAGGAATATATTTCCGGATGAGGCTTTGAATGTTGCACTTCATTACCATAAACTACAGTCTCAAAATATTTCAAGAGTCCTGCACGTTTCAAAAGTTTTCCGGCAAAGGATTCGCTTGAGGAAGTCGCGACAGACATTTTTATATTCCTGGAAACCAAAAAATCTAAAAATTCAAAAGTTCCAATCTTTACCGGAACACCTTTTTCATTCATAAAATCCATAGACCAGTCCGAGGTCCTGTTCCAGAAAAAATTAGAATCAAAGGTTTCTCCGTATGTCCTTTTCATAATTTGATGGACATCTTCCTCAGAACGGCCAAGACATTTTCTATGAACCAGGTCAATATCTTTTAGCCCCATCTCTTTTGCAACAACCCGCCACGCTTCCTCATAAACAGATTCACTGTCCAAAAGAACTCCGTCCATATCAAAAACGAAACCAAGAATTTTACCGTCTATATCAAAACCCATTTTTTTGTTCCAGAAAAATTAGTCCAACGTTATGTTCAAATCTTCGGCCAACTTGCCAGCATTTTCAAAGAGTATGGATTTGATTCCAAACCTAGCGGCGGCTTCCACGTTCTCTTTTTTGTCATCAATAAAAACCGTCTCCAGCGGACTGACTCCTTCCGCCAGCAGAATTATACTCCAGAAATCTTCGCACGGTTTTGATACCCCCATGTAATTTGAAGCATACGTCTGGTCAAAATAAGCATAGTCGCCTCTTTCCAAATGATTTTGATAATGGCTGTCTATCGTATTTGTGCCGCAAACGACACGGTTTCCCTTTTCCCTCAGCTTTTTAATAATCTTGACCGTATCCTCATTTAGCTTTGGATGGAAAAGCCAGTGCCACCAGTCAGTGGTCACAGGTATACCGGAGCGGGCTGAAAAAATCTGCCAGAATTTTTCAACAGTGATTTCTCCATTGGAAAGCATGGACATCAAATCAATCTCTCCGTTGGCATAACAATCCGATGCTCTTCCAGCAGGATTTCCGCGGGGACTTCCGCACCACATAAAAAAATCAGCTTCGTTTGTCTTTAGAATTTTCACTAGTTTTGAGATTTCGTTCGAAGTACTTGTCACAACTCCGCCCATATCAAAAATGTAAAGCATCAGTCTCCAATCTCCACCGCTTCAATTAAATCAGAAAAAATATCCAGCTTAGCCACATAGGACGATACCTCTCCAAAACCATAGGACGCCCAAATAAAAGGAACCCCCGCCTGCTTACAGGCATCGCAGTCCCCCTGGATATCACCAACGTAGACCGGTGCCGTCAATTGATTTCTTTGCACCAGCATCTGAATATTCTCGGCCTTCCCTTTTCCAGTTCTTCCAAAACATTCAAAATCTTTTACGTAAGCGGCCAGTCCTGTTTTTTCTAAAGTCAACTGTATGTAACCATCCTGACAGTTGCTTACGACAAAAAAATTTGTTACAGAAGCCAGCTGCTTTATTGTTTCAACAACAGAAGGGTAAGTTATATCTATCGTATTGTTTGAAAGAGCAACCTGCTCTTCCGTGCAGCAATTCGCCAAGAGGATTTCCCGCTGTTCATCAGTCAACTCGGGCCACAAATCTTTTGCGATCACATCCATTGTTTTTCCAAACTCTTTCTGCAATTCCTGGGCGTTAACTTTTCTTGCACCCGTCTTTGATTCGTCAATCGCCTTGTTCCAGGCCACAGCAACTACACCTGTAGTATTCCAAATTGTTCCATCAATATCCAATATAATTCCATCGTATTTGCTAGCTGTTTTCATGCCAAAATTATATCACAAAAAAATCGGTACAGATAGTGGATAATAAATTTCCAAAAAAAAATCCTCCAGAATTTCTTCCGGAGGACATACTTTTAGGAATCCCTAAAAATTTCAATCTTTAGAGACGCAATCTATTTTTCCAGGATAAACTCAACGCGTCTGTTTTTCCAGTTAACCTGAGTGTCACTGCTATTGGCGATTGTTTCCGAACCGCCCTTACCTTCCGCACTCAAACGTGATTCAGCAATCTTGCCTTCGCTAATCAACCACCGCTTAACAAACTCGGCACGTTCCTTTGACAAAGACACCAGTTCGCTTTCCTTTGAACCGACCATTGGATTTGCATGACCAACTACAACGACTTTGTATCCTCCAAACTTTTTCAAGATTTGCGCAACACGTCCAAGAACTCTTTCGTTGTTATCCCGCTGAGCTTTTGTCAGGCTACTTCTTGCAATAACCTTTCCGTTGTCATCAATTTCACCCGTCAACTTAAAGTCGGCAGCATCACCACGGAAAATAATTGACGGAACCTGCATCTTAAGCCTTCCATTGTCAAAAATGACGAGAACATCTACAGGCACGATTCCTGTATAAACGGATGTCATTCCAAGGTTATCGGTTACTGTAAATTCATACGGATAATCTTCTGCGGACATAACCATGTCACCATCATTTCCACGGCCATCCCATGTAATTGCCGCGCAGTACAGATTTTCTTTTGAATTCTCCACAGGCATAGTCTTACCGCTTGTCTTCCAGAAAACCTTTGTTGGATTATGGCTGTCCTTGATAACCAAAGACCAGGACTTTACGCCAACCAAAGTCTTTGCATAAAGGAGCATATCAAGTTCATCTTCAACACCGTCGTTATCTGGACTGAAGTATTCATATTCCTCCGGATTTGCAGAAGAGATAACTGACAATACAGGAGGAGTCGCAGTTACAACAAACGGTGTGGACTGTGCTGAAACCAGATTTCCTTTTTTGTATTCAATGTCCAGAGCACCGTAGAACTGCCCCTCGCAAACTTTTCCCTCTGCATCTTTTCCGTCCCACTTAATGGACAGCGGAACAGTTGAATCAACCTTTCCTTCCCACTGTTTTACTGCAGAGCCGTCAGAACCAAGGACCTTGAAATTCCAGCTCAATATTTCCGCGTTAAGACTTGGTTTTATTGAGAATACTTCCGCATCCTTGTATCCGTCGCCATTTGGAGAAATCATCTCATCAGCAACAGTCACGTAGGCAACAGTATTTCTTGTATCAACAACAATATTTGTTATTGCATCTTCGCCACGGTTTCCGGCACGGTCAACAGAGTAGACCCGGACAGAATATTTTCCATCTGGAACCTTGTTTCCATTATCGTCCTTTCCATCCCATTCAAAGTCGCGGGCACGGACAGTTTCAGAATTTTTTCCACTCTGAACAAACTGACGGACAACCATATTTCTTTCATTCCGGAACTCATAAACCCAGGATTCCTCTGCAGAAGATTTTTCAACCTTCACAGTCATTGTCTGTTTTGGACTAACGGCCACCGGCAATCCATCTGGAGAGAAAGTTTTGTTGACAGGACTGATAGCAATTTCAGGAGATTCGGAATCTTTTTCAATTTCCAGTTCCTGTGAATAGGCGGAAGTTCCACTCTTTGCCAGAGTCTTTATCTGTCCATAATATTTTCCATCCTCAGCCATATTTCCGGCAGATGTTTTTCCATTCCATTTTATGGAAGCAGGAACATCTCCGTTGGCTTTCACTGAATACACTGCCTCGCCAGCTTCATTCTTTACGACAAACTCATAGGATGCAATTCCGGTGGCGGCTTTGACAGTCGGATAGAAAGTTATCTCATTTGAGAAAATCTCAGGCGATGCATTCAACATCAGCTCAGTTTTTGATGAGTCCAAAATGAAGGCTTCTGACTTCGCAATTCCAGTATTTCCTGCAAAATCTTCTCCCTTCAGTTCATAAACATAGGAACCGTCCGCAACAAAAAGTCCATTATCCCCGGCCCCGCTCCATTCAACTGCGTCAACAAGTTTTGAGCCAAAGTCAAATGTCTTTACAATTTTTCCGTCACTATTTTTTATGGTTCCAATCCAAGTTGTTCCATCATTGAAATTTGGAACCGGTGAAGTCTGTCTCTGAGTGATTCTTAACTTCTTTGATCCATTGAAAATCTTGTCACTGATTGAAACGGACGCTTCCGGAGAAGTCACATCAAGAATGAATTCCGGTGATTCCTTGGCTTCCGGCATGTATCCATTTTTGTATTTTGCAGTCAGGATTGCCTTGTAGATTCCATCGCTCAAGTTAGTTCCGTCGGAAGTTTTTCCATCAAAGACATATTCCTTAATTCCTTCAGAACCACCCTTCTTTTCCATTCGCACTTTTCCGGTGGAATCAACAATTGAAATGGTCCAGTCGGTCAATGTGTTAACAGCGGATGGAGCAACAGGTAATTCCACATTAAAAGGCATTGTATCCTTTATGCCGTCACCATTTGGAGAGAAACTTTTTCCACCCTTCAATGAAATGTCCGTTACAGGCTTTTCGGCGGAGAAAATAATGTTATTGATTACAGCTTTTTCCGATTTGTTTCCGGCCAGGTCGGTGGCATAGATTTCGTAATAATAGACACCATCCTTTACCACGACTCCATCATCTCCGGTTCCATCCCAAATAACCTCCGGAGCAGGAGAAGAATTTTCCCATCTGAAAGTTTTTATCTTTGTTCCATCGGCGGCATAGATAATTGCACCAGACCAAAGGACTTCCTCAGATCCGTTCTGCTTTATTTTTACAGAAGGTTTTGAGCCTTCACCAAAAGATTTTTCGGCATCAGGAATTGATTCCAAAGTAATTACAGGAGGAGTACAGTCTACTATTACATAATACTTTGCAGAGGCTCCGGTGTTGTAATTGTCATCGGTGGCCCTGAAAATGTAATAATATTTTCCATCCGGCGCAACCTCGCCAGGAACAAGTCCTATTTTTGCAGCCTCATCACCAAGCAGTCCGTTCCAGACAACGGTTGAAGGTACTTCCACCCCCTTATCCAGCTTGAACATTTTTTTTATGAACGAAAGGAATGTAAGCTTTTCTTCTCCCTTCTGCTTGTTTCCGATTGTACGGATAACCTTGCCATCCATATTGTAGATGGTCAGTTTCCATTCCCGGATATACCTTTTTTCTTTTATCTTCAACGGTATGACCAAAGTATCCTGCACACCGTCATTGTTTGGAGAAATATATTCAGGTGCCCTTTCCGCAAATGCATGAACCCCTAGGGCTACGCAAAGTGCCATGACCATAAATCTAATTTTCTTCATCCTTTGTCTCCCATAAAAAGTCAATGATTAAAATGAATCTTTGAAATACTGTTTAAGCACAGCCGGCATCATTCTTCAGAGTCATCAGCCTCAAGCTTTTCACCCCAGAGATAGATTTCCGGAGCTTCGTTATCTGTCATGCCAATATACATTGTGGCACCAATGCTAATATCCTGTATTCCGTTGTACAGATTCTGCCAGGCAACAGCAGGAAGCAATTCATTTTGTTCCCAGGTGTCCTTTGAATCACCGGACGAAATAACAAAATGAAGTCCCAAACCGACTGACGGCCAGCTAACTTTTTTGCTTGCGGCAATTTCCCTTACATTGGCTTCCCAACCGACAGTCAAGTTAACCATGTTGTTATAGGACAATCCGAAAGCCATTTCGAATACTGCGTTCTGGAATGTCGGGAAACTGGCGTCCACATTAAAGGCACCGGTAAGTCTATGCTCAAAACTGCCGACTGAAAATAAATCCGCGGAGAAAGACAGACGAGGAGTAAAGATTCCAGGATAGGAAGTGCCGTCCTTTGTTCCGTCAATACCAACCACGTTGTAATCCCCTGAAAGAGGTTTTCCCATGTTCAGCAAGGAGATTCCAACTCTTGGATTTTTCAAGAAACCGAGCCTCTCAAATTTATAAATGAATCCCAAGTCGGCACCCACGATATAATCAGCACCGTCCTCGAAGAAATAACCGAAGTAACCGTTCAGACCAATGGAAATATTTTCATTGATGTCCTTCGCCAATCCCAAATGCAGCACGGCTTCCTTTCCAACATCCAGTCCAATGTTGTTACAGAAGATTCCTTCCGCCGCAATCGATACAACGCACCACTTGTTTGGAAAAATCCATCCCAACTGAATTCCCCAACCCATTTCGGAACAGCCATCCGTATCATCGGAATCAATAAGAATTGATGCGGCGGCATTAACCGTATTCCTCTGCTCCCATCCGGTCAAAGCTGGATTAAAGCAGATAGATTCAGGAATCACTTCATTGAACGGACCACCAGTCGCGGAAGCTCCACCTCCTAACAAAGTAGGGTTTGTAAGCTTAAAAATATTTTCCCCTCCCAGTGGCGGATTATAGGCAAACATAAATGACGATGCAAACAACAATGCACCCATCAAGATAATTTTCTTCATAACATTTCCCCCTGTTATATATGGGCATCCCTAAAAAATCCTTTTTAGAGATGTCCGGAATATTTTATATTCCTATCGAGCTTAAAGCCTTGAAATTGTATGACCGCCGGTCAATTATTAACCTACGGTCAACTTAAGCTTTAAACATCGTATTTTCAAAGTTACCTCTAAAAAAATTTGCAACGCAAACTTCAATAGAAAGAATTCGCACCATCTGTGCTCAAGTCCACTTCCCAGATTTCCATAAAACCTGGAGACACAAAGAAAGAACCTTCTCGGAATCGAAAGGTAACAAATATCTCTAAAATCTCCAAGATATATTATCCTTTCATCCTTCGAATTTAAAATATATCCAAATTTGTAGCATTTGTGAAGTAAAAAAATTTCATTTTATTCGTAGGTCAGGTCGAATCCCCCGATGCTTACGCCGGGGCCCGTTCATTTTAACTTACCAACCAAAGCCTTTTCCACCCTATCTATTATCCAGTCGGGAGTGCTGGCCCCAGCCGTCAAAGCGACCTTCCCTAATTCAAAAAAATCTTGCGGAATTTCATCAGGTTCTTCTATTAAAGCTGCCCTTGAATAGATTTTTTCAGCCGACTCGAAAAGCCGTTTTGTATTGGCAGAGTTCTTTCCACCTATGACCAATATCCCATCCGCGGCGCCTTTCAGTTCCAGCAACGCCTTTTGCCGCTCCTTTGTGGCAGGACAGATGGAATCGAAAATCTTTATCTCCGGATAGATTTTTATCAAAACGTTTTTTATTTTTTCATATTTCTCAAAGCTAAATGTGGTCTGCGCCAAAAGCATCAATTTTCCTGAAACAGAAATCTTTGCGGCATCCTCCTCGGACTGGACCACATAAAACTGGCCGCCACAGTTTTCATCAAAATAACCGGAAATCCCGGTAACTTCACCATGATTTTTGTCACCGGCCACAACAACGGAATACCCTTTTTGACTCCACTCCCTGACCCGAATCTGGCTTTGCCTTACCCGTGGGCAAGTGGCATCAATGACAACGGCCCCTTTTTTTTCAAGCGTCTCAACAATCTGCGGGCAAGTCCCGTGGGCCCTAATAACAACAGGACACCCCTCCTTAACAGCAGCCAGATTGGATTCCTCCAGGACTTCCATTCCGTCTTTCCTGAATTCCTCCAGCACAGCAGGATTATGAATCAATGGTCCAAGCGAAAACATTTTACAGTCTTTGCCTTTGTATTCCTCTATAGTCTTTTCCGCCGCCTCAACAGCACGCCTGACTCCCATACAAAATCCCATAACGGACGCCCTAACAATATCCATAAATCCTCCAAAAAAAAATCCATCCCGCAAAACGAGATGGATTTTCTGCTACTGTCTAAAAGCTAGCTCAGACGGTCTCAACAGAAACCTTTTTTGCAGCATGAGCCCTTGTGTGTACACCATATTCTGGTTTCCAATTGCGGCGAACCATAGATATGAAGCCAGAGCTTATGAACATAGATGAGTAACATCCAGACAAAAGACCTATCGTCAATACAATTGCGAATGTCTCGATTGAACCGGTTGTGAAAATCCACAAAGACAAAGATGCAAACAAAGTTGTAACCGTTGTAATAATGGAACGAGTCAAAGTTTCATTCAAAGACTTGTCCATGATTTCATTGAAGCTAGTTACCTTCAGGTTTTTGAGATTAAATCTTACGCGGTCCAGAATAACAACAGTTGCGTTGATAGAATAACCAAAGATTGTCAAAACTGCAGCCAAAGTTGTTGTTGAGAATTCAATCTGGAACCATGTGATAAATGTGAACATGATAAGGAAGTCATGTACCAAAGCAATGATAGCTCCTAAAGCGAAATCCCAGTGGAAACGGATTGTTGCATAAAGCCAAATCAAGAAGATTGTCAACAATGCCAAAATGATTGAGCGCTGCAACAAAGATGCTGACCAGTTTGAACCAACGAAATCCTGTCTTACGACTGGAACATTTTCCTTTCCGAACTTTGTCTGAAGAGCAGAAAGAATCTTGTCCTGCAATTCCTGGCTGCTTTCGTCGTTATCCTTTGAAACCTTTGCCCTAATCTGGAAGCTGCGGTCAGAATCTGTTCCCATTTCCTTTACGGAAACATCCAAAGCAGAAACCGCTTCACGGACTTCATCAACAGAAACACTGTTCTCTGCAGGAACATAAAGCTTGTATGGTGTTGAAGAAAGACGGGCTGTAACCATTGAGTTTACGAAAATACCATAGGAATCAACTGAACCGGAATTCAAAACCTTTGCGGATACACCGGAAACAGTATTCAAGGCATTGACCATATCAGTTACAGTTGGATTCTGTCCAAATGTGAATGTCTTTGTCTCGTTGTCTACACCGGCACCACTGATAACCAGTCTAAGGCTTGTTCCATCCAACTCAACGTTAACAGTTGCTGGACCATTATAAGTTACTTCCGCCGCTGTTGGAGCAATTCTAACTTCCTCTACCAAACCAGGAACAAAATCAATGCTGAAATTGATTCCACGAACGAAAATACCGGCAACACCAGCAATGATAATAATTGCTGACAAAATAGCGCATGGAAGGAATGCTTTGCTGAACTTAAAATTTGTTTTCATTATTTTACTCCCCAACCAATGCTGATTCCCTTGTGCTTAACGGTCTCAGTTCCAAAATCAAACATAAGACGAGAAACAACAAGAGCTGTAAATACAGTTGATACTACACCAATTGCCAAGCTGTATGCGAATCCCTGTATTGAACCGGAACCAAGCTGTGACATAAATGCAGCAGCAATGAATGTTGTAATATTGGAGTCAAGGATTGCCCACAATGCATTTCCAAATCCAGAAGAAACTGAAGATGCCCTGTCTTTTCCAAGCCTGCGCTCTTCCTTGATACGCTCAAAGATAATAACATTTGCGTCAACCGCCATACCGATTGTAAGAATCATACCTGCGATGGATGGCAATGTGATTGTCAGGTTCAACGCACTAAGGATACTGAACATAATATAAAGGTTCAAAATCTGTGCGACACAAGCGTTGATACCAGCACCGTGATACCAAATCAGCATGAACACCATGATAGCCGCAAGACCGATTGCGATAGCCATGATTCCCTGTCTGATTGCCTGCTCTCCCAAGGAAGCTCCGATAACCTGCTGACTTTCTACAGAAAGTGGAACATCAAGCCAAGCTGTCTGGAGAACCTTCTGAAGATTCTGAGCCTCTTTCTGACCGAATCCAGTGATTGCAACGCTTCCACCTGTGATTGCGGTACGGATTGTTGCGTTTGACTTAACACGGTCATCGCTTACGATTGCCAAGTTCTTTCCAACATTTGCGGATGTGAATTCAGCGAAAATCTGAGCACCTTCACCGTCAAGTTTGAAGCTTACCTGTGGTTTACCAGTAATATCTTCCGTTCCAACTTCAGCAGACTTAATGTGCTTTCCATCAAGAACGGCTTCCTTCTTTACGACAAGGTATCCTTCCCTCTGGTCAAGTCCGTACTCATCAGTTGAGTAGTATCCGAGTACCTCGCAATCCTCAGGAATAATTGAAGGATCAATCAAATTTCCCTGGCTGTCGAAAGTGCTGGTCTTGTTGCTTTCATAGTATGAGCTGAAAGTGTTGGAAGCATCTGTATCAACAAGACGGAAGTTCAAGATTCCACGGCCCTGGATGATTGAGTTAATCTGATCAGCCTCTGCGCTTCCTGGGATTTCAATATAAATGCGATCTTCTCCCTGCTGGCGGATAGTTGGTGAACTAAGTCCGAAGCGGTCGATGCGGTTTGTCAAAGTTTCAATAGCCTGGGCCATTGCTTCTGCACGGAGTGTGTTGGCATCTGCGACAGCTGATCCCCAATAGCTCTTGTTTTTTGTCTCAAGATAAATGTTCTCCGTATCAACTGTAACATCACCCTGGGCAGCAATTACAGCGTCCAAATCAGCCTTTACGATGACATTCATACCACCGCTAAGGTCAAGACCAAGCTTTACGGAATTTTCATAGCGTCTCTTGTCAGCAAGAATCTTTGTGCGGTATCTGCCCTCAATCAATGTGCTAAGTTCTTCTTCGCTAGAAAAAGAATGCAGAGCATCACGGAGAGTCATAGGAGAAGGTGCGTCCTGTCCCATGATTTTATAATTCTTCTTTGCAGCTTTCAGCAACCATTTTTGATCAGCTGTAAGTTCCTGTGAAGGATTTGCCTTAACCGCAGCCTTGAGTGCAGAAACATCGGCAGCAGCCTTTACGCTAGCATAATCCTTAATGTTTTCCAGAGAGCTCAATGCAAGAGCCTGGTCTTCTTTAGGTGTCCATGCATACCACTTAAGGGATGGCCACAAGAATCCAAAACAAATTGCAAGAACTGCCAGAATCAGAATGAAACGACTTTTCTTGTTCATTTTTACTTTGCCTCGGAATCCTCAGATTTTGCCTGGGAATCCTTATCCTTTATTTCTTCAGTGATTGATTTCTTTCCAAAGAGGCTCTTCTTTTCAGCAGGCTTTTCCTCTTCTCCAGCTGGCTTGTCAACGATAACTGTTGCAATAGCTGTGCGGTTGAATTCAATCTTTGCGCCTTCTTCAACCTTTACGATGATTGTATTTTCTTTTGTTGAAGCTACAGTTCCGTGGATACCACCAATTGTGATAACCTTGTCGCCCTTTTTGAGAGCTTCAATCATCTTCTGTGTTTCCTTCTGCTTCTTGTTCTGTGGACGGATCATGAGGAAATACATAATTACAAGAATCAAAAGCAGTGGAACAAACATTCCAAAACTACCTAACAGGCTGCCAGCTCCAGCAGCTCCTGCGCCAGCTCCAGCACCAGCTGTTAAAAAAAGTGGGATAAAAGACATTTTCATTTCCTTCCTTAAATTGAATGCTTTTTGTTGTACCCTAGAGAAACTTTTGTTGCATCACAACGATTTAAAAAAGTTGCAATCCAAACACAAAAAATCTAGAGTACTCCATATTAACATTATTGTTTAGTAGTTTCAAGGTATCAAACAAGCAACTTTTTAAAGCTTTTTCTATTTTGGACGAAATCTTCTATTATATACAGCAAACTCTTTACAATGAAATTGCAGCCACTTGAATAACCGGCTTTCCAGGGGTTCCCCCTTACAATCCGGCGTAGAGACTAAGGCTACGCCACTTATTATCTAGACAACCAGCAAATGTTATATTAAGATAGCCTTAAGAGAAATTACCTCCATGTAATTTTTATGGGAGAGTTTTATGGCAGAATTAATTGTAATGCTCACAAACCAGGACGAGACAATTCCAAACGCCACATCAGTTTTTCTTGAAAACAAAGACGCACCCGTCAATTTCTGGGGCATCAAATCAGCACCCCTTCCGGCGAATCAGATAAATCAATTTTTTGAAACCGTACACAAGGCAAACAAATTTGGCGCACTTGAATCCGTGACCTACACAGAACGGGAAGGCCTGGATGATGCAAAAAAAGCGGCAGACTGTGGATGCGATTTATTCATGGGAACAAAATATTTTGATTCCATAAACGATTTCTGCAAAACCCACAATATAAAATACATGCCTTTCATTGGCAATCCATCGGAGGTACCTTCTATACTGACAGATTCCTGGGAAGATATTTTGAAAGATGCAAGGTTGTGTTTTTCAAAGGGAACCTACGGAGTTGACTTTTTGGCATACCGCCATATAGCAAATGCATCAGAAATTCTGCAAAAAGTACAGGAACATATCCCGGAGTTCAAAACCTGCATCGCTGGAAGCGTAGACAGTTTTGAAAAAATCCAGGAGATAAAAAAGGTTGAAGCAGATTTCTTTACCATTGGAAGCGCCTTTTTTGAAAACAAATTCAACGGCACCCTGTCCGAACAAATCCAAAAGGTTGTAAATTTTCTAAAATGAACGCCCCACGAATAAAATGATTTCCAAATATTTTCCATACAGTTATATCGCAAACGTTTTTCTCATTGATTTTGACAAACTTTACAAAGACGGTTTCCGTGGCCTCATTTTTGATATAGACAACACCCTTGTCCACCACGGAGATACGACCACGAAGGAAGTGGAACAACTTTTTGTCCACCTGAAGGAAATTGGTTTTAAATCCATTTTTCTATCCGACAACAGCAGGGAACGGGTGGAAAACTTTAACGCCAGCATCCAGATTCCCTATATCTTTGAAGCAGGGAAACCAGATCCATCTCCGTTCAAAAAAGCCATCTCCATTCTTGGGGTCAAACCGGAACAGGCCATTGTAATCGGGGACCAGATATTTACGGACATACTGGGAGCAAACAGGGCTTCAATTCCAAGCATCCTTGTTCATTACATTGAAACAGGAAATGAAAAAAGAATTGGAATTAAACGGTACATCGAAAAAGCAATTCTCGGCCTATACAACCTGTCCAGGAAATACAAAAACAGACTGGGGTTGTAAAGGGCACCTCTAAAATCAAATCGCAAAATATTTTATGCAGGAGTTCCTATCGTGAATAAGTCAACGAATACAAAAAAACAAAAAAAACTTTTCTGCCAGATGAATCCATTTTTTTATTCAATATCAGTAAAAAAGGAAGTCGTCAAAAGACATCTGAAGGATTTTATTTCAAAAACCAAATTCACAAAATCTAAGAGCAGCGAAAAATTGCCTGTACTGCTGTACCAGACCTCCTCCATTCTTATAAAAAAGGGAAAAGGTATTGATATAAATCTCCAAAAAAACAAGGCCGTCAATTTAAACATAGCATCAAAAAGAATAAACGAGACCATCATAAATCCTGGCGAAACTTTTTCCTTTTGGAAAACAATAGGCAAGCCATCGGTTTCAAACGGCTACAAAAAAGGACGGGTACTTATCAACAACAAATTGATTCCAGGTGTTGGCGGCGGTCTTTGCAATCTTGGAAACATTGTACATCTGTTAGCACTCCACAGTCCGCTGGACGTGACGGAACGCCACTATCATTCTGACGCACTGGCTCCGGAAAAAGACCATCACATCCTAAGTTCCGGTACATCCGTTGATTATAACTACATAGACTTTAGATGCAAAAACAACACCTCCCAAAAATTCCAGTTCATACTTTGGTGTGACGAAGAAAAATTGTATGCCCAGATACGATGCGAAAGTGAGCCGTCCGTTTCTTATGAACTTTCCGAAGAGGACAGACATTTTTCCATGATAGATGGAAAATATTATTGCTTTTCAAAAATATATAAAAACACAGTGGATAAGCGGACCAGCGAAATACTTTCCAAAGCTCTAATCAGGGACAACAAGTCGGAAGTGATGTATGATTACGGGGATATTCAGAAGGAACTGATCAGGTAAGAAAATCTAGTATTTTTTTCAAAGGCGCTGCCTTTGAGAACTTTTTTCAACTGCGTTGGACTTTTTAGGCTATGCCTATCCTTTTTCAAAGACGTTGTCTTTGGAATCTGTTTTCAACTGCGTTGGGACTGTTTAAGCTTCGCTTTTTCGTTTTTTGAAGGCTGCGCCTTCAAGGTCCTTTTCATGGTCGGACATGGGGCAGCAAGGAGGGAGGCGGATGCCCTACTCAGAAGCGAGCTCCCTCCTCCCTCCTTGACCTCCCTCCTTCCGCGGCACTGCATAGGGGTTCGCCCCTATGTACCCCTTTGAATTTTCGGCAGGAGCATGT
>JAZUKJ010000110.1:0-71662 GCA_045643225.1 Treponema sp. | reverse complement strand
AGGGCAACAAATTTTATTAAAACCTGGGTCGGAGACCAGCCCCTGTTTTTACGAACGTGGTCGTGAAGCGGGAAACGGACGTTCTTGAAAATCGTGATATGGAAAAATCTTTTCAGGGCAACCTTCAGCAATCCCATTCCTCCGTCAATGAATATGATTGAGGATGTAACGAAGAACATAAACGGATTGCCAGTCATCATGACACAGATTCCCAAATAAAATCCCATGGCACGGGAACCGGCATCCCCCATCAGCACTTTGCTTGGGAAAGCATTGTGCCAAAGGTAGCCCATCAAAACTCCTACCAGACAGAAAGTCATGACCGCCCAGGAAGCACCACGGGCAAGATGAGGAACCAGCAGATAATCGGCAATATCAACATGACCAAGGATTGCATAGAAAATGATTCCCATAATCATCAAAGCCAGCAACGCCAGTGACGATGAAAGTCCATCAACTCCGTCTGTACAGTTTGTCGTGTTTACGGATGCCCACAAAAGGATTGTAGTTATGACAACGTAAAGCCAAACAGGAACGGCCAGCTGATTTTTTACGAAAGGCATCCAGAAATAAATTTTTCCATCAGCCGAATCTTTTCCGATTGTATAGGCCAACAAAAAAGCTGCGGCCAGACAGATAACCAAATCAAGGAGGGCCTTCAGATACTCGCCCCAACTGTTTGTACTTCTGTCGTCAAGGAATCCGGTAAGCATCATCAGCCAGGTCAAAAGCAGAACTCCACCCTGCTGAAGATTCATCGGGAGAATCAAGACACAAAGCACCACATACATGGTGATAAAAACGACACCAGAACCGGTCGGTTTTCCCTTAGCGGCCTCAGCGGTTAGCGTAAACTCACGTCCCCGATCTGATGGCAAAAATTTATAAAATTTTGGAAGAAATCCGCGTACAACAAAGAACCCCAAATAAAGAGCCACTACAATCAAGACTCCATAAGACTGTAAAAGTCTGGCCGGTCCCCAAAACTGAGAAAGCCATTGTCCAAGATAGTAAAGCATTTAAAACCCCTGTTTGACGAAAAATCGCCGCCACCCGTTTTTAAGAATTATAGTTTTGTATAAACCAGAACTACTTCCTTACATTATCGGTAGTTTTACGATTCAACAAAAGACAAAACTTTTTGTGTGACCACATTTTCACCCGGGCTTTTTTATTCATTAAACCGATTATCAATTCTCATTTTTCAATTAATATGATAGACTGGCTTCATGAGAATCACAGCAACAAAACATAATCTGAACGGACACATTTCTGTCCCTGGATCAAAATCACACACAATTAGAGCGCTTCTGCTTGCTACACTGGCAGACGGAACATCAACAATACATAACCCACTCCCAAGTGCAGACTGTTTAAGCACAGCGGCTGCAGTCCCTCTGATTGGAGCGCAGATAAATCTGAATATCGGAACGGAAGGCGAAACCGGAACCGATTGGATTGTAGAAGGCGCGGGAAACAATCTTCATCTTCCGGATGATGTCGTAAATGTGGGCAACTCCGGTTCCCTGCTCTATTTCCTTTCCCCAATCGCCGCGACCCTTGACGGCTGGACAGTCTTTACCGGTGACGACAGCATCAGAAAAAGACCGGTGGACCATGTGGTGGAAGTACTTAACCAGTTGGGAGCGGAGGCCTACATTTCCCGGCCAGGAAGCAAGGGATGTCCACTGATTGTAAAGGGGCCCTGCAAAGCCGACAAAACAATTGTCACCGAAGGCTCCGTATCCAGTCAGTACATAACAGGACTCATGATGTCCGCACTCCGCTTGAAAAAGCCTCTCAACATTGAACTGACAAACCCAAAGGAGACCCCATATCTTACCATGACACAAAAATGGCTGGAGAATATAGGGGCAAAAGTTTCCATCAGCGACGACTTCAAAAAAATCACTGTGGAGGCTCCAAAAGAATTTAAGGCCTTTGACTGTACAATACCAAGCGACTGGGAGGCGGTTGCTTACCCTTTAATCGCCGCATTAATAAACGACAGCTCCATCGTGATTGACAACATTGATGGAAGCGGAACCCAGGGCGATGATGCCATTGTCCAGGTGCTGCAGTCCATTGGCGGTGACATTGTTTGGGACAAAGAAAAAAAGACCCTCACCGTCAACGGAATGAAAAAATCAAAAGACGGAATCGGACGGTTGACCACGGAGAATCTTCCAAAGGGAGAGCTCCATGTAAATCTTTCCGGCTATCCTGACGCAATCTGTGCAGTGGCGGTCATTTCCTGCTTTACCGAAGGAACAACTTATATAGAAGATATTGCAGTTTGCCGCAGAAAAGAGACAGACAGAATTGAAGTGCTGAAAAAGGAATTGAGCAAACTTGGTGCGGAAATTGAGGACGGCCCTGATTATATGATCATCCACGGCCACTCCCCTGTTACAAAGGACGGGAAACCGAATCCTGAATTTAAAATCCACGGCGGAGAAGTTGAAAGTTACGACGACCACCGCGTTGCCATGAGCCTTGCATGTATGGGCCTGGGACTTCCTGAAGGCGAAAAGATTAATGTATCAAACGCCCAGTGCTGTTCCGTAAGTTTCCCTAAATTCTTCCAGGTGATGAATCAGATTGGATCTGGATTCGTGGAAAACTAGTTGCCAGTTTTCAACTAAACAAAAAAGGCCTGCCTCAATCGTAAACCGAAAGATGCAGGTCTTTTTTTTGCATGCCCCAAAGAAGGCTACATTATATTTTTGATTGCAACATTATTTTTTGGACTGACGCTCGCCCTTCATTGTTGCAACAATTTCACCACCACTTACTGTGAGCACAATTTCATAATCAATGTCACCAGCGAAGGCAAAAATATCCTCATTATTCCCGACAGTGCTTACAGAAGAAGCTCCGCTGGCAGCTTTTTTGACTACAGGCTTTTGATCTAGAGGTTTAGATGAGTAGTTGTATGTATAGTCTTCAGTACCAGAAATATAAATTTTATAAGTCTTTAAGGTCTTGAACTTATCGCTCACCTTTTCTTTGGCAGAATTGACCTTTGAGTTATAGTCAAAATAATTCCCAGTTGCGACATAAGTTCCATTTTTTTCTTCCATTTCCGCTACATAAAAATAAATTTTTTTCCCCATAAGATTTGATTCACTTGTAGTGACCTTAAGGGTCTGGTCGCTTCCCAGCAACGCTCCGCCCAGTGCATTTGCCAAATCCGCACAGCCTGTGAATGAAACCGCCAACGTCAATGCAGCGGCAGCAGCCAACAGTAACTTTGTAATTTTTTTCATTATTAAATCCTCCACAATATCATTACTGGATAAATTGTAATAAGAATTTTCTCGTTTTGTCTAGTGGAATGTATAGGTTCCGCACGAATAAATTCAACCAGCACGAATGAACCCCATCGGCACTAATCAAAGGTCAACATTAAAAATAGGCACAAGTCAAACTTGAAAAACAAGTCGATTCGTGATAAATTCAAAGGAATACTGGAAATAAAATCCAGCGAAAATATTTCTGTTTAGAGGTAGAACTATGGCTAAGGATCTTGACTGGGGCAGCTTGCCTTTTGGTTACATGGAAACAAACAAGAGCTTCGTTTGCAATTACAAGAATGGAGCATGGGACGAAGGAACACTTACAACAGATCACACTGTCACAATCTCTGAGTGCGCAGGAGTCCTCCAGTACGCCCAGACATGTTTTGAAGGTCTTAAAGCTTACACAACATCCGACGGAAAGATTGTCTGCTTCCGTCCTGATTTGAACGCAGACCGCATGGCTGATTCCTGCCGCCGTCTGGAAATGCCTGTATTCCCAAAAGAAAGATTCGTTCAGGCTGTAATCGATACAGTCAAGGCTAACATTGATTTCGTTCCACCATACGGTTCTGGAGCAACTTTGTATATCCGTCCATACATGTTCGGTTCAAACGCCGTTATCGGTGTTAAGCCAGCAGACGAATACCAGTTCAGAATTCTCGTAACTCCGGTTGGACCATATTTCAAGGGCGGAGTAAAACCAATCAAGGTGCGCATCTCCGATTTGGACCGCGCAGCTCCAAATGGAACTGGTGACATCAAGGCTGGTCTCAACTATGCAATGTCTTTGCACAACATCGTTGACGCTCACAACTGCGGATACAGCGAGAACATGTACACAGACCCAGCAACACACACATATATCGAAGAAACTGGTGGAGCAAACATTCTTTTCGTTACAAAGGACGGAAAACTTGTAACACCAAAGTCCGGAAGCATCCTTCCATCTATCACCCGCCGCTCACTTGTTATTGTGGCTAAGGAATATCTTGGAATGGAAGTTGAAGAGCGCCCAGTAAACAAAGCGGAACTCAAGGATTTTGTTGAATGTGGACTCTGTGGAACAGCAGCCGTTATTTCTCCAATCGGACAGATTGACGACCACGGTGAATCAATCATGCTGCCAAGCGGAATGGAAAAGTGCGGACCTGTAATGCAGAAACTTCGCGACACACTCACCGGCATCCAGATGGGAACAGAAAAAGCACCAGAAGGATGGGTTGTTGAAATCAAGTAAAATTTCTTGAATTGATTTTCAAGCACCGGATATGCCCCGCCAGATTTTGGGGGCACTGAAAAAAAATCGTGGTGGTTGAGCATGTCGAAACCACCTTATGTGGACAATATCATTTCGACAAGCTCAATGACCGCATTTCGACAGGCTCAATGACCTCGTTGTTCTACACAAGTGATTTATTTTTCAGTTGCTCCTTTTTTTTCTGGCGGGGTTTTATTTTTAAAATAAACTTTGCATAATTTTCCTTGGGGCGTTTAACGGCTATTCCGCACTTCGCTAATGCTCACCACCATTTACAGCATTTTTTATTTAGCTTATACTGTAACGGAAACTATATCTTAATTGGCAGGATTTATATGGAAGAAATTACATATCAGACATCAGGTGTCTGTTCAAAGCTTATCCACTTTACAAAAGATGGAGACAAAATCACAAACATTTCTTTTGAAGGCGGATGCAACGGAAACCTCAAGGCCATCAGCAAATTGTGTGATGGAATGACAGCCCAGGAAATTTCACAGAAGCTCTCTGGAAACATTTGCGGAATGAAAAACACATCCTGCGCAGACCAGCTGGCAAAGGCTGTCATGAAAGCAGTCAACCAGTAATCCCTTCCGGACATAAAGAAAAATTCCAGGTCGTTATTGGTTTTGCCCCATGAACAAAAAACCCGGTCCACATCAAAATGGATCGGGTCTTTTTTTTTACTTCAAGCAGACTTGACCTGGAGGAACCTTATTTGATTCTTTCCAGAACAATATTGTCAATCACGACAGTATGCTTGTTCTTAATCTGCTTTCCATTTACGGCACCCATTGAGATACTCAGGATTGTGTGCTCGTCTGTTTTTTCGGTCATATCAAAAGTTGTAGAGAAGTTCTGGAAATCCTTTGTCAGATTAATCTTAAGGGTTCCGGAATATGGAATCCAGTTGTTGTCACGGGAACCATCGCGCTGGAGTGCATACATGATTGTCCTGTCTGTCGTACACTTTGCGTCAAAACTGATTTTGTATTTTCCGCCTCTTTCCAGAACAATGTCGTTCTGCTTAAGCTGAATCTTCCAATCCAGATCGCCAGTGTTCTCAATGTCAATGCAGAATGCAGAATCCTCGTTCAATGTATCAACCACATAGGAAACATCGGATGTGGTGTATGCATAAACCTCGTATCCCTTCAATCCACCGGAAAAGTCGCCGTTCACCAGCAATGTATTTTCCAGCATGTTAACGTTGTCAATGTAAGTTGTTCCGCCATTTCCCAAAAGGAACACCAGGTCAGTGTTTCCAAGTTTTTCGCCGGTCTTAAAGGCAAAGCTGTATACCTTTGATGCCTTGACTGTTTTTACAGTGAAAGTCTCTCCGGCAAACTGAACCTGGATTGGCTTGCTTGAATCAGAGCGGGCCATGAATGTCAGTTTATATTCTGTGGAGGCGGCAACCTTGAGTCCCTTCTGGATGAGTTTTGCATCAGAAAGTTCCCTGGCTTTTTTTGCATCGCACATAAGTTCACGCACATTGTTTTTGTTAGTCACACCGAATTCAATTCCGTCAACTGCACTTTCTGTTGTCCAGAAATCCATCCTGCCCTTTCCTTCCTGGAATTTTCCGTTGAAAACATAGTTTCCGTCCGGTTCACAGGAATCAACTTCCGACAAATCAATTTCGCCAGTCTTTTCAAGACGTACATTTGAAATATGGACGCCGGCTGTGGAGCCCTGGTTTCCAAGGTTGAACTCAAGACGAGCGGATGGGTCGTCCGAATCCTTCATTGTCAGATTGAATGAGTAGCTCTTCTTTTTTGTTCCAACAGAAATCTTTGTGTCAGCAAGATAACGAATCCATCCAACATTTGGAGCCGTTATGGATACAATGGCCGTTCTGTCGCTGTCGGCGTTCATGTCAAAGGACAGCTTATATTTTGAGCCCTTAAGCAAAGGTATTCCCGGCTGCACCAGCTGGACGCTATAGTCAAGTTCCCCGGCATCGGTTGTGTTCACATGAATCGCGTTGCCGTTGATAGATGCCGTAGCTTTTCCATTCCCCGCTGTAAGGAGATTCCAGTTCTTTGATTTTGATACATCCTCGTCATTGAACTTGCCGTTAACGACATAGTTTCCATTTGAATCTGCTCCACGGAATTTGACTTTCTTTTCCGGCTTTGCAACATTTTCATCGTAGGAGGATTTCTGATAGAGCCTGACATAATCGACATACATTGCGGCGTTTGAATCAAACTTGGTTGTGCCATCAGGATTTCCAGGCCAGTTACCACCGACAGCAACATTCAAAATCAAATAGAAAGGCTGGTCGTATGGCGCAGGATATGTGATTTCACCAAAACCGATTTTCTTTGTGAACCAGTCGTTTTCTGTATGATAAAGTTTTCCGTCCACATAGAATCTGATTTCACCTGGATCCCATTCCATACCAAAAACATGGAACTCGTTTGCGAAGGTTCCATCGGTCAAAGTATATGAACCCTGTCCCTCTGTGTGAGGTTCGCCATAGTGGAGAGTGCTGTAGAGGGTTTTTGTTTCATGACCAAGGACTTCCATGATGTCAATTTCACCACACTTTGGCCACTGTCCATAAAGGTTTTCATCGTTAGGCATCATCCAGATTGCAGGAAGGAATCCCTTTCCGGCCGGAACCTTTGCGCGGACTTCAACTTTTCCGTATGTGATTGTGTGCTTGTTCTGTGTGTTGATTCTTCCTGATGTATATTTCTTTCCATCGAACAGCGGCTGGATTACAAGGTTTCCATCCTTGACGTAGGTATTCTTCTTTGAATTTCCGTATGACTGGAGCTCATTGTTTACCCAGCCCGGTTCATGCGTCTCATAGTTCCAGTCCTTCGTGTTCAAAGCCTTTCCATTGAATTCGTCACTCCAGACCAGTTTGTATCCCCCATCAGCATTGGCAGATGCCGCATCGCTTGCATAGGACGCCGTCATTCCTAAAGCAGAAACAAGCAACGCTCCGACTACAATTTTTTTTACGTTTGTCATAAAACGCCCCCTTTGAAAATATCAGCAGCTTTCAGTAATCAGTAGTTCCTGTTGATTTAGAAACACCATCTTTTGTTTTTCGTTTCAACAAATCTCCGGCATCCCTAACTTTCTACTTGGATTTTAAGTGCGGTTTTATTATGCCGATATCAAAATATTTGTTTTTATATCACAATATTGATTTTTTTTTTATAAAAAGTTATTTTTTTTTCATGAAGGACAGAAATGATTCAAACAAACGTTTAGTTCAGGAACAGTTTCTAAAAAGGGAATACAACCTTTCGCACCTTTCAATGGAAGAGGAATTCGCTTTCTACAATGCAGTCAAGGACGGGGATTTGCCGAAGGTAAAAAAAATAATGCTTCCTCTGGAAAATCAGCAGCTGGGCCATCTTTCCGACAACAAAATCAGGAACCTGAAATATCATCTCATAATCACCATCGCCCTTATAACAAGATTCTGCATTGAAGGAGGAATGTACCCGGAGGATGCCTATTCCTTAAGCGACATCTACATACAGAAACTGGACACAATGAAATTTGAAGAAAACATTAACCAGCTGCATGAAGATGTAATAATGGACTACACTAAAAAGATGAAGCAGGTCCGTACAAAAAGCGGCTATTCAATCTGCACAAAAAAGACAATGGACTATATCTACGACCACCTGCACGAAAAGATTTACCTTGACGATCTGGCGGAATTCCTGAATATGAACAAAACCTATATCTGCAAAAATTTTAAGTCCGAAACCGGCATAACCATTGGGGAATACATCTGCAAAAGAAAAATCGAGGCGTCACAGAACATGTTAAAATATTCGGACTATTCGTACATCGACATCTCCACTTACCTTGGATTTTCAAGCCACAGCCATTTTATTTCCTGCTTCAAAAAATTATGTGGAATGACGCCACGGGAATACCGGGAAAAAGCCTTCAGAAACGAATTTACCTTGTAGGGCAAGTTCCAGGAATTGCAATTCAGAAAGCTCCCGGGAAAAACGGCACAACTATCCGGACCTCTTGTATTTTTTGCTACAAAATAATATAATCATAAGACACTTGGGGATATAGCTCAGTTGGTAGAGCATTTGGTTCGCAATCAAAGGGTCACCGGTTCGAATCCGGCTATCTCCATAAACTCCGTTGATTTTCGGCGGAGTTTTTTTTATTTATCCAGGTATTCCGTTTCCGCATCGGCTTCAAGATTCTGCAGCCTGGACAGAAGGGCCGACACTTCATCCAGCACACCACCGGAGTTTTTTCCTTCCCAGATTTTTTCGCAGGCGGAGTTCATTGATTCCCAAACGGAAGGCATGACAGGATTTTTAGGCAAAGCGATTGTCTCCGGAAGCTGTTTCTTTGAAAGCTTCACCACAGGATTTTTCAATTCCAATTCCACCGCCGGAACCGCCCCCGTAAACGAAAATCTTTTTTGCTGCATATCAGCGGAGGCCACATACTTCACAAAGGAGCAGGCCTTGTCGTAATGCTTTGAGGCGGAAGAAACAAACATGCCCCTAGTGCGCCGGTACGTGGACAAAGGGAATTCCTGATTCTCGTTCGCGAAACCTGGCAGAACTGTCACGCCAAAATTGACCGGCGCATCCTCGAAGATTCTTACATCAGAGGAATCCGTTATAACCATGGCCGCCCTTCCCGTCCTGAACATATCCCGGACATATTCACCGTTCATTTCATCAGCATCCACATCCAGATACGGGCGGAATTTTTTTAGAAAATCCATTCCAAAATCAACATAGCCATCCCTGTTTATGGAAACGGAACCATCCTCCCGGGAAAAAAATATTCCGGATTTCCCTTGCGTCGCAAAACTTAAAGCGACAAAACCGTCCCTTGCATTAAACACCAGAGCCTTTTTATCCGGATTCTTGATATTGAATTTGCGGCAGCGGGTCATCATTTCACCCCAGGTCTTTGGGACCTCATTTTCATGAATCAGGCTGCGGTTGTAGTAAAGCAGATTTGTTTCAATGGAAACAGGCGCTCCATATTTTTTTCCACGGTACGAGACATCTTCAATGCATTGACTCAGAAAGGCCGTACCGGTGTTTGACAGGTCCTTGATTTCGCATATCAAATCATTTTCAACCAGGAATGGAATCATATCGCTGGTGGCACAAAAAATATCCGCCGCTTCATCCCTTGGCAAATCGACCGACAGCTGATACAGGACCTCCGAAGGTTCCACAGTTTCTACAATAAAATCAACATCCCCGTGAAGCATACGGTAGTCCCTGGCTGCGGCCCTTATAAACTCGTCCGCCCCCTTTGAACCTTCCCATACCCGCAGGACAATCCTGTCCGATTCCCCGGCATTCAGCTGAAAAAAAGATTTACCGCAGGAAGTCAAGGAAATTGATATGGCAAAAAAAGTCGAAAGCAGGGACAGTCTTTTCATGGCAACCATTCTACATAATTTGAAGAGAATATTCCATCAAAAAAAATATCAGGTTCCACTCCCGCACATTCCGCCCGGGTTCGCCATTAATGACAGGCACCGGCCTTTGCCACAGTTCCCACAAATGCGTTTTTGGAGTACAATTCAATTTATGAATAAAATCAACAAATTTTTGGCCCTATTGGTCAGTACAATTTTTATTACCGTGCCGGAAGTTTTTGCCGAAAAAACCTCCGTTGACAACCTTTATCAATACAACCTTGATAATGGGCTTACTGTTTTTGAAGCCGAAAACCATGCGGTTCCATTGGTATATATCGAAATAGCCGTCAAGACTGGCGCAAAAGCTCAGACCCCGGAAACAGCCGGTCTCTTCCATCTGTACGAGCACATGATGTTCAAGGGGAACGCACTTTACAAGGATGCAACAGAAGTTCAGGCCGCGCTTTCCGAATTGGGAGTCACTAACTGGAATGGAACCACAGGGGTTGACTGCGTGAACTATTTCTTCACAATCCCTTCGGACAGACTGGAAGACGGTCTTGCCTTCTGGAACGCGGCGGTACGTTCACCTTTGATGGACAAAAGGGAATTTGAAAATGAAAAAAAAGTTGTGCTTTCAGAGATTACGGGAGACCTTTCTTCTCCGGGCCATATCTACATGAACAACATATACAACATACTTTTCCCGGACGCACCGTACAGACTTTCCGCAGGAGGATCAACTCCTGTCATAAAAGATGCAACCATCGCTCAACTTCTGGACATAAAGGACACCTACTACATTCCATCCAACGCTGCACTTTTTATTGGCGGCGACATCAATCCGGAAGAAACCTACGAGCTGGTCAAAAAGATATGGGGCTCCTGGTCAGGAAACGGTCAGGCCAATCCTAAACCGCAGGCGCAGTTGAACACAAATCCGCTGAACAAACCGACCGCCATGATTATGCCTTACGACCAGATTTCTCCACAGGTGGCAAACGTTACAGTTATGTTCCGCGGTCCGGATACAGATTACGCAATCGAGGACACCTATGCCGCGGATTATTTCTGCCAGCTTGCAGGCGACCCGGAAAGCATTTATGTGCAGGACCTGTATGCGGACACGGAGCTTATGATTCCTGGACAGGAATACATCTGGCAAAGCTATCAGACTGTTTGCCAAAGCGGAACAATTCAGTTCGGCGCAACAATGCTGAGTCCGGAATCAAATCTTCCTCAGCGTTCAATGAAAATGCTTTCCGATATCCAGAACGGAATCCTTCCAAAAATGGCTGAAGAAAAAAGTCTGTACACAAAATCAAAAGCGGAAAAGATTACCCAGTACATTAAAGACCAGGACGCAATCACCGCGGACACTGCCACAGGACTTTTGACAAATCTCCGTTTCTGGTGGATAGCAACTTCTCCTGAATATTATTATTCCTACAGCAACAAGATTTCGCAGGTCACACAGAAAGACATGCAGAATTTCGTTGCAAAATATTTTACAAACAAGAATGCCCTTGTAACGGTTCTTGTAAATCCCCAGGTATATGAGGCCACAAAAGAGGAATATGAAAAAGCCGGGTTCATTGTAGCCGATTCGACAAAGGCCGCCTGGTGGGACAATCCAAAGCACACTCCTGATTCAGAAAAGATTGCCCAGGTGAACAAGAAATATCAGTCGGCAAACACGACCGTAGCCGGAAAAGATATATACAAACCGGAGCCTGTATCAGAAAGAAAACGCGTGTCCATGAAATCAATTTCCGATGGAATCAAAAAGACGACATTGAAAAATGGAATCCCGGTCTACATAAAGAAAGACGAGACAAAGAAGATTTCCACAGTACAGATTGTGGCAAAAGGTGGCCTGTCCCATTTGTCACCGGAAACTTCCGGCCTTGAGGATGCCCTGTTCACAATCATGGGTAGCAGCTCAGAGAACTATGACTTTAACACAAGACAGGTTATGCACTTCCAGACCAACGCCTCCATCTCTGCCTCCTGCAAGTCGACGGGCTCTATCCTGTCACTGAATGTATTGAATTCATATTTCGATAAAATGCTTCCCGTCCTGGTAGACGGATTCCTTAACCCGAAATACGAGGAACAGTTCTACAAAAACATGATGACAAGTTACGAGAACGAAGTGCATTCAACGTTGAACGATCCTCAAACGCTTCTTAGCTACACGGCCGTTTCTGATATCTACAAGAATCATCCGTATGAGGCAAACGTTTTCGTTACCCCGGATTCAATCAAGAACCTGACGGTCCAGAACATGAAAAAACTTCATTCACTTATCCTGGACCCTTCCAATCTTATTGTCGTTGCAGTTGGAAATATTGATGAAGGAAAATTCATTGATTTCCTCAACAAAAATATCGGAAGAATTCATCTGACCACCCTTGGCCATGTCCCTGCAAAGGAAATACCTCCGCTTAAAATCAAGGAGTCAGAGCCGACAATTTTGACCCACGAAAGTTCCAGGGGAACAGGATTTGTTGTAAGAGTTTTCGAGGCCCCTTCAAACACAGTCCTGGAAGAATACATTCCTGCCTGCATTGCCTCCGACATTTATTCGGACATAATGTACTCGGTTGTTCGTGACAGTCATGGAATCTGTTACACTCCATATTCCTATACGGTAGGCTCTAAGGCACCTGTCGGAATCGAATTCCTGGTCAACCTGTCAAACTATGAGGACTTCACCTACTCCATGGATACAGCCAGACAGCTGATGGCATACGGGATGATCATAAACGGAACAAATCCGGGTGGAAGCTATTCCTTCAGGCCAATTGAAAATGTCCTTGAGAGTTACAAAAACAAATTGATAAACTCCACCTACAGTTCACAGGCAACCACAAGCAGCATCGCGTCCACAATTTCCATCAGCCTTATGCACTATAACGATTTGACCTGCAACGACAAGCAGATTGAACAGATTCGCAACACCACAGCTCAGCAGGTTAAGGATGTGTTCAAAAAATACTGGGTCGATTCTCCTGCAAGATGGTATGTAATAGTAGGTCCGGAGGATAAGGACAAGCTGCTTTTCAAATAACTAAACACGGCGCGGATTGACAGACCTTGAATCCGCCTTCCCGTGCATCTATTTTCCAAAAATCGGGAGCCAGACGGTTCCCGATTTTTTTTATCCTTGAACAAATCCTCAAAAACAGATAGATTTTTTTTATGATTCTTTCCGCAACATTTTCTAAACCTACAAACAAATGTGAAACCGTCCTGGGCAAACCATATATAAGAATCCGCTTCTGGAAAAGCGCCACCGCTGCACTTCAGGTAAACGCCGGATACGAGGCGGAGTTTTTTACGAAGACCCAATCCTTTAGAAAAAAATTCAGCGACAGTGAATTTTCTGACTTTGTTAAAAACAATATGGGACAGATTTTTAAGTCCCTTGTGGAACAGACGGAGGATGAAGAAATTGTCTTTATGGCAAACCGTCATGGAGAAATCAAGGAACTGCATCATCCTAAAAAAACTCAGACCACAATTGCAAAATCCGGTGACAGGACCAAAAACTATATCCTTAAGGAAGGGACCCCCGTTCCATTTTTGATTAAACTGGGTGTCATGTCCGAGGACGGAAAAGTTATTGCAAAAAAATATGACAAGTTCCGTCAAATAAATCGCTTTTTGGAATTCATAAGCGACATTATACCTGATGTAAAAAATCTTGCAGCCAGGGAACTGGGGGTGGAAGCGGAAGAGGCATTCACAAAGGAACATCCTCTCCATATTGCGGATTTTGGCTGCGGAAAATCATATCTCACTTTTGCGGTCTACCATTACCTTACGGAAATCGAAAAACTGAATGTGGAAATCACAGGCCTTGATTTGAAAGCCGATGTCATAAAAAAATGTTCCGACTTTGCAAAGGAACTGGGATACGATGGACTTCATTTTTATGTTGGCGATGTAGCGGAATTTTCCTATAGCCACAAACCGGATATAGTGGTGACCCTCCATGCATGTGACACGGCCACGGACTATGCACTGGACTTTGCCATAAAAAACAATTCAAAGGCAATACTATCGGTTCCCTGCTGCCAGCATGAAATTAATCTGCAGCTGGATAAAAACGAAAGACTGGCCAACGACAATCCATTCGCCTCACTGGCAAGGCATGGAATAATCAGGGAGAGACTTTCCGCATTGGTGACTGATTCATTGCGCGCGGAACTTCTGGAACAGCAGGGCTATTCGGTACAGATTCTTGAATTCATTGACATGGAGCACACCCCAAAGAATCTTTTGATACGGGCGGTAAAGAAAAACGAAGAAACCGTTGGCAACAAAATTCTTGAGTCATCAAAATCAAGGGTCGGCGCGGTGATAAAGGAACTAAATATAAATCAAAAACTTCTGGAGCTGCTGTCCACAAAATAGCCAACTAATTTTTCGCGCAAAAAAAAGGGATGCCCACCATGTAAATGCCCGGCCGGATTTTTATCTGCGCCTATGCACAGGATTCCGTCTCCAGGAATTACAGTTTTTGGACATCCCCTTTTTTATATGGTCCAGATTATTTTACTTTCTCTTCAAGCTTTGCTGAATCGGAAATGTATTTGTACAATGAATAACCTGCGTCATTACACTTTTTTATTGTAGCCACATATCTTTTTCCAGGAAGAACGGCATCGGCTGCTGAAAGATATTTCTGACTGTCTGCATAATTCTTATCCTCAAAACAGCACTGTGAATAATAAATGTTTGCATAGTATCTTTCATATGAGTTTGAAGCATTCTGGACTGCCCTCAAAAAATATCCCTTTGCCTTGCTTTTACTTCCGCCGCCAATTCCAGGTGCAAAATAATACCACAGTCCAGCGGAAATCAATGCGAATGACATATTCGGCTTGCTCTTTACAACAGAGTCCAAATCATCTTTTTCCTTTAGACCATATTTGATTGCCTGTGTCCTGGACAAAAACTGCATAGAGGAATTGATGACCTCGGCGAAACTTACATGGAACCAGGCATTCAGCTCTGCCTTTTTGTTTTCGTTTGAATATGCATCCGCTTCATTGAACTGCGCAAGAATCAAAGTCTTGATGGCCGGGTCCTTTGCATTTTTTTCATAGAGACAGTTGTATTTTGCGCAGCTCAACATATTGTTGACTACAATCTTAACTTCCCTCTGGGCATTTTTATATGCGGCTTCATTCTTTACATCGTTGATGTAGCCGTTCACCAGTCTGATTGCTGAATCAGAATCCGCGGCCGACCTTAGATTCAACCGTTTAGCAAGGACCGACTGAATCAAAGAATTTTCCTCAGCAGTGTAAGCGGTCTGCGCAAACAGGGGAACAAAACCTACAATCATCATAAAAACGGACAAAAAGATAAATTTGTTTTTCATAATCCTTCACCTAAAATTTATTTCCATAGGACAAACATCAAGTTCATAAATTCATTACACTGATGGTAAAAACCATAAAACCCGACATTTGACCTAATAGTTTCGGGTATCTCTAAAAGGCTCCACTAACTAAACAATTTTCTGCACTCAAGGTAAAACCGTTTTTCACTGGCCTCGCCCATGCTGAAACTTTTTCTTGGCAACGGTCCACGGCCGCTTATTGTTGCAAAGAAAGAATCCTTGGCTATTGGCGGCAAAAGAATCGTCATAGCATTTTCCTGCTTTCCCAGTCTGAACACTTCATCGGTTCCGTGGATATAATCAATCTCGATTGCCTTTCCGGAGTCCTTCCGGCTGTTTATGAAATCATCCAGAACCGGCTGCAGTCTTGCCACCGCCAATTCCTTTACAGGAGTCTCCAGACAGACAAATCTAGAGGCACCTTCCTGCATGAACACAAACCCAAAGGAGGCGGAAGAATTTTTTACTTTTTCTTCAAGCTCTTTTTCGGAACCACATTCGGACACCGTTCCGCCAAGATTGTCTTTAACAAAATCAATCACAGCCCCGGCATCGGAATCAAACAGGACCCTGTGAATAGGTTCAAAAGTCAGTCCGTCGTCATAAATGTTCACAAGCTCCACCAGTGCATAACGTACCGGGCAGTCCTGCATTTCACCGGCAGTTTTTCCCTGGCTTTCCAATTCCTTTTTGTATTCATCCCAGACGGCCTTCGCTGTCGCCAAGGAATGGTTTCCATCTCCAACCGCAAACATAAAGGAAGAACCGTCCGCCTCTTCGCCAGCCTTTCTGAGTCCCTGCATGGCAGAATAAACTTTGTCCATATCTTCCTGCGACTTTACGGCCCATCCGGTTATGTGTCCGGAATCCAGCATCAGGTCACCGTCATAGACAGGCTGATTTTTCTTTGCATTTTCCCCCGCGGCCTCAACCAAAGTTTTGCCGGGGTCGTTCACCAGAAGCATGATGTGTGGACTTTCCAATGGCGCTCCACGGCGGATTTCTTTTCTTGGAGGAATGCGGTCAACAATCGTCGCCTCGGTGGCACGTATCAAAGCCTTGCTCATAGGTTTCCATTCGTAGCTATCCAAATCTATGGCAACCACCAGGCCTTTTCTGACCCTTCCATATCCAGTTGTACGTTCAATATATATGAACTCTTTTTCCGGTGAATCAAAAACTTCTCCGCCCAAATAGTTTTTCATATTCTCACGGATTTTTTCAATCCTCTCTTTTCTATCGGGAGAAGAAAGGTAGACTTCCGGTAAAATTAAATTCAGGGTAGATGGATTGTCCTTCACACAGTCACCAACTTTTTTCCAATAATCCAGGTCCTGCGTATACTGATCACAAGCGATGACGCTCCATGATTTCAAATCCTTCTTTGCCGGCAGCAAAATCTCCGGAACCATAATTCCAAATTCGTTAAAACTTTTCATGGAATATAGTATATAGAGATTATATAAAATGTGCTATACTATAAGGTATGGGAGATTTTATTTCGCAAGGACAACTTCAATCGCAAAAGCAGCTGCAGGTTATGAACCAGGCACAGATTCATGCATTGAAGATTCTGTCCATGAATACCGATGACCTCAGGGAAGAAATTGCAAATACCGCAAAAGAAAATCCCGTCCTTCAGATTGACGACCGCATTCTCGAAAAAAAATTCTCCGGCAGCAAAATCAAAAACTCTTCCACCATATCGCAGTCGGGACAAAAATCCAGCGACGCATTTCAAAATATCATGGAGCAAAAAGAGGACACCAGGGAAAGCCTCACGGAACATCTACTGCACCAGCTGCACATGGAAAGACTTGACGAAAATGAAATAGCGGTTGGCGAAAAGCTGATATACAATCTGGATTCCCAGGGCCATCATGTTCTGGAACCGGCGACCTTGCTGGACAAAAACAATCCAGGCGAAACACTTCAGCAGCTGAATAAAATCATAAACCTGATACAATCCTTTGACCCGATTGGAGTGTGCACCAAAAATATAGAGGAAAGTCTTTTGGTCCAGGCAAAGCAGAACCCTTTGGCAAGCGACCTTACCATCTTTATCCTTGACGGGCACCTTGATTTTATAAATCCACCTGCACCAGAACGGGCAACAAAGAAAATCAAGAATTTTATTTCACAAAGAAAAAAACTGTTCGGCCTTAGCCAGCAGGAACTGAAATATCTTTCCATAGATTTTGACGAAACCGATGTGCAGGAATCCATTGACCTGATCAAAACCCTGACCCCTTTTCCTGCAGCCGGATTTTCCACCGAGGACATCCACTTGATTAGTCCGGACATCTACGTTACGGAAGTCCCCAAGGATTCACTGGAAACAGAGGATGAAACGGTCCTGAAACGGCAGGACATATTGAAAACCGGCGACCGGTATTGGAAAATACAGATTCAGAATGCCAACATCCCGACCGTTTCCATAGCCCCGGACCTAAGGGGACTGGAAGAGAAACAGCTGAGCAAGGAAATGAAAGAAAAATTAAATTCCGCACTGGATTTTATTGCCATGCTGGAAAGCCGCAAATCCACCATAGAAAAATCCGCCTGGGAAATAGTCCTTAAGCAGCACGCATTTTTTGAAAAAGGTCCCGGACACCTGGTCCCCTACCGCCTGAAGGATCTGGCAGAAAATATAGGGGTCGCCGAAAGCACTGTCTCGCGGATGGCAAACGGAAAATATCTGCAATACAACGGTTCGGTTTATCCGTTGAAATATTTTTTTGAATCCTCCGCCACCGGACCAAAACAGAACGACAAAGCCCCCACCGACGAAGGACAGGCCTTAAGCCGGGACAATGTGCAGCTGGAAATAAAGAAACTTCTTGAGGAACACAAAGCGGACAGCAAAAAACTTAGCGACCAGAAAATCAGTGACCTGCTGGAAGAGAAAGGCATAAAAATAGCCCGAAGGACAGTGGCAAAATACAGGGCCCTTCTGAACATTGATTCATCCTACGACCGCTAAAATCCGCCATCCCATGATGATTTTTTCCGTGATGCACTTGAATAAAATCAAAAAATTCGCCATAATTTAATTCCCTGTGATATCTCGCTGGAAAGGATGGTGAAAAAAGCATGGCAACAATCAATGTTGACGACAATGAGAACCTTGAAAAGGCAATCAAACGTTTCAAGAGAATGGTTGAAAAGGAAGGTATTATCCGCGAATACAAAAAGCGTGAATACTACGAAAAGCCTTCTACAATCTTGAACCGCAAGAACAAGACTCTTCAGCGCAAACTGATGAAGAAGAACCACAGATCACACGATTCAAAGTACTAATTCTTGGTACGAATCAAAAACCTTCTGGATTAATTTTCAGGAGGTTTTTTTATGCCCAAAATTTTTCCGGATTATTTATGAATAAAAAAAGGGATACGAACAAATCATATCCCTTGGTCAGTTATTTATAAAATTTTAGATTGCCTTCCCCTTGAGCTGTGCCGACTTTTTGAGCCATTCCAAAGCTGCCTCATAATCTCCAGCGCGAATCTTCTGTTTTTCCAAAGATTCCTTTAGTTTAACAGCCAATTCTGAAAACTTTTCTTCCTCGATCATCTTTTCGAAGTCCGGTTGGTTTAAGCCAAATTTTGTATGCATATAAGTCACCTCCAGATAACTGAAATTGATTCTTGGCAAATGAATGAACCCCATCGGCACGAATCATTTCTTCTGTTAATAATGTTAACACACTTTTGGAAAAAATCAAATTTTTTTTTTGTGTCCATCCAGGAACCTTCCGAAATATTTCAGGCCTAAGGCAAACCGGCCATCAAAAATTAATCTCCAACAATTTTTAATACCCCACGGCGCCATCTTTATAAATTTATGGATTTTCTAAAAATTGTAATTTTCGGGGATTCATTTATTTTCCAGCAAATCCCAAAGATTATACAAATCCTCCGCCCCGTCCACCAGCATGGCTCCCATGCCCAGTTCAAGCGGGAGGGCCAAATCAATGTCGTACCGGTCACCAATGGAAATGCATCTGTCGAATTGTGTTCCGGCGATTTCAATGGCTTTGTCCAGATTTTCCTTGGCCGGTTTTGATTTTCCGCAGGTGTCCAAACCGATTACGTCCGGCAGCAAATCCTCAATCCCCACCGCCGCCAAAGTTTTTTTTGCCGCCACAACGGGATTGTTCGTGACGCACACCATTTTGTATTTTGTGCCAAGCTTCTCGAGGGAAACCCTAAGTTTATCATCCCTTTTTAGATAGTTCGAAGGTTCAAGAAGAGTGTTGCGCCAGTTGATGCTTTCTTCGATGGAGACCCCGAAGGCCACAAAAGTATTTCCAAGGCTTATTTTTTTTCCACCGTTCCGCTGGCTCCAGGATTCCCGGTACCTGTGAATCTGCCACCTGGCTTCCTTTTCGCTTATACCACGGATATGCGCAAAATGACGAATCTGGGCATCCACCTGCTCAAAAACATAAAGAGCGTTTGTATAGAGAGTACCGTCGATATCAAAAATGATTGTGTCCAGATTATCCGGGATACGATAGATTTTCATCAGGGCAGCCGTTTTGTCTTAAACTACTCGAAATCAGATTCCGGAACATAATTGGCAGGATCGTTTCCTGTGTCATTCATGTTCATCATCTCAGCATCCTTCGCCGCAAGACGTGCATTTATTTTTTTCAGCACATCCTCAGGGACTTTTGCCAAATCATTTTCCGCTAACTTCTTGTACTGTCCCGGAAGAGAACCAGGTGCCACGTTTGCGTATATGTAAATGATTTCGTTCAGGCGAGGGACAGCTTCATCATAATTCTTTTTCTTTATATCCAGATGGGCGATCTCAAAATTGGCTTCCACATAGATTTTTGGACTTTCAGGGAATTTTTCCAGAAGCTGCAGATAATACCATTTTGAAAGCTTGTAGTTTCCTTTATCAGCAGCATCCTGGGCCAGCTGAACAATTTCCCGCTCATCATTAGGGACTTCTGCAGGAATGGAGGAACAGGATACGGCTACCAGAGCCGCGGCCGCCACGACTATTGAACGAAAAACATTTTTAACAACAAATCTTGAATATTTCATTTTACTACTGTATCATTTTTTTATAAAATAATACATACCTTCCTTATAATTGAATGGATTACCCCAGGGGCATCCTTTTAAACACATAAACGGAATCAAGGTTACGCGGAGGCACAAAATGATAAAAGCTGGAATTATTGGAGCCACAGGTTATGCAGGGGTCGAACTGTTCAGGATTCTCCTTCGCCATCCCCAGGTGGAAAAGATTTATGTCAGCTCCGTCAGTTTTGAAGGACAGAACATTGAAGAAGTCTACCAGAACCTTAGAGGCCAGCTGGGAGACAAATGCGACGGAAAACTTTTGACCGCCGACGAAGTTAAGGAAAAATCCGACATCCTTTTCACTGCCCTCCCACACGGAATCGCGGAACAGTACGCCGACTACTGCGTGAAGAACGGCAAAAAACTGATAGACCTTTCCGCCGACTTCCGTTACGGAATGGACGAAGAGACTTTCAAAATCTGGTACAAAAAGAACTGGGACTTCCCGGCAGTGCACAAGGAATCTGTATACGGTTCCCCGGAAATGAACAGGGAAGAAATCAAGAAGGCAAGAGTAATCGGCAACCCTGGATGCTATGTCACCAGCGCGACCCTGGCCTTGATGCCGGCACTTAAAAATGGACTGCTGAATACGGATGCCATCATCGTGGACTCAAAGAGCGGTGTAACCGGAGCCGGACGCAACCCTAGCATGACAAACCAGTTCTGCGAATGCGGCGAAAGTTTTAGCGCATACAACGTGGGAAAGCACCGCCACCAGAGCGAAATCCAGAGGAACTGTTCCATAATCGCCGGAAAGGATGTAAACATCATCTTCACTCCTCACCTTCTGCCACAGAACCGCGGAATTCTTTCCACAACCTACGCACCGTTGAGCGAGGAAGGCCTTAAATTGATTGCCGGAGCCGAAAATCCTTTGGCAAAAATCCGCCAGCTCTATACGGACTTCTACAAAGACGAACCATTCGTCCGTGTCCTGCCGGAAGGTGTAAACCCGACCACAAGGGTTGTCCGCTACTCAAACTTCTGCGACATTCAGGTGTTCCTGGTTAACGGCGGAAAGATGCTGGAAATAATCAGCTGCCTGGACAACATGGTCAAGGGAGCCGCAGGTCAGGCCGTCCAGAACATGAACCTGATGTACGGTTTCGAAGAGACCACGGCCATAGACTTCATTCCACCGGCATTCTGATTTTTATAACCATTGCAGAAAAAAACACCCCCTGTTTGACCAAGTCATTCAGGGGGCTTCTTTTTCTGTTGGCACAACTACCTCAGCACGTTGGACCTGGAGTAGATATAGAACAGTTCCTGGGTGTATGAGTATCCCTTTTCCATCTGCTCGAAGGTACTGTCAAATTCCTCGAACCCGTTTTCATCCATCTGATGGGCAGGACTTTCCACATATCTCCAGGCCCCACCCGAAAGGGCATCCTCCTTCAGCACCTTAACCATAAGGGCCACAGGATAGACTCCTTCCTCCAGGCACACATTGTACCGCTTGCAGTTCTTAAATCCATAGCAGGCATAGTTTTCAGGATTCCCGAAAATTGCCACAGTGTCATATCCAAGTTTTTTGGCTGCCTCAAGGGAATGCTCCAGAAGTTTCCTTCCATACCCTTTCCGCTGATAATCCGGATGAATCGTGAAGGGGCCGAACGACAGGATATCTTTTTCAGTGCCGTCCTCCGCTACAAGCTTTGCCTTTACATAAATGATATGTCCAATGATCCGGCCATCCTCTTCCAGCACGAAATCCAGTTCGGGAATGTAGTCCCCGCTTTTTCTGACCTGATGAACGAAATAATGTTCATTACATCCCGGCATGGATAGATTCCAGAACGCCTTCTTAATCATTTCCTCCACGGCCCTATAGTCTTCAGGTTTTTCGTTTCTTATTGTCATCTTTTACATTCTCCTTTCGAATTAGTTATAATTTTTTGATTCATGCCGACGGGGTGCATACCCCAATACTTGCATCCGGGTTGATTAATTGAATTCTAAGTGAACATACGTCCGTTATTTTGTGCGGAGCGGGTCCGCTTGTTATCCGGCGGACTGTTGTTAGTTTTTGCTTCGCAAAGGTCTATTGCTTTTCATGCGGTGGTATTTTATGTCGCCTCACGGATTGGATTTTACTAATGTAAAATCTTTAAGTCAATGTTTCCACTGGGCAGCTGTTTGATTTCGACAAGCTCAAGTCGCAACCTTCGGTTGCGAACAAGTTTTGTTTTGTTCGCCAATGGGCTCTCATTTTTTGCTTTGCAAAAAAACAACAAAACTTGGGGACTTTCTTTCATGCAGTGCGAAACCAATTGTTATTCGGCGGACTGTTGTTGTTTCGGTGGTTTCGACAAGCTCAACCACCACGTCTATTCCTATTCGTGCAGTTTTTTTGTTGCCACACGGATTGGATTTTACTAACGTAAAATCTTTAAATTTGAGTTTCTGTGTAAAACATTTCAACTTACATATAACTGAATTTTAAAGGGGCTTATGAAGAATGTCATTAACTGTGTCAGAAGTGCCATTTTTTCTTCTAATTTTTTTTTCACACACAATCCTGCGCCCGCAGGATTGTGTGAAAGTCGACTCCACACCGGGAGTGTTGCCCGGATTCGGATTACCGACTTCACCTGCCCGCCCTCCCGGCGCTCCGGCTCCTACCTGGTTGCGGAACGGACAATACGGAAACCAATGCCGTAGCTCTGGCCGTAGACGATGTTGTTGCCCCCGCTAGATACCACGCAGTAGCCGGCGCCGTCGTAGTAGCAGCCGCCCCAGTAGATGCGGTAGCTACGGACGTAGTCCTCGTAGTAGTAGAGGTCCCAGCACCATTCCAACACGTTGCCGCTCATGTCGTACAGGCCGTAGCCGTTGGCCTTCTTCTCCCCCACGGGATGGGTCCTGTTTCCGCTGTTGCCGTCGTACCAGCCTACTTCGTTCAGGTTGTTGCTTCCTGCGTAATCGTAGCTCTTTCCTCCCTTGGCCGCGTACTGCCATTCCTCCACCGTGGGCAGGCGGTAGCCGGTGGCCTTGGTGTTCTGGGTTACGCGGGCTACGCTTCCGCCTATGTTGTTTCCCTTGTGGGGGGTGTAGTTCCATTTGGTTGTGTCGGTCTCCCCGTCAACCGCGTATACCGGGGTAAGTCCCTCCTTTTCGCTCAGACGGTTGCAGAACATGATGGCGTCGTACCAGCTTACCTGCTCCACAGGGTTTTTCATTGTGCTTTTACCTAATGCTCTCCTTTCAGAGTTATCCAAAGCTACATTGTCCAATCTATGATAGCTTGGGTTTTCCCCCATGACAGATGCATAAAGTTCCTGGGTGACTTCCGTCTTTGACATCTCGAAGTCTTTTCCTGGAATTCTTACCATTTCCTGTGCAAAGGAGACAGAAACCGATGCCACCATTGCCATGGCCGCTAATACAATTTTTTTCATCTTTTTCCTCCTGGACGAATTTATTTAAAACGCAAAAAGGCACCGACCCGCAGCAAACCGCGAATCGACGCCTTTTTGACCAATGTATTTAAAAAGAGATAGTTATAGTTTATGTGTTGTGTTGTGTTGTGTTGTGTTGTGTTGTGTTCATCTCTGGCTTTCTCCGATGTTTAACCAAACTTAAATGCAATTATAGTGCATTTTCTTGTTTTGGGCAATGTTTTTCAGGGGAGATGATATTTTTATGTTGCTACACGGATTGGATTTTACTAACGTAAAATCTTTAAATCTGAGTTTTTATATAAGACATTACAAATTACACACAACTAAAATTTAAAGAGACGGTCGCAACCTTCGGTTGCTGTTGCTAACAAGTTTTGTTTTGTTCGCCAATGGGCTCTCATTTTTTGCTTTGCAAAAAAACAACAAAACTTGGGGACTTTTTTCATGCAGTGCAGGCCTGCTCGTTGTTGCGCACTCTTTTATAACTGTTTGCTGACGCAAAAATACTACGCTGTTAGGCAGCCCCCCCATTGCTTGAATTGATAGAGTCTTTAGAACTGAATAACAAAAAACCTGCATGAACTAAAATAGTCCCGCTGGTTTTACTGAACACCCATAGTTTCCCGTTCCAGTCTTTACGCCGGATTGGAGGGGCAGCCGGAGGGCTGTTGCGGAGCAATGGAGGCTTTAGGCCGGAACCCCTTCGGGTTTTCTTTGAAAACCCGATAGCAGGCTTTGCCTGCGTACGAAAGCCGGTTATCCATGAAAGCGCGAAAAACCGGTCATTGTCTGCGGAACAGAGGAGGTTTCCCGTCCTGATTCTTTTTTATAAAAACCAGGCGGAATCTTGCCGAAAATGGTATCGGGGGTGGCATTTATGATTAAGAGACACACAATTTTGTTATGCGGAATCGTTTTATTTTCCGCGCCCGCTATTTTTGCTCAATCAACAAAGACTCTATCGGCCCAGCAGATAAAAGAAAACCTGGCCATAACGAAGGATGATATTTTAATTGAACGCAACAGCGGAAAATCCCAGGGGACCTCTTCCGATGGATTCAATCTGTACATCCGCAAAAAGGAGGGGGTAAGTTCCGTAATGCTGGTGGAAACCTTGAAGGATCCTGCCGGAAAAAGGGACAACTATGCCTTCAGGGCACAGGAATACAATTCCCTTAACGGCGACGAAATCCGCTATCTGGATGGAAAAAAGCTGGATTCCAAGTACTCCAGATACAGCCTCATCTCATCGACTCCAACAAGGCATCCGAATCTTGGGGAATGTTTTTTGATTTACATCCCCCGCACAATGGAATGGGGATATCCCTGGGCACGCAGCGGAACCGTGGACATTGCGGAAGGCACCTTCATCAATATCCGTACCTTCGAAAAAAAATATGGCGACTATACCGGGCAGTGGAGGGACAATCCCTTTATGTTCGCCTACTCCGACACCCTTGCTGATTTAGGCAACGAGGACACGGATTCCTTTCCGGAGGACGACTCCCAGGATTGGGAAGAAATGGATGTGGAATTAAGCGACAGGTACAGCCAGGACACATCGGACGCTTTTACCGACATCGCGAAGAACAACGACGGTTCCGCCCTATACTCGAAGGGACCTTCAAATCTTGCCCAGGAAATCAACAGCATCCTGAACAGGCTTAAGTCCCACTTCAAGGTGGACGTGGTATTTGCCATAGACACAACCGGCAGCATGAGCGACGACATGGAGGCCCTCAAGAACAACTGGGTTCCAAGCCTGATCAACCAGATTGGCAAATTCAAGAGCCTGCGCCTTGGTCTGCTTTGCTACAGGGACTACAGCGATGACTACAACTACAACGGGCTGCCCGTCAAGTTCTTTGATTTCACCAGCGACCTGGAGGAATTCACCGAGAACCTTAACTCCATTTCCATCAGGGGAAACGAAGGCGGGGACGTTCCGGAGGCAGTCTACGAAGCCCTGTACGCTTCCATGAACTATTACGACTGGCGCAGCGATGCAAAAAAGACCATCATACTCATTGGGGACGCGGAACCTCATCCAACCCCAAAGGGAACCAAAAATATATCCCGTGACATGGTATATGCAATGTCCAGCGAGAAAGGAATCGGGATAGACTGCATCATCATTCCGAACTAGAATTCCAGGCTGGACCATAGAACTTTTTTTTCATTGGGTATAGTATAAAATCAGCAAGGTATCTTGTTTTTGCGAAACATGGACCGTTTTTGCCATACCCAAATGAAAGGGTCTTCAATTCCCTCAAGAAAATATGGTACGGCCGGGAGATTTTTTTAGCGAAGATACTTTTTATGGAGAAACCGAAAGAAAAAGGCATTTATTTTATGAGCAACACGAACGAATCTGAAATTGAAAATACTGAAATAGAAGAATCAAAAGAAGCAATCGAATTTACTCCAATAAGCATCGAATCCTTTTTTGACGCAGACGAAAAAGAGGAAAACGATGTCAGTCCTGAAAACATTGGTCTGACGGTCCTTTCCTCACATCAGGAGGAGCTGGTCCAGAAACTCAGGAACTGCCTGAAGGAATCAGCCCCGGACCGTCTGGAAATCCTGGACCAGAGGCTCAAGGACCTGAAAAAGCTGGCCACCGCCATCGCCAACTTCCCTTCCCTGCTTCAGCGCACCAACCTGAACACATCAGTCCGCACACCGGAAGCCCTTGTGGAAAGCATCATCTCATATCAGGAAGACGGAGACACCCTGCTTCACATGCCTTCAAAGGCGGCACTTGGAAAGGGATTCCTTGTCACGAAAATCCATACCTTCTTTTCCATGTCCAAGCTGGCAAAGAATTTTGCGAAGATGGACGACAAAGAGGCCAGACAATATTACGACGAAACCGTCAGCATGATGTTCACACTCATGGCCGAGGACGTCTACCTGAACCTGATGAAAGACAAAACCCTTTCCATGGATCTGCGCCGTCAGCTGGCCAACTCTTTGATTATCCTTTGGGAGCACCGTTCCGACCAGAACATCAGTGACATTGCACCGGTCCTTCAGGCGGTCTGGAAAGCGCGAAGAACACTGGCCCCTGCCTTCGGAACAATGATGGGAACAAGCGAGCTGCTGCTGGTGAGCATCCAGATGGACACCCAGTGGAACCAGTTCATAAAACAGCGGCTTGGGGACCAGGAAGTTTCCCAGGCCATGGAGGAATTCCTTTTCGGTCTGTCCTATGAGCAGATTCTCAGACTCCGGGCCATACTTAAGGAACAGGGCGTAAAGGCCATTGGCCGTGACGAAGTATCCAAATATTTGGGGGAGCGCGTCAAAACCGACGTCAGCCTGGACTACAGGGATTTCTATCTTTTGTACACAGTCCGCCGCGACAACGCCAGAGCAAGACAAAGGCTTCACCTGCCTGGACCTACAAAGACACTGGAAGACTTCTTTATCCGTTTTGTAATGGAACAGAACGAGGCGAAACAGAAAAACGATTCAGTGGCCCAGGCGGAGTCGTCCCAGGCATAGGGCTACAATGTGGCCCGGACTAACTTCAACGGTTTTTGCTGATGCCAGACAAACAGTGGTTCGGGTCAACCTTTACCATCCGGTCTTTCCAATCTCGAAGGCCTCCACATTGGAATTCTCATCCAGATAAAAAGTGATGTATAAATCGAACGGCTCATTGTAGTAAGTATTTTTTCTGGACAAATACGGTCTGTCATCCGGTTGCCCAAAATATTCCATAACCTGCATCATGCCTTCCCCATCTTCCAGCTCAAAACCTAAAATGTGCCTTGTCTCAAAGGATTTCATTGCAGCCAGAAAATATCCTTGACTGGTTTCATAAAATCCTGCCATGTCCATGGAGCTGCCCCATATTTGAATCGGCCTCCAGAGCATGTCACAGGAAACAATGTTGTATGAATCCGGGTCCAAGAAATCGGCTCCGTAATAATCCAAGAAAGTCTCTTCCACAAAATCAAACTTTTCCTGAATTGTGTCAAAAAGAATCTGACGGTTAATGGATTGCTTTTCCTCCAGAGTGTCCGGCTCCTTTTGTGCAAATGCAAAGGCGGAAGTCAAAAACAGGACCATAAAAAGGATTGCCCTTTTGAAAAAACGTTTCCCTGAAAGCTGATTTATTCCCGATGTCTCCATAAGCGTTGCCATTATTCTGTCCTCCAGTTAAAAATCCCAGGCATTTTTGCTACACAAAAACCGGACTGTTCCGCCATTCCGCTGCCGCTCCAGCCTCTTCCCTCGCTGCGCTCAGTCCAGTGGCCGCAGTGCGTGGCTCCATAGTCCTTGCCGCTACGCCTGTAAAAAAAAATAGGTTTATCCTAAACAAAATGAATGAACCCCATAGGCCTGATTCAACAGGAAGGGCCGCAAGATTTCTCCGACCAATCTAAAACCAGGTTTTACTTTAGTCAAAAATTAATTTCCAAACAAATCAGAATGGGTTCCTGTTCTGGTCAATTCCAAAACAAGCACATCGTTTTTAAGCTGATAAATTAAAAGCCAGTCAGATCGGATGTGACACTCCCTGTGCCCAATCCAATTTCCAGTCAGCCCGTGGTCATGGTATTTTTCATCCAAAATTTCCCCGTTCGCAATCTTTTCAACAACACAGGCAAATTCTTGCAAGTCATACCCACGCTTGAAAGCTTTTTTGAAATCTTTTTTCATTGCTGAAGTAAAACGCACTTCATATTTTGTTGGTTTGATTGAAAACTGAATCACTTTAAAAGTGCCTCCATCAAATCTTTTACATTATTATATCCTTTGACATTAGGGTCGCTGGCAATTCTGTCCCCTTCCTTCATGGCACGGATTGTTTTTCTGTTGGGACGGTCCACCGCCACTTCAAAGGGAATGCGTCCTTCCCTGATTACCTGTTTTGTAAAAATATTGTAGAGTCCGGAAACAGTTATCCCTATCTGCTCGCAAAATGAAGCGATGTCCTTTTTATCCTGATCGTCCAATGTGATTGTCAAATTTGCCATAATTTTCCTCCATACGTTTTAGTCCTTAAAATTATCTGTTTTATAGATTTTTCCGTTTCTACATCAAAATATAAGTGAGATTTATGTGAATTTCAAGTGAGATTTTAAGATTATCTTGATTTTTCTAATCAGCAAAATTATTTACAATCGCTCTTTCATCCTCCGATAATCGTCGGGCTTTTGTTCGTCACTTACCCAGCTTGGTAACGCAGGTCTCTTGCCTAAAAACCAGAGATAAAAAAATAAGCCGTCCACTGTTTTGAACGGCTTTTCTTCTTGCTGTGGAGCAGACCCAATGTTTACTGGGTGCGCTTCCCTTTTTTTGATATATCATATTTTTCCATAGCTTGCAAGTTGGTCACTGAACTCGACAAAACTTGTTCACACCACCAAAAAACATGATTATTATCACGAACCCCATCTGCCTGATTCAGTCTCTTGTGTTAAAGACTATGGCGGCTATGACACCAGGGACCCACCCCACGATTGTCAAAACGGTTGTAAGCAGAATAGCTCCGCAGCCTTTATCCAAGACTGCCAGCGGTGGACAAATCAAACATACCAAAGCGCGAAAGCATCCCATATTCAACCCCTCTTTTTAGTGATTTACGTCAGTTTAACATTTTTAAATATTATAGGGAACCTTCATATTCCATAAGCGCCCCCGGTTTCCTCAACTTTTCAAAACCGCATTTTTGTGGTATCATCTTTCCATTAAATTTATTACGAGGAAAAATTATGTATATTACCTGTCTTGACTTGGAAGGCGTTCTTGTTCCTGAGATTTGGATTGCCTTTGCCGAAGCTTCCGGTATTCCAGAACTCAAAAGAACAACCCGTGACGAACCTGATTACGACAAACTGATGAAATGGAGACTGGGAATTCTTAAGGAGCATGGACTTGGACTCAAGGAGATTCAGGACACCATCGCAAAGATTGACCCGATTCCTGGAGCAAAGGAATTTTTGGACGAGCTTCGTTCTATCTGCCAGACCATCATCATCAGCGACACTTTCACACAGTTCGCCACACCTTTGATGAAAAAACTGGGCTGGCCAACAATCTTCTGTAACAGCCTGGAAGTCGCACCAAGCGGAGAAATCACCGGCTTCAAGATGAGATGCGAGCAGAGCAAATTGACAACAGTCAAGGCGCTCCAGTCCATCGGTTACCAGACGGTCGCTTCCGGTGACAGTCACAACGATTTGGGAATGATCCGCGCCAGCAAGGCAGGATTCCTGTTCAAGAGCACCGACAAAATCAAGGCGGACAACCCTGACTTGCCAGCCTTTGAAACCTACGACGAACTTTTGGCCGCAATCAAAAAGGCAATCGCCGAATAAGGATTTCCATAAGACAAATGAACCCTGATGCCATACATCGGGGTTCATTCATTAGGGAACCCCTAAAAAGTTTTTTTAGGGATGCCCATTAATAACCAGAATTCCGGTCTAAAAAAAATCTATCAAACCGACCGCCTCACTGTTGAAATTTTCTATTCACCGCCCTTACAATGTTAGTATCTCATTATAAAAATTATGGAGGCACATGCATAATGAAAAAATTTCTTGTTTTAGGGCTCACAATAATTTCGCTTTTATTTATTTCCTGCAATTTCAATCCACCAGGTTCTTCCGTAGCGGCAGACAAAACCCAGGACAAAAGCGTATATACAATCGAATCAACAGAAACCATTTCCTCCGTCGTAAAAAACGTCATCCATTACCAAAGCATTGATACCGCAGGCAAACCCGTAACCCTGTCAGGATATTTTGAGTACTGCGAGAACACTCAGATAAATCAGATAGTCCTCATCGAGCATGGTACAATTTTTTTCAACAACCAGGCCCCATCAAACGTCAAGGCAGTGGATGGAGAGATAAAAGCAAACAAATCCCTTGGCAGGGTCGTGATTTCCCCGGACTATCTTGGATATGGAGTCTCGGTTTCAAAGGAACATCCCTACATGAACCAGGAGCTGACCGCAATCAATTCGATTGACTGTCTGCTGGCCGTGCTGCAATATTTTCAAGACAGAAACATAAAAATAGCGGATTCCCATTACACTGTGGTGGCAGGATATTCTCAGGGTGGAGCATCAGCTTTGGCGACCCACAAATATATGGAGAACAACCTTTCCGGAAAGAAGAAATCCCTGATAAATCTTCAAAAGTCTTTCTGCGGCGGAACCCCTGCGGATTTGATTAAAACGATGGATGTATTTTTTGAAGCCCCTGCAACGGAACCCATTTTTGTGTTTTACGTACTACAGAGTATGCTCATAAGCTATCCAGAAGATTTTGGAAATCACAGCCTCCAGGATTTCTATAAGGAAAACATAGATATCGAGAAAGTCAAAACCGGATTCAATGCAAAAACCCAGGAGGGATGTGTTGCTGCAATGACAGAATTCAACGGCGAAACGAAATTAATTAACATCCACACGGACGCCATAACAAATAAAAACTCGGACCTGTACAAAACCTTGATTTCCTGTCTCAAGAAAAATGATTTAACCGACTGGGAACCAAAGCACCAGATAAACTTCTACCATTCGACCACCGACGACACTGTTCCCTATGCAAACTACGAATCCTTGATGGAAAGCAGCAAAATGGGAAGATTCCCGAACCTGGTCAAAGGCTTTACAGGAACAGGAAACCACGGAGAATATGCCAGCAACGATTTTTTCCCGGAACTAAAGAAAGCTTTAGACGATCAGGATTAACCTAAGAAATTAAATCCACCGGCACGAATCAAGGCTCCCCTTCCATAGGGGAGTTTTTTTTGTTCCGCAAGATTTACAGAGGGGTCTGTCCCCTTTGCAAAATGTTGGCTAGAAAACAAAATGTTGACCATACCCTAAAACGGTGCTATATTTCAAGCGGGAGGATTTTTATGTGCAGGACTTCCATTTACGACGCAAGAAATAATTTTTCAAATCTGGTCAAGCAGGCTGAAAACGGTGAGGTTGTGGAGCTGACCCGTTACAACAAACCTGTGGCGGTCATCATCAGTTACGAAGAATACAAGACGCAAGATGAAAAACCGTCCCTTTTAGACAGACTGAGCAAATGGAGAGAAATTTATGCTGATGTCATTGATGACGAAGGGATTCCTCCGGCTCCAAAGTTTTATCCTGATTTTTCCAAGAACATCTTTGAATAATTTAATTGGAGGATTTTTATGTGCAGAACTTCCATCTATGAAGCAAGAAACAATTTTTCAAATCTGGTTAAGCAGGCTGAAAACGGTGAGGTTGTGGAGCTGACCCGTTACGACAAACCTGTGGCGGTCATCATCAGTTACGAAGAATACGAAAAATCTGATAACGATAACTGGCTTTTAGAGTGGCGTGAAAAAAACAAGGATTTCCTGGATGACGAAGGTATTCCTCCGGCCCCAAAGTTTTATCCTGATTTTTCCAAGAACATCTTTGAGTAACCAACTGGAGCGGATAATTGAAAAAGGCATATCTTTTGGACACTAACATTGTCTCTGAATTTTCCAAGGCCCGACCTAATGAAAATGTGTTGCAACTTTACGGCATGAGGAAAAACCTTTGCGCCATATCATCCATAACCTGGCAGGAACTTGTTCAAGGAGTTTCAAGAATGGCGGACGGAAGAAGAAAAGAAACAATAAGTAATTTTATGCAAAGCTTGAAAAAAAATATGGAGATAATCCCCTACGATGAATTTTCTGCAAAAATATGTGGAGAGATTTTTTCAATGGGTGAAAAAAATGGAATAGTCCATCCCTACAGCGACACACAGATTGCCGCCACCGCCATAGCCAACGGAATGGTCCTGGTTACCCGCAACACCGCAGATTTCCAGTCCATCGCTCAAAACAGTTTCCTTCAAATGGAGAACTGGTTTGAATCCTAGGGAAGAATGTTCATTATCGGAAAAAAGGAAAAAGAATTACATGTTAAGAAAAATCATTAAATCAGCATTCCCTCATACAGTCCCTATCCTCTTTGGATACCTGGCCATAGGAATTCCATTCGGAATTAATGTGGTGGTGGCAGGATACCCCTGGTGGCTTGCTTTGTTCATGAGCGTCTTTATGTTTGCCGGAGCCGGTCAGTACATGGCGGTAGGGCTGTTTGTTTCAGGAGCCGCCCTTCCGGAAATTCTTTTGGCGGAGGCTCTCCTGAATATCCGGCACATTGTCTACGGACTTTCCCTCATAAAACCGTTCAAGGGAAGCGGACTGTACAAGCCCTACCTGATTTTTGGCCTCTCCGATGAAACCTACGCCCTGCAAACCTCCGTGGAAGTGCCGGAAGGAATCAAGCCAAAACATTTTTACACAGCCATCGCGGCGCTGGACCAAAGTTACTGGGTCATGGGTTCAGTAATCGGAGCCGCCGCCTGTTCCGTTTTAAAGCATTTCAACCTGGACTCTTATCTGGCCGGAGTGGATTTTTCACTGACCGCCCTTTTTGTTGTCATCATGGTTGACCAGATAAAAAAATCAAAGGACTTTTTGCCATCGGCCATCGGGATTGTCACCTGCGCCATAAGTGTCGTTTTATGGAAAATCGGAATCCTGCCTTCATCCAACATAGTCCTGTCCTCCATCGCATTTGGGATAGCGGCCATAACTTTGGTAAAAGGAAAAAGTTTCTTTGAATCACAAAAGTCCATCAAGCAAAAAACGGAGGAAGAAAAATGATTTCCATAAAGACAGCGGTCATAGCATCCCTTTTAAGCGGAGCAATTATTTTTTTGGAACGATTTTTCCCTTTCGCGCTGTTCAGCAAAAAAAATCCTCCAAAGCTATTGAACTTCATTGAACGATACCTTCCGGCCATGGTCATAGCGGTCCTGCTTGTCTATTGCCTCAAGGACATACAGTTCACATCAGCACCATTCGGGGCACCATATTTTATTGCCATAGCAGTGACTGTCGGCCTTCAGCTATGGACAAAAAATTCCATGATCAGCATACTCGGAAGCACCATCGTTTTTATGGTCCTATCAAGAATCCTGTAAAGGGAAAATATAAAAGGAGACAATCAATAAAAATGAAAACAATAAAAAGAAACAAATCTGGAATCGTGACCTGCACAATCCTGTTAATCGTTTTTACGGTCGCCTGCATATTGGGACGAAAAGTATTCATAGATTATGACTTTGGCATAGGAACAGAGAACGGAAAATTCGCCATAATAGAAAAACCAAAACTCTCCTTCTACACAACCTCTATCGCTTTAATGTTCCTTGGAATAATAGTTTACTTTCTCCAGATGAACATCAGATGGAAGCTTACCTATTCCGAGACAGGTTTTTCCCTAAAATACGAGGACATTGACTGGATAGATTTCTCCAAAATCAAGCGGATACAGCATTACGTCTTTCATGGCCGACGAAATGGTTCAAACAAATTCATAATCCAACACATGGGCATGGCAGAGTTTGGCGTAAAAGAGGAGCTGCTGGAAACCACCATATCAAGGTTCCCGGACAACGATGAAATGAGAATCTTCTTTTCGACAATCAAAAAGAATTATCCGCAGATTGATTTTTTATCGACCACGGCAGATCAATCCAGAAGTACAGACAGTGATTTCGACTTTTTCTACCAGGAGGATGACGGTTTTTGATTTTTTTGCCCGGAAGATTCTGTTTAAAACATGACAGTTTAATTTTAAATTAAGTCAAAAAAAATTCAAGGTAATATTACTAAAAAATTAATTTTGACAATTTTAAAAAACATGCTTTACAATATACATATGAAATTCTCAAAAAAAACAATAATTCCAATCACGATACTCTTAGTGTTGGCGCTTGCCTTTATTGTCGCAATTTTTCCATACTCCTCCTTAAAAAAGGAAAAGAATCTCGGTTCAATAAAAATGGAATCCCCGGACAAATTGATTTTGGGTTTTTCACAAATCGGATCGGAAAGTGCATGGCGCACAAGAAACACGCAATCAATTTTTGAGGCGGCGGAGAATTACAATATACAGATTCTGTTTGACGATGCACAGCAAAAGCAGGAAAACCAGCTAAAAGCCATCCGCTCCTTTATTGTATATCAGGTGGACGTGATTGCCTTTGTCCCTATTGTGGAAGACGGCTGGGACAATGTCCTTCAGGAAGCAAAGGATGCCGGCATTCCGGTTATAATTGTTGACCGCCAAATCAATGCGGACAAATCCCTCTACGCAGGTTTCCTTGGGGAAGACGGTGTCCAGGAAGGAAAAAAAGCTGCGGAGTTTCTGGTCAACAAGACAAAAGACATATCGACTCCCCTGAACATTATTGAGATATCGGGAACGGAACATTCTTCTGTAGCCACGGACCGGTCGAAAGGCTTCAGGGACGTCATATCAAAGCACCCGAAATTTAAAATCATCTATTCTGCTGACGGGGATTTCCTTCGCTCCCGGGGAAAAGAAATCATGACCAGCATCTTGAAGGAAAACAATGGAATGCAGTTCAAAGGCGAACCCATTGATGTTATATATTCCCACAACGACTCAATGACCTTGGGAATGCTTGACTCCCTTGAGGAAAATGCCATCTCCACGGAAAACACAATCATTCTATCAATAGACGGGGAGCAGAAATCAATAGACGCATTGAAAGCCGGAAAATTGAACTGCGTCGTCGAATGCAATCCAAACCTTGGGCCAACCCTTATGAAACTGGTACTTGAAATCCATAGCGGAAAAATGATTCCCCGCTACACCTATATGACGGAACAGGTTTTTACCGAATACGACAACTTTAATTTTTATGGACCGCGGGGTTATTGATTCATGAAAGCCGCATCAAAATCAAAGAGCCTAAAAAAGACACTGCAGATTGCTTTTATACTCCTGATCCTGATAATGACCATCCCGACAATCTATTCTTTTTTTGCTCTGCAGATTCACACAAAGCAATATGATGACATCATTACAAATGTAAGCAACGCGAACCGGATAAACCTGCTCGCAAAAAATGATATACCCTCCGAACTATGGAACATTGTCTGCGGAAAACAGAGCTTCGAAAACGGCAAGCAATATGATATAATTAACGAGCTTTTCTTTGAAATCAACAAGATTAAGCCGCAAACAAAAAGCCAGGTGAACATTGAAAAACTGGAAGTCGCCCAGCGTGCATGGACCACGTTACAGAGAAATGTTTTCATGCTTGAAGACCAGATGAAAAATGGAAGCACCGTAAAAGAAAATGAAGTATCACTTGAAGAAATCAGGACCATTACTTCACTTTTCTCTGACATAATGCAGGACTTCATTATTTCCGAAATCGAAAGCGCGAACATAACGACCGAGGCAATCAAAAAATCTTCATTCACGTTGTCAATTCTGCAAGTGGCCATCATTATAGTTTCACTGATCCTGGCCATCAACAGCTACATATCGTTTTCAAATTCCTTTGGCAAACCAATGAGGGACATGCAAAAACTTTCATCAGAAATTGCCCAGGGAAATCTGTCGGCCAGAACGTCCGTTCCGGATGTAATTGAACTAACCCCGCTGGCAGAAAACATGAACCTTATGGCAGAGCAAATCGATTTGCTGATCAAGAAAAACATTGAGGAGCAAAAGAATTTCCAGAAAGCGGAAATGAAAGCTCTTCAGGCACAAATCACTCCGCACTTTTTATACAACACCTTTGACACAATCATCTGGCTGGCGGAGGAAGATGATACGGAGAACGTCGTAAAAATTACAAAAGCCTTTTCAGACTTCCTGCGAATATCCCTGAGCCGCGGACATGAATGGATAACCGTCCAGCAGGAGATGGACCACATAAGGAATTATCTTACAATCCAAAAAATTCGTTACGCGGATATATTGAATTACGAAATCAATATGAACGAAGAGTTGGCGGACTATAAAATCATAAAACTTGTTCTCCAGCCTTTAATCGAGAACGCAATCTATCACGGAATTAAAAACAAGAGGGGCCGCGGACACCTGAAAGTTATGGCGGATTTCCTTGATGAATCAAAAAGCGCCATACTTTTTACAGTATCAGACGACGGCGCAGGTTTTTCAAACGAACGGCTTGCCCAAGTGGAAAACGAACTCCAATCAGATTTTGATGCGGAACATCTGTCATCGGTCTATGGCCTTTATAACGTAAACAAAAAATTGAAACTTTACTACGGCGAAAAAACAAATGGCCTTAAAATTGAAACGGAATATAGAAAAGGGACCTCCATATCCTTTATAATTCCTAGTATACTGGAGCTTGATTGATTTTAATCAGCATGATTCGATGGAAGGGAAAATGTATAGCGTATTTTTAGTTGATGATGAACCTATTGTTTTGGAAGGAATCCGTTCAAAAATTGACTGGGAAAGTTCCGGCTTCACTTTTGCTGGAGAAGCAACCGACGGCGAAATCGCACTTTCCATGATCCTTGAAATAAAACCTGACATTCTTATCACGGACATAAAAATGCCTTTCATGGATGGACTGCAGCTTGCCGAATCAATTAAAAAGACCCAGCCCTGGATCAAAATAATAATCCTTTCCGGCCACGATGAATTCGATTATGCAAAAAAGGCAATCTCAATTGGAATTGAGGACTACCTTCTAAAGCCCTTCACTTCCGAGGACGTCCTGAAATCTCTGGAAAAAGCGGCCCAACGGCTTGATGAAGAGAGGGCGCAACTTTCCAGCATCACAAAGATGAAGGACGAACTGAAATCGCGCGACAAGATTATTCAAAAAGAATTCCTTAACAATCTTGTGCACGGTTCCGTGGACATGACAAGCCTTATGCAAAAATGCAACGAGCTTAAAATAAATCTGCTGTCCCGCTACTACAAGGTCCTTATCTGCAAAATAGAAAGCAAAACCCATAATGAAGAAAACCAGCAGGTGGCCTGTTCCCTGCTGAACTCCTATTCCGCGTCATGGGAACAAACGGTTTCCTTTTTCCATCATTCCAACCGGCTGGTCTGTATTTTCAAGGGAATGACCCAGGCGGAGCTTGATGAAAATACCTACAGCATTGCGGAAAATATTGAGCACATCGTACTGCAGAATCCGGACTGCTATTCAATTACGGCCATCGGAAAAACTGTTGAACATCTTTCAGACCTCCACAGCTCCTATGACGGCGCAAAACATATTCTTGAAATAACACCGTCCCAGGATACAAACAGGATAATCAGTTTCGATGATATCCAGACCAACAGTTCAAATCTTCTTGAGCTAAAAGAAAATGATCCGCTGGTGGACCGGATAAAGTATGCAAGCAAAAACGACATCGCCGGAATAATTGAAGAGTCAATGCAGCTCATCAGAAATAATCCGGGACAGTTCAGCGTTTTTGCATCCTATATCCTTGTGGACCTGATTTTTGCCGTCTCCAAGCTGATTGAAAATCTTGGTGGGGATATCAAAAAAATAAAGCCGGATATTCTTCAGAGGCAATTTGTGGACAACGCAGTCCAGGACGAAAACATTTTCAAACAGGCCATGGAGGACGTTTTGAATTTCGCACTGGAATACCGCAACTCCACGGACACAGGACCATACAATGAAATAATTCTCCGGGCAAAAAAATATATTGAAGAAAACTATGCCGACCAAAACACCACACTGACAACAGTTGCCAGCGAGGTCTGCCTAAGTCCTAACCATTTTAGCACTATCTTTTCTCAAAAGTGCAAGACAACTTTCATCGAATATTTGACAAGCATAAGAATTGAAAACGCAAAAAGGCTTCTCCGTGATACAGAAATGAAAGGATACGACATTGCCTATGAATGCGGATTCAGCGACCCGCACTATTTTAGTTACATATTTAAAAAAATCACGGGGCTTTCGCCCCGTGAATACAAATTAAATAAAAAAAACTAACCGGAACTTTTTTTATGCAGCTTTGTTCCCAAGCTTCTTCTTACGTGCTGAAAGAATAAGACTCTGCAACAGGATGAAGAAACAGAGCATGAGACCTGTCGTAATACTCTGCCAGTAAGGTTCACGCAGACCAGACACCACAACAATGTTGTTGATTGTCTTGAGAGACATTACACCAAACAGGGTACCGACTACGCTACCTACACCACCGGAAAGTAATGTACCTCCAATGATTGAAGATGCTATCGCCTGCATTTCTGCTCCAGATGCATTGGAGGCATTTCCTGCTCCCGTATGCAGCAGATAACAGAATCCTGCAATTCCAGCCAAAAGACCACAAAGAACGTATGCAAAGAACTGGGTGCGCTGTACATTGATACCAAGCATCAATGCGCTTTCAGGGTTTCCACCAACGGCGTAAAGGTTTCTACCAAAACGGGTCCACTTCAAGGTTGCCCAAAGAATTAGGACAACGACCACCGCGATGATAACACCAATCTCCACATATGAAGGAATCCAGTTTCCATTATTAGCGGTGCGTCCAATGAACGGAATGTCAATGTAGGCATCCTTAAGTTTAAGGAAAGATTCATTGGTAGCAGTCATAGGTACCTTACTAACAATAGTTGTCATACCGCGAGTAAAGAACATACCTGCAAGGGTAATAATGAATGGCTGAATCTTGAGATATGAAATCAAGAAGCCCTGGATGATTCCCATCAAAAGTCCAATTCCAAGTGAAATCATTATTGAAGAAAATACTCCGCCCCCATTTTTTTCCATGCAGGAAACACAGGTCATTGTGATAAGGGCAACCGTACCTCCAACGGAAATATCAATTCCACCGGTAATCATGACGATTGTAAGTCCACAGGAAATGATTATAAGGTAAGCATTGTTGTTGAACAGATCAAGGAACTGCTGCGGATTCAAAAATCCTCCACCCCAGATAATCATCGCCAGCGCATACATAGCAACAAAAGTACAGATTGTGATTGTCAGAAGCAGTGATGTATTTGATAGAGGCAGTCTGTCTTTTTTCTTTGAAAATAAATTAGTAAAAATGTTTGACATATTCTTAAGCCTCCGCAACCGTTTTTGCAGCCTTTTTAGATGCTGTTTTTTCAGAAATCATTGAACCAAGCTGCTTGAGTTTAGCTTTAACCACAGGTGAACCAATAATAACAATCAGCAGGATGACAACAGCTTTGTAAGCGCGGACAGCAGTTGAAGATACCTTCATTGCGTAAAGGGTTGTTGTCAAAGCCTGAATGATATAGGCACCAAGGATAGAACCGGACAGCTTGAATTTTCCACCGCCAAGGGAGTTACCTCCGATTGCGACCGCAAGGATTGCATCCATTTCTATATCAAGCAAAATGGTTTCGTGGTTGATCAATCCGATACGGCAAACATTCATGGAACCTGCAAGAGTTACACAGACGCCAAGGAAAACAAACACGATCAGCTTCATGATGACAGGATTAATTCCGTTCAACTTTGCCGCACGTTCGTTGATACCGACCGCCTGGATATAAAGTCCCAGGGTTGTCTTCTTCAAAAGAAGATTCGTAAGAACCAGGAATATCACGACAATCAATATTGGAGTCGGAATCGGAATATGAGGGATAAAGCCTCCCAGATATTTCAGGATTGGACTTTCAACATTTGGAGTCGCTCCACCGTTAATCCAATATGCTATAGGACGTCCAGCGGTATACAGAATCAAGGAAGCAATCATCGGCTGGATACCGAACTTCGCAATCAACATACCGTTGAAAAGGCAGAACAGGATTGCAACAAAACATGCCACAACAACAGCGCCAAGAACAAGGCCCACGTTAATCGATGCGTTCGCACGAAGAATCTTTACAAAAACGGAACCCGCAATAGCGGCAGCCGCACCAATGGAAATATCCTGTCCCTTTGTTGCGGAAGTAATCAAAGTCATTCCGATAGCAAGAATCGCAAGTTCAGAAGCACCGTTAAGGATACTGATCAGGTTTCCAGAAAGAACGGTATATCCAAAATTATTTTTCTTTATTGCAATAGAAAAGAAACTTGGATCACGAATAAGATTAAAAACTACAAGCAAAATCAAAGCCACAATAGGAATTGCAAGCTGAGATTGAAACAGTTTTTTTATTCCATCTTTAATTTTAGTTGCCATTTTTAGCCTTTCCTCCAGCAATTGTCTTCATGATAATATCCTGAGTCAAGGAATCGCCCTTGAGCTGTCCAACAATGTTACGGTCGCGCATAACAATCAACCTCTGGCAAACGGAAAGCATTTCCTGGATTTCAGAAGAAATGAATGTTACGCTAACTCCCTGCTCGGACAGTTTAAGAACTTCCTTCTGGATTTCCAGTTTTGTTCCAACGTCAATACCGCGGGTAGGTTCATCCAAAATCAGGTACTGTGGATGGGTCAAAAGCCATCTTCCAAGGATTACTTTCTGCTGGTTTCCACCGGAAAGGGACTTTATTGGAGTTTCCTTTGAGGCTGTCTTGATTTGCAGCAGCTTGATATATTCGTCAGCAATCTTTTCTGACTGTGCCTTGGAAATCGGTTTTGTGAATCCCTTCAATACCTGGAGCGCAAGAATCAGATTTTCACGGACAGACAAGTCCTGGATAATTCCATCCCCCTTTCTGTCTTCAGGAAGATATCCGATTCCATTCTTCATTGCTTCCTTTGGCTTCGTGATTTTTACATTCTTCCCGTTGATTTTTACTTTTCCACCGGTAACACGGTCGGCGGCAAAAATTGCACGGACACTTTCGCTTCGGCCAGAACCAAGAAGTCCTGTAAATCCATTGACCTCACCCTTTTTGATTGCAAAGTCAAACGGCTTTACACCTTCCGCACTTGAAAGACCTTCGGCTTCGTAAACAATTTCCGCTGGACCAGCGAAGGACTGTTTCTGTTCCTTGAGCTTTGAAATATCTTCCAAATCTTTTCCAAGCATGGCGGAAATCAAATCCACACGAGGCATTTCTTTTATTGTATATTCGCCAACCAGTTCACCATTTCTCAAAACGGTAATCTTGTCGCAAACTTCATAGACCTGATCAAGAAAGTGGGTAATAAATATGATACCTACTCCGCGAGACTTCAAGTCACGCATCAATGTGAACAACAACTCTACTTCAGTTTCATCCAAAGAGGAAGTTGGTTCATCCAAAATAAGGACCTTACAATCCATGTCAACAGCTCTGGCAATTGCAACCATCTGCTGGACAGCAAGAGAACAAGTTCCCAGCTGCTGGGCACCCCTTGCCGGGATGTTCAATTTTTGAAGAATCTCGTCCGCTTTTTTTATCTGCGCACGGGCATTTACAATATTATACTTACCGCGTCCAATGAACATATTTTCTGCAACAGTAAGGTTTGGACAGAGGGTAATTTCCTGATATACAGTACTGATTCCGAGATTCTGTGCATCCTGTGGTGACCTGATGGAGGCCGGACCATCGAATCCGTCAATCCTTATTTCACCGGAATCTTTTATGTGTACACCTGTCAAACATTTTACCAGCGTAGATTTGCCGGCTCCGTTTTCACCCATCAGCGCATGGATTTCTCCTTTGCAAAGAGTAAAATCAACATTCTGAAGAGCCTTTACTCCAGGAAATTCTTTTGAAATTCCGCGCATGGTTAGAACAACATTTTTTTCCATATCTTAAAAACCACCTGCGTATATAGACCTAAAAAAAAAGCGGTGTAAAGTTTTTGTCGTCTTTACACCGCATTCCAACATACTATCTAATTAGTCGCCGAGACCGTATGTGCTGATGTCAGCGTCTGTAAGAGTCTTTGCATCAAATCCCTTTTCTGCATTGATGATCTTCTTTGATGGAACGTTTCCAGATTTGATCATGTCCTCGATTACAGCAGCCTGGAATGGTGAACACTGTCCATCATAGTTCCAGTTTCCAGCCTTAAGTTCACGGAGAGCCCACTTGTTGCAGTCGAATCCCATGATAACTACATCACCGTTTACACCGTGTGTGATACCAGCGTCATCAAGAGCAGCCACAGCACCCTTTGCCATACCGTCGTTTTCTGCGTAGATTACGTTGAACTTTTCTTTTGAGTTGATTACAGATTCAACAATCTTCTTTGCTTCTGCTTCGTCCCATGTTGCTGTCTGCTGAGCAACTTTCTTCATTGTTCCTGCAGCAAATTCCTTGTCCAAAGCACCTGTACGACCAATCTGAGCATCAGATCCCATTGCACCCTGAATGTGGATAACATTGTACTCTGGGAGGTTGAGTGACTTTAGCCATGCTACTGCTGTTTCACCTTCCTTTGCCATATCAGAAACAACTGCTGCTTCGTAAAGATCTTCGCTTGTGTTAATCATACGGTCAAAAAGGAAAACCTTAATTCCAGCGCGCTTTGCATTTTTAAGAACAGAATCCCATCCGTCTGTTGCGGCTGCAGAAAGAAGGATGTAGTTTACGCCTTCTGTAATCATCTGTGATGCAGCGTTGAGCTGTTCATCGTTCTTCAAACTATAGAATGGTGAAACCTTGTATCCCTTGGCTGCTGTAAATACTGTTTCGAAGTCCTTTACGTTTGCAGCGCGGTATCCAGATTCTGAAGGTGGATTGTTAATAATACCAATCTTGATTTCTCCAGAATTGCTTCCAGAACCAGCCTTCTTTGTACAACCCATAAACAAACTTGCTGCACACATTGCAACAGCAACAACTGTAACTATCTTTTTCATCTATCAATTCCTCCTTCATAGATGTTTTATTTAAGTTTTGACTTATTCTACTCATGAACAGGCCTCTTTTGAATGTGAAATTTTTTGATTTTTGGGTTATTTTTAAAGAATCTGACAATAATTTTTTTAATTTTTATCAAAAAAGGTTAAATTATTTACGATTTGTTAGTTTTTTTTCGAAAAAGACTGAAACCGGCCCATATTTTTTGTGCAATCCGCAATGAATGTACCCCACCTGCACGAATCAAGGATAAAAAAAATCCGGCCACAACTGAGTGCAACCGGATTTCATTTTAATATCGATATATCTTACCGAAACTACCGAAGAATTATTTGTAGAGCGGGCTCAAAGTATCAACAACCTTTGAATATTCCTGGAAAGCCTTGTTGTATTTTTCAACATTTTCGGCAACAGGGTTTGCGCTCTTTGATTCGTCCAGCTTGATATGTTCAGCACAGAGCTGGGCAATATCGCACTTTCCGCTTTGATTTTTCAGACACCACAATGCCTGGACAGCACCACCAAGAGCGGCGGCTTCATCCAAAGCAGGAACACGGATTGGAAGATTCATAACGTCAGCGGCAATCTGCCTCCACAATGGAGACTTTGAGCCACCACCAATCAGGCGGATTTCCTTTGGCTGGAATCCAAGCTTGCGGAATGCCTCAAGACCGCCGCGCATTGCGAACACGGCAGATTCCAGAGAAGCCCTGGCAATATTTGCGCGGCTTGTGTTGGCAGCGGTAAGACCTGTAATGCTGGCCCTTCCGTTTGGCAGGTTTGGTGTACGCTCGCCATTGAAGAATGGAATAACAAGCACCCCTTCGGAACCGCAAGGAGCCTTTGCAGCCTCCCCGTCCAATTCCTTTACGTCCATCTGGAAAAGTCCGCGGACAAATTCTGTTGCAACGGTACAGTTCATTGTACAAAGCAATGGAAGCCATCCGCCTGTAGAGGAACAGAATCCGGAAAGACCGTTGGCAGGATCTGCAATAGGTTTGTCGGAATAGCCGTAGAGGGTTCCAGAAGTTCCCATGGACATTGTAAGGAAACCGTCGGCAACAGTTCCGGTTCCAACGGCACCCATCATATTGTCTCCGCCACCAGCGGATACAGGGATTCCAGCAGGAATTCCATAGGCAGCGGCCGCCTCAGCGGAAACTGTTCCGGCAGGTGCGCGGGGTTCAATCAATTCAGGAAGAATGTCCATCAACTTTGGATCAATGATGTCGCAGATTTTCTTTGACCAGCAGCGGTTCTTTGAATCAAACAATGCTGTTCCGGATGCGTCTCCATATTCCATCACATATTTTCCTGTCAGCTTCCAGTTCAGGTAGTCATGAGGAAGCATGACATATTTCAAAGCGGCGAACGCATCCGCCATGTGATTTTTAAGCCACAGGATTTTTGGTGCAGTAAAACCGGTAAGCATAAGGTTTCCCAATGCATCGACAACGGCAGCGTCACCGCCAGCTTTTTCTGTAATATAGGCACATTCGGCTGTAGTGGAAGTGTCGCACCAGAGCTTGATGTTGTAAAGAGCCTTTCCATCCTTATCCAGAGGAACAAAACCGTGCTGCTGACCAGACACGCCAATTGCTTCTATTGTCTTCTTATTTTCTGCTGAAAGCTTTCCAAAACAAACCTCAAGCCCCTTGTCAAACCATTCGGTCTTCTGCTCGCGGGTTCCATCGGCTGCGGAAATCAATTCCATTGGGCAGCTGGCTTTTTCGATGATTTCCTTTTTCTCGTAGTCATAAATAACTACCTTCATGCTCTGGGTTCCAAGATCAATACCGGCAACTGTTTTCATACTATTCTAATCTCCTGTGGATTACAAAGATTTACGGAAGGCTCCACCTCAAGTTCCAATAAAAACCAGGACAAATCCAAAATCTTCCATATTAGACAATCAGGAAAATCCGGACAAAGGTCCTTACGTTTTATAAAACCCGAAATTTAACCTATTTTATATTATAACTAATTTATAAATCCCGTTTGGGAATCTGTAAACCTATATTTTTTTAAGTTTTCATTATAGATTTTAAACATTCTTCACGCAGGAACAAAATCCAAAAATGAATGGACCCCAACGCCAAGCATCGGGGTCCATTTTTCTCATAGGTTATTGCTCAAATATTCATCCCTTTTTTTACCCAGGGGATGCATTAATCGGCAAAACGGATTTTCTGCCAGATTTCGTTATATTTATCCAGATCCTGACCCAAATCCTGCTTCAAAGTACAGGTATAAGCCTGCTCGGCATCATACATAGGTTTCTTTGTCACATAGTCCAGGGCCTTAACATTTGTCACACATGGATAGCGGAAAGTATCAATGAACTTTGCATACATCTCCGGCCTGTGGATAAAATTGATGAACTCGTTGGCCAATTCATAATGAGGGGCATCCTTCAGGATTACCATACAGTCCAAAGTTGCCGGGCCACCCTCCGGAGGAATAAAGAAGTCAATGGTATCGTCCCAGCGGCTTTCGTCCACCTCTCCGTAAACAATCTCCGGATATCCCTGGCAAAGCCAGAAATCACCGGCAGCGAAAGACTTACCGAAGCCCTCGGCATCAAACTTAGTCAAATTAGGTTTCCACTGCTTTGAGACCAGCTCGTAAGCGTTGTTCAAATCGGAAGGGTCCTTTGTATTCATGTCGGCGCCAGAATGAACCAATGCGCAGCCCAAAACCTCACGCATTTCATCCATCATTGTGGCATGGCCGGCAAATCTTGGGTCGGCAAAAATACTGTAGTCACGGGCGTAATCGCCTGACACCTTGGTCTTGTTAACCATAACACCAGTGGCGCTCAAAGCATAAGGAACCGCATACTTCATGTCAGGATCAAAATCCATTTTTTCAAGAACAACAGGATTGATTTTATCGCGGTTGGTAAATTTGGACTGATCCAGTTCCCTTAACATTCCCTGCTTCAACATAATCGAAACAAAATCGTTGGAAGGAATCACAACATCGTATCCCTTTGCACCGGCACGGAGTTTTGAGTACATCTCGTCGCAGGTGGAATAGCTGTCCAACTTGACCTTGCAATTAAACTCTTTTTCAAAGGCTTGGATTACTTCGTCCGGAGTGTAGTAGGTCCAGTTGTAAAGGTAAAGGGTTCTGCTGTTTCCTTTTGAACAGGACAGAGCGCACATCATCAGAGCTGCGGAAGATACCACAGTGGCTAGAATTTTGGAAAGCATTTTCAATTAAATACCCCTAAATAAATGTTGTTATGGTTATACCCCATTAATTTGGCCGCCCAGAACAAGCGACTTTAGACTTTATTCGTCACCAGGTGCACCGACGGAGACTAGCGACGGGTCTTTTCCGCGTAAACGGAATGAGCAATCATAAATCAAAAACAAAAAAAAATCATCAACTAATTTGAAAAATATTTTGCAATTTTAAGCAGATTTCACGGAAACCGGCCATCCAGTCGAATCCCAAAAAAAAATCCCCGCACAGGACGGGGATTTTTTAGACCTACTCAAGAGGATCTAGTCGGCAAAACGAATCTTCTGCCATCTTTCATTAAATTTATCCAGGCCCTCGCCCAAATCAACCTTGAGGGTACAGTTATTCATCTGGCTTGCTTCATACATAGGTTTTTCCGTCATGTATTTTTCGGCCTCAGGGTTTACAAAACATGGGAAGTGGAAAGCGTCCAGGAATTTTGCATAGACTTCCGGCCTATGAATATAGTTAATGAATTCGCTTGCAAGTTCCACATGCTTTGAGTCCTTGAGGATACACATGCTGTCCAGATAAGAGGCCCCGCCTTCCTGAGGAATGAAGAAGTCAATTGTTTCATTCCACTTTTCCTCCGGAACTTCGCCATATACAACCTCCGCATATCCGTGGCAAAGCCAGAAATCACCGGCGGCAAAAGACTTTCCGAATCCTTCCGCGTCAAACTTTACAAGGTTTGGCTTCCAGTTCTTTTCAATCAAATCAGTCGCGGCATCCAGCTCAGACTCGTTCAGGCTGTTAACGTCGTAGCCCATGTAGGCCAACCCATTTCCAATGACCTCCCGCATATCATCCATCATTGTCGCGTGTCCCTTGAACTTAGGGTCGGCAAAGATATTCCAGTTGCGCTCATAATCACCGGAAACTCTTGTCTTGTTTACGCTTACACCGGCGGCTCCAAAATAATATGGAACGGCATACTTCATTTCAGGATCGTACGTAGCCTTTTCCAGGACAACAGGATTAATGTTGCCACGGTTCGTGAACTTGCTCTGGTCGATTTCATGGAACATTCCCTGGTTCAGCATAATTGAAACATAGTCCTGGGAAGGGACCACAATGTCATACCCCTTTGCGCCGGCACGCAACTTTGCATACATCTCTTCGTTGGAAGCATAGCTGTCCACTTTTATCTTGCAGTCAAACTCCTTTTCAAAATCCCTGAGAACTTCGTCAGGAGTATAATATGTCCAGTTGTACAAATACAATGTCTTGCCATCATCTTCACCACAGGATGTAAGACCCAAAACCGCAGCGACCGCCGCCACGGCAACAATAAATCTGGTGACACTTTTCTTCATGAAAGCATCCTCCTAAACTTTTATAAGCCAGACCAGAGGCCATCCCCGGTCCGTCCATGAATTGGCCGGTAAAGCACTTGCCAAAACTTTTTTATTTTACGGAAATCTTTTATACAACCCATCAAAAAAAAATGCAATAATTTTGGGAAATATCTCTAAAAATACTTTCCATTCCGCCAGATTTTGCCGCGGCCATCCTGTTCCACAAAAAAAACAGCCCGGGCATTTTCATAAAACCTACCCGGACTGTTTTTCGAAAAATATATGGAACGGAATCCCTAAGAATTGCCATCCCTAGGGACACCTGGCATTTCCCTTTCCCGCCGTTAGCGTGAAGAAGCAAACGACTTCAATCCATTCCTCAACAGGATTGTCAATGTACAGATTGCAAGAATCAGGACAAATGACAGCGCATTGATTACAGGACTTACGCCAAAACGGATCATGGAATATACATAAAGCGGCAGCGTAGTGCTTCCCGGTCCGCTTACGAGGAACGTGATGACATAATCCTCAAGGGACATTGTGACGCTCATCATGAATCCGGATATAATTCCAGGCATGATGGCAGGCAACGTTACCCTGAACAAAGTCTGGACCTCATTGGCTCCCAGGTCATGGCTTGCCTCGATTATTGAATAGTCAAACTCATCTATTCGGGCGCTGACCATCATATAAACAAAAGGCATACAGAAAGTCGTGTGCGCAATGTATATGGTGACCAATCCCAATGACATCTTGATTCCGCTAAAGAAAATCAGCAGGGAGATTCCCATGATAACTTCAGGAAGGACCATCGGAAGGAAACTTGATGTCTGGATATATCCCTTTCCAAAGAACTTGTACCAGGTAATTCCAATGGCGGCCAAAGTTCCAAGCACTGTGGCGGTCAATGAGGAAAGGATTGCAACAACAAAACTGTTCCACAATGAAGTCCACAGGTCCTTGCTTTCGAATATCAATTTTTCATACCAGACAAAAGAGAACTTCGTAAAGGTCGTATCCTTTGCCTCGTTGAAGGAATAGAAGATAATCACAAACAGAGGTATGAACAGGAACATAAGGCACAACCAGAGTACCAGCTTTGAAAACGAAAACTGGCTCTGTCTTTTTTTCCACTGCCTTTTTGCATGGCGCGCCGGTTCAGACGGCTTCTGTTTTTTTGAGAAAAGCTTAAACGGATTGAATTTCATTTTACGCCTCCCAAAGTACCATCCGCTGCAAGCAACGGTGTATTGGTGTTGGCCGCCACGTCCTCTTTTGTGGAGACCTTCCGCATGTCAGCCTCCTTTTTGTTGGAGAAGAGCATCCACATGATGGCGCCCATGGAAACCAAAGTGATTACAAGGCTGAACGCAGATGCCAAAGGCCAGTTACGGACTTTCTGGACCTGGTCGACAATAATATTTCCAAGCATGTAGCTGTCCTTTCCACCAACCATCTGAGGAACCGTGTAGGAACCGAAGATAGGGATGAACGTGAAAATCAACGCGCTAAGGATTCCGCTCTTGATTTCCGGAATAAGGACCTTCATCATGGCCTGAGGCTTCGTGGCACCCAAATCCCTGGCCGCCTCCAGCAGACTAAAGTCAAACCGGTCAACGGAAGTGAAGATCGGAAGGATAGCGTAAGGCAGGTACATGTAGATACTTACAAGCACAATGGCTCCCTGGGTGAACATAAACTTGTGAGGCACAAAGGCATCCCCTTTAGCCCAGCCAAGGCTATGACCTATGTTCCAGAAGAACTTGAGTATACCGTTCAGCATACCGGCGTCCCCAAGGATTGTCTGCCATGCGAAAATACGGATCAAACTGTTCGTCAAAAATGGAATGACAACCAGAATCAGGAACACGGTCTGATGCCTGCTCCGTGCCATTGCATATCCGCAGGGAAGGGCCAGCAGAATGGAAACGAAACTTGACAGGGCCGCAATCCAGAGAGTGCGCATAAAGATTTTTCCATACGCCGGGTCAAACATCTGCTTGTATGCCTTCAACGTGAACTTCGGTTCGACACCACCATAGACATCGCGGGTCATAAAGGAATATGCGACGATGATTACTATAGGCACAATAAAAAACAGAGAAAACCACAAACCCATTGGCCATGCATAGAATGGTCCCGGATTCAGTTTTTTGTATTTTGAGGCACGGGCACCAGCAGCAAACTTCAAGTCGGCAGAGACTTTAGGCTTCTTTGATTCCTTCTTGCTCATTTATTTATGTCCTCGACGATATAACCGTCCTCAGCTGCCCATGATACATAGACTGTATCCTTCCATGCAATTTCCGGACCGTCATCCAGATAGTTTGTATGCTGCTTGAAAACCTTGATTATGGTTCCATTCTCAAGCCTTACATAGAACTTGGACTGGAAGCCTGTATAGATTGGTTCCTCAACGACGCCCTTGAATACATTGATATCCTTGCGTCCATTGATTTTTGGCTCCTCAGTCGTGATACGGATTTTTTCAGGCCTGATAGTGAAGGCGACCTTCTGTCCTTCGTTTGTATGCTCATAATCGGTCACCAGGATATTCTTGTCTTCCTCGCGGGTTGCGGCGGTCTCCCCGGTCAACTGGGCCTGCATACCAAGGGCAGGTGTGTTGAGTGTCACCATGTACTCAGGGTCCTTTCCTGGAACCTGGAACGGCTCACAATTCACGACGGTGCTTTCGAAGAGGTTTGTCTCTCCAATGAACTGGGCAACAAACTGTGTGGCCGGGCTCTCGTAAATCTCGAACGGGGTTCCAACCTGAAGGACATGTCCCTGGTTCATAACGGCAATCCTGTCGCTTACAGCAAGGGCCTCGCTCTGGTCATGGGTAACATAGATAAATGTAATACCAATCTTGTCATGGAGGGCGTCCAGATCAACAAGCAGATTTGAGCGGAGCTTTGCATCCAGAGCAGACAGAGGCTCGTCAAGCAAAAGCACCTTAGGTTCGTTGATAAGGGCACGGGCAATGGCAACACGCTGCCTCTGTCCACCGGAAAGCTGATTCGGCTTCTTGTGCATGTGCTGGTCCAGCTGAACCAGGTGCAAATAGCTGCGAACCTTTTCGTCAATGACAGACTTATTGATTTTCCTAAGCCTTAAAGGAAATGCTACATTTTCGTAGACACTTAAGTGAGGGAATAGCGCGTAGCTCTGGAAAACAGTATTGCTCTGACGTTTGTTTGCAGGCAGGGAGACTATGTTCTTATCATCAAAAAGAACCGCTCCATCATCAGGAAACTCAAATCCAGCGATAATACGCAACAATGTGGTCTTTCCACATCCAGACGGTCCCAGCAAAGAGAAAAACTCTCCCTGCTTGATTGTAAAATTGATGTCATCAAGAGCATGGAAATCGCCAAAGCTCTTTGAAACATGATCAATGGAAACTGTACTTCCGTTCACTGCAGGTACATCTCCTGTAATTAAAATGATTAAGGCTATTTACTAATATTATAAAGAATTAGCAAAAAACCCTGAAATTTTGTCCAAAACTGGAAAAATTTTCCTCAATAGGCTACTTTCGACTTTATTTGTAAATATGTCAAGTTTATTTTCGATTTTAATTTATATTTTTTTTTAATATGGACGGCCCCCCAAACGCTTCCCGGCGGACCCCAACAAAGAAAAAGGCGCAGACAAGAAAAACCGGCTTTCCGTGGTTCCATTCCCTCCGCCCCGCTACGGGAACGGCTGCGCCGCCACTACAATCCGGCGTAGGACCGGTTATCCTGACCCACCCAAGGCTGGCAAAACGAAATCCCGGATATTGTTCAAAAAAAAGTTCAAATATCTCTAATGCAATCCAAAAAAACTCCGATGATTAAATTATCCATTTCGCAGTAGAAATTACTGCAATTTTATGCCCCGTAGCCTTCTATCCCCTCCCACCCATTTGGCTACGGGGCACTTTTTTTTCATTTTGCCATAAAAACATTTGACTTTATGTAAAATCGATATTATTATTAGTTAATGTTCTATATGCGAAATGGATATGGAGCGTTTGGCCTGTCGGCACTCTGGGAGGGGTTGCCGGCGGGCTTTATTTTTATCTGCCGTATCCCCTGACCTTTCCGCCGTGGACATCCTCCAGCAGCGGCCCCAGGCTGTCATACCAAAGGGAATCCTCTATCTTGAGGTTGCCGGCCGCATGACCCAGGAAACGGTCCGCACGCACCTTCTCCCCGTGAAAATCGGATCCACCTGTAACGGCCATGCCAAGCTTTCCCGCCAGGTCGCGGAGCCGTTCCGCTTCAGAAATCCTTACGCCAGGATGCCACGCCTCCATGCCCATGACCCCTTTGCTTTTGATCATGGCCATGGTTTCATCCATCTTCCCCCAGGAAACATACATTGACAACGGATGAGCCTGAACCGGGACACCGCCGGAAGACTTTATGGCCTCCACCGCATCCTTCAGGTCGGCCCCCTCCCTATCCACATAACATGGCCTGCCTTTTGCGAAATACTTGTCAAAGGCCACCTGCCTGTGCTTTACAAACCCCTTCTCGACCATGAGCTGGGCAAAATGGGGACGGCCAATGTTCTCCGTATTGAATTTCTCCCTTATTTCGTCGTATGAAATCTGTACACCGTTTTCCGCCAGCCTGTCTATCATTTTCTTGTTGCGGTTAATCCTTTCCTCGTGAAGGTAATCGACAATCTCCTGCAGCTCCGCCGATGTATGGGTCAGGCCAAGCCCCAGCAAATGAAATTCCCCGGTCGGCCAGTTAATCGTTATCTCTATCCCGGGAACAAAGGTCATTTCCAGTCTGTCAGCCTCAGCCTGGGCCTCAGCCAATCCGGAAGTTGTATCATGGTCGGTTATGGCCAAAACGGAAATCCCTTTCCCGGATGCATATCTTAAAAGCCCGGAAGGAGAATAGGTTCCATCCGATGCCGTGGTATGAGTGTGTAAATCTATCATAATTTTTGAAATAATAGCACAATTGATTAATTTATGATACAATTATGCCGATAATCACGCTGAGGACTGGCGATTAGATGGCCTGTCCGCTTAAGACTAAACAGTTCCCGATTTTCCGGGTCTATATAAATACTAGGAGACGTTTTATGCCAAAGGTTTTGTCATATGCCAAGGGTTCCATTATCTTTTTTGAAGGTGACAAGGACGAGCGTATTTACATTTTACAGTCCGGATCGGTTGTTCTTACACAGATAGACCAGGAGACCGGGGCCCAGATAAGCGAACTTGTTAACGCGGGAGAATTCTTTGGTGTGAAGAGCGCCCTGGCACACAAACCAAAAATGGAGACCGCCAACGTCGTAACCGATGTCCAGGTGATCCAGCTTTCAGTTTCCGAATTTGAACAGATAATCGGTAAAAACCAGGAAATGATTTTGAAAATGCTAAAGGTTTTCAGCAAAACCCTAAGGCAGATTCACAAAAAGACAGAGACCGTCCTGAAGAACGACACCGCCGCCCTTCCTCCAGAGATTGGAATGAACATCGTGGCAAAATGTTTCTTTGACGAGCAGAAATACGAATCCTGCATCTCCATCTGCAAAAAATTCCTTGCCAGATTCCCGAACGCATCAAACGCGAACGCCATGAGCAAAATGGTTAGCCAGGCGGAACTTCTGCGCGACAGGATGGGCTCCGGAAAGAACAACGCAGCCCTGGTCTCAAGTTCCTCAGCATCCGCCGACAATTCGGCCCTGAAGCAGTTTGAGCTTCCAATGTTCGAGCGCTTCTCAAAGACCTATTCAAATGGGGAGGTCATAATCAGCGAATTCGAACCGGGCGACTGCTTCTACCTGATCCAGTCAGGCCACGTCCAGCTGGAAAAATGTATCAACGGTGCAATGAAAAACCTGGACATCCTCCGCCCTGGGGAATTCTTTGGCGAAATGGCCATCCTTGACAACTCACCAAGAAGCGCAACCTGTATAGCCAAGGGACCTGTAAAGTGCCTTGAGTTCAACAAGGAAAACTTCAAGGTCCTCATAACCGGAAACCCACAGATTGCCATCATCCTTCTTAAGCTGTTCTGCAAGAGAATCTACGACCAGAAGAGAAGATTCGGAATCCTTTGCATCGAGGATTACCAGGCAAGAATCGCGGATGTGTTCCTTATGTACAACGACATCCAGGCAATGGAAGACAAGGTAGTTCCAAGCGCACCAAGAAGAAACTTCCAGCTTACTGTTAACGATGTCGCCCACTGGGCGGGAATCAGCCTGGAGGACGCAAAGGAAGAGCTGAACAAGTACAGCGCCAAAAAGAGAATTGAAATCTATGACGACCACATGGTTGTGCTTAACATCCAGGAAATGAAGCGCACGGTGGACGCTTACTTCTCTACCCATGACAAGACCGCTGGCATAAGAAAATAGAAACCATCTCCAGGAATCGCAATTTCTGGAGGTTTCCTAAAAAAATTAATCCAAACCAGTTGACCAAATTCGGCTGGTTTGTTAATTTATAACATCGTCTGCCAACTTAGCTCATCCGGTAGAGCAGCTCCCTCGTAAAGAGCAGGTGACCCGTTCAAGTCGGGTAGTTGGCTTAACCTCCCCCCCATCAGAAAACTAAAGCCATCAGAAGATATATCTAGCCCTTACATTAAAATCAAGATCGTGTTTACCGCTAAAACTGTTTGGCTTCTCCATGTATTTGACAGTGGCGGAGACTCCAATCTGGCACCTGTTCTTAATAATGTAGTGAAAATCAAAGGTAACCCAGGGCAACCCAAAGGCCGCATGTTTTAGAAGCTCATAGGTTTCAGCCTTTATATCGAATCCAAAATTTCCAGGAAACTCGAACGCAAAAGTCAATGACGCCCCATAGGAATGGATAATCTCCGGGGCCTCCAGGACTGCAGAGGAATCAAAAATTCCGACATAGCAAAAATTTCCTCTCATGGAAAAGATTCCGGGCGCCTTGATTTCAAAATGGAGGCCTGGGGCAAAGCTGTTTACCATATCGTCATAGTTGCGGTAGTTCAATCCATACGACACGCCCACCCCAAATCTAATGTTGCTGAATTTCACCGGCCAAACCAGAACCCTGGCACCAAAATCAAAAATCTTGTGGGCAATCCTCATGCCTGTCTCAAATCCGCCGCCCCTGTCATCTACAGAAAAATCCGCCCTGGCACTAAAACCGTGTAAGGCCAGCTCATTTCCGGCACAATACCCAAGGCAGACCTGGGCATAGGATATCCTCGAAAAGACACCGTCAGGTGCATCCTTCTCCTGGACAATCTCCTTGACATTATTTGTATCCGGTTGAGAAAATATGGGAACATTCAAACAGGCTGCACAAAATGCGATCAAATATACAAACTTCTTCATTGCAAACAAACACGTTTGTTTAAATTATGTATATATTTTCTTTTTTTTCAAGGGAGCCTACTTGCCCAAACAGTTTTTACCCTCAACTCCGTTGGCAATTTCCTGCAAAATGGTTTTCCTGTTTATGGCCTCATCATCCATAAGTCCATTGGAAAGAAAACTAAAAAAATTATCCCGGGACAGGACAATGTGATCCAAAAAGCTTATCCCCAGCAGCATGCAGGCCTTCATCAAAATCCTGGTGGTCTCAAGGTCTGCGGCGGAAGGAAGGCATGGACCAAAGGGATGGTTATGGCAGCAGATTATTCCTGAGGCATGGGTCGCCACAGGGACCGCCAGCACTTCCCTGGGATGAACAAGCGTCCGGTCAACGGTCCCTATGGATATGGTCCTGATATCGATTATCTCGTGGGCGCCATTCACTGAGACGCACACAAATCTTTCGGTGGGTTCCAGGACAATGTGCTTCAGGTACGGGACAATGTCGCTTGGATTATTTATGACGGACTTCATGATTCCATACCTGCGCCTGCCCAGTTCCAGAGCCGCCCCAAGGGAAAGAGCCTTCGCCTCGCCCACCCCGTTTATGGACTTCAACGCACCGACAAGATTTTTCAATGGGTTTTCATTTATGACCTTCAGGCTTTCCCTTGCCAACTTTTCCACGGGCATCCCTTGAGAACCTTTGCTCAGAATCAACATCAGAAGTTCCTCGTCGCTTGGATATTCAAGCCCGTTGGCCAGGGTCAGTTCCCGTATGTCGGGTTTCACTTTCATGGACATATAAAATTTTAAATCGCTCACATATTATTATATTCCGTGGAATTCATAAATGTATAAAAATTGACAAGAAAATTAAATTTTTTTTTGTATTGAAACTTTTTTTTAAATCTGCTATTAATTTCGGGAACCTTTAGAATACAGTTCTACTGGATTCCGCTGGCTTTGGATTCTGGAAACACAGGCCATGAAACAGCGAAAACATTTTCGGGCTATAGCGCAGCTGGTTAGCGTGCATGTCTGGGGGGCATGAGGTCACCGATTCGAATTCGGTTAGCCCGACTTTGGCGATGGATTTTTCCGTCGCCATTTTTTTTGCCCAATCAATGTCCATCACTGGATGAATCATGTTTTGATTTTCAATTACAAGCAAATTAGAAATTTAAGCACACCATCAGCCCTAATCAATCAAAAGACTTATGATTTCCAATTTTTGTTCTTTGGAAAATTCATGGCGATTTCGTATTATGACTTCTTTTAAGGCCTCAAAAGAATCTTCCATTGGAGAACGAGGAAAATCTGCTTCCAACAACCAAGCAGGGGACACACCCAAGGCATTTGAAATCGTGATTATTGTAGATCTTTTTGGAAATCGGTCCCCTTTTATATAATGACTTACGGCAGATTCCGTTAAATCTGTTTCCATAGCCAAAGTCTTTTGAGTCATTTTTCTAATTTCAAGCAAATCTTTTAAAAGTTCGTTGAATGGTCTACCGTTCATTAATCAATTCCTCGCCACAAGAAAAAGACAGGCAGAGAATATCCCCACCCATCTTTTTCCAAAGTCTGTTATCGGCTACATTATTTCTCTGTCACCAAAAGAAAATCCCAACCATCGATGATCAGAGTAATCGTCATATTTTGACAACAACTCAAGGGTTTTCTTCTTCATATCTACTATACTTTCTTCCAACACCCCAAAATCTTTTGCGTCATCCAATTGCCAAGCTTCTTCCATCAAATCTTGAACTTTCGGATTTACTATTCCCTCTAAAACATCAAGCGGTAAAATCTTCTGAACCTCATCTGTATTAATTTTATTTTGATGCAATGCATCCAATGCACCCAACAGTAAAACCAACATCAACTTTTCATCTGACCTCAAACCTTTAAATTCTGTAACTACCATTCTATTTTCTCCTAATTTCAAGAATTACTCCAGCCATCTTTTACTTTTACATCACAAACTTGTCCTGATGGACTCTTAAAATAGTGTATGGATATTTTTATTCCTCCTGAATATCCATCCAGATACACCTTTTTCCAAATTCCCTGTTCTATTTTTCTTAAATCATGAAAAACTTTGCCATTCTTTATTTTATAAAATTTTATCGAATTCTCTCTAAAGTCTTTTGGGTATGCAGGTGCATTTTTTACTGATGGGTAAAAATACGTTAAATCCGTAAAATTTACAATACACTCACTTAATTGCTCTATGTTATCCGCCATTAACGGAGAAAAATCCTCATCCAACCAAGCTGTACCAGCCTCTAACTGTTCCATAGCAGCTTTAAGCTGTGCTGTATAGCCTTTAAAATCTATCATTATAACACCTTATGCTTTTTATGTATTGAACTTCGGCATTCAGCATGCTATAATCAGTCAACGAAAGAAAATAAGTAGCATGCTTATTTGGACGATCAGGTTTATTGCAGTAAACTTGGTCGTTTTTTTTATGTCCACTGGTTCCGAACTTATCCAATGGACGGAATATGCAGATTTTCAGATTATACCCTCCGTACAACAATGCCACTAACTTACAATCAGAATCCTAAAGGAAAAACCGTTAAACGTGGTTTCGACAAGCTCAACCACCACTTACATTAGTGTCATTGCCTTACATCAATAAGATAAAACAACATTGACAGAAAGTCAAGTGTCAGTGATAATTTTTGCAACTTTTTTGAAGGTGCTAAAAAAAACCGGCCCCCTTTCGAGAACCGGTTTTCAAATAATTACCAAAGATGGCGTTTATTTATTTTGCAAGAATCAAATAAGACTTTGAGTCCAGCTTAAGTGAAGATGCTTCAACAGGTTTTGAACCAGCCTTCAAAATCTTTACCTCTGTTCCCTTTGCCTTTGATGCAGAAAGATGAACAACATCAGTAAAATAAGGGAGGATTGCCTTTGGTGCCTGCTCAGCAAGTTCATCGCCGTCAGCGGTTGAAGAAATCCATACCTTTGATTTTGTAGCCTTTGCATAGCTTGCTACAGCCTGAATATCGCTTTCTTTTGCCTTTGCAAAATCAACTCCATCAATTACAACACCAGCAACACCAATGCCACCTGCTTTGAGAGCATTGAGAGTGTTTACAACCTTTTCCAGGTTAAAGTTATCCTGGTTAAAGTTGAGGATTGTGCGGTTGCGGAGAACCTGCTCCTTTACATCACCAGACATGGCCTTGTTCTTTGAGATTTCGCCCAAAATTGTGTCGTACCATGTGATAACGTTTGCTGAAACCTGGTCGAATGAAACGTGAACCAACTGTTTGCCGTTAAGCAAAGTGTCCATTCCAAACTGAACCAGGACAGCAGTCTTTCCAACACCCTTCTTTGATGTTACCAAGCCGAGTTCGCCAGCCTTCAAACCGCCATTCGCAGCAGCGTCGAATGCACGGATTGGACTGCGTTCGTAAAGTTCCTGTTTTGCCATTACGTCACTCCTTATTTCTGTTCAGCCTTACGCTTTTCCTTGAAATTAGCAATCAAAGTCTCAGTAACAGCATTTGGAACCTTTCCATACTTTTCGAATTCCATTGTGAATTCTGCCTTTCCCTGTGTTGAAGAACGGAGAATTGTAGAGAATCCGAACATTTCTGAAAGTGGAACTTCTGCGTTTACTGTTGAAGTATTGTTTTCATCTGTTGAATCGATAATAACACCACGGCGCTGGTTGATAAGACCAAACATATTTCCCTGGAACTCTGTAGGTCCTGCAATCTGAACCTTCATGATTGGTTCGAGGATAACAGGCTTTGCCTTTTCGTATCCTTCGCGGAAAGCACCGATAGCGGCTGTCTGGAATGCGATATCTGAAGAGTCAACTGGGTGATACTGACCGTCGTTGATTGTACATCTTACACCAACAACTGGAGCACCAATGAGGGAACCCTTTTCCATAGCGCGCTTGAATCCCTTATCACAAGATGGGATGTATTCGTTAGGAATAGCACCTCCCTTGATTGAGTCAACGAATTCGTAATCTTTGTCTTCGATTGGTTCCATGAATCCGGCAACACGTCCGTACTGTCCAGATCCACCAGTCTGCTTCTTGTGTGTGAAGTTGAAGTTAGCCTGCTGAGTAATAGACTCGCGGTATGCAACTTCTGGCTGTGAAACCTTAACTTCGCACTTGTATTCACGCTTCATACGCTCAACGTAAACTTCAAGGTGCAACTCACCCATACCCTTGATGATTGTCTGGTTAGACTCTGGATCAACGTAGGTCTGGAATGTTGGGTCTTCCTTTGTAAAGCGGTTAAGAGCCTTAGCCATGTTTGCAGCATCCTGCTTGTTAACTGGCTCGATAGCCTGAGAAATAACAGGATTTGGAACGAACATAGAAGTCATGGCAACGTTAAGTCCGCCACCACAGAATGTATCACCAGAAGCACAGTCAATACCGAACAATGCGATAATGTCTCCTGGCATACCTTCAGTAATATCTTCCATTGCAGCAGAGTTCATACGGACGATACGACCGACCTTGAACTTTTTCTGTGCACGGACATTGAAGAGTTCATCACCCTTACAGATTTTTCCCTGGTAGATACGGACATATGTCAACTGACCGAACTGTCCGTCATCAAGCTTAAATGCCAAAGCTACACAAGGCTTGTTGTCAACATTGAACAACTCAACTTCTGCTTCGTTGTTATCGCGGTCCAAACCGTAGTTGTGAACTTCTGTTGGATCTGGCAAGTAGCGCTCAACAGCGTCAAGCAATGGCTGGATACCCTTGTTAACGTGAGCTGAACCGAGGAATACACCAACGAACTGTTCAGCAAGAGTTCCCTTACGGATTGCGGCAATCAATTCTGCTTCTGTTGGTTCTTCTCCACCGAGAACTTTTTCCATCAAAGCGTCATCGAAGTTTGCTGCTTCCTCAACCAATTCCTGGCGGTACTTGTTTGCATCATCAACGAGATGAGCAGGGATTTCAGCATAGCGAAGATCTTCACCGTTTGGTCCGTCAAAGTAGATTGCCTTCATAGCAACAAGGTCAACTACACCTTCCAACTTGTCCTCAAGACCGATTGGGAGTTCCATCATGTGTGAGTTAAGACCAAGCTTATCACGAAGCTGACCACAAACACGGATTGGGTTTGCACCCTGGCGGTCACACTTGTTAACGAAAGCTACGCGAGGTACATGGTAGCGCTTGAGCTGACGGTCTACAGTGATTGACTGTGACTGAACACCAGCAACAGCACAAAGAATCATGATAGCACCATCAAGAACGCGGAGAGAGCGTTCAACTTCAACAGTGAAGTCAACGTGACCTGGAGTGTCAATCAAGTTGATTGTGATGTCCTTCCAGTGAACCTGTGTTGCTGCTGACTGGATTGTGATACCACGCTCACGCTCCAATTCCATGTTGTCCATTACAGCACCAACACCGTCCTTACCACGAACTTCGTGAATTGCGTGAATCTTGTTACAGTAGAACAAAATACGTTCTGAAGTTGTTGTCTTACCAGAGTCAATGTGGGCACTGATACCGATATTTCTTACCTTGGAAATATCAAAAGCCATATTGTTTACCTCTCAAAAAAGAATTGCCAAATAATTTTTATGTAAGGGTGAAAATTTAAAACTACCTACCCTAGCATATTTGGTAAACTATAAAGGAAAGATATATAAATTTCAATAGTATAGAACAAAAGAGAAAGCAAAAAAGCCTTGTTTTACCGTAAAATACGCCCCTTTGTAACAAAAATAACAACTTTCGCCCCTGACTTTCACCCGGTTTTCACAAATTCAACAAAATTCAGCGGACCTTAACAGAAACGGCAAGTTTCGAGGATAGCGAAACATTCTGGAACACCTTTCTTATGGAGGCCTCCAGCTTGAAAACTGTGGAGGAAATACTGAACCCCGAAACATCAAGGGAGACGGAGGAAGAGATTGAATCCACAATCCCCTTCGCGGGCTGAAGGTTATACGAAGCGGATACCGAAGATTTTTTTTCCTGGCAATCAAAAGACAATCCGGCCCCGGAACTGAACGGTTTCCTCCTGAACAAAACGGATGCGCCACCGCCAACCTCCAGTTCACTGCTCAGGGTGGAATACTTGAAAACCAGATTGGCGGAACCTGTACAGCCTGTAGCCCTGAGCCTGCAGTCACAGCGCATCACAAAATCCCAGTAGTCACTGCAAAATACAGGGTCATCAGATTTCATTGACCCCTGGAAAAATAGCCCCGCACTGACTTTTGATTTCCCCGCAGACCATTCTCCCCAGGGGTTCAGCTGAAACTGAAACCTGGTCATGGGATGGGAGCCGGAAGCGGTTATCATTTTGTCATCCCCCCAGAACAACGCGCCGTTGAATGTGAACCCAGGGAACACAAGGGACAGGCTGGACCGTAACCAGGGATAGAATCCACCGAAGGGACTCTGGGTCACATTGCAGCCCACAAAGGATTTGACCCGCCTGGACTCAAGAAAAAACTCCAGTCCCGCGGACAAAAATCTGTCCTCCATGTACGGCAGATTTCTCTGCATCCAGGATTCGGAATGCTCACCCCCGTAAACAAAGGAGCCGGCATTGATTTCACATGTAAGGAAGGTCAATCCGGACACAGGAAAACGCTTGTATATGGAGGCATAGTATTCTTCTTCCATTGTGGCGGCCACCTGCACCGTAGGCAACGGACTTTTCCTGCTGGTAGGGGACAGGCTGATTGCAACGGAAAAAGGCTTTTCCCCAGAAGTGATTCCGGGAAGCGAAAACTTTATTCCACGGCCAGGAAGCACAGGAAATTTTATTGCCCCGGAAGAAGAAAGGCAGGGATATTTGAATCTGGAAACGCTATTGCCAATACTCAATGAGCCGGCAAAAATTTTTGCCCCCACGGGAAAGTTACCAGGGGAAATGTCCAGGGACACGCCATACCTTAGGTTCCAGAAATCATTCCAGCTTTCAAAATCCACAATATCTTTGAACCGTCCTTCCAGGTCACAGACTTTAACCAACGGCAGCCCTATTGAAAAAAACATATCCACCGGCGCCAACCTGAGCCGCAATCCTGAATCCGCTTTCATTTTGGAGGCCCCGGCGTCATCCACCGGAATGGTCGCCGAAATTGAAGAGCTTACGTCCACGTTCCGGAATGTGAGGAAATCCAGTGAATAAAACCTGGAAGCCAAAATCAAGAATCCAAAAACAAAAACAAGTTTCTTCATATAAATTATATGTTCCATGAAAATCAATAATGTAATCAGATTTACAATTTTTTTTGTTTTTTCTTCACCAAAGAGTCAATGAGCGAACCCCAACGATACCATCGGGGTATTCAACCCGACCCACGAATAAAAAAGTTTACAACTCAAGCCGCCCCCTTTTTTAAAAGATGTCTTTATGTTTTCCCTTCTGTTTGATATTATGGAAGAAGATTTATATGGCAGGTTCAAAAACAGCTTTCGAGGGAACCCTTAAAAATTGCAATTTTTAGGGATGCCCTTGAATTCCCCATATGCAGATTGGTTTCGGAGGTCCTATGAAAAAACGTTTTGTAATATCAACCATACTGGCTACCCTTTTGATGGCGTCAGAAGCCGTGGCGCTTAGTGGAAACGAACAGACCCCTCCACCGCCAGCCCCTGTTGACCGGTCAAGGGAAAGACCCACAAAAAAAGAAGTGGAATGGGAAACCGGAATATACGTCAGCTGCAACATAAGCGGAGCCAGCATATATCTTGACGGCGAATACAAGGGAACCACCCCGCTCCTTATAACCGGAATGGAACCTGGAAAGTACAGGCTTGAGGTCACCAAGAGCCACTATTCAACAGATACCTCCTATGTATACCTGAACGAAGGAAACGTAAGGGAAGCCCGCTGCTACCTGGAAAAGATAAGCGGTTTTCTGTCGGTCGATTCAAACCCGTCCGGGGCATCAATCTACTGTGACGGAAACCTTATTAGTTCCCGCTATATAGAACTGGACGAAGGAAAGCACACCGTTTCTGCAAAGAAATTTGGATACAACACAAGGACCGAGACCGTCTACATCAAGCGCAACATGGAATCCTACGCCACCCTTGAATTGACGGAGGCCGCCTTTGAAATAACCTATGCCGCGGCAGAAAGGAATGTATTCAATCCTAAGAACCACGGAGTCTTGGGAAGCATGGTCATGGATTTTTCTGTAACAGCCCCAGGCAGCGGAATTGTCGAAATATCAGATGAAACAGGCCGCGTCGTTTACAGCGAAAACATTTCCTTTGATTCCTGGAACCAGTCAATGGAATGGATAGGAACAGATTTCCAGGACCTGATTGTAGAGGACGGAGTATACACCGCTACCCTGCGGGTAAACGATATCACCGACTCATTCAAATTCAGCGTTGACTCAAGCATCATATATCCAATGCACACCATCACTCCGGACGGTCTGGGAATTGGTTCCGTGGCAAGCGCAAAGCTTTATCCGAAATCCTCTTTCCTGCTGAACGTCAAGGGCGGAGTAGATTTCCTTTCCAGCGGGACACCGTTTTACGACGTACCTATGAATCTTGGAATAGCCTGGACCCCAACCAATTTCCTGGAGTTCACGGGCTCCTTAAACGGAAACGTCTCCAAGGATAACTTCAACTTCGGTTTCAACGCAACCCTTAAGCTATGCAACAAAACGCCTATCGAAATGGTGTCGCTATATTACGGCGCCTTCTTTAGAATCGGAGCATGCACAGACCCAATCAAAACTCCTTACGGCTCCGACAATGGATACGGTCTTGGCGGTGGACTCGTTTTTGGAGTTGACATCCAGGACCTTTACATAGGACTGGAATCTGCATGGATTTACAAACCTGTCACAGGTCCCTTCAACGACACCGGGGACGATGCCATCTGGAAGAACGGAATCATGATTCAGCAGCTGTTCGACATTGGAAACGCCGGACTCTTCTGCAACTTCACCACCGGCTTTGGAACGTTCAAGAACAAGGATTCCTCAATAACACAGTCCATTGTCAGCAACATACGGTCAATGGACATAGGAGCCAGCGCATCTTTCTATCTTGGAGAGACAACTTTCATCCTTGGTGTGGAAGGCGGCACGGTCATATATCCTACGGACGGTTTCGAATCAATGTTCAAGGATTCCAGCATCTTCTATCCATACGTCAAGGCCTGCTTTACCTGGGTGATTTAGAGCCATGCAGCTTACTTTAACCGGAACCGGAACAAGCCACGGGGTCCCGGTCATTGGATGCGAGTGCAAAGTGTGCTCCTCCAGTGACCCGCGGAACAAAAGGAACAGATGTTCAGTCTACATAAGTTCCCCTGCCAACATTGTAATAGATACCGGACCTGAGTTCAGGATCCAGGCAATCAGGTTCAATATAAAGAAACTGGATGCGGTCCTCATAACCCACGGACATGCGGACCATTTGAACGGACTGGACGACCTGAGGGTTTTTAGCCACACAAAATCTGTTGGTCCCAAAAGTGTACATGACAACGAAACCCAGGGAAACGGACTTCCAATCTACGCGAACCGTTTTGCTTTAGGTGACATAAGAAAAAGATTCGACTATATATTCACTCCCGTCAAGGAAGGTGGCAGCAAACCGAAGCTTGACTTCATTGACTGCGCCAGCTACTCCAATGACAATCCCATAGAGGTCAACGGTGTATCCATAGTTCCGGTCCCCCTGATGCACGGAAGTCTTGAAGCCTGCGGATGGCTCATAAAAGAAACTGCGAAACCCGAAGGCAGTTCCATAGCCTACCTTACGGACTGCAACCTGATTCCCGAAGGCTCCTTCGACATAATAAAAAAATCAGGGCCGGTCAGCCATTTGATAATCGACGCCCTAAGGGTTGCACCACATTCCACCCACTTTTCCTTTTTGGAAGCACTGGAAGCTGCCGAAAGGATTGGCGCAAGGCACACCTGGTTTACCCATCTGACCCATAATCTGCTGCATACGGAAATCCAGGAGTACATTGACAACTGCATCGGAAGGTTCCCCTGTCTCCAGCAGATTATATCCGAAGGCGGAACAGTCGCACCGGCCTACGATGGAATGCAAATAGAAATATAGGAATCCACATGAAAAAATACTGCACAAAATGTAAACAGAGTTTTGACTTTCAGATAAAAAGGATGTCTGACCTGGACAATCTTGTATGCCCCGTCTGCAACAGCCGGATAGACAAGGACAGCAACCCACCTGTAGACAGCACCTATTCGGATAAAACCGTAAACGCCATTGGAAACACCTTCCGGGTCTTTGCCACAATCAACTATTTTTTCTTCGTCACCCTGGCCATTGTCGGGATAGCCGCCTTTTTTCTAAAACTGGACAGGCTTCTGTTTGTAATGACAGGCATCTGTGTCGTGACCTTTTTGATTCAGACGGCCGCAAGAATCTGTACGTTCCGGTCCGGATTTATTTTTTTGCCAATAGGAGCCGTGGCCGGTTATCTGATATTCAGGACAACCCAGGGAACCTGCCTTGGAGTGCTGGCAGTTTTTCTTATCCGGCACCTGCTAAGGGACCTGCTCTTTTCTCTCATCGGAGAGCTCATAGGCCTGGCATCAAAATAAAAAAATCCCGGACAGGATTCCGCCTGGTCCGGAACCAGACAAACCTTACCGGGATTTCAAAATCGTATCCTGCGGAAAACTTTCCGCTATTTATTTCCAGCAGATTTTTAGAGATGCCCTTTTATCAAATCAATGACACACATTATTCCGTATCTTGAATTCTGACCAATGGCGGCACCGGCCTCCGTCAGTTCGCCGTTCAGCAAAATATTTCTGTGGGCACGGGAAGCAATGCCGTCATCAATGAGCAGCTGAAGGACAATAGCCTTGGCATCATAGCAGCCAACGGAAATTATCTCCCCCGCTTTTTTCCACTGAACCGCGCGGTCCACCCTTTCAAGCCAGGCCGATTCGCTTTCTTTTGAACCCTTTTTTCCTGCCGTCCGCACAAATTCATCGGCAGCATCATGAAGTCCCTTTGAAAAACCGACCTCCTTCACCGGCTGCATAAGATTCATTTCAGTTATGAGTTCCCCCAGAGCAGTCTGGAAGGTATTCTTTTCCGTTGACACCAACTCATGAAGCCTTGTCCTGACATACTCCTTCGGATTTGTCCTGGCCAAATTTATTTCATTTATGACATCAATCTCCGCAACAGTAACCGACTCATCAATGGAAGATTTTGGTGAAACCAACGCGGACTCCTCGTTTGGAACAAAGAAACCTGCCAGCTCAACCAGGGCCATTCCCTTGTGTATTCCGTGAACGGCGGTGGATGCTCCCACATAGCGGTTTGATGCGGAAAGCAGAGCCCTTCTCCGTCCCCTCTTCAGGAGAGCCTCGTCAATCAGCATACTGGCAACGGCCATCTCGGGTGTATCGTCACCAAAATACAAAGCCTCGGACCCACCTTTCATGATTCCATACTTTGCGATACGTTTCTGCCAATTGGCGTCATATGAAGTGGAAATATTTTTTCCTGCAGAGGAGGTCCATTCGGAGGCGGCCTTGTTCAAAGCCTCCACAGTCTTTAAAGCCGGGACGGACTTCATGGAGGAAAGCTCCTTTATCAATTCTGCCAAGGCTTTTTGGAAAACGCTTCCGTCTTTTTTTACCAGCGGTTCCAGACGGGCTTTTGAATATTCGGCAGGCTTTGTGCGTGCCCAGTTGATTTCTTCAATCATGGCAGAAGCGGCATCCATTTCCAGAAGCCCTTCCATCGTTGTATTCTCTGAATCATACCAGTTTCCCAGGTCCACGCAGACAAGGGAATTGGCACCGACAAAAGCTCCAGCGTAGTTCACATCAGGGGACAAAAGATTCGTCCGGTTTTTTGAGGAAGCATCCAGCAGCATACGCAAGACCGCCGCCCGTGGATCTGTTTCCCCAACCACAAAGGCCTGGGCAACCGTTCCCCAGTTTCTGCCCTTGCGTATGTTTCTTTCCCATGTCTTTGTCTGGTAGACCTTCACCCCTTCCGAAACTTTCGTGCCATTCACAAAAGTCCTGGCGGATTCGCAAAGCTTTTCGTTGAAGACAAGCGCGTTAACGCTGTCCATCTTTTTGAGATAGGAAATCAAGGACTTGACCTCATCACCAAATTTTCCGGAACCAGCCCCCAGAACCTCAAGCCTGGTGGAAATATATTCCAAAGGCTTTGTCCTTGCGATGTTGATTTCAGAGACAATCTGGCGGGCGTAATCCTCGTGGTAGACAATCCCCGGAAGCCTGTCAAAAGAGATACATCCGGACGCAAAATCAAGGGCGCAACTGTTTTCATAAACGGAATGGGTACCTATTGCCGCTCCAAGGTGGGTAAATTTATCAGAAAAGACGGCACGCCTATGGGGTCGGTCAGCCAAAGGGATGTCCAGAAGAAGCGACAGGACAATACTCCTGGCGTCTCCGTGTCCAAAGGCAACCATCTCGCCACAGGATGTCCATGAAATATACTTGGATATCCTTGAGCTGTAATTCAAATCAGCAGCCTCGCTTCCATCTTTTGATTTCTGGGAAACGCACTCCGCGGCAGATTTATACAACCCGGAGGACCACTGCAATTCCGGCAGGGGTTTCATGGTCCTGAGCTGCGATATGCATTCAATCACCGCACTTTGATATTGACCAAGGGTGCCATCAACCAATGGCTCCAGTACTTTTTTTACATAGGTTTGAGGATTTGAACGTGCAAGATTAATTTCATCCAGAACTTTTTTCTCTTCCGCACTCTGGGAATAAGAAAGGGTGGACGCCGAAAGAACTGTAAACACAGAAAGAGAAACAAACAATCTTCTAAGTTTCATATTCATATCCCCCATTTTTGCATAGCAAAATATTTTTTTCAAGGTAAAAAGCAATTTAATCAAACAAAAAGTATAGATTTTGGAGATTTCTGTTCCAATTATTCTTTAAATATACTAAAATAAATTTAAGGAGTCCAATTTTGAAAAGATTTTTTTTGATTTTCACACTTTCCTTATCAGCATTGATTCTTTTTTCCTGCGCCACAAACAATGTTCAGTCCCAGTCCCCGACCGGCAAACAGGAAACTGAAGTCTACGACCCCAGGGGACCACAGATTCTGGACATGGGATTTTCCAGTTCCATGGGACAGAATTCCATGGCGATACAAAAGATAAAGGGCGGAAAAAGCGCGGTCCTTTTCATGAAGCTGAAGGATTCAGAATGGGATCTGTCAAAGATAATAGTGACTGCGGAAAAGGACGGAAAAAAAGCCCTCCCTATTTCTATAGAGCTGGGCTATCAATATGAAGAAGAATTTGTTTTTGCAGAAAAACTTGATGCACCGGAAGAAAAAGGAAAATGGGTGTTTACGGCAACGGCCTACGACCACCGGGGCAACAAGAGCAAAAGCATGTCCACCACTGTCATAGTCGAATAGCAAAAGCCCTCCCCATGTAATCCGGAAACAAGAAAGCCACGGTATCACCGCAGCCTTCGTTGATTCAAAACCGTTTTCTATGCCAGGAACGCACCCTGAAGCAGGTCACCGTCAAAACGGCATATGGTTTCGCTTGCTTCCTGGATATCCCTGTAGCACCCGGCCCCTGTAAACGCGAAAACTGCATCACCAATCAGCTCGGCATCGTGGCATTCAGGGATTCTAGCCTTCATCCCGGTGACGTCGCATTTCATTTTTATCCATTCCTGATTTCCCGACTGCCCCCCCGTTACGGTGAACTCATCCGGGAATACGGTGGAAGTTCCTGCCACGGCGTTGCGGAGAACATTAAGTCCATCCCTTACCTGCAGCGCAATCTGGAGCATCATATATTTTCCCTGGTCGTAAATCGCTTCAAGTCCATCGTTTGTGATGGTTTCATGGACGGCCTCCTCGTAGCTCAACTTGCGTCCCACATATTCCTCAAGGCGTTTTTTGTATGCCGCAAACTTAATGCCGGAATCAGGCAAAAGGACGCTGGCATTCCACAGTCCCGGGATTATGGAAGGAAGGGTCCTTATTCCAGGGGCGCTGATTTTTTCGGAGGTGCAAAGGTTAAGGCCTTCGCTGGACCCCGCCCTGTCACAAAGTTTTCCAGGAGCCAGGGTCGCGGTTCCCACAAGCGCGGCCACGAAATCAGGAGCGCCACAATATACCGGAAGCCCTTCCACAACTCCATTGTCCTTATGGGAAAGTCCGTCAGCCACCTGGGCAGTGACTTTTCCACCAAGGGAAGCCGGGGCAACATAGGCAGGAAGTCTTGTCAGCGCCTCCTCAAAATCGGAAGCCTTCAGGGAATCATTGGTCCAGTAGGCGTCCAAAAATCTTTCCTCTGGCAGAATGGTGACAGGATTTCCGGTCAGCAGATAAATCAAATACTCTGGGCCGGAAAAAACAAGGGAACCCTTTTTCCAGGAATCCTCAAACAGTTTCGAAAATCCGTAAATGCGGGGAATAAAAAGGGAATCCGTTGTAAAGCTTCTTACGGCTTCCATAGGCAACGGTTCATTCCACAATACGGTTTCCCCATCCTGTCCAACCACCGTCGGACCATTTCCGCTTACACAAAGGGCATCCACCAAAAGGCCATTGTTCTCCGCAAAAATCTGGTCCATTGCCAGCTTCAGGCTTTCGAACCAGACTGTGGCTTCCTTATATTTTGGGGTCACCGGAAAAATCTGACGGCTCCTTGCAAGCACCTTTCCGCTGTTATCAATCACGGCGGCCTTAAGCGATGTAGTCCCTATATCAACACAAAAAACATTATTCATTTTGTACCTCGGTTCACTATAAAAAAGACCCCCAAAAACTTTTGCCTTTGGAGGTCGGTTTTCTTTCAGCTAAATTCCTGAAACTTATGCAATCGGGTCACAGTTGTTTACTGATTTTCCCTTTGGATCCAATGGATCTGCAATCTGTTCATCCTTTGTTTCTGCTGGACGGCTGGCCTTGATCATCTTGTCAATGATTGAACGGTTGTCAAGCAAATCCGACAGGGACTGACCATGATGCAGCCTTGTGATTACATTTGCAAACAGTCCGCTAACGTTGGTGCTGATGTACCATTCCTTCTGCAGAAGCTCTTCGTGATATACAGCATTGGTTCCGATGATACGGTAGAACAGGCCCTGCTTGTATGCTTCATCGAACAGCTGGATAGCGTTTCCGGTAAAGAACGGCAAACTGATAGCCGCAATAACCTTTGTCGCTCCCTGGTCGTGGAGGAATCCCATAGCCTTAAGCAAAGTTCCACCGGTACCAAGCATATCATCCGCAAGGAAAGCGACCTTTCCCTTTACATCCCCAAGCAGCTTGATGCTCTTGATGTTTGTATTTTTTGCGTCCTGAGTGACGACAGAATAATCTCTTTCTTTATAAATCATTGCCAGGGACTTTTTAAGACCTGTGGCATAGAACTTGTTGCGGTCAATGGCACCTGTATCCGGGCTTACAACCACCAGGTCCTCTTTTGTCAAATCGACAACCCGAGCCAGTTCCCTGATAATCTGATATGAAGCATGAAGATTTTCACAATGGGTATGAGCAAAGGCGTTAACGATTTCGCGGGAATGCAAGTCCAAAGTAATGATCCTCTTGACTTCCATGCTCTCGTAGATATGACCAAGGAGAGCTGCGGTAAGACCTTCACGGCCCTTTCTCTTGTGCTGACGACTATATGGATAGGCAGGAAGAACCAAAGTAATTTCCCTTGCACCAGCCTGACGTACGGCATCAATAGCTACCAGAAGACACATGACATGATCATTGACGCTTAACGAAATCTTGTTTTTTCCGTCGTTAAGTGGAATGTTCTCATGATTCTCAACATCCTGGAAGATATAGACATCCTTTCCACGGATACATTCGTTCAGCTCACACTTGAACTCTCCGTTTGCAAAATAAGTAAAACGGGTGTCCACCTTGAACTGTGGTGCGCGGTACTTGTCTATCATTCCACGGATACACAAATCGCTGGTACGTAAATCATTATCCAGATTAATCTGGCGGATTAACTTTTCACGCTCCAGGCTATAGCGCTTTGAAATTACATCACTTTTCAGTGAGAAACGGTGCTTGTACATGTGACGGAGATGTGTAATCACCTCATTCGCAAATGATTCTCCTCCAGGACATGCTACAACGGCCAAATCGGTTGGTTCAGAATACGGCATTATTCTTGCTTCCCCTTAAAAATCTTAGAAACTTCTCTAAAGGACCAAAGCCTTTAGGAATCCAGTTTGCATATCATACCCTATTTTGCGGTTCGTGGTCAATGAAAAGAAAACGATGGAAGTGGGGAATTCAAAGGTGCTTTTTTCAAAGGCGATGCCTTTGGAATCTGTTTTTTGCTACGCGTTACTTTTTTT
>JAZUKJ010000109.1:0-53086 GCA_045643225.1 Treponema sp. | reverse complement strand
GCCATCGGCAAGGATGATTTCCTCTATCCCGCCAATGTGGAGTTCTGCGAATTACTTGACCGCAACCGTCACCGTCACGAATTCCTTGAAACGGAGGGTGGACACATCTGGAAGAACTGGCGCTTCTATTTGAAGGAGTTTGCCCAGAAAGTTTTTAAGTAGAGAGAATTACAAATCCATTTTAAATGTAAAATTCACACAACGATTGCGCGTTTACAAAAAGAAGATTATCTTTGCGCATGTTTACTAACTAATAATTCTTATTAACTATGGCAACACCTATTGCACCAACACCCGAATTGCACGGACAAGCGGCAATCGATTTCTTCACCTATCTGGAGACAAGGCCGAAGGCCACAGAAGAGGAGAAAAAGAGGATAAAAGAGAATGCGGAAAAACTAAAAAAATGTCTAACATTTAATTTTTAACCTCTATGTTTGAAGAAATCACTGTTGTTCGTTTGCAAGAAGACACCAAATTATCATCCTTTAATTGTGGGAATGAAGATTTAAACAACTTTCTATTCAACGATGCCAAAGCATACCTGAAAAGATTACTATCCGTAACCTATTTGCTGAAAAAAGGAGACGACACCGTCGCATTCTTTTCTTTATCAAATGATAGAATTTCGGTCCCCGATTCAGATAGGTCCACATGGAGAAAGGTCAAATCACTATTTCCGCACTCCAAACATCGATCAGACTACCCTTCGGTCAAAATAGGTCGTTTGGCCGTTGATCTAAAATATCAGCATTGTTCCGTAGGCACTGTCATGTTAAATTTTATTGAAAACATGTTTGTCACTAACAATCGAACAGGCTGCGCCTTCGTTACCGTTGACGCATTACCCTCCGCACTTCCTTTTTATTTAAAGAATGGATTTGTTTTATTAAACAAATCTCTGAACGAAACGAGAAAACAAACCCTCACCCTCTTCTACGATTTATCCAAACTACTGTGACTCTATAATCCATAAAGGGAGGCTGACAACCTCCCTTTTTTCGTATACCAGTCACCCTCACCCACAAAGTCCTCCTTTTGTTTGCCCTATCAACAAAGCCCATCCTTGACAAGTGTCTTTAAATCACCGATTTAAAAACGCTTCCGTTTCGAAGAAACGCCACATTTTGAGCAACCTTCCAATTCTTCCTCTTACGATTTGACAAAATGATAGGCTATTTACTTATAAAGTATCATTTTGATAGTATTTTTACTTATTATACAATATTTTTGTAATTATATTATCTATTTATACTTACAATCATCCATAAAAGAAGCCATATTCGCTTACATTTGTATAAGAAAAATGAGAGTTAAAAACAATGTGGTGTAATTTTAAATTGTAGTGTTATGAAAGAACTGTTAGCCGCAAGAGATTCCGTAAATAGATGGATGGAGCGTTATGGTGTACGCTTTGGCGTTTACAAGAACGGCGTATTTAATGAGCAAATCTTCCCCTTTGACGCCATCCCCCGTCAGATTCCTGCCAAGGAGTGGGAAATGTTGGAGAAGGGACTCATACAACGTGTGAAGGCGCTCAACATGTTCCTCTACGACATATACCACGAAAAGAAGATTGTCGCAGACGGTGTCATTCCCAAGGAGTTCACCTACGAGAGCAAAGGTTATATGCCTGAATGCGAAGGCATCACGCCAGCCTTGAATGTCTATGCGCACATCGCGGGCATCGACTTGGTACAGGCGAAGGATGGCAAATGGCTGATTTTGGAGGACAACCTCCGTATTCCAAGCGGCGCATCCTATCCGTTGATTGCCAGGGGACTGGAACGCAGATGCGCGCCGCAGACTTTTGTTAACAATTCGGTGGTGGACAACAGGAACTACGGGACCATGCTGAAGGATGTTATGGACGACATGAACTGCGGCGGAATAAATGTTGTGTTCACCCCTGGACGCTACAATGCAGCCTATTTTGAGCATGCCTATCTTGCCGAGCAGACCGGAAGCGTTTTGTGTCAGCCGGAGGATCTGTTTGTGGAAAACAATGTGGTCTACTGCAAGACCCTGAATGGGCGCGAAAGGGTAGGGGCCATCTACAGACGTATCAGCGATGAATATCTGGACCCGCTGACCTTTGTGGCTGAATCCCTGATTGGAATTCCTGGTGTCATGAGTGCATACCGGGCTGGAAATGTGGCCCTGCTTAATGCCCCGGGAAACGGTGTGGCGGACGACAAGGGTATCTACTATTTCGTTCCAAAAATGATTCGCTACTACCTTAACGAGGAGCCAATCCTGAACAACGCACCTACTTATCTTCCGTTCTATGAAGAGGACAGGAAGTATGTCCTGGAAAATCTGAACAGGCTGGTCATAAAGGATGTCGCCGAAGCCGGTGGATACGGGGTTGTGTTTGGCCGCGACCTTAGCAGCGAGAAACTTGCGGAAATGGAGAGCCTTATCAAAAATGAACCGCGCCGGTGGATTGCCCAGGAGGTAATTGATTTTAAGGATCTGGAAATTATTGACGAAGGACAAAAGGTTATGCGCAAAGCGGATCTTCGTGCCTTTGTTTTAAGCGGCAAGACCTGTCAGGTTTGGCCAAGTGGACTTACAAGGTTTTCAAGGAACCCTGCAAGTTTTGTTGTTAACTCATCACAAGGTGGAGGATTTAAAGACACATGGATTTTAGAGAAGTAAAAGTTGCAAGAAACGCTGGCACACCGCTTACATTGAAACAGGTTGATTCAATCTACTGGCTTGGACGTTATACGGAAAGGGTTCTGACCACCCTGAAGTTTTTGATGAACATCTATGACTCAAAACTGGATTCGGATTTTGATTACGCAAAGTACTGCATGGACCTGGACATATACAATGGTTTCACTTCGCTTTCCGATTTCTGCACCCGCTATGCCTTTGACAAGGATTACGCAAGTTCGATTATCTGCAGCATGACCCATTCCTATGACAACGCGATTATGCTCAGGGAGACAATCGGAAGTGATGCCTTGAGCTACATAGAGCTGGCTGTCAGACGGCTTGAGGAAGCCAAGTATAGCGAAACCCCTGTCCTGAGTTTCCAGAAGGTGATAGACAACATCATGGCGTTCAAGGGGCAGTTCTTTGATTCCATTGCGGATATGAATGTCCGTAACATCCTGAACTGCGGCATGACAATTGAAAGGCTTGATATGTATTTCAGGCTGGACATGAACAAGGACCAGGTGGCCTTTGAGTGCAGAAGGCTTTCATATTCCATCGCAAGCACGGACATCCATTGCAACAAGGAATCCTTGCAGAAGGTCTGCGATGAACTTTGCCGCGAGGATGAAGTGACAGATGTTGCGGACAAGATGATTTTGCTGCAGTTGATTGACAGTCTTTTCCTGCAGAGCGAACTGGCGGCATAAAAATGAATCAGCCGGAATCCCGTGGCAATCTGTTTGCGCGGTGGTTCCGACTGATTCTGCCGTTGCACTATTGCGGTGACAATTTTTTTTTAACACAAGAGCATCCCTAAAGATTGCAATCCTTAGGAGTTTTTCATAGCCAGTTTTTTTAGTGAGGTAGAAAATGAAGATACTGGAAATTGATTACACAACAAAACTTGCATTTACATCACCCGTCAGCGATCATTATTTTCTGCTTCGATGTGTCCCGGTTTCAAAAAATGGACAGACCGTTGTTAGCAGGAATCTGGAGATTACGCCGCCTGTCCAGCTTGTGACCTCGAAGGATATTTTCGGGAACATTTCATATCAAGGTTGGATTGATTATCCGCATGAGGAATTTTCGTTCCATTCAACCGCAACTGTGATAGTGGACAGAAAGAATGGATGCAGGGAACTGTGCCATCCGTTCTATAAGTACAATACGGAACTGACCTCCGCAAGTTCCGAGATGAAAGATTTTTTGTATTCGATTTTTGACAGCACATTGCTGGCCGGTTGTGTGCGCAATAAAAAAATAAAGAACTGCGATATAAACATTTTTGCGGAGGAGCTGGGAAACGCCGTCTACAAAAAAATTGAATATACCCCCGGTGTGACAAATGTCAGGACAACCGCGTCCCAGGCCTTTGAAATGAAAAAAGGTGTGTGCCAGGACTATGCCCATATTTTCTGTGCCCTGTGCCGTGAAGCCGGTATACCTGCAAGATATGTGGCCGGTACAAGCATGGGGGAAGGCTCAACTCACGCATGGGTGGAATACTTTATTCCGGATGAGGATTTTGTGAGCTTCAATGGAAAATCAATGGAAGGAAAATGGTGCGGAATTGACTGCACCAGAAACAAGATGGCGGACGACACCTATGTTATTTTTGCCAGCGGAAGGGATTATCTTGATTGCAAGGTCGATGGTGGAATCTTCCGTGGTATGGCCAGTCAAAATATGAGCGTATTTGTTACGACCAGGGAGCAGGAATACAAGAAGGCTATAATAAATTCTCAACAGAAAACAAAGCCCCTGGATGAACAAATCAGGATGCTTAAAATAAAAAATCAACAGCAGCAAATGTAATGGGCAACTCTAAAATTTGCAATTTCTAGAGGCTCCATAATTTATTGAGGTATGCAAGATGATAAAAACTGTAACGTCGGCGCAGATGCCGGTAAACGAAAAATTCCTGATTCAGAAGCAGGTCATAAAGAACGGAAAAAATAAAAAAAGGATATGCATAGTTTCTGGAACCCACGGAGATGAACTGGAAGGCCAGTACGTGTGTTGGGAATTAATCAGAAGGGTAAAGGAAAATCTGGACAACCTGGATGGCTGCCTTGAAATATATCCTGCATTGAATCCTCTTGGCGTGAATTCCATGACAAGGGGAATCCCGCAGTTTGATTTGGATATGAACAGAATCTTTCCGGGAAACGAGAACGGAACCTTTGCGGAATACACTGCCGCAAAAATCATTGACGATATCTCCGGTGCCGCGGCTGTTGTTGATATCCATGCGTCAAACATTTTCCTCCGTGAAATACCTCAGGTAAGGATTAACGAAATTTCCGCGGACCTGCTGGTTCCATTGGCCCGACATGTGAACACCGATTTTATTTGGGTCCATTCAAATGCGACCGTCCTGGAAGGTACCCTGGCTTATTCCCTGAACACAACCGGAACCCCCTGTCTGGTAGTTGAAATGGGAGTGGGAATGAGGATAACCGAAAACTATGGAAATCAGCTGGTGGACGGAATCTTCAATCTGATGTGCGAGCTTGGTATCTGGAAAGGAGAGGCCCCAGAGGTCAGGGAGCCAATCATAAGCAGGGATGAAAAAGTTTCTTTCATGAACGCGAACGAAAGCGGTGTGTTCCTGCCTGTAGCAAAACATGGCGACCGTTTAAAAAAAGGCGGGGAGATTGGAAAGATAATAAATCCTTTGACGGGTGAGATTATTGAAAATATTGTCAGTCCGGTGGATGGACTTTTGTTTACGGTACGGGAATATCCTGTTGTGTATGAAGGCTCCCTGATTGCGCGAATCCTTGGGGATTAAGGGAACGGCGTTACGTTATTTACTGGAGAAAAAAATGAGAGAAGAAACGATTTTCAAATTCAAGACTCCTTACCGTGAGGAGATTTCTGTTAAGGGATATAAATTTGGTCACGGAAAAAAGACTGCCTGTTTTGTGGCCGGACTTCGGGGAAACGAAATTCAGCAGATGTATGTGGCGGCCCTTTTGATAAAACGGTTCAAGGAACTGGAGGCAAACGGTGAGCTGGCCGATGACAAGCAGTTCCTGATTATCCCGTGCGTAAATCCGTTTTCAATGAACATTGGAAAAAGATTCTGGCCTGTTGACAATACGGACATAAACAGGATGTTCCCTGGATACAATCTTGGGGAAACAACCCAGCGCATTGCGTCCGCCGTTTTTGAGAAGGTCCGGGATTATCAATACGGGGTACAGTTTGCAAGTTTCTATCTTTCTGGAAATTTTGTTCCCCATGTACGACTGATGGACACCGGATATCAGAAACCGGAACTTGCCCAGGAATTCGGATTGCCCTATGTTCTTATCCGTGAGCCGACCCCTATTGATACCACGACCCTTAACTACAACTGGCAGGTCTTCGAGACTGAGGCGTTCAGTATTTATACAAAGGCCACGGCGCACATCGATGAAGGCAGCGCGATGGTTGCCGTAAATGCGGTGCTCCGTTTTTTGAATAGCCACAAGCTTATTACGATTCATCCACCTGTAGGATATGCAAGCGAAATTATTCAGGAAAAGGATTTCGTTTCAATATCTTCGCCTGCGGGAGGATTGTTCAGGTATTACGTTCATCCTGGCGAGGAAGTGCAGAAGGGACAGCCCCTGGCGGTTATTATGGATCCATTGACTGCGGAAGAAAAGGAAGAAATCCTTTCACCAGGCGCCGGCATTGTTTTCTTTGCCAAGGAATCCCCGATGATAACCGAACATGAGACAGTATTTTTCATAAATCCTGTGCTTCGATAAAATGGCTGACGGAAAAAATTTAAGGCCGATTCCAAAGGTTGGGGCAAGGATTGTAAAATCTGCTGTGGCAATTGCTTTGTGCTATCTCGTGAATCTTTTGCGAGGCAGCGGTGGTATTGTTTTTTATAGCCAGCTGTCGGCTCTTTGGTGCATTCAGAGTTACATATCCACAACAAAAAAGAATGCGGTGCAAAGAACTTTTGGAACCTGCATTGGAGCGGTTTTTGGACTCCTGGTTCTGCTTATCTCGACCGCAATCTGCAAGGCTTTTGTCCTGGAAGAAATGCAGGTCTACATAATCAATTCGCTTTTGATTTCCGCATCCATAATTCCGTTGCTGTGGATTACGTCGGTCCTTAAAAAAAAGCAGGCAAGCTATTTTAGTTGCGTCGTATTTCTTAGCATCGTCGTCATACACATGAAGGATTCCAACTGTTTCCTTTTTGTGTGGAACAGGTTCCTGGATACGATGATCGGAATTGTCATTGGAGTCACCGTCAATCTTTTTCATTTTCCCCGGAAGTGCAGAAAGGACATACTTTTTATTTCTGGCCTGGACGATATTCTTTTGAACAAGGATTATCACTTGAACGATTACTGCAAGGTCGAACTGAACCGGATGCTGGATGACGGAATGAATTTTACTCTGAGCACAATGCGTCCTCCTGCTGCCATAATGGAACCGATGGCGGACATCCGGTTAAAGATTCCTGTCATCGCGATGGATGGTGCGGTCCTTTATGACACGAACAAAAAAAGATATCTCGAAAAAATTGAGCTGGACCAGAAGGATAAAGAGGCGGTCGTAAAGGTTTTGGATCAGCTGCAGGTGGTCTATTTTTCTAATGTGGTTGTGGATGATTCCCTTTTTATTTATTACAGCGAGCCAGACTGCGACATACAGCGGAAGTTGATTGAAGAGCTTAGGGCTTCCCCGTACCGCAATTACATAAAGCGGCCCCTCCCCGAAAATGAAACGGTGGTCTACTTCATGCTGATATATCCGATGGAAAAGATAGAGGAAATTTATGGTCGGCTTCTTGAGCAGGGATTGTGCGACAGGCTAAAGATTTTGAAATATCAAAGCAAGGATTATCCGGAAAATGGATACATAAAAATCTACGACAGGAACGCGACCCGCAATAATATGATAGAGCTTCTAAAAAGGAGACTGGGAATTGACCGTACCATTACTTTTGGCACCATCCCCGGAAAGTACGACTACGTGATGGAGGAGGGCAACACGAATCAGGTGGTCCACACTTTGAAACGGCTTTTTGAATAGGCAAATTGACAAAACTTCCTTGTTAAAGCATAATTATGGTAGACGCAAAGAGGTGTCAGGTTTTTCCTGGGCTTTTTGCGTCTTTTTTTTTTGGAGGTTTTATGAAGATTGTAATTATTGGTGCAGGTGCAATGGGTTGTCTTTATGGGGCATATCTTAGTAGGCATCATGAAGTGATAATGCTGGATAGTTATAAACCTCAGGTGGATTCAATAAATGAACATGGAATTACGGTTCTGGAAGAGGATGGAACGGAGCAACATTTCGGAGGCATAAAGGCGTATCTGTCGGGGGAATATACCGAGGTCGCTGACTTGATAGTTGTGTTCGTGAAATCGATTTTTTCGGAGGACGCGCTCCAGACAAATAAAAAACTTTTCGGAGACCACACCCTGGTTATGACTTTGCAGAACGGTGCAGGGAACGACCGGAAGATTGAAAAATATGTCGCCAAGAAAAATATAATAATCGGTACAAGCAAACACAACTCAGTGAACATGGGAGCAGGAAAGGTCCGTCATTCTGGACATGGTGCGACAACAATTGGAAGCAACCTGCAGGAAAATGGTAACCTTGAGACCATAAAGAATATATTGGAAGAAAGCGGATTTGATTCAGAAATAACTGACGATATCCAGCGGATTATCTGGAGCAAACTTTTTGTGAACCTTTCAATAAACACCTTCACCGCCATCACCCGTTCCCCAATCGGTTCCATGATTGACAACAAGTATGCCTGGGACTTTGCGGAAAAAATGATTTGCGAAGCGGTGGACGTGGCGGAAGCTGATGGTACACATTTTTCATACATGGAAGTGCTCAATATGGTCCACCATGTCTGCGAGGATGCAGGAAAGGGATATTCCTCCATGTCGCAGGATGTGATGAATTGCCGCAGAACAGAAATTGATGCAATAAATGGAGCCATAGTCCAGCAGGCAAAACTGTATAACGTTCCGGTCCCTTACAATTCTCTGATTGTCGATTTGATTCATGCCATTGAAGGTGCCTACAAATATCAGGAAAAAAAATAGAATATGAAAACTGATTCAGAAAAATTGATTTCCATTCAACCCTATTTCGTGATGAGCTCCGATGATTTTTGTCAGCACATTCTGATAAAGAATGGCATCTCCCATTTTTTTAGTTTCTCGAATAAATCGGGGCAGGACATTACGGTTCCTTTGATTGTGGACAGCTGCATCAATCTGATTTTCGAATACAAGGATGGAAAAGTCCGGACCCATTTGATTGGATGTACAATCGAAAAAAGGACTTTCTCTGTAAAAAAGGATGCCGAATATTTTGGGGTGAGGCTTCAACCAAGCACAGTAAAATTTGTTCGGGAGTATTCTCCAAAAGAAATAATTGGCAACATAATTATTTTGGACGACCTTCCATCCACAAAAGCTTTCTGCAAAAAGATGGGGCAGCAAAATGATTTCGAATCACGCATGACCACCTTTTTGCAGGAATACTCGAAATTTAAAAATGAAAGCGGAACGGAAAATCAGTCGGACCTGTTCAAGCAGATTTCGGATTTGATTATTCAGAGGAAGGGAATCATAAAGATAAGCGAACTGGAGGAACTGTCCGGTTATTCCGCCAGATACATAAACAGGATATTCGATAATGAACTGGGGATGAGCGCGAAACAGCTTTGCAGTTCAGTCAAGTTCCAGTTTCTTCTTAGCGACCTGAACAGGGGGGATGCGGAAAATCTTACAAGCATTGCTTCCGAATACAATTTTTATGACCAGGCACATTTTATACATGAGTTCAAAAAATTCACCGGGATGACACCTAAAGAATATACCACCGAAGTGGAGCAGCAGAACTATACGGACAGCATAAAAAATGTTTAGGGCGGTGCGAGTTCTTTTTTTTACAATTAATTTTTTATGTGAAGCACTATGCTAGAGTCATAACAAGCAGCAGAACAATGGCGTTGGATTTATAGAAAATTCCGGCGCCATTTTTTTTTGATGGAAAATGTTCATGAGGGCAATTTTTATCAACTTAAGATTTTTTGCTGCGGACTTGACTACTGGTACGGGGGCGTAATATGGCATATCCAAAGATTGATTTTTTGTATCTGAATGAACAGGACATGATTGCAGCCGGCGTTAAGGATATGAAAGGTTGCATCGAGGCGATGGAAGAAATGTTCAAACTTATGAAGGTCGGTAACTATAGAATGGGTGGAGCAAACGGAAACTCCCACGGAACTATGGTCTGCTTTCCTGAAAGTTCTCCTTTTCCTGAGATGCCTGTTGATGGACCGGACCGGCGCTTCATGGCAATGCCTGCATATCTTGGCGGAAAGTTTGATATGGCGGGAATGAAGTGGTATGGCTCAAACTGTGCGAACAAGGAGAAGGGACTTCCCCGGTCAATCCTTATGCTTACGTTGAACGACAAGGACACCGGCGCTCCTTTGGCCTACATGAGCGCAAACATTCTTTCTGCATACAGAACAGGGGCGGTCCCTGGTGTTGGATATAAATATTTTGCTCCGGAAGACGCGAAGGTCATTGGCGTGATTGGACCTGGTGTTATGAGCAGGACAGCTCTTGCGGCGGCCATGGCGGTGCGTCCGGGAATTGAGACCATCAAAGTTAAGGGCCGTGGAAAGGCAAGCCTTGAAAGATTTATTGAGCAGGCCAAAAAGGATTATCCTACGGTAAAAGAAATTTATGCGGTCGAAACTATTGAGGAGGCTGTCCGCGATGCAGACATTGTTTCCGTAAGCACATCAACGCCTACGACCGGTGACACAAGCATCTATCCTTACATCAAGGAAGAATGGATCAAGCCGGGCGCAATAATAAGTTCGACGGCCGCCCTCAGATTTGATGATGACTTCATTATTAACAGGGCAAGAACCGTCACCGACAACATTGCCCTTTATGAAGCATGGGAAGAAGAATATGCACCGGAAGCCTACAAGGTGGTTCCAATCCCTGCCGTCCATGTTGAGGATTTGATTGCGGAAGGAAAGATGAGGAGAGAACAGATAGACGACCTTGGTGATGTTTTGACCGGAAAAATTCCTGTGCACCGTGATCCAAAGGAAATTGTTATCTACTCCGTTGGCGGAATGCCTGTGGAGGACGTAGCATGGGGAACAATGGTTTACAGGAACGCACTGGAAAAAGGAATCGGAACAAAGCTGAACCTTTGGGATACACCGGACCTTGCATAAAAGTCTGGGCGTTGCGGGTGAACCGGAAAAGTTTTTTTGAAATGAATCTGGTGTACCCGCAGAGAGGGTAGGGCACTACAGAGGAAGCGTTGCTTCCGGCGTGTGTCCCGCAGGGGGAGACTTCCCCCTCCTGAATAATTTTTTTAATAGGAACAAATTATGAGCGAAAAATTTAGCAGAGTCGAAGTTATAACTGGCATTTCAAAAATCAGCGCATTGCAGAGTGCCCTTGGAAAATTCCATATCACCGGTATGACGGTTTATCAGGTGCTTGGTTGTGGTGTCCAGCATGGTACCCAGGAATTTGAGGTCGAAGAAAAAAAGGATATCCAGCTTCTGCCAAAGGAAGTCGTCATGATGGTCCTCCCAACTTCTGAGGTTCCTGATTTGATTGAGTTCCTGAAGAAAGAACTTTACACCGGTCATATTGGGGATGGAAAAATTTTTGTTTCCGATGTCACTAACATTGTCCGCGTCCGTACTGGCGAAGAAGGAATGGATGCGCTCCTTGTGGGGGACAAATAATGAAAAGAAAAAATTTTTCTTCGGGTGCGCCGCTTGAACAGAAAGCGGGTTATTCACGTGCCGTAAGGATTGGTGATTTCATTTTTGTTGGAGGAACAACAGCCGTTCAACCTGACGGGACTGTTTATGGTGAAGGCGATTCCTATGCGCAGATGAAATACATTCTTGAGAAGCAGGTGAAAATCATTGAACAGGCCGGTGGAAAAAAAGAGGATGTCTATGAGGTCAGGATTTTCCAGACCCCTGAATTTGATAAAGCCGGTATGCAGGCATATACAGAAATTTTTCATGACGTAATGCCTCTGTGCACTGGTGTAACAATTGCTAAACTGAACAGACCTACGCAGCTTGTTGAAATAGAAATGTCGGCAGCAATTGGTACTGAATTGGAGAAATAGAAAAAGGAAACTCTTATGGCAGAACAAAAAAAATTAGGATTGCCAAGCGTTATTGCTACCGGAGTCGGGCTGATTGTTGCGACAAGCTGTCTGCTTTCAATCGGTCAGGGTTCCAGCATTCTTGGTTTACCGTTTATATTCAGCATGTCGGTTGCCTGTGCCTTCAATATTCTGACGGCGCTTTCCATTTGTGAATTGAATGCCCTGATGCCAAATCTGACGGGAGGACTTGCGCAGTTCACGTTGGCAAGTTGCGGACCGTTCATTACAATCATCACAAACATGGGCGGCTTTATTTGTTGCCAGCTTATTTTGGGCAGCTCGGAAGCGGCCATGTTCGGAAACACGTTGAGCGAAGTGTTCAGTTCCGTACCTGTCCCGGCGGCGGTATGGTCCATTGCCCTGGTACTGATTTTGTTTGTGCTGAATCTTTTTGGCGTTGACATGTTCGCAAAAATCCAGAATGTGGTCGCCTATGGATTGATAGGTTCCCTCCTGATTATGGGAGTCCTTGGATGCATCAAGGTGAACCCTGCCACCGTCATTGAGCAGAGCGCAATGCTGACCGAAAAATTCACGGATTCCTTCTCGCTTCTGGGACTTGCGTTTTTCCTCTTCATCGGAGTTGAGTTCATTGTTCCCGTATCGCCTAACGTAAAGAATGCGCGCAAGATTGTTCCAATTGGAATGGTCCTTAGCCTTGTGATTATCCTTGTGATGCAGATTCTTATGACCGTTGGCTTCAAGAATTACACTTCATGGGAAGCCCTGGGCGAAAGTACGGTTCCGCATATCCTTTACGGTTCGCTGCTTATGGGAAAGGTCGGAACAGTCTGGATGACCATTGTATCTTTGCTTGCGGTTGTCAGTACATTGAACACGGCCATGTTTGGAATAAGTCAGCTGTGCGCAGGTATGGCAAAGATTGGACTGCTGCCGACTTTCTTCCTGAGAAAGACAAAGGCCGGAACCCCTTACATTGGACTGGTGCTGGTAGCCGTGGTGATTTCAATAATCAACGCCACTGGACTTTCTTCCAGCAACTCCCTTGTGTTCCTTATTAATACTGGATGCACTTTCTGGATTTTCTGTTACATCATGGTTCATCTTGACGTAATCCTGCTAAGGAAAAAATTGCCTAAGGCCCCTAGAACTTTCAAGCTGCCGTTCGGGATTGTGATTCCGGTGGTGGGAGTTATTGGAAACGCTTTCATGATTTGGAACATTGATCCGGATTTAAAATCCAAGCTGATAATCTACGGAATATTCCTTGGAGTTTCCCTGGTGCTTGCGGTCTATGCCTTCTTCTGGTGCAAGTTCAAAATAAAGAGACCTTTGTTCAAGAGCTACGCAATCAAGGAAGTCATGGCGATGGATACGGATATGTACCAGATACGGCATTATCCATCGGTTGCACAAAAACTGCACATAACGGCCGAACCTGATATCAATCCTGTCCCGGCGGATACAAATACAGGCACAAGACCTGAATAAAGTGCGGCTCTAAAAACCACAATTTTTAGAGAATCCCTAAAATATGTGAACCCCAAACTTTGGGCCTGATTTCTGGAAACGGAGGTCAGGTCCTTTTTTATACTTGTTATGTTTTTTTGTATGGAATAAAATGAAGGAAAAGATTTTCTGTCTGGTGTTCTGGGGGGAAGCAGGTGATTCAGATATTTTCGGAGGAATTGGAAAAAGGAAGCGGCGTTCCATATTTGCTTATCAGGAAGGGATTGATAAACGCTTCCGCAGAAACTGATTCAATCCTGCTGGACAATATCGTAAACAACAGGGCCTTCGATCCTCAATGCGAAGGTTCCAGGGCGGAATATTTGTTTGCGCTGGTGGAAATCTACGGGAACAGGGAATTCATATACAAAGAAATTTTAAAACGCTTTCACGAAATGGTTGGCGAGGATTACGGGGAACTGCAGATTTTTGATTTCGTTTTGGAGATGGCAAAGGCGGACCTGGTTGATAAAAAAATCCTGTATGACAAAATCAGTTTCTACGTCAACGATAGAAAAGACGATTCCTTTTCTGGAATGCAAAGTCTCCTTGAATGGGATGGACCGGAGGCTGCCTTTTTTCTTGCCAGGGAATTGGGAAAACTGATTTCGACGGCGCCGGACAGGGAATGGAATTATTACAGTTTCTATTACGACCAGGAAAATAAGGAAAGTATAATAGAAGAATTAAATAAATCAGATGACATTTATGTTAAGCTTTACCTGGAAAAATATAAAAACGAAAAAGGATATTCGTGTACAAAATCACGACGCAAATCTGTTGAAGAAATTTTAGCCTTTTCAGAGGACAAGCGTTTTATTCCACTTCGGCCCTGGTTAAAAAAATCTACCGGGGAGGAAAGAAAAAAGATTGCGGAATATTTTTTATCCTGCGCTGATATAAAAAAAAGGACGCAAATTCTTTTGGCGTTTGATGGCGTAAAGATTCCTTTGGAATACGGATTCCTGAAAAATGAATTGCTGAAGGCGGAGGACCGGGATTATCAGATTTCCATTGCGCGGGCATTGCTTCTGTTCGGTGAGCCGGAAGTGAAAAGCCTGATATTCGATATCTATTCCGATGATTCCCCGGTGCTATATCTTCAGACCCTTGCGCTTTTTTATGAAGATGAGGACCAGGATTTGTTGATGGACAAAATCGATGAGCTGAATATCTATACCTGTCATGCGGTGCTGGATGATTTGATTGATTCCAAAAAACTGCAAAAAAATCCTGGGGTATATAAAAAAGTGTTGAATAAGTTGTATAATAGAAACAAGTGTTCTTTATGCAGAAAACTTATATTCGAAAAAATGGTATCGTTTGATATGCTGGATGTAACTATATGCGAGGAAGGGATGTTTGACTGTAATAGGGAACTGTCCAGCATGGCAAAAAAAATATTCGCCGACCGATTTGAAATGAGAATGGCAAAATAATAGATGGAGTTTCTGATGAAAAAAAGTATTGCGTTTTCCCTTTTTATGATTATTTCTGTGGCCGCCTATTCTATGGATAACGTGACAAAGTTTGTGGATTCATCGAATAAGGTAAAGGTCTACAGATACGAAAATCCAAACAACCTGGTCTACAAGGACACCGTCAGGACTGATGGCATAAGTGTCGTAATTTACGATGACTACAGCATCTATGCCCAGACAAAGACGGTTGGAAAAAAACTTTTTTATACTGACGGAAAAAGGATAGGGGATATATCCGGATACGCTTTTCCTGAAACAAATGGGGCTCTAAAAAAGCAGACCAAATATCTGCCTTCCACAGGAACGACAACTCTTTTGGCTGATTTTGATTATGATGAAAAAGCTGATTATCTGGAATTCCATTTGGATGATTATGACTGTGGAATATCCATTCATAGATATTTTGATCCGGACTTCAAGGACTTGATTGAAGGATACAACTATTCATCTACAGCCGCGGCCGCATTTAAGGGCAAAGGTGAAAATGGAATCGCAAAGAGCTATTACGAAAACTGTTTTTCATTTTGCATTGTGAACGGCAGACGTGGAATCAGAATAAAAAAATATATTGCCGAGGAAAATGATGTTTCCGAACAGAGCGTATTCTTATGCTGGTCGTCTGCAAGAAAGGCCTATGTGATTGACAAAACCGCCACCCCGGAGCAAATCAAAAATGCGTTGATTCCGGAGGACTATTTCGCTTACAATGGTCTGAAGTTTTCGAAACTTAGTTCCAAATTGACTGACTCGGATTTGAAGAATCTGGATAAAGCCCAGCTGCGCATATTGAGGAACGCCATTTATGCCCGCTATGGAAAGACTTTCAGGAGTGTTGATTTGCAGTCATTGTTCGAGTGCTATTCCTGGTACAAAAAAAATCAGGACTATTCTGATTCAATGATTAATGATGTGGACCGGTACAATATCCAGATGATTCTGAAATATGAAAAATAAAAATTACGTCTTGATTTAGAGGGGAAATGATGGAAATAAAAGATAAGGCGATGGCAATATTGGGTGACATTAAAAATCAGCAGGGAACAAACCCGGTGGATATTTTTTATGCCATGGTCCGGAAGGATTATATAAATATGCACGGACCGGAACATCACATACTTGATGGAGCATGTCTGTTGGTTGCATATAAAAATGCAGGGGGAAAAATCAATCTGGAGGAAGCCCTGGAAAAACTGTCCACCGAAGGATTAAAAATGCCGGGAGCCATGTGCGGACTTTGGGGGATATGTGGAGCCATAACTTCCATTGGTGCTGCCCTTGCAATAATTGAAGGAACGGGTCCACTTTCAAAAGACGGTACCTGGGGACTTCACATGGGATACACTTCCCAGGCTATTGGTGAGCTGGGAAAGATTGACGGTCCAAGATGTTGCAAAAGGGATGCCATGATTGCATTCAAGCATGGGGTGGATTATATCAACAGTCATTGCGGTGTGAAACTTGAGTATGGCGAAAAGAAATGTTCGTTCTCAAATATGAATCAGCAGTGCATAAAAGAACGGTGCCCTTTTTATAATTAAAATAAATTATGTTAGCATGTCGTACAGGCGACGAGGAGTAATAAAATGAAAAGAAAATTTATCAGCGCGTTTTTGATTTTATCTTTGGTGGTTTCTTCAATGTTTGCCAAGGAAACAATTATCCAGGTTTTTGAAAAATCTAAGGCAGAAATAAAACTGTTTGACTGCCTGAGGGATGGACTGGAAAAATTGGAAATCGATTTGGATTCCACAATTCCTTCCGACAGGCTGTCCGCAATCAATTACATATTGAAAAATACATTTGAAAATAACATTCACAAGATGCGTGGTGAAGAGGATAATAAGGTTTACACAAAGGCCACCGGAGAGGAAGCTGTATTTGATGCAGAAGGAAATCTGGTGACAAATGACTGGAATAGAGGTTCCTATAATTATGGGACTTACGAGCAGCCGATTGGAAAATTCGAACTGGATATTTGGCCCTGGCTGGTATGGGGTAATTCCAAAAACGATCCGACAAGCTTCGATGAAAGATTTTATTATTACATAATGGATCTGGATATTGGAATTCAGGAATATATTTTCCTAAAGGACAAATCAAAATTGGAAAAGATTGATTATTCCAGGCTAGATGAAAATGACAAGCTGGTCTATAAATTTTTTGAATATCTGCTTTTCAATGACACTTACAAATATGATCTGAAAGAAAAAAATATAAGGAACTATAAAAAGAGTGCTGAAAATTATTGGAAATATTTGTCGCAGCTTCTGGTTCTTTCTGGATATGATGATAACTAAAGGATTCTAAATTCCACAGGCAGACTGCCTGCCTGTGGCTATTTACTTTTAGGCTAAAGCCTTAGTCCATGAAGTAGGTTTTTATTGGTGGGAAACCGTTGAACTCTACAGAAGCGTAAGTGGAAGTATATGCTCCTGTTGAAAGCCAATAAAGTTTGTCCCCTGTCTTTAGTGACGTGGGCATTCTGTATTTGATATGTTCGTACATGATGTCCATGCTGTCACAGGTTGGCCCTGCAAGAATTACCTCGCCTTCTTTTTCACCAGGCCTGTCCTTCGAGGTTATGATTGGATATTTTATGCACTCATCCAATGTTTCAATCAGTCCATTGAATTTTCCGGCATCCTGATAGACCCATCTCTGCAAGGCGGTATTGTTTTTTCTGCTGACGAGAATTATTTCGCTGGTGAGTATTCCTGAATCTCCCACCAAGGAACGGCCTGGTTCAAGGATGATTGTAGGAATGTTTTCGCCAAAGTCATCATGCAGATATCTGGTGATTTCTGATGCGTAATCTGAAAGTTCATTTGTTGGCTGAATGTAATGCGCCGGAAATCCACCACCCATGTTGATCATTGAAAGCTTTATATTTTCTTCTTCCTCAAGAGAATTGAAGAGGTAAGTCGCTTTTGCGCAGGCATCGTTCCAGACACCAATATCCCGCTGCTGTGAACCGACATGGAAAGATACGCCGTAAGGTATCAATCCCAAGTCCCTTGCCTGTACCAGCAGGTCGTATGCCATGTCCGGATGGCAACCAAATTTGCGGCTCAAAGGCCAGTCAGCAGATTCGGAACCTTCCACCAGCATTCTGACATAGACTCTGCTTCCCGGAGCGTTTTCGGCAATGGCCCTTAGGTCATCTTTGCTGTCAGTGGCGAACATCCTTACTCCGTTGTCATAGAAGTACTTTATGTCCCTGGCCTTTTTTATTGTGTTGCCGTAGGACAGCCTATCCCCGGTGACACCCAAGGACAGAACCTTGTCCAATTCGTAACGGGAGGCAATGTCAAAACTGGAACCAAGTTCTGCCAGCATTCTAAGCACAGGTTCACCCGGATTGGATTTTACCGCATAGTAAATCTGGGCAAAAGGAAATGCCTCTTTGAGTTGAAGGAAGTTAGATTTAATCTGGCTTAGATTAATCACGATGTTTGGAGTTTCTAAATCCTTTGAGAAATCCAAAAAACGATTCCAATCAGAATCGCTAATGTAGTCACTACGGTTAAACATAATGAACCACCTAAAAAAAAGAATGTGGTCGTCGCAGTCCCGCAATTGAAATCCTGTTAGAAATTAATTCGGCAAACGATCATTCCAAAAAAAAGTGAAGCTTTTTCTTTTGAAGGCGACCCAGACAAAGGAAGCTGGCCGTCCGGCACCGTTGAGCAACGGAACCCTTTTTTCGCAAGTGATTTACAAATGAATGTAATTATCTCACCTGTCAGTAAATCTGGAACCCAGTTGTTACTGCATGAGATAGAACTATAATGTTTTTTTTATTTAATATCTATATAAATTTAAGAAATTATTTTCAACAAACAGACCTTGTTTTTTTTGGCCATCAGAATTAGGATAGGATAAAACTTTTTAGCCAGTGGAAAGCCGGGACAGTAGTAAAAAGTTTCAAACAAATCGTTTATCAAGGAAAAACAAATGGCAAAAATTCGACGCGCAGAAAATAAGGATATAGCTGGAATCAATAATCTGTTAGCCCAGGTGCTTCTAGTACATCACAATGGCCGCCCCGATTTATTCAAAGAAAAAGGCGCAAAATATACGAACCCTGAACTGGAGGAGTTAATAAAAAATACTGACAACCCAATCTTTGTATATGAAGATGACGATGGAACAATCAAGGGACACTGCTTCTGTCAGACAATAATCCATGAAGAAGGACCTGCAACCTTCGCATACAAAAGCCTGTACATCGATGACTTGTGCGTAGACGAAAAAGACCACGGCAAACATATTGGAAAAAAACTCTATGAACATACCAGAGATTTTGCAAAAGAAAACGGATATTACAACGTCACATTACACGCCTGGGAATGCAACCCAAAAGCCGTAGGATTTTACGAACACCTTGGACTAAAAATACAACAATATACAATGGAAGAAATCCTATAAAAAAGAGTAGTGAACGTCCCCAGTGAACAACAGTTCCAAAGGTGAAACCTTTGTCTATAAAACAACGCGAAGCGGCTGGACTGCTGAAAAAACACAGACCCAAAGGCAGAGCCTTTGAAAAAGAAAGGCGTAGACCAACACCCCCCAGTGAACAACAGTTCCAAAGGTGAAACCTTTGTCTATAAAACAACGCGAAGCGGCTGGACTGCTGAAAAAACACAAACCCAAAGGCAGAGCCTTTGAAAGCGGAAAGCGTAGCGTCCACCACCCAGTGAGCAATAGTTCCAAAGACGAAGTCTTTGTCTATAAGAAATGCGTAGCAGGTGGACATCCGAACAAAAACAGACCGCAGAAAAAAAACACATGCTCCTGCCGAAAATTCAAAGGGGTACATGCGGAAGGTGGGAGGTCAAGGAGGGAGGAGGGAGCTCGCTTCTGAGTAGGGCTTCCGCCTCCCTCCTTGCTGCCCCATGTCCGAACATGAAAAGGATCTTGAAGGCGCAGCCTTCAAAAAACGAAAAAGCGTAGCTTAACCATTCCAACGCAGTTGAAAAAAGTTCCCAAAGACAACGTCTTTGAAAAATAAAAAGCGTAGCTTACCCAGATTCTCAAAGGCAGCGCCTTTGAAATAAAAAATTTGATGCTATTTCCTCCATATTTTTACATTGCTAATCATAATCTTCTATAGTAAAATACCTTTATGAAAACGCACACATTTAAAGGGGGAATATATCCCCAGGAGATGAAGGAACTGAGCAACGGATGTCCGATTGCAGACGTTTTTCCTTCTACAAAATCTGTGACAATCCCGGTGACTATGGGTGGCGCTCCAAATACAGCGTTGGTTCAGGTTGGGGATTCTGTCAAACGGGGTCAGGTTATTGCGAAGAGTGACAAATTTATGTCAGCCCCGGTTCACGCATCCATTTCCGGTAAAGTAAAAAAGATTCAAACTTTTATGGTCACCGGAGGAATGGAGGTTCCTTGCATCACTATTGAAAGTGACGGTTCCTCTGATGAAGAGTTCATGGCTCCGTTGGATCCATTCTCCTGTTCAAAAGCGGAGGCTCTGGACAGAATCAGGGATGCAGGAATTGTTGGTATGGGAGGAGCTTCCTTCCCGGCTCATGTAAAATTAAATCCACCGGCTGACAAGAAGATTGATTTTGTTCTGTTAAATGCAGCTGAGTGTGAACCTTATCTTACAATCGATGAGCGTACCCTTCTGGAACAGACCGACAAAGTCGTGGACGGATTTAAAATCGTTTCTAAAATTGTATCCGCCAAAGGACTCATTGTTCTGGAGGAGAACAAAAAATATATTGCGCCTAAACTTCAGGATGCAATCAAGGCAAAGGGATGGGAGAAAGACATCGCCGTTGCAATCGTAAAGACCAAGTATCCTCAGGGCTGTGAAAAAAATATTGTCCAGGCAGTTCTTGGTGTGGAGATTCCAGCTGGAGGACTTCCTGCTGATGCCGGTGCGGTTATCACAAACGTTGGTACCGTATGCGCAATTTCCGATGCCTTCCGTCTTGGCAAGCCACTGATTGACCGTGCCCTGACAATCAGTGGCGGAGCAGTGGAGAAGCCTTGCAACATCCGTGTTCCAGTGGGTACCGTTGTTGCTGATTTGGTTCCAGAAATCTTCACTCTAAAAAAAGATATGACGGTAAAGATTATTAGTGGTGGTCCAATGATGGGATTCGCCATGCCAAGTCTTCAGTTCCCTATAGCAAAGGGTACAAGCGGAATCACTTTCCTTACTAAAGCGGAAACTTATCTTGTGGATGAAAGCCAGTGTATCAATTGTGGAAAATGTCTTGATGCCTGTCCAATGGGATTGGCCCCTGGACTTATGACCCATGAACTTAATGTTGATAATCTGGACAAGGCCCGCAAATATGGTCTCATGGATTGTATTGAATGTGGATGCTGTTCCTATGCCTGTCCTGCAAATGTCCGGCTTGTGCAAAGAATCCGTCTTGGAAAAGGAAAGGTTCGTGCCCAGATGGCCGCAGAAAGAGCAAAGGCTGAGGCCGCCAGGAAAGCTGCAGAGGAAAAATCAGGAGGAGATGTAAAATGACAGATCCAAAGTTGAACACAAGTGACATATATCTTTCTGCCAGCCCTCATTTTATGTTGGGAGATTCTACCCGCGACATTATGCTGATGGTGCTGATTTCGATGTTGCCGGAATGTATCTATGGAGTCATGATTTTTGGAATCCGCGCTCTTGTTACAATTCTTGTTTCAGTTGCCAGCTGTATTCTTTTTGAATATCTTTTCCAGAAAATAACGAAACGTGAAGTTCTGGTCGGTGACCTTTCCGCTGCCGTAACAGGAGTTCTTCTTGCCCTGGTAATCCCTTCTACGACTCCGGTCTGGATGGTTGTGGTGGGCGCACTGGTTTCGATAGTCGTTGCGAAAGGACTTTTTGGTGGAATCGGAAAAAATGTATTCAATCCAGCCTTGACAGGTAGAGCCTTCCTGTTCGTGAGCTTTGCCGGAGTCATGGGGGCAACCTGGTTCAATCCGGAACTGGACGTAAGCAAGTGGTCCTGGACTTTGACGGGAGCCTCAAATGTGGATGCAATATCTTCTGCAACAATCCTTAGCCAGATGAAAACAGGTGCCGCCTCATTTGATGGTCAGACTTTGCTTCAGTATTTCTGCGGAAACAGGGCCGGATGTATTGGCGAAACTTCAATCCTGCTGCTTTTGTTGTCATTCATTTTCCTTTTGGTCACAAAGATTATTGACTGGAGGGCCAGCGTTTCAATGTTGGGTACCGTTGCGGTCTTGACCTTCATTGGTTCACTTGCTGATAAAAATGGTATCCAGGGTGCCGGAATGGATGTTCTTGCAGCCCTTTTGACTGGAGGACTTTTGTTTGGCGCCGTGTTCATGGTGACCGACTATGCCACCGCTCCTGTAACAAAACCTGGACGTCTGATTTTCGGTGCAGGATGTGGTCTTATCACTTTCCTGATCAGAAAGTTTGGTGGCTATCCTGAGGGTGTGATGTTCAGTATCCTGATTATGAATGCCATGGCAACATTCCTGAACAACCTGACTTCAAGGAAATATGGATACGGAAAGAAGGCTCATGTAAGGGCCGACGTCAGCAAGATTGCTAAGGAATATGGACTGGATATTTCAAAACCGGAGGAAACAAAATGAGCGAATCAACAAATGCAAAAAAATCCGACGGAATCGGTTCAATGATTAAGTTGGGACTTATCCTGGCAGCATTTTCAATTGGTGCCTGCACTGTCCTTGCTCTGGTCAACAATGTGACTGCCCCTGTGATTGATGCGAACAATAACAGCAAAGCAAAGGCCGCCATGAAGGAGATATTCCCTTCCGCTGATGATTTTGAGTCAGCAAAGGAAAAATGCGGAACAACCGCCAGCGGAGTCACCACATTGGATTCAATGTACTATGCAAAAAGTGGTTCCGATATCATTGGTGCTGTTGTGCAGATTTCCGGTCCAACCTACGACCGCTCCACAATAATCGTTGGAATGGATAATGATGGAATAGTGACAGGAATGCGTTACCTTGAAAACAACGATACAAAAAGTTTCGGGCAGAACGGTAGCGACCCAGATTATAAAGTAAAGAGCGGAGACACTTTCTATGGTCAGTTCGCTGGAAAGAATTCGGCTGACGGATTTGTAGCTGGTGAAACCTTTGATGCGATTACCGGAGCGACAATTACGAGCAATGGTATTGCGACAATGATGAATGATGCATGCACCGCAATGGGTGAGTGTCTTTCGGCAAAAAGCGGGGAATAAGTCATGAATAAAAAGCTTAGCATTTTTACAAACGGAATCCTGAGGGAAAATCCGTTGCTGGTTTTGAATATTGGCCTTTGTTCGTCACTGGGAATTACCAACTCAATTTTCAACGGACTTGGCATGGGAATGGGTATGATGTTTGTTCTTGTCATGAGCGAGCTTGTCATTTCCATTTTTAGAAAATGCATTCCATCCGCAATACGCCTGCCGATTTTTATTATCATAATCGCGGCCTTTACAACGGTTGTCCAGATGGTACTGCATGCCTTTGTGCCTTCCCTTTATGACGCCCTTGGAGTTTTTCTTCCATTGATAGTTGTAAACTGTATTATCATGGGAAGGGTTGAAGCCTTTGCTTCCAAGAACACTGTTGGGGATTCCGTTTTGGATGCCATCGGAATGGGGATTGGCTATACCGCTGTCCTGGTTTGTATCTCCCTTGTAAGGGAACTTCTTGGTGGCGGAACTTTGATGGCAGGAACAGCCCTTAAGGTTGAATTGATTCCGGAAAGCTACCGCATCGGAGTCTTTAATAGCGCCCCTGGTGGCTTTATTGTGTTCGGATGTCTTGGAGCCCTTGTGCAGGGAATCAGGAACGCCAGCGCACAGAAAAAATCTGAGGCGGAAAAGGCTCAGGTTGTTAAGGCCCTTGAAGAGAAAAAACGTGTGGCAGATGAAAAGGCTGCAGAAGAAAAGCGGAGACTTGAGGAAGCAAAAAAGGTTGCCGCTGAAAAACTTGCCGCAAAATCCGCAGATGCAGCTGCTTCCACGGAGGTTACAAAATGAGTACCATCTTTAGCATTTTTATAAAATCCATGCTTGTGGATAACGTAGTTTTTATTCAGTATCTGGCCATATGTCCGTTCATAGGAATGACAAGCGAAACTGGAAAGGCTACAGGAATGGGTATTGCCACAACTTTTGTTATCATTCTTGCGACTGCGGTTACATGGCCGCTTTATAAACTTGTGCTTGCACCTCTTGGGCTTGAGTTCCTGCAGACATTGATTTTTATTCTGGTAATCGCGTCCCTTGTTCAGCTGGTGGAATTTTACTTGAAAAAAAGCGCCCCCGGTTTGTACAGCTCAATGGGAATATACCTTTCCCTGATAACAACAAACTGTGCGGTCCTTGGCGTAACAATCAACTGCATCAGCAAGGACTATGACTATGGCCAGAGCCTTGTATATGCGTTAGGTTCCGCCCTGGGATTCCTTCTCAGCATGGTGATTATGTCCGGCGTAAGAAGCAGGCTCCGTACGGCAAAAGTTCCAAAGGCTTTCAGCGGAACTCCGATGCTCTATATCTGTGCCGGAGTGTTGAGTCTTGCGTTCCTTGGATTCAAGGGCTTGATAAAATAGTTTAGGGGAGGCTTTGAATATGAAAGTTATTTTGCTTACAGTTTTGGTTTCCCTTGTGGTTGCTTTTGTTTTGGGACTCCTTCTTGGTTTGTTCAAGAAAATCTTTGCCGTAAAGGTGGATCCAAAAGTCCAGGCCATTCAGGATGTCCTTTCAGGTGGAAACTGTGGTGGATGTGGATACGCTGGCTGTGCAGCATTCGCGGCCGCCGTCGCAAAGGGTGAAGCCCCTGCCAATGGTTGTATTGCAGGAGGACCTTCCGTGGCTGAAAAGGTTGGCCAGATTATGGGAGTGAATGTTTCCGCGGAAAAGAAAGTAACAATCCTGGCCTGCAAGGGAACAAATTCCTGTGCAGTCCAGAAGGGTGTATACAATGGGGTCAAGACCTGTGCCGCCGCATCCGCTACGATCAATGGAACAAAGAGCTGTTCCTTTGGCTGTATAGGATTTGGGGACTGTGTAAAGGAATGTCCTTTTGATGCCCTGTTTATGGGAAACGATGGCCTTCCTTTGGTTGACTACAACAAATGTACCGGCTGTGGAAAATGTGCCAAGGCCTGTCCGAAGCGGTTGTTCTCAATCATCAGCATGGAAAAGAAAGGGGCCGTCGCGTTGTGTTCTAACCGCAGCGACAATAAGCCTTCCATCAAGAAGAACTGTTCTGTTGGATGTATCAAGTGTGGAATCTGTGAAAAGAAGTGTCCAAACAAGTGCATCAAAATAGAAAATGGTATTCCTGTGGTGGATTATTCCCAGTGCAGCAGCTGCGGAATCTGTGTAAAGGCATGTCCTGACAAGGTTCTGGAGTTGATTCAGGAAATCGTGAAGTAGATGCTTCCTGGATTGCATTTTAAAAAAAATATGTAGTGCGTTGTCCCCGGTGGTTTTGCCGGGGATTTTTTTTGATGGTCAAATGAGTCCGGAATCAAAACTAAGTGCGGCGGCTTAGTTTACAATCCATTTGTTTTTGGGGTATAATCCTATATTCCTTTGGCTAATAATAGGGGTTTGTAAAATTTTTGCGGATTCCATTTTTTTTGTTTGCCGTAGTGATATGGAGGATTTATGGCTCAGATTGAAATATTGGATTCGACTTTACGTGACGGCTCTCAGGGTGAGGGCATCTCTTATTCTGTTCAGGACAAGATTCATATTGTGGAAACCCTGGACGAACTTGGCGTGAAGTATATTGAAGCCGGAAATCCGGGAAGCAATCCAAAGGACATGGAATTTTTTCAGAGGGCAAAGGAACTTAAACTTAAGAACGCCAAGCTGGTAGCCTTTGGTTCTACCCGGCGCAAGGGAATCTCCTGTGCCGAGGATGCAAACCTTCAGTCGCTTTTGGTTGCCGGAACCGAAGATGTAGTCATTTTTGGCAAAAGCTGGGATTTCCAGGTCACTGATATTCTTCATGCAACCCTCGAAGAAAATCTTGCCATGATAAAAGAGACCTGCGAATATTTAAAATCCAATGGCCGTAACGTTATTTACGATGCGGAACATTTTTTCTCTGGATATATGGCCAATGCTGACTATGCAATGCAGACTCTTCAGGCCGCGGTGGACGGTGGAGCCTGTGTCCTGGCTTTGTGCGAAACGAAGGGCGGATGCATGTTGAACCAGTGCCATGAAATTACGAAAGCCGTGGTGGACAGATTCGGAAAGGCAGTGAAAGTTGGAATCCATACCCACAATGATTCCGGACTTGCCGTAGCAAATTCGCTGATGGCCGTTGATGCTGGCGCCACTCATGTCCAGGGAGTTCTGCTTGGGTTTGGCGAAAGAACAGGAAACGCAAACCTTTCGACAATCATTGCGGACCTGCAGCTGAAGATGGGACACAAGTGTATCCCTGACGAAAGCCTTGCAAATCTTACGGGACTGTGCAAACGGGTGGCCGAAATTACAAACATACCGTTGGAATCTGGAATGCCTTATGTTGGTCAGAACGCTTTTGCCCATAAAGCTGGAATGCACATTGATGCCGTCCTGAAAAATCCATCCGCCTATGAACATGTCTCTCCTGATTCCGTTGGAAATGAGCGTGTGTTCCTTATGAGCGAAGTCGCCGGCCGTTCAATGATTATTGAAAAGATTCATAAATTTGATTCCTCAATTACAAAGGACAATCCTGTTGTCGCGGAAGTCGTCAAGCAGGTCAAGGAAATGGAACATCAGGGATACCAGTTTGAAGGTGCGGAAGGAAGTTTTGAGCTTTTGGTCCGCAAGGCAATCGGCAAGTACCAGCCATTCTTCAAGCTGCATTATTATAAAACCAGTGGCGAAATTCCGTTGGTTGAAGAAAACCTGTATTCCTTTGCCCAGGTCAAGATTGCTGTGGAGGACCACATCGAGATTGCCGCCGGAGAAGGAAATGGACCTGTCAACGCATTGGACAACGCACTCCGTTCGGCATTAAAAACTTTCTATCCATCGGTCATGCAGATTCGCCTTACCGACTACAAGGTCCGTGTTCTGGATGGAAAAAGCGCAACCGCCAGCCGTGTCCGTGTATTGATTGAAAGTTCAGACGGAACAGATTCCTGGACAACAATCGGTGTCAGCTGTGACGTAGTTGAAGCCTCCTGGATGGCCCTTGTGGATTCTTTTGAATATAAGCTGATTAAGGATATTGAAAAAAAATATCAGAAATTGATTTAACCGGGATTCGCTAGCTGATATGGGAACCTCTAAAGATTGCAATTTTTAGAGGTAACTTTGAAAATGCGATGTTTTAATTCGTTGTTTTTCAATAAATAAAAACTTGGGGATGTCCGTATATAATTGGAGTTTCTATGAAAAAATTTGAAGGTTTCAATAAAGGTGTTGATCTGGGTGGATGGTATTCCCAGTGTGATTACAGTTTGAATCGGCTTGAAAATTTTATAAACGAAAAAGATCTTGCGGCGATTGCGCAGATGGGCTTGGATCACGTAAGGCTTCCGGTCGATTATAACATTCTTGAAGACAAGGACGGAAGCCAGTACCTGGATAATGGTTTTGCGTATATTGAAAGGGTCTCTTCCTGGTGCAAGAAGTATCATCTGAACATGGTCCTTGATTTGCATAAGACCGCCGGATTTTCGTTTGACTCCGGGGAAGCCGAGACAGGTTTCTTTGAGGACGAAAAATTGCAGGAAAGATTTTACCGCCTGTGGGAAAAGATTGCCTCCGTATTTGGAGGATACCGTCATATTTCCTTTGAGCTTTTGAACGAGATTACCGATAAAAGTTTTTCCGATGCCTGGAACAGGATTTCTACTGAGTGCATAAAGAGAATCAGGAAAATAGCTCCGGAAACTTATATCCTTTTGGGCGGATACTGGAACAACAGCATAGACGCCCTTGAAGATTTGGCCATGCCGGTGGATGACAGGGTTGTATACAATTTCCACTGCTATGATCCTTTGCCTTTTACCCACCAGGGAGCATACTGGGTTCCAAACATGCCTGGCGATTTTAGAATCAAGTTCCCTGCTTCCTCCGCTGAATACAAGGAGATTGCAAAGGTTCTGCCAATCGGTTCGACCTGGCTTTTTGAGGGAAGGGAAATTGTCGACGGTAAAATCTTTGACAAGCTTTTCGAGAAGGCCGTCCGTATTGCTGAGGAACGGAATGTTGCTCTCTACTGTGGAGAGTACGGAGCCATCGCCCTTGCTGATTCGGAAAGTATTGTCAACTGGTACAAAGGTATCCATGCCGCCTTTGAAAAATATGGAATCGCCCGTGCGGCCTGGTCCTACAGGGAAATGGATTTTGAGCTTTTTACACCGGAAGCAAAACTCCGGATACCGGAACTCAAGGATCTGTTCTAGGGTTCCAGATTTTATGGATTTGAAAATTTTTTAGAAAGTGGGATAAAAAATACTGGCAGTAGGTTTTATCACAGTAATTGCGGATGCGTTGCATCAACAATTAATTGCTAAACACTTTCTTATGCTGCCGCAGTTGCGGAGTTTTATAGGAGTATATCGATGGAAAAGAACATTGCTTTGATTCCTGGAGACGGAATTGGTCCTGATGTTGTTGCAGAAGCTGTAAATGTTTTGAATGCAGTGGGAGCAAAGTTTGGACACAAGTGGAACTACACAACAGTTATCGCTGGTGGTGCTGCAATTGATAAGTGGGGAAAGCCACTTCCACAGGATCAGCTGGACATTTGTCTTAAAAGCGATGCAGTTCTTTTGGGAGCTGTAGGTGGACCAAAGTGGGATGACGTTGCTCCAGAGATTCGTCCAGAAAAAGCATTGCTTGGTCTTCGCGGTGGAATGAAGGTATATGCTAACCTTCGTCCTGCAGTCATGTGGAAACAGCTCAAGGCAGCCTGTCCATTGAAGGATGAAATCGTTGGAACCGGATTGGACATTCTTGTTGTCCGTGAATTGACAGGCGGTATCTATTTCGGTGACCGTGGAACAGCGGCAGATGGAAAATCAGCATGGGATACAGAAAAATATACATGGGAAGAAATCGAACGCATTGTCCGCATGGGATTCGAGTTTGCACGCAACAGAAAAAAGCATTTGACTGTTGTTGACAAGGCAAACATCTTGAATTCATCACGCCTCTGGAGAAAGGTTGCGGAAGAAGTTCACAAGGAATATTCTGATGTAACTTTGGATTTCATGTACATTGACAATGCCGCAATGCAGATGGTCCGTGCACCTCGTCAGTTTGATGTTATCGCAACAAGCAATATGTTCGGTGATATCCTGACCGACGAAGCCTCACAGGTTACTGGTTCAATCGGTATGTTGGCATCAGCATCTTTGGGTGACGGAAAGGGACCTGGACTCTATGAACCAATCCACGGTTCCGCTCCAGATATTGCAGGAAAGGATCTGGCAAACCCATTGGCAACAATCCTTTCAACTGCAATGCTTCTCCGTTACAGCTTCAATCTTGAAACAGAAGCAAAGGCAATTGAATCTGCCGTAAACGCTGTTCTTGATGATGGCTGGAGAACTGGTGATATTGCTGGTGATGACCGCGAAACTGTTAAGGCTAACGGAAAGTTGGTCGGAACAAAAAAGATGGGTCAGCTTGTTGTTGAATATTTGAACAAATAGAGGACATATCTGGAAAATATTTTCTAGAGGTTTCCTAGTAAAAAACGGTCCGATGATTTTGAAGTGCGCTTCATTCACATTGGACCGTTTTTTTATGGGCATCCCTTTATGGAATCAACATAATGAATGATACCCTGACGCAAGCATCGGGATATGTGCCCCATCGGCACGAATCCATTCATGCCAAAAGGTAAAACACCGGTGGAGCTTTGCATCAAGCTTTTTATTCATCCGTTTCCTGTACGGCTTTTTCTATATCAACCTTTGAGCAGTCCTCCGTAATGTCCACCTCTTTTCCATGCCTAAGATAATACAGGATACATCTGATTTTTTCGGATGGCACATTGCGCATTTGGCTAAGGGCCTGACGGTAGCATGCAAGCTGGTTGTAATAGATTTCCGGTTCAATCTGATGGTTAGTCTTGTAATCAACTATCGTATATTCTCCGTCACTGGTTTCATATACGAGGTCAATCTGTCCGGAAATGATTTTTCCTGCGACCGCACTTCTGAAACTGTATTCCGTTTTATGCCATTGTGAGCCGGAGGCTTCTTTTCCCGTTTTTGTGTTAAGAAATTCTTTCTGCATTTTTCTGCAGGCGTCCATGATTTTCTCTAGATTTTTTTTATTTCCTTCCAGTCCCAGCAGATTTTTATTCAGAATCTTTGGTTCGCAACCAAGGATTGCCGCTTCCATAAAGCTGTGGGCGATTGTTCCAAAATCTGCATAGGTGAATTGCGTCTCAGTCTTTTTTGCTTCACTGATGATTTGGTCAATCTCCATAAATGCAGTGGAAGTGGAATCCGCTGTATGGTGCGATTCTTCCTGTTCCGCGTAGAGTTTGCTCGGATTCATATAACGTTTTGGCTCGACTTCCTTTTCAAGTACGACCGCATTTGCAAAGTCCTGCTCAAGGCGGCTTATGACGGCCTGCTTTCCGGCAATGAAATCAGAGGTCTCAGTTTTTTCCATTGGGGGGATTTCAATTATGTCAAAAGGAGGAACGGATTGGGTATCCTCGTTTCCAAAATATTCAATGAGCGGATCCAGGAGATGCAATATGCTGTCCGAATTCTTCCTGCCACCAATGGTCCCCGTTATGTAGACCTCCTTTTCAGCACGGGTGATGGCGACGTATGTGAGACGCTTTAATTCCGCAAGAGCCATATTTTGATTTTCATCTTTTACCAGGTTCCAGAAATAATTTGTTTTTCCCGAAATGCTCTGGACCGGAGGTGTGTTTATGGTTGGTCCATAGTCCTTGGAAAAGAAACAGATGGAGTTGTTCAGATCCTTGCTGCTTCCACGGTTGACGTTTGTTACGAAGACATATTCAAATTGAAGGCCCTTGCTTTTATGGATTGTCATAAGATGGACACCTGCGTTCTGTTCCATAGGAATGTCCATGTCATCCAGATGTTCCTTTTCATCCTCGTAAGTTATAACGCTGTCAACAAAATCTGCTAGGCTTGAACTGTTCTGATCCGCCTGACGTGCAAGTTCAAATATTCTGTCGTAGAGTGTGGCATACATAGTTGAACGCTTGTTCCATAAAGTCTCGTAGCGGTATCCCGCATCATACCACAGTTCGTTAATAATCTTTGTAAGTTTTTCTTCCTTGGCTTCCAGGGAAATTTTTTCGAACAGTTGTTTTGCGTGATTGTATCTGGCCAGTGAGCTTTGGTCCAATATGTCACTCGCATCCAGTTCAAATGCGGAACAACTTTGGGACAGTATGGCATTTGATTCTTCCAGCGTAAGATTTACGATTGCCGATAGAAGAACTTTTTCAAAGGCAATCATGTCATCCTGGTATGCGCATATCCTCAGGAAAGAGAAAATATCTGATACGACGGCGCTGGTGAAAAAACCTGTGACCGTTTCTGTATTGTAGGGGACTCCCTGCTGTAGGAGCATCTGTTCGTAAAGTGGTTGCGTCTTGTAGCTACGGAACAGGATAGCGATTTTACTTGGATCGACATTTTTATTCTGGATGAGATTTTTTATTTCCGCAACAACCCAGGCCGCCTGTGCGTTGTCATCGGTCAGAGTGTTTTCCGTAATGTCGGGACTGTCGTTCTGTTTGTTGTAGAATGCAAAATGCACCTTCCGGTTGACGTAATCTATCGGGGCTACCCCTGATGCGTCGTCATCTTTTTTGCCCTGTGGAATATCCGCGTTGATGTATACGGGTTCGTATTTTGGAATATCCTGCTGCTGGTCCGCATAGAAAATTGAGACACCGGTTTTTCCTTCCGTGGCATCGAGGGGATATTTTGTTCCTCCAAAGATTGTGTTGAAGGATGCAATCAATGCCGGGTCGGAGCGGTAGTTTGTCTGAAGCAGCAGGTTCCCTTCCTTGAAATCTTCGGAAAGCCCTCTGAATACACTTACGTCCGCGCCCCTGAATCTATAGATGCTTTGTTTTTCGTCGCCAACAAAAAATAATTTGTCCGGACATAGCTCATGCACTTCCGGAATTGATTTGTCCATGCGGTCCTCCTTTTCCGCCAAAAGGAAAAGGAGTTTTTTCTGCATGTCGTTGTTGTCCTGGAATTCATCAATCATGATGGACTTGTAATTGCGTTTCTCGGTTTTTCTTATTTCAGGATGCTCTGTCAATATTTTTATGGCAAGGGACGAAACATCCGCATAGGTCAACATTGAATTCCGCCTTTTTGCATCGTTGGCCATGACTTGAAATTCTTCCAGCAGTGGAATTATGTTTTCAACAATTTTTCCGCCATAAACAAAATTTGTTATGTCTACAAGCGGTTCAAGTTTTTTCCTAAGCTGAAGCACCGTTTCCTTTATTTCATCGGGAACCCTTCCTCTTAGCGGAGGATAGGCCAGCACATTGAGGTATTGAACCAGGTTGACCATTTCTGTAACATCCGTTGTCTGGAAAATGGTTTCATCAATCTGCGGGACTGGTGGAAGTTCCGCTTTCAATCCGGATTCGAGGGTGCTTATAAGTTTTGTGTTGCGGTTTCCGTTATATTCATCAAGGACTTCTTTGAGGGTCTGGACTGTAGCTAAACATTCTGTACAAAAATTCGTCCAATCCTTTGTCACTTTCGCCCTTTGTTTTGTCAATGCCGCCCAAAAATCAATGGGTTCGGCTATGTGGGAATAATTGATGATGGGGTCAACAAAAAGTTCCTGGGCAATCTGGTCCAGATTCTGTGTCCTCGCCAAAGTTTTTATGGCAGGATTGTCCTTGTGGCTTAGAATGAATGGAAGGGCCATGGAAGAGATTCTGCTTTCGACCGCATCTTTATCAACAGAGAAGGACGGACTTATGCCATAGAAATGTGCGCCCTGTTTTGCAATAGAAGAACAGTAGCTGTCCAAGGTTTTTATATTGGCCTTGTAGAAGTCGGAAACGGCGCTTTCTTTTTTTTCTTTCAGTGCCTTGTATATTCGTCCGTACATTTCTACCGTCGCCTTTTTTGTGAAAGTCAGGGTCAATATTTCATCCACCTTGTATCCTTTGTCCAAAACGAGATGGGTAAAACGTTCTGAAAGAACGGATGTTTTTCCTGAACCTGCTCCGGCACTTACCACAGCATTTATATCTATGTTTATGGCACTTGTTTGTGCCTTGTCAAATGTTACTTTATCCATGACCTGCTCCTATAAAATTTGCTACGGAAATTTTCTACTCTTCTTTTTCACTGTCCGGAGGAAGTTCAATCAAGTGACTTTTTAGCCAGGACTGAACGGAATCCTCTGAATCTATGTCATGGTCGATGACCTTCTGGGCATAGAACCTGGCGAGGGAAAGGAAGCATTCCATCGTTTTTTCGATTGTGCAATCCGGTTTTGCTCCGGCCAGGGGACCAATCACTGGCGAAAATTCTGCTTTGTGGATGTTAAAGAAGGTGCAGTTTTCAATCTGGATTGAGGGTTTCTGGTTTTCCAGAATATGAATGTATATAGGCATCTGAAAATCCGGAATGGAACAATCTTCGTTTACAAAAAAACTTTTTTTGGGAATCGCACCGTCGCTGGTTTTGAAATCCACAAGAATGCAGTCGCCGGTGGAAGGTTCCTTTATGATGCAGTCAACTATGCCATAGAAAAAGAAATTTTCATTTTCCGGTTCATAGGTGTAGGGATGTTCCGTGGCAAGAATTTCGTAACCGTTGAACTGTCTTGAAAGTTCTGTTACGGCAGAAATCATTATGGCCTGGAGTGACTGTCTGGCGGTCTTGATTAGTTGCCGCGAAAGTGAACTGGACTTGATGCTTTCTATGGCTTCGTCTATCCCTTTGTAAAGCATATCAACGTATTCGTCCGGCAACGAATTTTCGGAATCGATTTTCAAAGGAAGTCCGGATTCGCTCAGTGATTTGCAGAATTTTTCCAGAACCATGTGGTTCAGGATACCAATAAGGAATGGTGGCGTAAGGTCTGCTACATTGTTTTGCTCGTTCAATTTTAAAACGTAACGGCGCATAAAATCATGGCTGTCATTGTAAAAATATTTGAGGTGACTGTACGTGATTTTGACCTTTCCGTTTTCCAGCAGATTTTCGTCAATCAGGTTGTTGATTTTTTCAATGGCCGCTGATGTCGGACGTGAGTCCGTGTTGATATTCTGCATAAGCCTCCAGGATTCGAAACCTTTTTTTTCAAGAAGGAATAATTTTTCTGGAAGTTTTTTATCTGAATCAAGGAAGCTGCTTTTCTCTTTCAGATAGTTGTCCTCTTCATCAAGATGGTCGTCAATGAAATGTTTTCCAGGCCGGTGATCCTTTTCCGCCAGATATGCAGAGGTTAGGGAATAGCCCTTAAAAGTTTTTTCCGCGGCAGTAAAAATCGTTTCATCGGTGGAACAGATGTTGTAAAGGTTTATGAAATGTTCCGAAACATTTGATTCCTGGGTAAATCCCAGAAGTTTTCTTTTTTCATCATTCAGGAAGGCCAGCTGACGGTAGATTATGGAAAGGGAGGACTGGCTGGAATCTATGACCGCCTGAATCTTAAATGGAGCCGGAGCCGAAAGCCGGTACGGAAGAATCTGCACGCCATTTTCATCTGTCTGTGGAACATAATTTTTTCCGCCGAGGAAGCTTACAAAAAAACTGTAGTGGGATGGAACCGTGCAGTCCGGAAAATCTTTTTCCAGGTCAATCAGTTCGCTCAGTTCAGAAATACAACGGCTTATTATTCTGTTGCTCTGGTCGGAAAACTTATCGGAGTCAAGGAATTTTGTTCTGAAAGTAAAATAGTTTTTCCTGATGTCATCAAAACTTTCTGACTGGACGATGGCTTTTAAAGTTGACTTTAGGGTCCTGTAAAGTCCGGTGAGGCGTTCGTCCGTAGTATTTTTGTTGATCGGATTCCTGAAGGAATTTTCCCAAACATCATATTCGCCCTTGATTTGACCTTCGCTGTCCAGGGTGTCAAAAGAGCAGATACAGTTATTTTCTTGTCCAAATTTTATGAGACGCTGATTTAATTTAAAGTCCGACCAGGGGAGCGATGTATTCAATAGAAGATTCTTGATGGAATCATATGAAAAATTTTGAGAAACACAGTCCTGTATCTGCTGAAACAAATTTCCTGCAGTGGATGAAGTCAGAGGGGTTCCATTTTTTTGAACATGAGGGATTTCATACAAATCCAGTTCCCTATCAATATACGGACCCCAGGTTTCCAAATCAGGTACACTAATCGCCATGTCCTGCCATGCTATGCCCCGTTCATCATGGATTTTTTTTAGACGGAGACACAGGTGCCTGAGTTCGGTTCTGGAGTTGGAATAAAAATGTCCGTCCGGTCTGTCGTCAATCTGAGGGACATGCACAAGTTCAATGTCCGGGGTTGTCTCAAGAATCTTTTTATATTCAAGATAGTCCATAAGTATTTCCGGAAAAAAAATAACGAACTTTTTCCCGCGGGAATCAAATGGAGGAGTTTCCCAGGCAGGGTCAAAAAGATTGTGAGATTCCAGAAACGCCTTGTAGCGTGCATAGATTTCCAGATAATCGTTATCCTCTTCATCCGCGACAATATTTTTTTCATCCAGATTTTTCTTCCAAAGGGAAAGGGAAGGGAGGACCCCGGAAATCCAGTCCGTAAAACCCGAAGCACTTTTGGCATACTCCTTTGTGATGATATAGGAAAGAAAACCCTCGGATGCATTCCTTTGGATGAGGTCGGCGGAAAAAATGGAACGCATCGTACCCGGAATAGAGTTCTTGTCCTGATGAGTTGATCGGATAGAGGAACCCTTGAAATCGTCCCATGCAATAAATCTTTCCATAGGGACAGCGGTAGAAGAAGTGTTAGTTATAGTCCAGTCAGCCCACATATTAGCGGCAGTCTGAGTTGGAAACACAAAAACAGTATCCACATATTCTATATACTTTTTAATAAAATTCGGAATAGGATTCAAAACATTCATGATATATATTATAGGAGGATTTAACACATTTGTCCTAAATAATTTAAAAATAAATCAGCAACAAAAAATAAAGCGAACGACTCAAGTGAGCAACAGCCCCAAAGACGGAGTCCTTGCCTATAAGAAAAGCGTAGCGACGCTCTCAGTGAACAACAGACCCAAAGGCGAAGCCTTTGTCTAAGAACAAAGCGAAGCGGCAGGATAGCAGAACAGAAACCAGACCCAAAGGCAAAGCCTTTGAAAAAGGAAGGCGAAGCGTCCACCACACAGTGAACAACAGTCCCAAAGGTGAAACCTTTGCCCATAAGAAAAGCGTAGCGTCCCACCTCCAGTGAGCAACAGTTCCAAAGACGAAGTCTTTGTCTATAAACCAACGCGTAGCGGGTGGACACCAGAACAGAAAACAGCTCCAAAGGCAGAGCCTTTGAAAAAGAAAGGCGTAGTCCAACCCCACACAGTGAGCAATAGTTCCAAAGGTGAAGCCTTTGTCTAAGAACAAAGCGAAGCGGGTGGACACCAGAACAGAAAACAGCCCCAAAGGCAAAGCCTTTGAAAAAGGAAAGCGAAGCGTCCACCACCCAGTGAACAACAGTTCCAAAGACGAAGTCTTTGTCTATAAACCAACGCGTAGCGGCTAGACATCCGAACAAAAAACAGACCGCCAAAAACCACCATGCTCCTGCTGAAAATTCAAAGGGGTACATAGGGGCGAACCCCTATGCAGTGCCGCGGAAGGTGGGAGGTCAAGGAGGGAGGAGGGAGCTCGCTTCTGAGTAGGGCATCCGCCTCCCTCCTTGCTGCCCCATGTCCGAACATGAAAAGGACCTTGAAGGCGCAGCCTTCAAAAAACGAATAAGCGTAGCTTAACCAGTCCAACGCAGTTGAAAAAAGTTCCCAAAGACAACGTCTTTGAAAAATAAAAAGCGTAGCTTAACCAGATCCAAAGGCAGCGCCTTTGAACAAAAACACCGACCTTCCAAAATTGTTGCCCACAATACAAAAAAATGATATAATGTTTCAAATATCAGGAGATATAATATGGGACAGAAGAGTCTTGAAACCCTTTACGAGGAACTGGATATATACAGGGAATCCTATGATGAAATAAAATTGATTGAAACCCAGACAGCAATTCTTGATGCCATTGGGGTTACCAGTAGCACAATGTTGAGCCTTGAGTTCTGCGATTTTATATACAGCTCGGAAGCGGCGGCAAAAGAGTTGAAAGCTTTGATGGCCTCCGAATTTAATCGTGGATATCAAAAAGGGTTGACGGAAAATAAATAAGGAATCTAAAGGATTCCACATAAGCGGCCTGGCATTGGTTTTTCTATGCCGGGTCTTTTTTTATTTGTGCCGATGGGGTTAATCCCCCGACGTTTTGCGCCCGGTTCCATCAGTACATAAAAAAAGTGGTCCCCGAATCCGGAAACCACTTTCACTGGGCAGCCGCAAATTACTCTGCAGGGACAAAATGAATTGTCATATTGTTTTTTGAGCTTGAAAGTTTGAGCACCTTCTTGCCATCAGATTCGTCCAGTTCGATTCCATCTGCACCGGTCAGGCATAGGAGGAAGTTGTCCTCGTATTCCATTGCCTCCGGAGAGCCTGCCATTTTTGTGCTGGCCATTTTATCATCAACCACGATACCCTTGTTCTTGATTTCCACGTTTCCAAAGAAAGTGTTGATTCCGGAATTGCCATTGACCTTGAAAACGTTTTCGCTTTCCTGTTCAAATGAAATGCCTGACTCTTCTATAGGAATCTTGGAACCGTCTTTTTCAAATTCCTGTACTTTCCAATTTCCAATCACTCTATTGGCCTCTGATTCTTTGCATCCGGCAAAAACAAGTCCGGACATTAATAATCCAAACAAAAGATTCTTTTTCATATAGTCCTCCGACAAAAAATTGTACAGGGCATCTTTGTAATCGCAAGGTTTTCAGGTAATGCCCTATATAAAGTTAACAAAATAATTTGCAAAAGGAAACAAAAATCTTTTAAATGTTCCAACAAAAAAATCCCGGCACCTGTTGGAAACCGGGATCTGGCTTGCATCATGTAAAGGAAACTCCCGTCTGGATTTTAGTCCTTGAGAAGCTGCATATCTCCGCCACCTACTTTCATGTTGAGGAGAGGGCCCTTTGAATCCTGTGCGAATTCTGAGCGGAATCTTCCTCTATCAACAGAACCTGATGTCCAGAATGTTGAATTTGATGGGAGGAAAATCTTTGCGTTTCCAGAACTGACACGAACTGTTGAGTCCTTTTCAAACAATGCCTTGAGGTTCAGCTCGAGAACACCCTTGTCAACATTGAAGGAAACCTTCTTTGTATCGATGTCTGTAAATTTGAGTGTTCCTTTCTGTGTTTCCGCGATGATTTCATCTGCTTTTAATTCACTGAATGTCTGGTCGCCGCTTGATGTGCTGATGCGGATAATCTTGTCAGCCTTGATTTTCTTTGCGGTCAGTCCACCCTTGTCAGCAGAAACCGTAAGTTCGTTTGCTTCAATGTTTGTAAGCTTGACGGCTCCGCTTGTTGAGGAGATTTCCATCTTCTGTGAATTGAGGTCTGAAATTGTGATATCCTTTGTCACTGTAGCAATCTTTGCTTCCTGGATGGAGAAATCCTTTGGGATTGTGATGTTTACATAGCAGACGCGGTCCTTGAGCTTGTTTGTCTTTTCCTTCTGCTCAATCTTCAACATTTTTCCATCGTTTGTGAACAATGGATTTGCTGTATCGTGGGTGGAAAGAATCTCGATATCGATTGTCTTGACTGTGGAATCGTCGTTCTGCTTGATTGTAAGGCTTTCGTCTTTCAAAGAAATCTGAAGCTTTTTGATTCCGTTTGTAACGATACCTTTCTGCAGGGCGACAGTCTTAAGCTGTGCTCCCTGTGCAAATACTGCTCCGGTTAATGCGGCTGCAGCCAAAATTGATGCAATAAGTTTTTTCATTGATGTCCTCCTAAAAAAATGAATCCGGATTCTGGTTTTCAAAAATCCGGAACAACTATTTTTCGTTAATTGTTTACTCTAAATAGAGTATCCCAGAAAACTCTATTTAGTCAAACATTTTATTTTATATTTGATTACAAGGTTCCTGTTTTTTATTTCAATTTTTTTGCATTTTTTTTTACAAAACTGATTTCCAGGGCATATATATATAATGGCATCTCTAAGAGTTGTCATTTTTAGAGGTTCCCGTATGGACAACACAGAATAGACTTTTTATGGGAGGAATGGTGGAAGGATCCGAGTTTGTGGAAGGAGTGGACTATCAGGCCAGGAGCGAGCACTGGACGGATGAAAATTGTGATGACAGGGCAACTTTGGCGGCCAGGAAAGCCTTTGGCATAACCTATCTTTTTCCCTGGCAGAGAATCGTTATTGCCAATATCCTTGACGCGGTGGAGGGGAACTTCGATGGCATGGAGGAGGATGAAATCAATGACGCCGTGTGCAATGGCCGGCAGATTGTCCTCCTTCCGACGGGAGCCGGAAAGTCCCTTTGCTTTTTAACCCCGGCCCTTCTACTGGATGGACCTACGCTGGTTATCTATCCGCTGCTGGCTTTGATGGCGGACCAGAAGCGCAGAATGGAGGAAGGCTGCCTTGAGGCGGTCACGTTCCGTGGTGGTCAGACGGAGGACGAAAGGGAGGAAAATTTCCGTAAACTGGAGACGGGTGCCAGAATCATATTGGCAAACCCTGAGGTGCTCCAGAATAAAGCTCTTGTCGAAAGGCTTTCCCGGTGCGGAATAAAGCACATAGCCATAGACGAGGCCCATTGTGTCAGCGAATGGGGGGACAGTTTCCGTCCTTCCTATCTTACTCTGGGACAGATTATTAAGGACCTTGGGGTCAAGGTTGTGACAGCCTTCACAGCTACCGCGTCGCCTACAGTTCTTTCAAGGGTATCCCAGGTGCTTTTTGACGGGGACGCCCATATTGTCAGAAGCGATTCCGACCGTCCCAACATACATTACAATGTGATCAATGCCTATGATAAAAAAAGGGCCGCCTTCAGGCTTGCCATAACGGAACAGAAACCGCTTTTGATTTTCTGCGGTACAAGGGCAAAATCCGAGGATATGGCAAGGGAACTGGCGGCCTACTACGGACCGGATAGGGTAAGGTTCTATCATGCGGGGCTGGAACGGGAAGAAAAGACGGCGACTGAAAAATGGTTCTACGACCGGGATGACGGAATACTTTGCTGTACCTGTGCCTATGGAATGGGAGTGGATAAAAAGGATATCCACACTGTCATACATCTGGAAGCCTCCCCGAATGCCGAAGCCTACATTCAGGAAGCCGGCCGGGCAGCGAGGGATGGATCAATCGGCAAGGCTATACTTTTGTGGGGTCCTGAGGATTCTGCCAGGGTCGGAAAATTTGGAAAGGATACGAGGCAGTGGGTCATGAAAAAATTTGCCGAAAGCGAGACCTGCAGACGGCAGGTGCTTTTGGATGCGCTGGGAGGGGAGCAGGCCGTCTGTGATGGATGCGATGTCTGTGAAAGAGGCCGGCCGGCAGATTTTCCCGAGGATGCAGATTTTGTGCTGAATTTTATCCGTAGCCACAGGAAACTTTATAGCCGGGAGGAATTGGTCGACGAAGCGGAGGCCCGGATTAACAGAAGGGATGTCATCCGTTTTGGGATGTGCATTTGGGAAAGCGGCGACATTTCTGAGATTCTTGATTCGCTGGAAAAGGAAAAGCTTATACGGAGGTGCCTGTGGCCCTGGTATGGAAAAATTGACTGCGGCTATAAAAGGCATGGAAAATTATCAAAAGTTGCGGATGTTTACTCTAGTCCCTGGTGGAAAAAACTGGAACGGCTGGAACTGGTTCTGCATGGACTTCCGGGCAGGTATAAAAATAAAATAGCCGGGCTTATGAAAAAAGATAAGACCGGCTAGTGGTTGGAAATATAAATGGGAAGATATGGCGACTATTCATCGTTGTCAGGCATATCGTCATCCTCGTCCTCGTTTTCTTTTGGCTGAGGCTTTGGCTTGGGTGCCTTGACCGGTTTTACCTTTGGAGGCTTTTTTCTATACTTTATGACATAGTTTGCAAGCATGGCCGAAATAAAGAAAACTCCCAGGGCTGCAAGTACTTGCCAGGTTTTTATGACATTGAAACACAGTAAAGCGAAATCTTTAAAACTCATAGTATATTTTTCGGCAGAATGTGCCTGTAAAATAATAGGGAACCCTTAAAAATTACAATTTTTGGTCCGGGTAACCGAAAGGTATACGATTCCAGAGGATTTTGTTTCTCTTGGGGAAGGCTTTTATGGGTGTATTCTTTTTTGCTGATGGTGTAAGATAGGGGCAGCCAGGTTTCCCTGACTTGATTTTGTATGGAGGTCCGTGATGTCAGTTTTGCTTAAGTCCGTGGAAGATAGCGCCTTGATAAGTCTTTCCGTCAGGTCGTCAGAATCTGGAAGAAAAAAGGGACGCCTTGATGATTCTGAATCCATTGCCGTACAGGAACAAATGAAGATTGGCGGCAAGGCCTATGACAGTTTTTTTGCCCATGAGAATATTGTAGCCGCCGGAACCCTGATTGAAAAATCCTTGAGGGAATTTATAGACAGGAACCCAGGTTCCACGATAATCAATCTGGGGTGCGGCTACAGCAGCCTTTTTTCCAGGGTTGATAATGGAAGCCTTTTTTGGTACGACGTGGATTTGCCTGACGTGATGGCCAACCGGGAAACCGTTTTTTCCAGTGGAGAACGGGTTATGGAACTGGAGGGGGATGCCAGGGAAAGCGGATGGGAGGTTTTCATATCCAAGGAAAAGTCCCCGATGGTTGTTGCCGAGGGGCTGTTTCCCCTGCTGTCTAGGGAAAGGACCGAAAAGGTTCTGGGGGTTCTGACTGAACATTTCACCTCCGGGTATCTTCTTTGTGATTTATGGTCCCCGTGGGCCATATCAAAAATGGAAAAAAAATATCCAATCCAGGACCGCTGGTGGGGGGAAGGCTTTGAATCCTGTGACGAATTCCTAAAGCTGAATGAAAAATTGAAGCTTGTCCAGGAATATTCGTTCAGGGACCTTATGAAAACCTATGGCTGGAGGTCAAGAAGCGGCTGCTCCAAAAAAAATCAAAAGGATAGCCGTGTCGCCGTGTTCAGCTGGTAAAGAATTATGGGCATCTCTAAGAATTGTAATTTTTAGAGACTCCATTATGTTGTAACCATCCATGCCCCTTGTGGATTTATCAATCGATTTTATAAATCTGCGCAACATTCTACAGGAGGCATGAATTATGAAGCTTACAAAAATTTTTGCAATAGGACTTCTGACCTTGGCAGGGGGATTTATGATTTCGTCTTGTGTTGACCAGTCCGGCAATGGTATCTCCGGGGCATTGGATGGCGATTCCGGTTCCCTGGTGCTTAAAGACTCTGCCCGTACAGGCGGTGGATTTACTTTTCTGCCTCTTGGAATGTATATGTCTGTCCTGGATTACGATGATGGAATACTCACCGTGGGCATATCTAATCAGAGTGGATACAGAATGTCCTATGGCGGAGAATATTATCTGCAGAAAAAGAACGGTGACAGCTGGATTGATATGCCTCTCCCGGAGGGGTACGTCTTTAAGGAAGGCGTCAAACAGATAGATGATTTGGACGAAAATTTTGAAAAATATGATCTGTCGGTGTTTGGGAAGCTGGGGCCGGGGGAATACAGGCTCAGGAAAATGGATCTGGATGTTTCGTTCACGCTGGTTGGAAACAAGTCATAATGTAAAGAAACTGTATTTGTTTACAATTTGTCATAATTTTGTTACTTTTATGGTATACGGGAATCTCTAAAAATCGCAGTTTTTGGGGATAACTTTGAAAATGCTGTGTTTCTGGTCTTGCGGCTGGTTAAAAACTTGCAGGCATCTTGGGAAAGTGTTCTGTCGATGCCATTTTCATTTCTAATCGTTATTTGTCTGAGGTGAATTTTATGAAAAAAAACTTTGGTTCTATAGTGAAAATCAGTCTCCTGTCTGTGGTGTTCCTTTTTTCTTCAAATGGTTTTATGTCCGCCCAAGGATTGGATCCAAAGGAACTGAAGGATTCCGGAGCAACAACCTTTGTCCGCAGCCGTCAGGACTATATCGACCTCATGGAACTTATAAACGAAAACTATGGTGATTGGGCTGATTTCACGAAGATTTCCCAGTCCTCATTGCTTAGCATGACAGCAATTGCTCAGTCTACCTCAAACAAAAAAGAGACTTATAGGACGGAGACTTTCCTTCTAAAACTTGCCGAACTTCAGAAATGTATAAAATCTGGTAAACCTTACGACATGGCCTGGGGCTATGATGATTTTTCGGACGAATATAAACAGAGCATCGATCTCCTGAAGGAATCGCTTGCAGAGGATGGTTTTGATTTTGATATCCAGAAATGCCAGTACAAGATAAATCTGTCTGAAAAGACCGGCGACGTGCAGAACATGGAATTCTTTGTCAATCTCATTGAATCATTTGATATGAACTGTGATGAAGTAGAGGATTTGGAAGAAGGTCCGTATACTCATGGAAAAATCAAAATGGTCCTGGATGGAAACTGGAATATAGATTTGACTGCTGATTCTGCGGACGAGTTTTTTAAGATTACATTCGATGGGAACTCACCCGATCTGTTAAAATCTCAAGACGCGTTTGATAAAATTGTAAATCTTCCGAACAAACTGTTCATGGACTATGGTGCAAACATGGATGCCGGCTGTTCTATTAATGTTGACGGTATGGGTGGAAAGATGATTTACCACGTTTATGTCGGTATAGATAAGACCTACATTGACGAGGAGTTTATGAAAAGAGTGTCGGCGGTACAGAATATTGGTGTTGGGATGGATGCTGACGAAATGATAGAGACTATCATGAATTTTCCTCTTACCATGAAGGGCAGCGTAAAATTTTATGATGACAACGGTAACGAGACCTTTGTTGTTTATGAAGTGGATTCCTTGCTGGAACTTTTTGGGGCTATGATACAATAAGAAATGCCAGAATGAAGATTTATGAAAAATAAATTGATTTCCATTATTGCATTGACTGTCGCGGCGATTTTTTCTGTGGCAGTCTTTGCTATCTTTAAATCAAAATCCTTTGCGACAGTTTCCCAGGAAGAACAATCCAGGAGGGTCGCAAAGAAAAATGAAACAGTCCTCCCCAATGGCGTTGGCAAAAATCTGCTGGCGAAAAAATCTTTTTATATTTCCGACGACGATTTTGCTTTGGAATGGAATTTTACGGGCGACGAAAATCTTGAGGTACTGGAGACGGTTTCCATTGATGGATTTTTTCCGCTGGAGACAAAGTGGGCTGCAAATTATTCCTTCGACGAAAGCCAGGGCCTTTTGTATATAAAGAGAATGTCCCTGGTAAATTGCTCTCCTGATTTTACCTCCATAGAGATTGAGGATTTTCTTGCAAAGGATTTTTATGAAAACCTGAATCTTTTTTTCAATTCCACCGGCGCCGATGAAAAATTGAGTCTGGAGGATTTGATTCTGGAACGGACCGTGCAGTATGTGGAAAAGAATCTTTATGAAATAGAGACCTTTAAGGTCGATGTAAATGGGGAAGGTCTCCTATGTGAGTCGCAGGGCAGAAACTTTGGTTTGCTTCAACTGGGAAGGACTTACAAAGCAGGGGACGTTCCTTTTGAGATTTATGAAAAGCATGGAAATCTTGGCATCGAAAACTGGATAGATGGGGAAAGGCATTTTTATGGTGGAACGGTCCACATGGATGGGCAGAGACTGGAATCAGTGCTGTATGAGTTCCGGAGGGATAAACTGAAAAAAACTGCCACCGTTCTGCCTGTTGGAAAATTTGTGGCGGATTTGACGGAATCGGAAGTGCTTTCGGATTTTCAGCAGTCAGTCAGGGAATTGACCGTTGTGGAAGCTCCCCAGGAACTCAAGCTTTCCCGGGGGACCAGGTTTGTATCAAAAAGTTCGTTGCATCCATATCTGTATTGGATGAATGAAAATAAAGATGGCCTCTAAAAAATTGCAATTTTTAGAGCTGCCCCAAAGATTTATCGGAAAATTGATTCGTATAGGATGAAGGGTTATGAAAAAAGGATTTAGAGTTGGAATGTTTTTTGTTTTTTTGTTGCCGCTTGTCTCTTGTTCAAAGGGCGGAAGTAATGATTCCAAACTTCCGGGCAGCGTTGGCGAAAATGTTTTTGCCGGAAAGACTTATGCTTCCGAAGCCAGAATATTTAAGTTTGTTGATGACAGCAAAGTGGAAATCAGCACAAGGAACTGGGAGTCAATGGAATATGAAAAGGATAGCGTCGCCGAGTATTCTTTCGATTCTGAAAAAAATCGCATCTATTTCCGCAACTCCGGGGTCTACTATAATGACAAGCTGTTTGAATCCGTTGAGGATTTTGTAAAGGAAGCGATGGTCAATTACAAGGACCAGGTGAGCAGCATGATGGAGGACGAAACTCTTTCCATCGATGAAAAGTCCAAGGCGAATTATGAAATGGTCGTCAGAAAAAGCTACAGTTCCCAGGGAAGTGACATCCTGGGTAACATAATAGAATACAGCTATTCAGATTACGGTGAAGGTATGGATATGTCCATTATTCCTGACAGCACCGTCAGGGGAAAGGATTTTGACGGTGTTGATGACGAAAACGTTTATGCCGTCAACCTGTTTGGAAATGAAATTGTAATCGTAAAGCAGCAGGAAGATATCGAGAATCAGGTTGTCTATTATGCTTTCGGAAACTGGAACAAGAATTGTACAAGCTACAAAGGGAATCTGTATTCCGTCAACATAAATGCCGAAAGCACAGGGGAATCGTACAAACAGACTTTGGTGTGCAGGGAGGAGGGAAAGATATCTTTGACCTTTAGCCTGACATCCGAGGAAAATGAGGGATATATGTTCTATTCAGGCCGGATGAACTTTAAAAAGATTCCTGCCTGTCTTAAAGATTTGAAGAGCGCTTCACTGTCAGGAGTGTTTGCTTCCGAGCAGCTGAGCGAAAGTTATTCACTGGTTACCGGGGATAACGCACAGTAGAGTTGTCAGGTTGGGAGTTGCCGGAAAAAGTCGCGGTGGACCATAACAGCATTTTATAAATATATAACAGTGTTTTTTTGCTATAAGATTCTAGTTTTATTATATTTAAAAAAGTTTCAACGGTAGCGATAGCAATTGGAGGAGCTATGAGGGGTTTTAAGAAAACGGTCTGTATGATTTCCGGCCTGCTTTTAATTTCGGTCGGCCTTTTTGCCGATGACAAGGCTGGTGACACAAAGTATCCGTCAAGTATGAGCTTGACTATTTCCGATGCGGTTGAGTGTGCGCTAAACGAAAATCTCTCTGTCAAAAAAGGGAATCTTTCTTTGGAACAAAAAAAGCGGCAGATGGATTACGTGTGGGGCTCTCTGCTTCCATCTATACGCGCGACCGCAAGCATGTCAAAGATTTTTTCTGATAATGATATGCCTGCCAGCCTGAATGTTGGTGGAAGTGTCAGCCTTGGATTGACGCCATCGATTTACACTTCGGTCAGGTCCGCCCAGTTGAACTATGACCTTCAGAAAATGTCATATGATTTGACCCTGAGAACGGTGGAGCTTAATGTAAGAAAAGCGTTTTACGGTCTTCTTTTTGAAAAAGAGAACATAGATTTGATTCAGAACAATGTGAACACTGCCCAGACCCAGTACAATTCGAATGTCACGAAATATAATCACGGAACCCTCTCACAACTGGATGTCCTGAGTTCCCAGATAGCCTTGCAGAATGCACAGATAAATCTGGATGTGGCGAAGAGCAACTATGAAAGCGATCTGGCCAACTTTAAGCAGACCCTCGGTATACCTCAGTCGGTTGCCGTAACTCTCGACGGTTCCCTTGATGATATAATGAAAATAGGGACCATGGATATAAACAATGTGGACGCAGTTTCAACAACTGTTGCCAATTATGAAAAACAGCTGGAGATAGCCAGGAACGGTCTTTTGGCAACCCGTTTCGCAGCTTGGGGTCCATCTGTTTCTGCCAGCTATTCTTACAATGCAACCGGCAATACGGATAAGGGAATCGAGAGCAACAACTATGGCTCTCTTTCGTTGTCGGTATCAATTCCTCTTGACGGTTTCCTGCCCTGGTCATCCGGTGGACAGAGCATTGAGAATCAGAAGAGCAATATAGAAAGCCTTGAAGCGGAGCTGGAGGACGCCAAAACTTCTTCTGCAATCAACACCAACAACTATCTGAAAAAAATAAAGCAGATTCAGGACAGCATTGCGTTAAGAAAGAAAAGCATCACCCTTGCGGAGCAGACTTACAATATGACCGCCCAGGCTTACAGCAGGGGAACAAGGGACCTGCTTTCGTTGCAGAATTCCCTTTCGGCATTGCAGCAGGCACGCTTGAATTTGAAGTCGGACATATTGAACCTTGCGTCCAATATCCTTGAGCTGGAAAATACATTGGGACTTCCTTTTGGAACTTTCACGAATACGGTGAACGAAGATTAAAGGACATCCCTGAACAATAAAAAAGGGAACTCTGAAAACTTTTTGGGGCTGCCCGTAAATCGATAAGGAAATAAATTATGGAAGAAGAACTTGAAAAGGGAAAAGGAAAAAGTAAGGCTACTATCATTGTCATAGTTTGTATTGTCGCTGTCGTCTTGTCGGCTCTTTATATATTTGTCTTTGGCAAAAAAAATAATGCCGGAGGTTTTCCTGGAGCATGGGGTGGAGGTGCCGGACAGAACGTGGTTTCAGTCAAGACTGTATCTGCCGCAAAAGGGGAGCTTCATGACTATGTAAAATCCAATGGAGAGATTCAGCCGCAGACTTCCATTGATGTTTTCCCTGATATCGGGGGAAAGGTTTCCAGGGTGAACGTTGCACTTGGAACCCGTGTATACCGTGGGCAGGTTCTTGCAATGATTGACCCGTCCTCTCCTGGCGAATATTACGCAAACAGTCCTGTAACTTCCCCGATTTCCGGAACAATTACGGCCGCTCCTTTGAGGGTTGGAACGAAAGTCACCGCCGGAACCGCAATCACAACAGTTGGTGATGTCCAGAATCTTCAGGTGTCGGTCTCAATTCCGGAAAGATATGTCGCATCCCTGAAGGTTGGGCTCAAGGCTGACATAATTCTTGAGGCATATCCTGATGAAGTTTTTGAGGCAACCGTGACAAGGGTTTCTCCTCTTGTTGATTCAATCAGCAGAACCAAAAAAATTATTTTGAACTTTGAAGAAACGAATCCAAAAATCGAGGCCGGAATGTTTGCCAAGGTCAAGCTTTGGATCGATGTTTATGATGGCGCAATCGTTGTCCCTGCCGCGGCTGTAACAGAGGTCAACAAAGAAAAATATGTGTTCATTGTAAAAAGCGATAACACTGTAGAAAAACGTTTCGTGGTGACAGGCAAGACCGTTGACTCCGATATACAGATTCTTGAAGGAGTGTCCGAAGGGGAGACTGTTGTTGTTGAAGGTATGCGTGTCCTTAGCAACGGTGCGGCCGTTAAGGATATCACAAACGGTATCCAGACTGATTATTCTGTCCAGACCTCCGAAACTCCATCCGCAGAAGGAAAACCTGAAGATGGTAAGGGAGGAAAACGCTGATGCTTAGTCAAAAAACTCTGGACCACCCGATCCTTGTGCTTATTGTTTTTGCCTTGCTTGGAACATTGGGTGCGTTCACGATCCGTAATACGGAAATAAGTCTCTGGCCGGAAACGGAAAATCCATTCCTTATGGTTTCCGCGAATTACGCAAATGCCGGTCCTGAATCGGTTGAAAAATCTGTCACGACGGTTCTTGAGAATGCGCTGGTCAGTCTGAGCAACCTGAAATCAATCTCCTCCACATCATCTGAAGGCAACTGTTCGATTTTCCTTGAATTTAATTACGGCGTGAACCTGGATGTCCTGACCAACGATATCAGAGAAAAGCTGGATAGGATAAAAAGGGCACTGCCTGATAATGTCACTCCATCCATAAACAGATGGGACGCCTCCGCTTCTCCAATCATGCAGATAGCCATCAGAGGAAACAGGACCGCGGATGATTTGAAACAGATTGCGGAGGACCATGTCATTGATGTCCTCCAGCAGGCGGATGGGGTAGGTTCTGCCAGTGTCATGGGAGGCCGTTCAAAGATTGTCCGTGTTGAACTGGAACAGAACCGTCTTGAAGCCTACAACCTTACCCTGTCTTCAATTTCTTCAGTCCTTGCCGCTCAAAACATAGAGCTTGGTGGAGGTTCCATTGTTGAAGGAACAACTTCCTATTCAGTAAGAACCACAGGCGAATACAAATCCATTGACGAAATCAGCAATACGGTTGTCACTACCGTCAACGGATACGGGGTCAGGGTATGTGATCTTGGACGCGTTTTCCTGGGATACTCGGATGTTACAAGCTATGTCTACATCAATGGCGAGCCGGGTGTATATATATCCGTCACAAAGCAGTCTGGTTCCAATTCCGTTACCGTCGCCGACCAGGTTTACAAAAAGATTGAAGCTCTAAAGTCAACCTTGCCGGGGGATGTTTCTCTTGAGATTATCAGCGACGACACTGAGACAATCCGTGACACTTTGAACACTCTGCTGGATTCGGCATGGCAGGGTATCCTTCTGGCAATAGTTGTTTTGTTTGTGTTCCTCTGCAACTTCAAGAGTACAATCATCATTGGCATATCGATTCCTCTTTCCATCATCATAACCATGCTCTGCATGAATTTTGCTGGAATCACTTTGAACATGATGACCATGACCGGATTGATTCTTGGTGTCGGTATGATTGTTGATGCCTCAATCGTTATGATCGATAACATCTATTCCTACCGTCTGCGTGGGACAAAACCAAAAATTTCTGCAATCCTTGGAAGCCAGGAAATGATGATGTCCATCATATCCGGAAACCTGACGACAATCTGTGTTTTCGTTCCTTTCCTTTTCTATATGAAGGACTTGGGCGGAATGGGACAGATGTTCAAGGGAATCATCTTTACGATTGTAATTTCATTGGTCAGTTCTCTGCTGGTGGCAATCTTCCTGGTTCCGGTTCTGGCAGGACATTTCTTCCCGCTGACCAACAGAAATGAAAAACCTGTAACGAATCCTGTGCTAAAAGGAATCTACGGATTCTTTGGTGGCATACAGAATGTCATTCAGAAATTCTATGACAAGGCTTTGAAGGCTGCCCTGAAGCATAGGGCAGTAACGCTTGTTGTCTGTTTCTCTGCATTGGTAATTTCCTTCCTATTCCTGAGGACTGTTCGCGTTGAGATGATGCCAAACGGAAAACAGAGTTCCGTTCGTCTTTCAATCAACATGCCGACAGGAACTTCGCTGGAGGAGACCGCCTCCGTAATCAATGATTTCCAGAAGATTGTCGAGGATGAGGTCAAAGGATACAAGACAATAATCACAAGCATCGGTACCGGTGGATGGAGATCCACTTCCTATACCGGTTCCATTCAGATTCAGCTGCCTTCCGCAAAGGAGCAGATTGATGATGAAATGACTATCCAGAATAAACTTCGCGCCCATTTCAACGACTACACCGACGTCATCTTTGGATTCGGTCGTGGCATGAGACAGCAGTTGAGTGGCGACGATATTGATATTGCAATCCGCAGTTCAAGTCTTGATCTGGCGATGGAAGTGGCAAACAAGATTGCAGACGTAATCAATGAAAACCCTAATCTTGGTGAAGCATCCATTGATACCACCGACGGTCTTCCGCAGGTTGAGATTGAGATTGACCGTCAGAGGGCCTACAACTTTGGCGTAAATGTAAATACTGTCGCCAATGAAATAAAGGCCTGTCTTGAAGGTGTTTCCGCAACTACCTTCCGCGACAATGGAGAAGATTACACTGTCTACGTAATGCTCAGGCCGGAAGACAGGCAGCAGGTGCTTGATCTGGATCAGATTTATGTCAGGGGAAGCACCGGACTTGTCAGCGTTGGAAACTTTGCACAGGTCAAAAAAGGTTTGGGACCAATCAGCATCAGGCATGAAAACCGTACCCGTATTGTTCACGTTACGGCAAGTGTTCTGGCGGAAATCAACAACAATGTGGCCGAGGATCAAATAAAGGAAGGCATTTCGAATAGCTTTATTGTTCCGGACGGGGTCTCAATTTCATACGAGGGTTCATGGCAGGAAACACAGAAACAGTTCCAGGTTTATGGACTCATCGGTATTATGGCCATCCTGCTGGTATTCGGTGTCATGGCGGCGACCTACGAAAGTTTCAAGGCCCCTCTGATTAACATGACGACAATACCGTTCTTGATTATTGGTGTCGTATTGATTTGTAAAGTCACCGGACAGGCAATTTCAATTTTGTCCGCCATCGGTTTGATTATGCTGGTCGGTATTGTTGTTAACAACGGTATCATTCTGGTTGACTACACCAATCTTCTGGTGGACCGCGGTGTGGAACTTAAGCAGGCCTGCTACGAAGCTGGAAAGAGCCGTCTGCGGCCGGTTTTGATGACCACCTGTACAACGGTCCTTGGTATGCTTCCAATGTGTTTCTCTTCCGGAGAAGGAACCGCATCAATGATTCAGCCAATCGGTGTGACTGTCGTTGGAGGTCTCATAACATCCACTTTCATAACCCTGTTCTTTGTTCCGGTCCTTTACTCGCTGGTCATGAAAAAGAAGAAAAAGGGCGTGAAGTCTGTTGTTGTGGAATCCCTTGAAATCAAAAAGGCCGAAGAGCAGCTTTAGAACGCAAACAGGATGGAGCCTCCGGAAGATTCTTTTGGAGGTATCCTGAATTACGAAGCGATTTTTTATTGGAGTAAAAGGATGTACAGAATAGAGATTGTGGCGAACAAATCTGTTGAGGAAGATATAATCGAGGCTTTGGAAAATTATATTCCTGATATGTTGTACACAACGTTTCCCCAAGTCTTTGGACGTGGCGGGGATGATTACAAAATGGGAAACACGACCTGGCCTGAAACCAATTTTGTTATGTTCAGCTACATAAAGGATGAACAGCTGGAACCGGTTAAGGAAATCATCAAGAGCGTAAAGGCGAAGTTCGTAAACGAAGGTATAAAACTTTTTGCAATAAAGGCAGAAGAGCTTTGATATAAAAGGGGCTGTCCAAAAAGTAAAGATTGTGGTGGCTGAACTTGTGGAAACCACCATGTCCGTGGGCATTTGTCATATCGGCGAATGCATGACCACGCGAATCTGACTTTTTGGACAGCTTTTTTTTGCAACCGTAACACAGGTTTGGCAGGAATTCCTGTTACAGATATTTTCCCATTTCCATTTTGCAAAGCTGGTCGCAGATTTCGTTATACTTGTGGCCGGCGTGACCTTTGACCCATTTCCACTCAATGTCCAGCTGATTGTAGAGTTCATCCAATGCAATCCACAAATCCTGATTCAGGACCGGTTTTTTTGCGGCGGTTTTCCATCCATTCTTTTTCCAGTTATTAATCCAGCTGGTGATTCCGTTTTTCACGTACTGACTGTCGGAGTAGACCTCAATCTTTCCGCTTCTCCAGTCCGGATTTTTCACGGCGGCGTCCAGCGCGTTGATGGCGGCGCAAAGTTCCATGCGGTTGTTGGTGGTCATTTTTTCACCGCCGCTAAGCTTTATTTCATTTTCACCGTCAATAATAACGCAACCCCATCCACCGGGCCCAGGATTACCGGAGCATCCCCCGTCAGTGTAGATAACAATATTTTCCATAAGAATATTATAGGGGCTTTTTGATTTTTTGAAAATAGATTCCAGTTGTCAAATTCGTGGCATTTTCTGGCGGGCTAATTGTCAAATTCGTGGCATATTTTGGTAAATCAATTGTCAAATTCGTGGCAAATTTTGGTGAATCAATTGTCAAATTCGTGGCAAATTTTGGTGAATCAATTGTCAAATTCGTGGCATTTTTTTTATAAATCGGCTATAATCTAGGTAAAGGTGGAATATGCTCAAACGAAAATTTTATGAGATGCTAAAAGATTGGAAAGAAAATAAAAATAAAGAATGTCTTTTGGTTAATGGAGCTCGTCAGATTGGGAAGACTTTCATTATTGACCTTTTTGGCCGGGAGAATTATGGAAATTATTTTTATCTGAATCTTTATAAGAATCCTGAATAC